>NZ_JAJEJT010000002.1:1200000-1800000 GCF_021390645.1 Paraburkholderia flagellata
AACTGGCGCGCGCCACGGTTGCATGCGTGCGGTCATTGCCGTGCAGAGGGCCAGGCCTTCCTGGCCGTGCAGACGCTCCATGGCGTGATGCACGAGTCCAGCGTCGAACCACAGCTTGAAACGGCGATGGCAGGTGCGGAAATCGGGAAACTGCTCGGGCAACTTCGACCAGACCGAGCCGGTGGCCAGGACCCAAAGGATGCCGGCAAAAACAAGACGAGGATTATGCGCTGGGCGCCCGCGACGACGACCGTCAGCGCGGATTTCGTGAAACATTGGCTCGATGGAGCGCCACTGCGCGTCGGTGAGTTCCGGAGATATGCGGGAAGACATCTGATGGTCCCTGTGAGGTTATCTGACACAACACGACTAAAGTAGCCTCACAGCCCACAAGAAAATATCGGACTATGCCTAAAAAACGAGATGAATTCGCAAATCCGAAGCCGGCACGCTAACCGGCGGCGCTGGCCAGCGCTGCGCTACACTGCGCCATCGCGGCTTCGACGGCGGATTTCCGATGGCGCCCTCATCCAGTTCAAAAACCCGGCACGGCCGGATTCGCGTCGGTGTGGGCGGGTGGATCTATGCGCCCTGGCGCGGCGCGTTCTACCCCAGCGGCCTCGCGCAGCGCCGCGAGCTGGAATATGCGAGCCGCCATCTCTCGACGCTGGAAATCAACAGCACCTACTATGGCGCGCAGCGCCCGGAAAGCTTCACGCGCTGGCACGACGAAACACCCGAAGATTTCGTGTTCTCGCTGAAGGCTCCGCGCTTTGCGATGAATCGCCGCGTGCTGGCCGAAGCCGGGGCCACGATCGAGCGCTTCTTGAGCGGTGGTGTACTCAACCTGCGCGACAAGCTCGGACCGATCAATTGGCAGATCACGCCAGGCAAGCGCTTTGATCCAGAGGACTACGCACGATTTCTCGAACTGCTGCCGGGCGAGGCCGAAGGCCGTCCGCTGCGTCACGCGCTCGAAGTGCGCGACGAGAGCTTTTGCACGCCGGAATTCGTCGCGCTCGCGCGCAAGCACAAGGCGGCGATCGTCATCTCCGGCGATTCCGGCTACCCGCTGATCGGCGACACCAGTGCGCCGTTCGTCTATGCCCGCATCATGGGAACCGCGCAGGATCACCCGCAGGGCTACGCCCCCGCTGACCTCGACCTTTGGGCCCAGCGCGCGCTCGCCTGGTCGCGCGGCGAATCACCGGGCGATCTCGCCACCTACGCGAAGCCGCTCGCCGCGAAGGCCGGCCGCGACGTGTATCTCTACGTCATCAGCGGCTTCAAGGAACGCAACCCGGCAGCGGCCATGGGGCTGATCGAGCGCCTCGGCGCGAGCTAGCCGCGCACGGCGGATCAAGCGCAGCCCCAGTCATCGCACCCCAAAAAAACGCCGTCGCCGTGTCCGGACACCTTTTGAGGGCCGGCGGGGACGGGCGTTGCGTGTCATCTGGCTCGTAAAAGCCCGTAATGATGTCGTAATGACTCCGTCAGCGAAAAGTTGATATACATCAGCATCCAATGCTGCAACGCAGCGAGATACTGCATCGATGCGCTGCGGACACTACCGCGCGCTCCCGCCGCCCAGCCGCACATCGGAGTTTCCTGCTTTTGCAAACCGCAATCGAATTCACCATCCGCACCGGCGTCCTGCTGCTCATCATCGCGCTCTGCCATGCCGCCGCGCAGCGATTTCGCCTCTCTGATTCATTCGGCCTGACGAGCGCCGGCGTGCTGCTCGGCACCGGATACCTCGCCTTGGCTCACTTCGCACCCGGCTTCACCGCTTCGAGCGTCGTCCCGTTCCTCACGCCATCGCTTCCCCCCGAGGCCTATCTCTGGCTATTCTTGCCGCCCATCCTCTTCGAGGCGGCGTTGCAGGTCGATACGCGCGGTCTTCTCGCCGATCTCGCGCCTATTCTCTTGCTCGCGATCGGCGCGGTGGTGGCCGCCGCGGCAGGCGTTGGCCTCGCTACCTGGATCAGCAGCGGGGAGAGCCTGATCGTGTGCCTGCTGCTCGGCGCAATCGTCAGCACGACGGACCCTTCTACCGTAATCGGGCTCTTTCGCAACAGCGGCGCGCCCGAACGTCTGATCCGGCTGATCGAGGGCGAAAGCCTGCTCAACGATGCCGCCGCCATCGCCATCTCCACACTCCTGACCAGCGCGCTGGCGCTCGCGCCGTCCGCTGCGCACACGCACGGCCATCCACTCGCGGCCTTCCTCGTTTCACTCGTCGGCGGCTGCATGTTCGGGGCGCTCGCGGGAGCGCTTTTCGTCACCACGTCGAGCGCACTGCGCAGTCTGCCCTTTTCCGAATACGCGCTCTCGCTCGCGCTGCCCACGCTGCTCTATCCCGCTGCGGAGCACTGGCTACACGTTTCTGGCGTAGCCGCTGTCGTGTGCGCAGGACTCGCGGCCAACTGGCTCATGCGAGCACGCCGCCCCGCCGCGAGCCAAGCCCTGTTTCGCCAGCTATGGGCGTACCAGGCTGGCATCGCCTCCTCCGCTGTCTTTCTGCTCGCGTCGGCGCGCGTGCCCGGCCTGCTCGACGAACTAAACGTACGCGACACCCTCCCGCTCGGGCTCGCGCTCGTGGCCGCCATTCTGAGCCGATTCGGCATCCTAACGATCTTCTTGCCGCTGTTTAGCCGCCTTGGCATCTGTGAGCCGCTGCCGCGCACGCATCAATGGCTGATCGCATGGGGCGGCGTGCGCGGCCCCGTCACGCTCACGCTCGCGGTTTGCGTCGCGCGCAACGACTCGCTTTCGCCCGACACCCGCGCGTTCGCTGCCGCCATGGCCGCCGCCTTCGTGCTACTGAATCTGCTCTGCAATGGCCTCACGCTGGGGCGTGTTGCACGATGGCTCGGCATCACGCAACACACTTCCGGCGAACGCGCAGCGCTCCAGACCGCGGTCGCTGGCAAACAAGGCCGCATGCGCTACGCGCCGCGCTCGGTACGCAACAGATAGCCGATCGCGGCACGCGTGACGCGCGCCTCCAGCGCCGGAGCGTCGGTTTCGCCGCGCTCGGCCGCCGCGTCGACCATGCCGCGCACGATGCGCGATCACGTCGAGCGCGGTGGTCCGCCGGTCGTCGATTGCTGGCGCGTCCGCGAGTTCGAGTGCGCCGACGAGCGCCGCGTGAATGCGCTCGCTCACGCGCGCACGCGCCGCGATGGCGTTCGTGGTGTAGCCGGCGAGGCCCGCGCTTTCGAGAATGCGGGCGGCGGCTTCGAGTATCGCGTCGACGGTGGCGGCGGAACGTCGCTGCACGGGCCGCTTGCGCGCCTCTAGCGGCGCGGTGCGACTTTTGCCGCATGGCGTTTGGGTCGTGGCAGGAAACGGGGCAACGCGGGGCATCGAATGTGAGCAATGGCTCATATTCTATCGACTAGCCAGAATACGGTAAGCCCGCCTGAAATACACTGAAGCGGCGCGCGCAATGCAACGTGTAGACAATGTTGCATTACGCCGGTCACGCGCCGCTGACCTCCCCCGTCTTTTGACACGCAGATGAAACCGCGCGCCTCAAATCTGCCGGCGCATTTCCGCCGCTGGCAGCTTCATCATCTGCCGATACTTCGTGACCGTGCGGCGCGCCACCTGCACACCCTGCTTTTCGAGTTCCTGCGTAAGGATGACGTCGGAAAGCGGATCGCGCGGATCTTCGGCGTCGATCATTTCCTTGATGAGCGCGCGCACCGCGGCCGCCGAGCATGTGCCGCCCGTGCGCGTCTCGAGTTCGCGCGGGAAGAAGCGCTTGAACTCGAAGATACCGCGCGGCGTGGCCATGTACTTGTTGCCCGTGGCGCGCGAGACGGTCGACTCGTGCAGGCCCAGTTCGTCGGCGACGTCGCGCAGCAGCATGGGCCGCAGCGCAATTTCGCCGTACTGGAAGAACGCCTTCTGGCGCGCGACGATGCATTCGCCCACGCGCAGGATCGTCTCGCAGCGCTTGTGCGCGTTGCGGATCAGCCAGCGCGCTTCCTGCAGCTGTTGCGCGAGCGGCGAGCGGCTCGTCTGGTCCGAGCGCGCGAACATCTCCGCGTAGAGTTTGTGGATGCGCGCGCGCGGCTCGATCGCCGGGTTCACGCTCACCACCCACTTGCCGCGCACCTGGCGCACGATCACGTCGGGAACGACATAGCCGCCGTCCGCGCGGCCATAGTGGTTGCCTGGCTTCGGATCGAGGCGGCGCACGAGTGCGCTCGCGGCCTGCAGCGAAGCGGCGTCGCAGCCGAGCTGGCGTTGCAGCTCGCCGTGTTCGCGGCGCGCGAGGCGTTCGAGGTGCTGCGTGACGATCTGCATCGCCAGTTCGCGATGCGGCGTGTCGTCAGGCATCGCATCGAGTTGCAGCGCGAGGCATTCGGAGAGCGAACGCGCGCCGATGCCGGGACGGTCGAGCGTCTGCACCACGCGCAGCGCCACACGCAGACGGTCCTCGTCGAGCGTGTCGCCCCCGCCGTCTTCATCGGCGAGATCGGCGAGGTCCTGGCGCAGATAGCCGTCGTCGTCGAGCGCCTCGATCACGATCTGTGCTGCGATGCGGTCGAGGTCGTCGAGCGGCGCGAGGCGCAACGCCTCATGCAGCTGCTCGCGCAGCGTAACCGGCACGCGCACCCAGTCGGATGCCTCGGAATCGCCGTCCTCGCCGCCGCGATAGCTCGACGTGCGCAAGGCGCCAGGCGTTGGCATCTCGGCGGTGTAGCCCGAGCCTTCGTCGCTGTAGCTGCTCTCGGCGTACGACGTCTCGCCGTACGGCGAAGCGTCCTGCCCCATGCCGGTATCGATGCCGGATTCGCCCGCGCCGTCTGACGCCATGGCGGGGGCTTCGGCCGCGGGCGCAGACGCGGAGCCGATGCCCGCCGCGCCATCGGCCGCTTCGGCGGCCTCGCCCGTCTCCGAGGCGGGTGCAACGTATTCGAGGAACGGATTGGTGTCGAGCGCTTCGCGCAGTTCCTGCTGGAATTCGAGCGACGACAGTTGCAGCAGCCTCACCGCCTGCTGAAGACGCGGCGTGAGCGCCAGATGCTGGCGCGCGTGTAACGCGATGGAAGGCATGGCAATCCCGTTTTGTTGAATTGAGTGGTAGCCCTCTCATGCAACAGCCATGCCAGTTTTTACAACACCCTGTTTTGAAAAGGATCGAGGCTTGTAACAGAGGCCATGCGAGCCTCTTTTCCGACCCCGTTGTGGAGATTTTTACAAAGGTGCGGAAAAATTGTTGCGCGGGCCGGTGGAGAAAACCGTGACCGCGTGAATCGCCCGCGATCCCGCATAGTGGGCAGCTCCGGCCGCTTCCGGAAGGCTTTCAACGGCGCGCTGCGCGAGCACGGACGCGGCGAGGCACGCACCTTGCGGAGGGAAGCCATGACCACAACCAGAAAGGGAGTAGCCATGAAGCGCATTCTGATCCTCAAGACCGCGGCTGGCGCCGCATGCATGACGTTCGCACTGATGGCCGGTGCGCAGACCACGACGAACAGCACCGCGCCTTCGGGCAGTTCGGAATCCGTGGGCCAGCACGTTGACGACACAACCATCACGACCAAGGTCAAGGCCGAACTGCTCGGCGCGAAGAATGTGAAGTCCGAGCACATCCACGTGAAGACGCGTAAGGGCGTAGTCTCGCTCACCGGCACCGTCCCGAGCGCCGAGGACCGCGACAACGCCAAGCAGGTCGTGGAAGGCGTCTCGGGCGTGACTTCGGTGAAGAACCATCTGAAGGTCTCGGCGGCGAGCTGACAGGCCTGGATCGCGCCGGCGGCTTCCACCGCCGGCGCTTTTCATCCCTGCCTCACTCTTCCAGCCGCGATTGCCTGAGTTGCGCGCGCCGTTGCTCGCCTTGGCGCGCGAGCATCCAGCCCGGATACTCCGCGGGCAATCCGCTCGCCTCGCCCAGCACCCCTAGCTCCTCGACACTGAGCTTCACTTTCGTCGCGGCGATGTTGTCGTCGAGTTGATCGACTCGCTTCGCACCGATGATCACCGATGTCACCGCCTTCTGATGCAGCAGCCACGCGAGCGCGATCTGCGCGACCGACACGCCTTTGGCCTGCGCGATCGGCCGCATCGCGTCCACGCAGTCCCATGCGCGCTCGCGGTTCACGGGCGGAAAATCGAAGGTCGTGCGCCGGCTGCCCGCCTCTCCTTGCTGGTCGCGCCCGTACTTGCCGCTCAGGAGTCCGCCCGCGAGCGGACTCCAGACCATCAGCCCGAGGCCCTCGCTTTCCAGCATTGGCACGAGTTCGCGTTCGAGATCACGCCCCGCAATCGTGTAGTAGGCCTGCAGCGACTCGAAGCGCGCGAGCCCTTCGCGCTGCGCAATGCCGAGCGCCTTCACGATCTGCCATGCCGCCCAGTTCGAAACGCCGGCGTAACGCACGTGCCCCTGCTGCACGAGCGCATCGAGCGCGCGCACCGTCTCCTCGATAGGCGTGACGGGATCGAAGGCGTGAATCTGGTAGAGGTCGATGTGGTCGAGTTGCAGGCGCTTCAGGCTCGCCTTCACGGCATCCATGATGTGATAGCGCGTGGCGCCGCGCTCGTTCGGCGACGGGCCCATTTCGCCGAACACTTTGGTCGCGATCACCACCTGCTCGCGCGGGACCTTGAGGTTCTTCAGCGCCTGACCGGTGATCTGCTCGGAAACGCCCTGCGAGTAAACGTCGGCGGTATCGATGAAATTGACGCCTGCGTCTAGCGCGCGCCCAACGAGACGTTCGGCGTCGGACTGCTGAAGATCGCCGATCTGGTTCCAGATGCCGGCGCCGCCGCCAAAGGTCATCGTGCCGAGGCAGAGTTCCGAAACGAACAGGCCGGTGCGGCCCAATGGGTTGAAACGCATGGTATGACTCCGTCGTGGGTCGAGGGAAAGTCCAACGCGGCGAGAATACTGCGTTCGCGCGACGCTTGCCGAACGTCGGCCCGCACCCTCCCTGCCTCTCTCCCGCCTGGCAGGCGCGCACGAAAGCTGCGAGACTGGCAGACGTGCAATGCCGCCGCCTCTACCGCCTGCCACGCACATGACAACGTCTTCGCCCGTATCCGATCCGCACGCGCCTGCAACCGCCGCCACTCACGACGGCGCAAACAGCGACGTGCTCGCGCGCTTTCATCCGGCCGTGGCCGGCTGGTTTCGGCGCAGTTTCGACGCGCCCACCGCCGCGCAACGCGCCGCATGGCCGCTCATCGCGAGCCGTCGCGCGACGCTGGTGGCGGCTCCAACGGGCTCGGGCAAAACGCTCACCGCCTTTCTCGCTGCGCTCGACGAACTTGTACGCGAAGGCCTCGCGAACGGCGGCGCACTGCCAGACACGACGCTCGTCGTCTACGTTTCGCCGCTCAAAGCGCTCTCCAACGACATCCGGCTCAATCTCGAACGGCCTCTCGAAGGCATCGCAACGGAACTCGCGCGCCTCGGCCTGCCGCCGGTCGAAATCCGCACCGCGGTGCGCACCGGCGACACGCCGCAGCCCGAACGCGCGGCACTCAGAAAACGCGCGCCGCATATTCTCGTAACGACGCCCGAATCGCTATACGTGCTGCTCGGCTCCGAGTCGGGCCGCCGCATGCTGGCGAGCGCGCGCAGTGTGATCGTCGACGAAATTCACGCGCTCGCGGGCAACAAGCGCGGCTGCCATCTCGCGCTGAGTCTCGAGCGGCTCGATGCGTTGTGCGGGTCGCGCCTGCTGCGCATCGGGCTTTCGGCCACGCAAAAGCCGATCGAAACCGTTGCGCGCTTTTTGGTGGGCATGGGCGAAGCGGCACAAGATCCGAACGCAAACCCGCCTGCCTGCGAGATCGTCGACGTGGGCCATACGCGCAAGCGCGACCTCGCGATCGAAATTCCCCCCGTGCCGCTCGAAGCCGTGATGGCGAACGACGTATGGGAGCGCGTGTACGACCGCATGGCCGAACTCGTCGCGATGCACCGCACCACGCTCGTGTTCGTCAACACGCGCCGCATGGCCGAGCGCGTGGCGCGCCATCTCACTGACCGCCTGGGCGCCGAAGCCGTAGCCGCGCACCACGGCAGCCTCGCGCGCGAGCATCGTTTTCTCGCTGAGCAGCGGCTAAAGAGCGGCGATCTGCGCGTGCTCGTGGCGACGGCGTCGCTCGAACTGGGCATCGATATCGGCGACGTCGATCTCGTGTGCCAGATCGGCTCACCGCGCTCGATCGCGGCCTTCCTTCAGCGCGTGGGCCGTTCGGGCCACCAGGTTGGCGGCGTGCCGAAGGGGCGGCTCTTTCCCACTTCGCGCGACGACTTGATCGAATGCGCGGCGCTGCTCGACAGCGTGCGGCGCGGCGAACTCGATCGCCTCGCGCCGCCGCATGCGCCGCTCGATGTGCTCGCGCAGCAGATCGTCGCGGAAGTGGCCTGCGAGGCCTGGGAAGAAGACGCACTCTACGCGCTCGCGCGGCGCGCCACGCCGTGGGCCGCGCTCGAGCGCGCGCAGTTCGACGCCGTGCTGCGCATGCTCGCCGAGGGCTACACGAGCCGTCACGGGCCGCGCGCCGCTTATCTGCATCGCGACGTGGTGAGCCACACGCTGCGCGCGCGGCGCGGCGCGCGGCTCGTCGCGCTCACTTCGGGCGGCACGATTCCCGACAACGCCGACTACTCGGTGCTGCTGGAGCCGCAAGGCGTGCAGATTGGCACCGTCAATGAGGACTTCGCCGTCGAAAGCCTGGCGGGCGACGTGTTCCAGCTCGGCAACGCCTCGTACCGGATTCTGCGCATCGAAGCGGGCCGCGTGCGTGTGGAAGATGCCCAGGGGCAGCCGCCCAACATCCCGTTCTGGTTGGGCGAAGCGCCGGGCCGCAGCGACGAGCTTTCGTTCGCGATTTCGCGGCTGCGCAAGCAGGTGGAAGCGGCGCTGGTCGATGCAAGTGCAAACGCCGGCGCGAATGCGGCCGACGATGCCGCGGCGCCCGCCGTAGTCGATCGCGCCACGGCTGCGCTCGCCGCTTCGCTCAAAATCGATGATGCCGCGGCGCGCCAGATCGTCGAATATCTCGCGCGCGCCCGGGCGGCGCTCACGGTACTTCCGACGCAGGACACGCTCGTCATGGAGCGCTTTTTCGACGAGGCGGGCGGCACCCAGCTCGTGATCCACACGCCGTTCGGCAGCCGCCTCAATCGCGCCTGGGGCCTCGCGCTGCGCAAGCGCTTTTGCCGCCAGTTCAACTTCGAACTGCAGGCCGCCGCGACCGAAGACGCCATCATCCTTTCGCTCACGGGCGCGCACAGCTTTGCCCTGGACGAGGTGTGGCGCTATCTGCATTCGAATTCCGCGGAGCATCTGCTCGTGCAGGCGCTGCTCGACGCGCCTCTCTTCGGCGTGCGCTGGCGCTGGAACGCGACGACGTCGCTCGCGCTGCCGCGCCAGACCAGCGGACGCAAGACGCCGCCGCAGATCCAGCGCATGCGCAGCGAAGACCTGCTCGCAGCTGTGTTCCCCGACCAGGTGGCGTGCGTCGAGAACATCGCGGGCGAGCGCGAAGTGCCGCGCCATCCGTTAGTCGACCAGACGCTCGACGACTGCCTGCACGATGCGATGGATACCGAAGCATGGATCGCCCTCCTGCGCCGCATCGAGGCGAGCGACGTGAAGCTCGTGGTGCGCGAGTTGCCGGCGCCCTCGCCGCTCGCGGCCGAGATCCTCACCGCGCGCCCCTATGCGTTCCTCGACGACGCCCCGATCGAGGAACGCCGGACGCAGGCGGTGCTGTCGCGCCGCTGGAGCGACCCCGAATCCACCGACGATCTTGGCGCGCTGGACCCCGAAGCCATTGCGAGCGTGCGCGAAGAAGCGTGGCCGCAAGTGCGCGACGCCGACGAAATGCACGACGCGCTCACGAGCCTCGGCGTGCTGGCAGAAAGCGAAGCGCAGCGGGAGCCGCCGTGGCTCGCATGGCTCGCCGATCTGGCGGCAGCGGGCCGCGCCACGCGGCTGCCGGTCGCGGAACACGACGCGCTGTGGGTGGGCATCGAGCGGCTCGCGTGCGTGCAGGCCATTTACCCACAGGCACAGTGCGAACCGCAGCTCACGCCGCCGCCTGAATACGCGGATGCGTGGACCGAGGACGCCGCGCTCGTCGAGATCGTGCGCGCGCGCCTGTCGGGCTTCGGGCCGCTCACGGTCGCGCAGGTCGCGCGGCCGCTCGCGCTGGAGGCGAGCGTGGCGGCGCTCGCGCTCACGCGCCTCGAAGCCGAAGGCACCGTGATGCGCGGACGCTTCACGCAGCAAGCGATGAACGGCGGACACGAGGAATGGTGCGAGCGTCATCTGCTCGCGCGCATCCACCGCTACACGGTGCGCAAGCTCCGGCGCGAGATCGAGCCGGTCGAGCGTCACGACTTCATGCGCTTCCTCTTCGAATGGCAACGCGTGGCGCCAGGCACGCGCGGCTCGGGCCGCGACGCGCTGGCCGCCGTGCTCGACCAGCTCGAAGGCTGGGAAGCCTCGGCGCTCGCGTGGGAAGACGAAATCCTGCCGGCGCGCATCGACGATTACACGCCGATGCTGCTCGACGAGCTGTGCCGCTCGGGGCGCCTCGCCTGGGCAAGACTGCCCGCGCGCGCGGCGTCGGCATCGACCGTGCGCAGCACGCCGGTCGTGCTGCTCGCGCGCCGCGAACTCACGCGCTGGATGGCGCTCGTCGAAACGCCCGACACTGCGGGGCTGTCGGCTCGCGCGCAGCGTGTGTACGAGGCACTGCTGCGGCACGGCGCGATGTTCTTCGACGAACTGGCCGCCGACGCGCATCTGCTCGGCGTCGAGCTCGAAAATGCGCTTGGCGAACTGGTGGCGGCTGGCCTCGTGAACGCCGACAGCTTCGCGGGACTGCGTGCGCTCGTGAAACCGGCGGCGCAGCGCAGCGCGCACCACGGCAGACGCCGGCCGCGCGGCTTCGGGCCGCTCGCGGACGGCATGGCCGACGCGGGGCGTTGGGCGACGCTGCGGCGCGTTCAGTTGGCCAATGCAGCCGATACAGCCAACGCGCGGACTGATCCCCAGATGGATACGGACGATGCGCAGGCGCTCGCCACGATGGCGTCGACTGCGTTGGATGCGCGTGTTGTGGCAGGGACGCGAGCGCAGGCGCTTACGCACGCAAGGCAAACGAGCACCAGCACGTCGCGCCGCCCACCTGCCGACCCGCAACTGCTGGAACACGTCGCCAATGTGCTGCTGCGCCGTTACGGCGTGGTCAGTTGGCACCTGCTTGGGCGCGAGGCGGCGTGGCTGCCGCCCTGGCGCGACCTGCTGCGCGTGTTGCACCGCATGGAGGCGCGCGGCGAGCTGCGCGGCGGCCGCTTCGTCACGGGGATTTCGGGTGAACAGTTCGCGTTGCCAGAAGCCGTGGCGCTGCTGCGCGACGTGCGGCGGCGCGGATCGACACCGGGAGAAGGCGGCACGCTCGTCTGCGTGAGCGCCGCCGATCCGCTCAATCTCCTCGGCACGCTGCTGCCCGGCGAGAAGGTGCCGGCGCTTGCCGGCAACCGCATCGTGTTCCGCGACGGCGTGGCGGTCGCGACCCTGATTGCTGGCCGCTTTGGCTTTCTCGGCGAGTTTGACGAGCGCGCGCGCGCCGAACTCCGCGCGCGCCTCGCCAAGCCTTGGTGAGGCGCGCCTGGTCAGCGCGGGCGGGCTTGGCTGTTAGTTGCGTTGCCCCGCCAATGCGGAAGGCTTCGTCACGTTGCGCGTGGCGTCGAAATGCCGGCGCACGCGCAAGCCGTTGGCGACGACGAGCAGGCTCGCGCCCACGTCGGCGAACACGGCCATCCAGAGCGTGGCCTCGCCGGCCATCGCGAGCACGAGAAACACAGCCTTGATGCCGAGCGCGAGCGTGATGTTCTGCATGAGCACGGCCGCGGTCTTGCGCGAAAGGCCAATGAACGCCGCGATCTTGCGCGGATCGTCGTCCATGATCGCGACGTCGGCGGTTTCCAGCGCAGTCGCGGTGCCAGCCGCGCCCATCGCGAAGCCGATGTCGGCGCGCGCGAGCGCGGGCGCGTCGTTCACGCCGTCGCCGACCATCGCCGCCATGCCGTACTGCTGCGAGAGCGCGGCGATCGCGTCCTGCTTGTCCTGCGGCAGCAGATTGCCGCGCGCGTCGTCAATGCCGAGTTGATCGGCAATCGCGCGCGCAGTCGACGCGTTGTCGCCGGTCAGCATGACAGGCGTCACGCCGAGCGCGCGCAAGGCCTGCACGGCCGGGGCGCTTTCCGCACGCAGAGCGTCGGCCACGGCGAACACGGCGACCGCCGCCTGCGGCGTGCACAGCACGATCGCCGTCTTGCCCGCCTGCTCCAGCGTCGCCAGTTGCGCTTCGAGTTCGGGCGAGCACACACCAAGCTCCTCCACCAGACGGTGATTGCCGAGACTCCACAGCGTGCCGTCAATGTGGCCTTGCACGCCGCGACCGTTTAGCACCGCGAACTGATCGACCGCGAGCAGGCGCGCATCCGGTTGACGCGCCCGCCAGCCTTCGACCACCGCACGCGCTACGGGGTGCGTGCTCGCATCGTCCAGGCTCGCGGCGACGCGCAGCGCTTCTTCGGCAGAAAGCCGATCTTCGCCGGACGCCTCTGCGGTGACCTGCGCCCGAACCGGCGCCGCGAGCGCATCGGTCAGGACAGGCTCGCCGAGCGTGAGGGTCCCGGTCTTGTCGAGCGCGACGGCCTTGAGCAGCCGGCCGCGTTCGAGCCACACGCCGCCCTTCACGAGCATGCCGTGGCGCGCGGCGGCGGCGAGGCCGCTCACGACCGTCACCGGCGTCGAGACGACGAGCGCACACGGGCAGGCAATCACGAGCAGCACGAGCGCCTTATAGAGCCACGCGCTCCACGCGCCGCCGAACACGAGCGGCCCGGCAAGCGCGATGACCACGGCGAGCACGACCACGGCGGGCGTGTAGTAGCGCGCGAACTGGTCGACGAAGCGTTGCGTGGGCGCGCGTTGCGCCTGCGCCTCCTGCACCGCCGCGGCGATGCGCGCGAGCGTGCTGTCCTGCGCAGCCGCGGTGGCGATCGCCTCGACCACGCCATCGACGACGATGCTGCCCGCGTAGAGCGCCGCGCCGGTCTCCTTGTCGACCGGCAGGCTCTCGCCGGTGATCGGCGCCTGATCGAGCGCGGCGCGGCCGGCGATCACACGGGCGTCGAGCGGCACGCGCTGGCCGGTCCGCACGCGAATGCGGCTGCCGACAGCCACTTCGCCCACCGCGTACTCGCGCCATTCGCCTTGCCCGGGTGCGCCATCGCCGGCTTGCCAGACCTCGGCAGTTTCGGGCGCCAGGGCGGTCAGCGCGCGGATGGCCTGACGGGCGCGTTCGAGCGAAAGCGCCTCGATTTCCTCCGCGAGGGCGAACAGGAAGACCACCATCGCCGCTTCGGGCCACTTGCCGATCGCAACGGCGCCGATCAACGCGAGTGACATCAGGAAGTTGATGTTGATCGTGAAATTGCGCAGCGCGATCCAGCCCTTGCGCAGCGTGGGCAAACCCGCGCACAGGATGGAGATGACCGCGCACGTGAGTACGAGCAGGCTGGTTTCCCTGCCGGTGCTCCAGGCGAGCACCTCAGCGCCTGCGGCTGCCACGCCGCTCACCGCCAGCAGCAGCTTCTGGCGCAGCGCAAGGCCGACAGACGCAGGCGGGGCGGCTTGCTCGGAAGCGCCATCGCCGAGTTCGCGCGGCGCCATGTCGAGCGAGCGCAACGCGGCGACGACAGGCTGCGTATCGTCGAGTTGATGATGCACGGTCAGCTCGCGCGCGAGCAGGTCGAAGTCGAGGCGCACGACGCCCTGCATGGGCTCGAGCCGGTTGCGGATCAGGCGCTCCTCGGTCGGGCAATCCATGTTTTCGATGCGCCAGCGCGCGCGGCGCGTGCCTTCGGGCGCCGGGGCTGTGCTGCGCGGGCTTTGCGGCGGCGCGCCGTCATGACAGCAGGCGTGGCCGTGCGTGTGACCTTTTGGCCCGGCGCCGGATTGGGACTCGGCGGCGTGCGCGCGATCGCAGGACTGGCCGTGGTCGTGGTGATGCGCCTGGCTGTGGTCGTGTTCATGCTCGTGACCGTGGTCGTGGTCGTGGTCGTGCTTATGCTCGTGGCCGCCGCACCCGCCAGCCGCGCCGCCAGATCCGTGAGCGCCGGACACAGCCCGTTCCTCATCACGCGCGCGCAGTCGCTGCGCAATGCCGAGCCGCGACAAGTAGCTCCAGTTCATAGCCGGTTTCTCCCAAAAGTGACACAATCATTGAACAGCCTGTAGCCACTACAGGGTCAAGTCATTTGGGAGAGCCGCGACCATGCGAATCGGTGAACTGGCGCGCTTCGCGCACTGCGATGTCGAAACAGTGCGCTTCTACGAGCGCGAGGGCCTGCTGGACGAGCCCGCGCGTGAAACCAACGGATACCGCAGCTACACGGCCGTGCACGCCGCGCAACTCAATTTCATCCGCCATTGCCGGTCACTGGGCATCGGCCTGGCGGACATCCGGATGCTGCGCCGCTTCCAGGCCGACCCGAGCCAGCCCTGCGACGAAGTCAACGAGTTGATCGACAGCCAGATCGAGCGCATTCATCAGCAGATCGAATCGATGCGCGTACTCGAGCAGCAATTGCGCACGCTGCGCGAGAGCTGCCATGCCCACCAGAGCAGCAGCGCCGAGTGCGGAATCATGAAGAGTCTCGAACAGCCCATGGACGACGAGAGCTGCTCATGCCATGGCGACGGGCACGTGACGGAAGGCGCACCGCCTGCCGACGGTGCGCACACCCTTCACCGCCACTAAAGACTCAAGGTGCCGCGGCGATCACTTCGGCCACGGTGGCCGTGAGTTTCTTCGCATAGGGCACATGCAGGAACTCGTTCGGCCCGTGCGCATTGGACTTCGGGCCGAGTACGCCGCACACCATGAACTGCGACTTGGGAAAGCCTGCCTGCAGCACGTTCATGAGCGGAATCGTGCCGCCCTGGCCAAGATACGCGCAGTCCGCGCCGAAATGGGTGCGCGAAGCCGCGTTGAGCGCTTGGGTGAGCCACGGCGCGAGTTCCGGCGCGCTCCAGCCATTGGCCGCGCCCGCGTCGGGCTTGAAGGTGACCTTCGCGTTATACGGCGGATCGAGCTCGAGCAACGCCTTCAGTTCGGCCACGGCCTTCGAAGCCTCGACTAGCGGAGGCAAACGCAGCGAGAGCTTGAATGCCGTGCGCGGCCGCAGCACGTTGCCGGCGTCGGCGAGCGCGGGCAGGCCTGCCGCGCCCGTGACCGAAAGCGAGGGCCGCCACGTGGAATCGAGCAACGCCTGCTGCGGGTCCGTGGTGGTTGGCAGCACACGCCGGCCGTCCTGGCCGCAGGCCCAAGGCATGCTCTTCCAGACGCTTTCGCCAAGGATCTTCGCCGTGGCTTCGGCCTCGCTCAAGCGCTGCGAGGGGATCGCGCAATGGAAACCCTTGGGCAGCAACGTGCCGCTCGCGGCATCTTCGAGACGCTCGAAGAGCTGCCGCATCACGCGGAAACTGGAAGGCGCAATACCGCCATAAGAGCCCGAGTGAATGCCCTCCTCGAGCACTTCGACTTCGAGGTCGCCCGCCACGAGCCCGCGCAGCGACGTGGTGAGCCACAGCTGATCGTAGTTGCCCGCGCCCGAATCGAGACAAACGACAAGACCGACGTTGCCGAGCCGCTCACGCAGCGCATCGACATAAGGCAGCAGGTCGTAGCTGCCGGACTCCTCGCAGGTTTCGATGAGACCCACGCAGCGCGGCCGCTCGATGCCTTGCGCGTCGAGCGCGGCGAGCGCCGTGACGCTCGCGTAGATCGCATAGCCGTCGTCGGCACCGCCGCGGCCATAAAGGCGGCCGTCTTCGAGCTTCGGCGTCCAGGGGCCGAGGTCGTTGCGCCAGCCCGCGAATTCCGGCTGTTTGTCGAGGTGGCCGTAGAGCACGACCGTCTCGCTGCTTCCCGAGCGCGTGGCGGGCGCCTCGAAGAAAATCACCGGCGTGCGATTGGGCAAGCGCACGATCTCAAGCTTCAAGCCACGCACCGGCTGCTGCTCCGCCCATTTCGCGGCCTCTTGCACGACGCGCTCGAGATAGCCGTGCTGCGCCCACTGCGGGTCGAACGCCGGACTCTTGGCAGGCACCGCGATGTAGTCGGTCAACGCGGGCACGATCTCGTCATGCCATTTACGTTCTACGAAGGCACGCAATTCGTCGTGGTCGAGTTGGCGGGTAGCCGCGGACGGGTCGGAGATCATGGTGTCGGTTCCCTGCGATGAAAAACCCGATGATAGACCCGAACCCCCGCCCGCCGACACCCCTCGCACTCAGCGTTGGCCATTCGGTCGAGGCATGGCGTGCGCTCAGGCCCAATCCGCGCGACAATGACGGATCAGGCATATTCCGCCCTTTTTTCTGGAGAATGAAATATGGTGAGCCGTTCCGTCTTCGAGATCGTCGTTCTCGCAGCGGTGGTCGCGCTCTACTTTCTCCCCGCGCTGATCGCCGACAAGCGTCGGCGTCACGACCTGCTGGTCATTGCGGTCTTCAACGCCGTGCTCGGCTGGACGCTGCTCGGCTGGCTGCTGGCGCTCTTCTGGGCGCTTCAACCGAATCCACCAAAGGATCTCGGCGGGCAAACCAAGGTCCGCAGCCGCCGGCTGGGCATGCTTCTCTTCTCGCGCCGGCTCGATGATCGAGTCCAGGCACGCGAAACGCGCACCGCCGAGCAAAAGCGCTCCCCGCATTGAGGGTTATCCGTCTGGCCAACGTTGCAGGCCATGGCGAGCACACGCCGCCCTCACATGGAATAATCACCCGGGAATCAAGCTGCTTTGGCCGCGCCGTTTTGAGCGCGTAATTTTTGAGCGCGCAATACGGGCTGAAACGCACAGGCCAGTCCCCGCCGCTCGACGCACCCTGACACCCATCAGCCACATCCAACACGGAGCCCCGTCATGCCACACGCCGCCCCGCTGCTCGCCTTTGCCGCCGTCGCGCTCGGCATGGCGCTCACGCCCGGACCCAACATGATCTATCTGATCTCGCGCTCGATCTGCCAGGGCCGCAAGGCAGGCCTGATCTCGCTGGGTGGGGTCGCGCTCGGTTTCGTGTTCTACATGCTGTGCGCCGCATTCGGCATTACCGCGTTACTGATGGCCGTGCCATTCGCCTATGACGCGCTGCGTCTGGGCGGTGCGCTCTATCTGTTCTGGCTCGCATGGCAGGCGCTCAAACCGGGCGGCCGCTCGCCGTTCCAGGTGCGCGAACTGCCCGCCGATCGCCCACGCAAGCTCTTTCTGATGGGCTTCGTCACGAATCTGCTGAACCCGAAAATCGCCATTCTGTATTTGTCGCTGCTGCCGCAGTTCATCGACCCGCATCACGGCAGCGTGCTCACGCAGTCCATCGTGCTCGGCAGCGTGCAGATCGTGCTTTCGATCACCGTGAACGCTGCCGTTGCGATGACGGCGGGCACGATTGCAACGTTTCTCGGCGACCGGCCGGGCTGGCTCAAGCTTCAGCGCTGGCTCATGGGCACGGTGCTGGCCGGGCTCGCCGTGCGTATCGCCGCCGAAGGCCAGCGATAAAGCAAACGGCCGGGCACATTTGGCCCGGCCGCAATTTCGCGCGTATATGTCACGTCTGCGGCGCGTCTACGCGCCCGCAGGCCTGTCTGGGTCTGCGATTCAGATCCCGCCGATAGCCCTTCCGCCAGCCGGACTGCGCATTTTGACGAACGCCGCGGGAATCGAGCGCGGTTCGATCTGCACCATGTCCTGGGCGAACATGTCCTGACGCAGCTCGCCGTGCTCGTCGAACCACTGGCAGATCAGCCAGTGGCCGCTGGCAAAGCCAACCGGGCCGGCATACATGACGGTCATGCGCGGACCGCCCGATTTCAGGGTGACAACGTCGCCAATTCCGGCCATGACAGCGAGCGGCTTTTCGGCTACGTCGATGGTCGTATCAAGCATGATGTTCCCCGTTTAAAAAGTCGCACAGAGAAAAAAACCGGTGGACTAGCGCCCCCCGGCTCCCTACCGCCCTTTCGATAATGAGAATGGGGCGGTCATTAATAAGTTTGGCAAGATTAACAACTCGAATTAACGCGCGCAAGCGATTTTCATAACACCTGCTGAAAACCCTGTTATTCGACGCATGGCGAAACCGCCGCTTAATCCCGCCCTGCACAATTTACGCGGAAAGCCGCGCATGCCTGGCAAAAGCTACCGCGCAAGACTTTTCCATCAAACAGTCATATTATTTCGCACTCGCCGCTGGAAAATGACGCGCTGCAGCTGCAATAAATATGGCTAGCCAGCAACCGCATTAACGACTACGTCCAAAAAACGGAAGCCCGGGTGGCGCGAGTGGAAACGTTTTCTGTATCAATAAACCGTCCGTTCGATTAACTCCTCTACGCCACACGAGAACTTCGCACTCGCGCGCGAATCCTCATATTTTGGCCGATGGATTTCAGGAATCATGCGATTGAAATACGGCTGTCACTTAAATGGAATTGCAGTGCACTGCAAAAAAAAAGCCCCATCCGGCAAAACCGGATGGGGCGGCGCTTGTTGAGGGCGCAGTCAGGCTGCGCTTATTCCGCGAACGGCAGCGTCGTCTGGCCCTCGGCGCGCATGCCGAAGACGTTAAGCGTCATCGCGACGAGCGCGTAGTAGCCAAGCAGCCCGACGAGGTTGATCGTAGTTTCGTGGCCAAAGCGCTCGACGGCACGCGCGTAAGTCGCGTCGGAAACGCGCTTCGCGTCGTACAACTCGGTCGTGAACGCGTAGATCAGTGCGTCATCGGGCTCGTCGAACTGCGGCGTGGCGCCCGTGCGGATTTGCTCGGCCAGCGTCTCGGGCACGCCCGCCTTCAGCGCGATTGGATAGTGGATGTACCACTCGGCCTGCGCCTGCCAGCGCGCGGCCGTGACGAGAATCGCCAGTTCCGAGAGGCGTAGCGACAGGCCAGTCTGGTAGCGGCAGAACGCACCCAGGCGCTGCGCATGCTGCGCCAGTTCCGGGCTGTGGATCCAGCCGAGGAACGGCCCGTTGAGGTTGCCGCGCGGACCGGAAAGGATCTCGTCCAGCACGGCCTTCTGCTCTGGCGACGCCTGTGCAGCATCGAATGCGGGAAGCCGCGAAATCGGGTTTTGCGTCATCGATGGACTCCGTTGGAGGTCATGGCTGGCCGCGCGCGACCGTTTGCGGCCGCCGCGGCTGCGGTCGCCGCGTTTGCGGTGGGTGAACGCGGCCGACAGTTAGTTGCACATCAATCACTGACGGCGAAGCTTACGCCGCGCGCGCCACGCCCGCCGTGTTGAGGGCGCCGTCGAGCGCCGCGGCAAGCCGCTCGACGATGGTGTCGATGTTCTGCTCGGTGCAGATGAACGGCGGCGCGAGCAGCACATGATCGCCGTTGCGGCCGTCGACGGTGCCACCCATCGGGTAGACCATCAGGCCGCGCGCGAACGCTTCGCGCTTGATCGCCGCGTGCAGCTTGAGCGCCGGGTCGAAGCTTGCTTTCGTGGCGCGGTCCTTCACCAGTTCGACGCCCACGAACAGGCCGCGGCCGCGCACGTCGCCCACATACGGATGGTCCGCATAGCGCTCGCGCAGACGCGCGCGCAGTTGCTCGCCGCGGGCGAGCACGTTGTCGAGCAGCTTTTCCTCGGCGATCACGCGCTGCACTTCGAGCGCCGCCGCGCATGCCGTGGCGTGGCCGAGATAGGTGTGGCCGTGCTGGAAGTAGCCGCTGCCGCCCACGATCGTCTCGTAGATCCGCTGGCTCACGAGCGTCGCGCCGATCGGCTGGTAGCCCGCGCCCAGGCCCTTCGCGATCGTCAGCAGGTCCGGCGCAACGCCGTCTTCTTCGCAGGCGAACAGATATCCGGTGCGACCCATGCCCGACATGATCTCGTCGAGGATCAGCAGCACGCCGTAGCGGTCGCACACCGCGCGGATCTTGCGGAAGTACTCGCGCACGGGCGGCACTGCGCCGGCCGTTGCGCCCACTACGGTCTCCGCGACGAAGGCCGCGACCGTGTCCGGGCCGAGTTCGAGAATCTTCTGTTCTAGTTCGTCGGCGAGGCGCTGGGCGTAGGCCTCGTCGGTTTCGCCCTCGTGGCGTTCGCGGTACGCGTAGCACGGGCTCACGTGATGCGATTCGATCAGGATCGGCAGGAACGGCTCACGGCGCCACGCATTGCCGCCTATCGCGAGCGCGCCGAGAGTGTTGCCGTGGTAGCTCTGGCGGCGGGCGATGAAGTGGCGGCGCGCTAGCTCCCCCTTCTCCACGAAGTACTGGCGCGCGAGCTTGAGCGCGGCCTCGATCGCCTCCGAACCGCCCGACACGAAGTACACATGGTCGAGCCCCTTGGGCGCGCCGGCGATGAGGTGATCGGCCAGCTGCTCCGAGGCCTCGGTCGTGAAGAACGAGGTGTGCGCGTACGGCAGTTGTTGCGCCTGGCGCTTGATCGCCTCGATCACGCGCGGGTTGCTATGGCCGAGGCACGAGACGGCGGCGCCGCCGCTTGCGTCGATATAGCGCTTGCCAGTGGAATCGATGATTTCGATACCTTCGCCCGCCACCGCGACGGGTAAGGTTTGCTTCGGCATCCGATGAAACACCTTGGTCATATGTGTCCTCGATGAAATCCGTGAATGATTAACGGGTCGCGCCGTCTGCCGGGCGCGCGTTCGAATCGATAAAGAGGTCGAGCACGCGCTCGCCGCCCTGCCAGACGTCGAGCGCCACGCCGCGCGGTTCGACGCGCATGCAAGCCGTGGCGAGCGTGTTTTCGTCGTCCGGGTCGTGCGGGTCGTCGCGGAAAATCGGCAGTCCAGCGCCCGCGCGATCCTGCAGTACCTGCACGAAGGCCGCGCTGTCGGGCTGGGCGCCAAGCGCGGGCAACAGTTCGGCGAGGCGGACCTGGCGATCGCGCGACGATTCGGTGACGATCTGCGACTCAGGCTCGCAGCCCGTGTGGATGAGGTGATTCGCGTGGCCCGAGGGCGTGCTCACTTCGCGCGTCGAAGTGCGCTGCGCGGTCGCTTCGACGCTATACACACGCACCTCGCCCGCATCGTCGGTTCCGCCGATCGTGTGGTGGAAGCCGCTCGCCCGCGGCGTGTCGCGCAGCAGCGCGAGGGCGTCTCCCAGCGTCACGCAATCGAGCACGGCGCGCGCGAGAATCATGCGCGGTACGCCCGCGCGCGGCTCGCGGATGCGCACGTTGTTGATCGCTTGCGCCAGTCCCGCGCGCGTGGCCGCGAAGGTGTGCCCCGGCAGCGAGCCCGGGTAGTAAAAGCTGACGAAACCGGGCTTTCCTTCGGGTTCGAGCTCGACCACACTGCAGCGGCCATGCAGCCAGGGGTCGCCGTCTTCGTTGTGCGCAATGAGGCCCGCGCGAGGCGTGCGCGCCGCAAGCGTCGTGCAGCCGTCCGGCGCGTTGTGGATCAACTCGCCGCGGCAATTCCAGAGGAACAGGTCGTCTGCGGACCAGTCCAGCGCCTGCGCCATTGCGTCGATTTCGGCGACATAGGCCGGAAAATGCTGTACGGCTGCGGCGCGCAACTGCTGCGCGAACGCACTGCCGCGCCAGCGGCTCACCGCCTGCCAGGCGTTGCTTTGCGCCATGTAGTCGGCAAAGACCGGCTTCACGTGTGCGCCGAGCTGCCGCCCGATCGCCTCGGGCGAGCCCGCCACCCGGAAGGCCGACCCTTGGAAGGTATTCAGTTCCTGCATCGGTTTTCTCACTTCGCTACCGCAATGGGTCTTCGTAGAGTGCGTTTTATACGCCTCAACAACATATGTTGTCAAGTTAAATACAGATCACAACAGATGAGATGCGGACGGATAAAACCAGGCCAGATGCCGTCTTGCAACGGCATCTTCCAGCAGGAAAACAAGCGTGAAATGGCGTGAAAATCCGGAGCGGCGCGCTCAGGGCACGTAAGCGCCGCGTGCGTTCAGCGAACGCTCGGCCTGTTCGAGTTGCGCGATCGCGCCCGAGCCTTCGAGCGCCAGCAGATGGGCGACGAGCGACTCGGCCAGCGCTGTCGCCGCCACGAGCGATGGGAAAAACGACGGGCTTTCGTGCGTGAAGATCAGCGCCTTGTCGGCGTTCAGCGCGATGGGCGAGACGGCGCTGTCGGTAATCGCGATCAGGCGGCTGCCCCTGGCAAGCGCGGCCTCGGCCACGCGCACCGCCTCCACCGAGTACGGCGCGAAGCTGACAACAATCGTTGCGCTGTCGCGCTCGATGCCGAGCAACTGCATCTCCAGCGTGCCCGCCTCGCCGCCCAGCAAGGAAACGGAAGGGCGGAACAGGCGGTACCCGTAGACGAGCCCGAACGCCACTGCATAGCACGAGCGAAAGCCCGCCACGTGCACATGTTTCGCGCGGCGCAATACACGCGCCGCCTCGACCATCGAGCGTGTGTTGTGCGCGGCGCTCGCCTCCAGATTGTGCTGTTGCGCCACGAGCAAGTCGCGCGCAAGGCCATCCTTCGTGCTTCCCGCGACGAGCGAGCGCGCCCGCGAAGAAAGCGGCTCCGGCCGAGTGCGCACCCGCGCGACGAACAGGTCCCGCAGTTCGTTCCAGCCCGGAAAGCCCAGTTGCTGGGAAAGCCGCACAAGCGAAGCGGGCTGCACGTTGGCGCGCTCGGCCACCTTGCGCATGGACGAGACGGCCACTTCGTCGGGATGGTCGAGCAGAAAAGCAGCGCCGGTCTGGAACTGCGGGCTCAAGTCGGAGAAACGCGCGCGGATCAGCGCGGCGAGCTGGTCGAAACTGTCTGGCATGCGTCGCTCGGGCAGTGGGTGACAACAAATGTTACCACTCGTGTTGCCGGATGTTGCAAGTCGGGACAGATTCGTTAGTTGGCTAAGGACCTTTGCCGAGTCGGCCGCAGTTCAATCAAGTAGCCGAGTAAGCCCGAAGCTCCGTCTCAGTTCGAGCCAGGTCAGGGTCGTCGAGCGAGACAATCGCTTCGATCGCTCGCACATAGTCTTCGGGCAAGTTCGCTTCCCTTGCGCCCACCAATACATGCTGCTTGTACCAGTGGTATGGCAGAAGACCCGGTTGCTTTTTCGTGGCAACGTAGGTCAGTGCATACACTCCGCCAATCGGGGTATCGACCCGGACACTTAAAGGCTCGTAGCCTTTACCCGCTCCCTCGAATGTGTCGAGCATCTTCCGTTCGCCATGCACCACTGAGAAAATAACGCCATAGACTCTGTCACCCACGTTTCCTGTGTGCTCACAATCGCATTTACCCGAGCCGTCCTTTTTGCTCAATTTGTCGAACGCGAGTCTGTAGCCAGTCACGAACCCCGTGGTCACCACCCTCGCCGACGGCAGCCTCGCGGCGAGGCGTCGTACTGACATGTTGGAACCGTAAGCGAAATAGCAAAATTCGTTGCTCGAATTCATTGCGGTTATTGCCCTCGTGACAACTGCAGTTCAACGAGAAGATACGCGCGATGCATCGCCTGCGACGCCCTCGTGGCCGAAGTCTGGAAACCTCAACTGCCGTCCAGAATGACCAAATCGACAACATTCATTCTTATGTAAAAACATAGATGCGCAGACGGTCCTGCTCCGAACGACACGATCACCGTGAACAGTCCCTGGTTTGCCCTTGAGGGCAATCCCGTTGCCCCTTCTACCGATAGCGTAACCGGGTTGCCGCTTCGATACTGAATGCCGGTACGTGCCTTGCGGAGCGCGCGGCGATCACGCGGGCACGCAAGGCGTGCGAACCGCCCGATCACGCCGATTCCGCCGACCCAGCGCAACGCCTCGACTGACATGGTCCATCCCTCCACAGAAACGGTCAACGACACGCGCGCCCCGGCCCCGCCGTCTCGCCCACCGGGCATGGTCCATATCCCGGGCGGCATCTTCGTCATGGGCTCGGATCATCACTACCCGGAGGAAGCCCCTGCGCACAAGGTGCGCGTGCGCGGCTTCTGGATAGATCCGCACACGGTGACGAACGCCGAGTTCAAGCGATTCGCCGACGCAACCGGCTACCTCACCTCCGCCGAGCGGCCGGCCAATCCCGACGACTATCCGGGCGCGCTGCCCGAGTTGCTGGAGCCGTCCTCGGTGACGTTCGCCAAACCGCGGCATCGCGTCGACTTGCGCAATCACTACAACTGGTGGGTCTACACAAAAGGAGCTGACTGGCGGCATCCGCGCGGCCCGGCCAGTTCGCTCGAAGGGCTTTGGGATCATCCAGTGGTGCACGTCTCCTACGCAGACGCGGCAGCGTATGCGCAGTGGGCGGGCAAGGAGTTGCCAGCCGAAGCGGAATGGGAATTCGCCGCGCGTGGCGGCCTCGACGGCGCGGAGTTCGTCTGGGGCGACGAGTTCACGCCTGCGCGCAAACAGATGGCAAACACCTGGCAAGGCGAGTTTCCGTGGCAGAACCTGCTGGAAGACGGGTATGAGTGGACCGCGCCGGTCGGTTCGTTCCCGCCCAACGGATACGGGCTTTACGACATGGCCGGCAACGTGTGGGAATGGACCAGCGACTGGTATCAAGACCACGGCAAGATCGTGAAGGCGTGCTGCACGCTCGACAATCCGCGTGGTGGAACCGTCGAGGCAAGCGTCGATCCGCGCGCGGCGCAGGTCAAGATTCCGCGCAAGGTGATGAAGGGTGGCTCGTACCTGTGCGCACCGAACTACTGCAGGCGTTATCGGCCTGCCGCCAGAATGGCGCAGCCCGTCGATACGTCCACGTGCCACGTGGGCTTTCGTTGCGTGGTCCGCGATAACGCTGCCGGTTGAATCAGACAGGACAACTGACCTCTCGCAAACCCGTCGTCGACGGGGTCCGGAGGAGATCCGCTACCGTCTACGGTAGCGCTACGCAAAGGAGTGTTCCATGGCGGGCAAGAAGAAACCCAACTTCCTGATCCTCTGGGGCGACGACATCGGTCAGTCCAATCTCAGCATCTTCTCGAAGGGGATGATGGGCTACCGCACACCCAACATCGACAGCATCGGCGAAGACGGCGTGGTGTTCACCGACTACTACGGCGAACAAAGCTGCACGGCGGGCCGCGCGTCGTTCATCACGGGACAGTGCGGCTTGCGCACGGGCATGACCAAAGTCGGCATGCCCGGCGCCGCGCTTGGCATGCGCGCCGAGGACCCGAATATTCCCGAGCTGCTCAAGGACCTCGGCTACAGCACTGGACAATTCGGCAAGAACCATTTCGGCGACCGCGACGAGCATCTTCCGACGATGCATGGCTTCGACGAATTCTTCGGCAATCTCTATCACCTCAACGCCGAGGAAGAACCAGAACACCCCGATTATCCTGATCCCAAGGAGTTTCCTGACTTCCACAAAAAGTACGGCCCGCGCGGCGTGCTGCACTCCTGGTCCGACGGCAAGGGCGGCCAGAAGATCGACAACACCGGCCCGCTTACCAAAGAACGGATGAAGACGGTCGATACCGAATTCCTCGCGGCCGCAAAAGAGTTCATTCAGAAAGCGCACAAGGAAGGCAAGCCATTCTTCCTCTGGTTCAACACCACGCATATGCACTTTCGCACGCATATCGAAGACCGGATCCGCGGTCAGGCAGGTCGTTGGCAGTCCGAATATCACGACTGCATGATCGAGCATGACAAGCATATCGGCGAGATGCTCGCGCTGCTAGACGAACTGGGCATCACGGACAACACGATGGTCATGTACAGCACCGACAACGGTCCGCACATGAACTCCTGGCCCGACGCCGGCATGACGCCGTTTCGCAACGAGAAGAACTCGAACTGGGAAGGCGCTTTCCGCGTGCCCTGCCTCGTGCGCTGGCCTGGCGTGATCGAGCCGGGCACGGTGTGCAACGAGATCGTGAGTCATCTCGACTGGCTGCCCACCATCGTCGACGCAGCGGGCAACCCTGACGTCAAGGAGGAACTGAAGAAGGGCCTCAAGGCCAACGGCAAGGACTTCAAGGTGCATCTCGACGGTTTCAGCCTGCTGCCGTACTTCACAGGCAAGGCGAAGAAACCGGAGCGCAAGGGCTTCTTCTATTTCACCGACGACGGCGACCTCGCGTGCCTGCGCTTCGACAACTGGAAGGTCGTCTTCATGGAGCAGCGCACGCCCGGCACGTTGAGAGTATGGGCCGAGCCGCTCGTCACCTTGCGGGTGCCGAAGATATTCAATCTACGCACGGACCCCTACGAGCGAGCTGACATCACTTCCAACACCTATTACGACTGGCTGCTCGATCACGCCTTCATCCTCGTGCCCGCGCAGGGCGGCGTGGCCGAATTCCTGCAGACATTCAAGGAATTCCCGCCACGCCAGAAAGCGGCCAGCTTCGGCGTGGACCAGGTGATCGAGAAGATGACGGACGCCGCCGGCGGCGGGCATCGATAGTCGCTCTTCGCTGAACGTTTCCGGCAGCGAAGCTCGGGCGTTGTCCTCTCGATGATCGCCCGAGCCCGACACTGGCACGAAACGTCATGAACGCCAAAGCCCTGATTCTCCTTGCGCTACAAATCGCAATCGCGGGGACTGTGTTCACGTACGGTCTCCGGGCAACGTATGACGACCTGCTCTATATCGTCAAACGGCCCGCCTTGTTGCTGCGCTCGCTCATCGCCATGCTGGTCATCATGCCGCTCATGGTGGTCACGTGCGTCTACTTTCTGGACTTGCCTCAGCCTACCGCCGTGGTGTTGCTGGCGCTGTCCGTTTCTCCGGTACCGCCCCTGCTGCCACAAAAGGAAAGGAAAGCGGGAGGGTCCATCGCGCCTTACGGGTTGGGCCTGCTCGTCGTGCTGGCGCTCGTTTCGATCATCACGATGCCGCTTACGATCGCCGCGTTCAACTGGCTATTCGACCAGCCGTTCGCGGTGGGGCTCACGGCGATCATCGGCATCGTCCTGAAGATGATCTTCGCGCCGCTGGCTGCGGGCATATTCTTCTCGAGACTGATGCCGCGCGTCGGCCTGCGCCTGCTCCGGCCGTTGCGCCTCGTGGCCACCACCCTGCTGGTCATTGGCGTCGCGGCCCTGCTGGCGGGCAGCTGGCGCGCGGTCTGGTCGGCAATCGGCCAGTCGACGATCGTGGCCATCCTCGTGTTCGTGCTCGCCGGATTCGTCGTCGGTCACTTGCTTGGCGGCCCTAAGCAGGAACATGCCACGGTGCTGGCGCTCGCGACGGCCTCGCGCCATCCCGCCATCGCGCTCGCCGTCGCATCGGCGAACTATCCCG
Organism: Paraburkholderia flagellata; assembly: GCF_021390645.1. GTDB lineage: Bacteria > Pseudomonadota > Gammaproteobacteria > Burkholderiales > Burkholderiaceae > Paraburkholderia > Paraburkholderia flagellata. The sequence goes on from NZ_JAJEJT010000002.1 coordinate 1,227,281, forward strand.
GCGAGCCGTTCGCGCCTACGCTGATTCTCTACCTGCTCGTGTGCACGTTAATGGCCATTCCCTACGTGAAGTGGCAACGAAGCCGGCGTGCCGTGTACGCGCGCACGTCCTGAAGGAGTGCCCATGCCCCCCGCTCGCGGCCACGACCCGATGGCTTTGCCCACGGATGCCGACTCGCCCGCCATTCCCGACGAGGGCACGCTGCAGACGCGGGCACGCACCTCGCTCGCAATCGAACGCACATTTCTTGCCGCTGAACGCACGCTGATGGCGTGGCTACGCACCGCGCTGTCGATGATCAGCTTCGGCTTCACGCTGGCGAAATTCTTCGAGTACGTTGAGAACCAGCGCGGCGCGCCGATTGTTGGCCGATTTGGAGCGACCTGGTCGCCGCGGATGGTCGGCACGGCCATGGTCGTGATCGGGACCGTCGCGCTGCTGGTCGCGGTGGTTCAGCATAAACGCCGCGTCAACGCGCTGCGCCGCGAGGGCCTCGTGCCGCAATGGAATCTTGCGTACTGGGTGGCGATTGCCGTTGCTGTGCTTGGAGCATTCGCTCTCGGATCGCTCGTGCTCGATTGACCGGCACCAACGGCGACGGCATCGCACATCGAACACGCAGCGACGTTTGCGGGTAACTCCGCCAAACGTCGCTGGCGATCGGGAACGCTCAGACGCGGAAATCCGCCGCCATGTCCTCGTCGCTGCGCGCTTCGAGTTTTCCGGAGCGGCAGGCTTGCATGAACGCTTTGTAATCGGCCTCATTCTGGGCAGCGTACGCCATCGAATACTCGGTCAGCGCTTCGGCAAAACGGTCGCCATTGCCGAGATACGCAGAGATCTCGACGGCCTTTCCGCCCGCCTTGGCATGAGCACGGGCGAGCGCCCAACCGCACAGGCGCGCGTAGCCTTGCATCAAGGTACTGCTCATCCGCTCCACTTCCACCGACACCTTCATGTCGCGCAGTTGTCGGAAATAGAAGTTCCTGCCGGCCGGCCCAGAGGTCCAGCCGAGGAATGAGTCGCTGGCCGCCTGCAGCAGCCGTTGCCCCACCACGACGCGCTGGCCCTGGTGCTCGAGGCCTGGCGCCTCGTAGTATCTGGCGATCACCGAACTGCGCGCCTCCTTGACCTGCAGGAAGAGCGGCTTGCCGTGGCCGTCCACGAACAGCATGACAAGGCAGAACGTGCCGACACTCCCCACCCCCACCACCTTGAACGCGATATCGTGAAGCACGTATTGACCGATCAGCATGCGCCGATCGGTCGAAAGCGTTTGCAGGTATTCGTCGAACGCCTTGGCTAGCTTGCCTTTCCACGCTTCGGCGTTGGACCAGTTACTGTCCTTGCCAAGCAGCGAATTCGGCCCGGTGGGATGAAACAGCGCGGGAGGCGCGTCCTGAATCGTCCAGCGGCCGTCGCTCATCGTCGCCATCTTCGCGAGCACGCTTTCGTGCGTTCGCGTCGTCGCCTTTTTGCTCGTCTTCGCGATGAGCGCCCGCCCTTCGTCGGTCGCTGCGGTCTCCATCATGCGTTCGAAGGAGATGAGTTCGTGCCACAAGTCCAGCGTGCTGTACTCCGAGTATTCGCGCATTCGTGCGACGTATTCGTGAACCGCGGCCCAGACAAACTCGCCGATGGGGCCGCGCCCGTGCCCCATGTGCTCGCCGGCAATTGCGAAGCTTGCGACGAGCCGCTTCAGGTCCCATTCCCATGGTCCCGTCGCAACCTCATCGAAGTCGTTGAGATCGAACACCAGTTGCCGCTCCGGCGTCGCGAAGCCGCCGAAGTTCATGAGGTGCGCGTCGCCGCATATGGGAAAGGCGATACCGGAGTTGACCGTGCCGGCGAGATCGTGGGCCTGGATGATTGCGCTGCCACGATAAAACGTGAAGGGAGACAGGGACATGCGGCCATAGCGTAATGGGACAAGCGCCTCGACCCGTCCCGCGCTGTTTGCCCGAAGCAATTCGACCGGGTCGCGTTCGGTGTTGCCGATCTCCGCGTGCTGGGACCGCTTCGCACGTTCGCGCGCCTGACGCCCTGCCGCTTGTCTTTCAGCCAAAGTTTGCGTGCCCGCCATTTGCCCACCTCGTTCTGGGTAAGTTTCTTGATGCGCGTTCAGCCGAACCCGTTCAGTCTAGCATCGAGTCGTTCGTTGTACTGCCCTATTTGCTGACAGCAACATTCATCATCTTCGTCCGGTGTACGTTCACAAACATCGTATTTTCATCCTGCCTCGCACTGCCGGATCGAAGCCCTGACGCTGCATGGAGAAACGGGCGATGTCCTTTCCGTCCGGTTACGGATTCGCCGCATGAATCGTATTGCCCCAACGGGCAATGTGATTGCCCCAAACACCGATAGCTGCGATAGGGAGACTCTGCGAAAAGTGCTGCTGGAGGTCGTTGTCGATCCCGCAGGCTGCACGCGCCTGAAATCCCCCTAAAACGCGAGGTGATCATGTCTGAACCGGATGACGCGGGAAAAGCGAGCGGACGCAGAACATTCCTCAAGAACGTTGCAGTGGCCGGAGTGGCCACAAGCTTTTCCGGCGCGGTAGGCGAAGCCCTGGCGCAAACCGGTTCGGGCGCAACCTCGACGACCGCTGCGTCGAAGCCGGCTACCGACGCGACGATCGCGGTGAACAAGCAATACGCCGACTTCTTGTCCTTTGAAGATGCGCAGGACTTCGAAGACGCCAAACGAGGGCTCGTCGCAACGCTCCCCGAGCCCGTCATCATCAAGCAAGCAAACGGCACCCCGGCGTGGGATCTTCAGCAGTTCGCCTTCGTGAACGGCGGCCCGGAGAACAACTCGCCGCCCACCGTCAATCCGAGCCTCTGGCGTAATGCCAAGCTCAACATGAATCACGGTCTCTTCACGGTGGTCGACGGCATCTGGCAGGTGCGCGGCTACGACCTCTCCGTCATGAGCATCATTCGCGGCGACCATGGCTACATCGTCGTCGACCCGTTCATCACGACCGACGTGTCATCGGCGGTATGGAAGCAACTCGTCATTCCGCATCTCGGCGACAAGCCCATCACGCACGTCGTGTATACGCACAGCCACGTGGATCACTACGGCGGCGTGCGCGGGCTCGTGAGCGACGACGACCTGAAATCCGGCAAGGTTCAGATCGTGGCGCCCGCCGGCTTCACCGAAGCGGCAGTGGGCGAGAACATCATCGCCGGGAACGCCATGGGGCGCCGCGCCAGCTACATGTACGGCTCGCTGCTTCCGCGCAGCCCCACAGGCATTGTCGACGGCGGCCTGGGCAAGACGACTTCGGTCGGCACCATCACGCTGGCCGTGCCCTCCATGTTCGCCGAAAAGACCGGGCAGAAGTTGACGCTGGACGGCGTGGAAGTCGTAGTCCTGATGGCGCCGGAATCGGAGGCGCCTTCGGAGTTCATGTTCTATCTGCCGAAGTACAAGGCGTTCTGCGCCGCGGAAGACGCCACCCACACGCTTCACAATCTGTACACGCTGCGAGGCGCCAAGGTTCGCGACGCCCTGCTCTGGTCAAAATACCTGCAATCGTCGCTCGACATGTTCGGCGATGACATGCAGGTGGTTTTCGCTTCGCACTACTGGCCGACGTGGGGCAACGATCGCGTTGTCGCCTTCCTGCGCGCGCAACGCGACATGTACCGCTACATGCATGACCAGGTGCTGCGCATGGCTAACAAGGGCATGACGCCGCTGGAGATTGGCGAAGCGATCCGGCTGCCGGACAGCCTCGCAAAGCACTGGTTTTGCCGCGGCTACTACGGCACCGTCTATCACGATGCCGTCGCACAGTACAACTTGCGTCTCGGTTTCTTCGACGGCGTACCGGCGAATCTGCACCGTCTGCCGCCAACCGAGGCTGGCAAACGCTACGTCGAGTTCATGGGTGGCTCAGCCGCCGTCCTCAGCAAGGCGCACGGGTATTTCAACAAGGGCGAGTACCGTTGGGTCGCGGAAGTCGTGAATCACGTCGTGTTCGCGGAGCCGCAAAACACGGCCGCGAAGCAGCTTCTCGCCGATACCTACGAGCAACTGGGCTATCAATCCGAATCGGCGTCATGGCGCAACTTCTATCTGACCGGCGCCATGGAGCTGCGCAAAGGCATTCAGCAACTGCCCGCCCCGCAGCCGCAAAGCCCGGACACGATCCAGGCCATGCCGCTCGACATGTTCCTCGACTACCTGGGTATCCGGCTCAACGGCGACCGCGCGGCCGGAAAAACGGCCGAGTTCAACCTCAATCTGACCGATACGAAGGAGAACTACGTGCTGGGCGTGGAAAACAGCGCACTGCACTATTCGAAGAACAAGAACTCGAAAGCGGCAGATGCGACGGTCACGATGACACGCGCCAACCTCAACGACATCATGATGGGCAAGACCAACATGCAGAAGCTCGTCATGGCCGGCGACGTGAAGGTCGACGGCAACAGCCAGAAGCTCGGCGAGTTCGTTTCGTGGCTCGACACCTTCGACTTCTGGTTCAACATCGTTACGCCGTGAGGTCCCGCCATGTGCGCAGTCTGTGAATTCAAGATCGAATTCGGTATCAGCCACCCGCTCGCGCTGAGCGTGGCCGTTGCAACGCGAAAGGCGATCGAGGCGAATTTGATTGAAGCGATCGACGTCAATGACGGCGCGCTCGCCGCGGCGCGAAAGCGCATGGCCGCGGTCGAGGCGTTGAACCTGCTGCAGGCGCGTATTGAAGGCGCGCATGCAGAAGAGCATCTTCTGGACTTGCCGGACTTCTATGTTCTGCTTATCGAAAATGATACATGGGGATTCTTTCACGCCACCACGGAAGGCTTCGATCCAGAAATCGTGCCGGAGATCCCCGACGTAACGACAACCGAAGAGGCGAAACGCAGCAATATCGTCATCATGTCCGAGTCCGCGTTGCGTGGCTGGCTAGCCGGTCGATTCGACGTTGAGCACGCGTTTCGCGAAGCGCTATTCGTGGTTGACGGTCCGCAGATTCACGCTGACTCACTGACAAAGATGTTCTACGCTACAGAGCTTGCCACCGTCGCCCACTGACGCTTTCGGAACGGCCGCCGCAGATTATGCGGCGGCGACTATTTACTCGCCGAAAACCACTTCTGGTAGATCTGCTCATAGGTTCCGTCCTCGTACATCGCGAGCAGGGTTTCGTTGATGGTCTTGCGCAGCGGACTGCCGTTCGCAACGGCGATCCCATACTTTGCAGGCCTGAATATCGGTCCAACGACGGCGAGTGACCCGTTGCCGAGCCGTCCTGCCCAATACTGCAGCGTTGGCGCATCGTAGACGATGGCCTGCACGTCGCCGCGCATCAGCATCCGGAAGCCGTCGGCGGCGCTGTCGACATTCACGAATGGCAAGCCCCGCTCGGCGAGGTAGTCCGCGGCGACCGTGCCCGGCACGGTGCCGATCGTCTTGCCGGGAAGATCATCCGGTCCGCGAATGTTCGACTGCAATCGCGCCACTGTCTGAAATGACGTGACGGTCGCCGTGAACTGCGCGATCAGCACCACGCCGATCAGCCACATCGCGGGCACCAGCACCCTTTTCCACAGCCCGGCGCTCTCGCGCTCGCCATGCTCGCCTGTCGCGATGATCAGCATGGTCACCCAAAGCCCTTCGCCAACGCCGCGCAGCCAGGGCTTATCAAAGTTCGGATCGTGGCGGCGCTCCATCAGCCAGACGAGATTGGCGAGAATGAAGACGATCACGACGGCGACAGCGAGGAATTGTCCGAGGGCGAACCAGGGAATCGAGCGCAGCGACGCGACGAACGAATTGTCATTTTTTGCGCGCACCATGATCTGCAAGCCGGAATCGAAATACGGCAGCGAGAAGTCGACGAGCTTTTCGCGTTCCGGTGTCATGGTGATCGCAGCGATGGCAACGTCCGCATCGCCGCGCTGGACGACGGTGATCAGATCAGGCTGCGTCGCGATGCGATCCCATGTGAAATCGACATGCATGCGACGCGCGATCTCATACCATATGTCGATGCTGAAACCTGCGGGTGCCGCCGACTCCGGCAACACGAACGGGGCGACCTTGGCAATCGCCACCCGCAGCGCGCCGCCTGTCCGGGCGCTAGCGCTCGCAGGCGCAGCGACCGCCGCCTGAGGCTGTTGCACGGCCTCGGCGGCGGCGCCATACGTTGCAGGCGCAATCAGGAGCAGGCAGAGCGTGAACAGCCACCAGGCCGACTTCTTCATGGCGTCCCTCCAGAGGCGACTTTGTGCCGTTGCGGCGATGAGATCCAGTATAAGGACCGTACTCGCTTTCCGGGTAGCGGTGCTTTCGAGAAGTGGCCGCCAGCGCTCAGAAGCTGAGCGCCAGACCGAGCGAAGCGCCCGACACGTCCTTGCCGAACGCGTAGCGGGCCACGATGCGCAAGCGCGAGAAGAGCTTGGTGACCGCGCCGGTGTCGATTTCGATTCCCGCGCCGAGCGACGTAAGCTGATTGAAGCCGAGGATGTCGGCCTGACTTCCGAGGTAATCGGAGTGCGATAGTTCGAGGACATAGCGCAGCGGCCGGTTGAACGCGAGCAACCCGGTCGGCGCGCGCCAGCGAGCGTAGAGATTCGTGGACTGCGCATTCGCGGTCCCGCGAACGCCGCTCGACGATCCGAAACTCTGCAGATAGATGTCCGTATAGCGCAGTTCGAGGTCGAACTCATAAGGTTCCTGGCGGGGATACCAGCCGATCATCAGCGAGCCGCCAAGTCCATAGGCACTGAGCGAGCCGTTCTGGATGAAGTCGATGTTCTTGTCGGTCTTCCGGTTGACCAGGAATTGCGCCGCGCTCGCATCGCTGAGCACTTCGCCAAGCGAGAAGTTGAAGATCGGCCGGATAACGAGGTCCCTCTTTTCGTTGAGGGGAAAATCCCAGCCTATGCCACCCGTCGCCGCCACGTTGGTCCAGCGGGTGGGCAGCGCGCGCTGCTGCTGACCGTCGGAGGCGACGAACGTCGGGTCGTAGCGGGAGCCGCCGATCGCCCCCTCAAGATAGAGCGGAAAACTCTGGCTCAGCGTAAAGCCGCCGCCGAACTGCGTCATGTTCAGCGACGGGTCGCCAGTGGCGCCATTGCGAATGCCGAGCGTGCTCGCGGAGAGGTCCGGCGTGACGGTAAAAGACAGCAGCGCAAGAACGGCGTTCGCACGCTTCTGCACGTTTGGCCCCGTAAATTCAGGGGCGGTCGAAGTCTGCGCCGCCGCCGTGGCTGGCATGAGCAACTGTCCGGCAGCCAGAAGCAAGGCGCCAAAAGCATGCGCGGTCGTCTCGTGCGTGCGGCGCACGCGTGAGCGCCGAAACGTCATGCTTGCCCCTTTCGATATCCGGGTCGCGATAACCCTCAGCGCGTAATTTAGCGGCGCGTTTAACGAAAGAAAAGGCTTCATCTCCAGATTGCACCAAAGGGCAATCCAATTGCCCGAACTCCCTATCGCGCCGGTTCGGTGCCTGAGCAACACTCGACTTTGCATCGACCCATCCGGCTGCACGATGGAGTGCTATCGACTTGCCTGGCGGGAACCGATTGCGTAGTCGGCTCGTGGAAGCCGCCGCAGATTCACAAGCCTGCGTAAGCCCAACACGTCACGCTCCAGGAAAAGACCCCATGACCTCGCACAGCCGGAAGCCTTCGTTAGCAGGAACGTTGTCGCGCGCGTCGGCGGCCTGCGCCCTGCTCTTTTCGCTGCACACTGCCTCCGCAGCGAACCTCGAGTTTCTGCACGATACGCCGCTGAGCTATCTGACGCAGAAGGACATCGACTCGGTCAAGCGAGCGGTCATTACCGCATTGAACTCGAAAAGCGATGGCGAATCGTCAGAGTGGACGAATGACGGCTTGGGCAACAGCGTGAAGATCGACGCCACACTGACCCCTCACGACACATCGAAGACTGGCAATCGGACTTGCCGCCTCGTTAACGTGGTCCTGAACGCGAAGGGGCAATCGGTCAACCTGCATCCGCGCTACTGCCGAACGGGCGGCGCGCAATGGCAGTTGCAGAAGAAGAACTGATCGCCGGGCAAGCTCGAGGCGCGCACCGACGATGCCGGTACGCCGCTGGAGCGCCGCTCAACGCTCAAGACACGGTCCTCTGGCTCGCGGCATCCGCAGTCGATTGAACGGACGCTGCCACAGACTGCGCGGCGCCGACGCCCGCGTGAGCGCTAGCAGCACGCCCTTGCACGACGGGAAGCCATACCGCGAAACGTGTACCCCCGCCTTCGCGCAACGTCGCGGTCACGCGCCCACGGTGTGCCTCGACGATCGAGCGGACGATCGTGAGCCCAAGACCCATTCCGTGTGGCTTCGTCGTGTAGAACGGCTCGAAGAGCCGCTGCCCGGAGTCGCTCGAAAAGCCGCAACCACGGTCTTCGATCGCGAGTTCGATTCCGGATGCAACCGGCTGCGTGGAAATGGACAGCACGCGGCGCGCCAGCGCAACCTCTTCCATCGCATCCATGGCATTGATCGCGAGATTGAGCAGTACCTGCTGCAACTGAACGGAGTCGCCTATGACTTCGCCATCGCCCCCGGCGAACCTGGACTCGACGCGTATACCGCGTCGGCGTGCCTCCGGCTCGATCAACGAAAGCGACTGCTGCAACGTTTCGTCGAGACGAACGACGCTGGTCTCAAGGCTCTGCTTCTGCAACAACGCCCGCAAGCGCCGGATCACATCGTTGGCGCGCAGGGCATCGCGCCGCACGTCCGCCAGAATCTCCCGCAGTTCGTCGATATCGAGCCGCTTCGACTTGATGATCAGATCGGCGGCATCCGCGTTGCTCAGAATCGCGCTGAGCGGCTGCCCCACCTCGTGCGCGATCGACGCACTCAGCTCGCCCACGGTGGCAAAACGCGCGGCGCGAGCAAGCTCGCCGCGCCGCGCGAGCGCTTCGGCTTGTGCGAGGCGCCGCTGCCGCCGCTGCGCCAGTAACGCGATGATCGTGAGCAACTGTGCAACGAGCACGGCCAGCGCGGTCAACACAGTGCCCCGGTACTCCCGATAGATGGACGGCGGCAAATCCGTCAATTCGCAGCCTGACGGCAATCGGTCCGCGGACAGGCCAAAGCGCTCCAGTTGCGTGGCACTCACCGTGCAGCGCGCCTTGAGTTCAGGAAACGTGAGACCGTCAACATTACCGCCCCGACGCAGAATTTCCACCGCCGCCATTCCCGTTGCGCGCCCGTTTTCCGCGAAATCATAGACAGCGCCGCCCGTCGCGCCTCTCTCGACGTAGGTCGAATACCAGCCATAAATGGGCGCGTGCGACGCCTGCGCCATCGGCGCTATCAGTTGAGACGGAAAATAGCGTTGTCCATCCCGGTCGCGGTATGTCGTCGTGTAGAGCACCGCGGTGTCGTTGTCGAGAGTGGCGAGCCGCCGCTCCAACTCGGCGGGCGGCAGGCCATCCCAGCGTTCCACCTGGGTCCAGCGGCCCGTCCTTTCGCGGGCTGCCTTCACGGCGCGGTCCGTGAGCATTAAATCGTATTGCGCGACGCCACCTACGACGACAAGATGGTGGGCATGCGGTTGCAGGCGCTCGATGATCCTGAGCGTCCCATCGATGTCGATCTGGAACGGTACGACGGCATACCCGCGGGGCAGTTGCACCGTGCGCAGCCATTCAGACGGGACGCTGGAGATCAAAACGGACGCCCCGGGCCAGATGTCGGCACCGTGCTTCAGCGCGAAGGACGCGGCCCGATCACCGATCGCGATGACAAGGTCGATATGCTGACGAGCATACTTTTTGCGCATCAACGCGAGAAATTCGGCAGTCAAGTCCTCGTTGTCGAAACGGAATCCGTCAATCGAATCCAGAAAGACTTCGGCGCGTTGCGAAGAGAAGTCGTCGAGTATGCCGCGCACGGCGCGAATCTGCACGAGCGCGGCAGGCTGGATGGGGTCCGTGCCGCTGAGCAGGACGACGCGCGGCGTCTCGGACGCGACGGCGCCCGACGCCGCGAGCATCAGCAATAGAACAAAGTACCTGCGGATCAATTCGCCTAAATTGGCAGTGTCTCCCAATAGCCTGCCAGTTCGCCGCGCACGGACGCCATGGCTGCGGCGCGCATTATAAGAGCCTGCATTAAATGAATCGTTGACGCGCCGCGCATATTCCATGGTCAATTCGATTTCAACCCGCCTCTGTCGTCGGAATTTTCTCAATTAAATGTTTGCTAGCCATTCGCTCATTGGACCGCGCGGAAATGTCGAACATTTAGTCATATGAAGTACCGAAAATGCTAAATATCCGGAATAACTAAATTGCAGAGGCTCTCTTGCTAAAGACGCGCATCGAACGCCAACTGCCGAACCTGCAATGCCATAACTTTCAGGTGCAACCCATGCTTCTATGCGGGCACACTGACCATCGATTCCGTGCGGCGCAGCAATTCGGCCAGTGAAGTCGCGCCAACCTTGCGCATGAGGTCGGCGCGGCACGACTTGATGGTCCGTTCGGACAATCCGAGTTGCGCAGCGATCTGCTTGTTTCGCAGTCCGGCGACGATGCCGCGCAGCACGACTTGCTCCCGATCCGCCAACTGCATCGATGCCGCGTGCCGTTCAGGCGCCTCCTGTACCGTGCAAGCTTTCAACGCCGCGTCGATCGCGTCGAACAGCGCCTGGCGCTCGAACGGCTTGAGCAGGAAATCGACGGCGCCTGCCTTCATCGCTTTCACGGTACGCGGCACGTCGCTGTACGCACTCATGAAGACGATGGGCAACGCCCGCGAGTCGCGAAGCAACGCCTGCTGCAGTTCCAGGCCGTTCGGTCCGCCCAGTTCGAGGTCCAGCAAAATGCAGCCGGGGCGATCGTCCTGCACGCTCACCAGAAAGTCTCCGGCGGAGGCATAAACGCGCGCCTCGAATCCGGCGCTCCTTAGAAGCCGGGTTAATGCGGTGCGCATTGCTGCATCGTCGTCAATAATGTGAATCACCATCTGCCCAGGCTCAATCACGATTTTCTCCGTCGTTCGCAAAGCAAGGCGAGGATATCCCGGGTTCCCGTACCGGCCATGCAGTGGGCTATCGCCGCAACTCGCTGCTTGAATGCGTCTAAGTTATATTGATTTATAGCAATTTTTTACAAACCTTGCGCGATTGGTGCCGCCCGCGCTTTCGCCCATTGATGAGGAAACTTTAACTTGCCGGGGGTTATTGTTTTGATGATCGGTATTATTTCCCTGTTCAGACACCGGAATAATGCGCAGTGTCAATAGGGGTCAACCGAAAGGGTGAGTTCATTTCCCGAACGCCCAATGGCAGCCCCATTGCAATACGAAAACTATCAGGCTGGGAACGGAAAATGCGCACGAGTGCCGCCCCGTTCAGGCCAGGATGCGCTTCGGTTATTGGAAATGGACATGTCGTGCCACGACTTAATCGGAAGCATTGCCCGCAATCGCCTGCTCGCTCCGCTAGGTGCGTTGGTGCATCACCGGTCTGGCCTGCAAGCGCCGGCTTTCCTGAGCACGCACCGGGCGGCCGCCTCGATCAGCAGGACATCGATGCGCTCAACAGTACGGTACGAGTCGTGCTGAAGACTCGCGACGAAGGGGAAACGAGCGATTGGAGCAATCATCGCGCGCTTGCGGTCGCGTTGCCAATCGCCTCGACCAGCGCCTTGCCCGAGAACGGCTTGGTCAACAGCGCGTGCGCACCGGTACTTTCCATGGCGCCGCGCGGGCGCACGCCGTCATATGCGGTCATGAACACTGCGGGCGGGCGCGGCGAATGCAGCGTGTCGTAGAACGCCGGCCCTGATAGACCCGGCAGTTGAACATCGATGACGAGGCAGCGCGCCATGGAAGCGAATTCGAATATGTTGGCGTCCTCGGCGCTGCGAAACGATCGCGTGCGAAAGCCCGAATACCGAAGCAGCCGCTCGAGCGCGCGCCGCAACCCGGCATCGTCTTCCACGATCACGATCATGTGCCGCTTCCCGTTCATACGACACCCACTTCACCAGTACATCGAGTCTTGCCCAGACGCGCGCAACGCCATAGGGAGTCCAGACAGACGTGTTCCACCTACGGGCAGCAGCAGAGATGCAAGCCTGAACTGCCGCGTTGGCAGCGTTCGATTACATTGCAATCCTATGCAATCCTTCGCCTCGATGCATGATCAGAAAAGGACATGAATGAGGGAGGAGCATCGCCGCCTCATCTACGGCGCATGCACAAACCGCCGCCCTTTCGTAGAGCATTGCGCCGTTACGCGAGTCGCAACATAGGGACTTGGGGCAATCCCATTTCCCCTTTGGGCAATATCGGGCAGAAGCCTTCCGTTTCGCGATCCCGGCCATTACATTAGGCATTGCAAGCGCGCAGCCCGATGCTGCAAAAGCGCCTGCAAAATCACCTATCAAAAGATGCTTTCACGTTTCTGCGGCTTCTCGCGCATACGCCGGGAGAACACGATGAAGAGAAGGGTTATATGCATAGCTGTACTGGCCGCGACACTCGTTGCACCAGAGGCTTTCGCACAGGCTTCCGCTCCGGTCGCGGCAAGCAGCGTCGCCAATCCGGTCGACCCCGCGGCGGTCGAGGCGCTCAAGAGGATGGGTACCTACCTCCAGTCGCTCAAACGCTTCAGCGTTTCGACCGAACTGACCGGTGAACGCGTGCTGGAAGACGGCCAGAAGCTGCAGCACACGGCAACGGCGGACCTCGACGTCGACCGGCCGCACCGCATACGCGCGCTCATGTCCAGCGCACGAAGCCAGCGCGAGATCATCTTCGACGGCAAGACGGTCACGCTTTTTTCGCCAGCGCAGAAGTACTACTCGAGCGTCGCGTTCGAGGGCACCATCTCCGCATTGATCGACAAACTGCGCGAGAACTACGGTGTGGAATTCCCGCTGGCCGACCTGTTCATCTGGGGAACGCCGGATGCGCCGGCTGACCAGTTCGAATCCGCCATGTTCGCGGGCCAGGACTATATCGATTCAGACCTCTGCAATCACTATGCATTCCGCCAGAAGGATATTGACTGGCAGGTCTGGATAAAGGCAGGTGAAAGTCCACTGCCGCGCAAGATCGTGATCACGCGCCGCGACGACGATGCACGCCCGCAGTCCGTTTCGGTCATCGACTGGACGACGCACGCCACCTTCAACGACGCTACGTTCTCGTTCCATCCGCCTGCTGGCGCGAAGAAGATCGAGATCGTTCCGGTCAAGAACAAGGGGTAGGCCCATGAAGACCACACTCATGCGAAATCCCGCCCGGCTCCTTCCCGTCGTGCTCGCTGCCTGCGCTGCCCTCACGGTGCCGCCTTCCGCAAACGCCTTTAGGGGCGGCGGTGGTGGTGGCGTGCACCCGGGCGGCGGCGGCGGCATGCATCAAGGCGGTGGCATGCACCAAGGCGGCGGTGGCGGTGCACGCGCCAATCATCCTCCCGTCAACAACGTGCACGCCGACGCACGTACGCGCAACGTCCGAAACACGAGCGTGAACAACGTCAACGCGAATCGCAATGTCAACGTGAATCGCAACGTCAATGTGGACGTGCACAACGATTACCATCACGGCGGCTGGGACGACGACTACCACCCGGTCGCCACGGCGGCCGCCGTCACCGCCGCCGTGGGCGTGACGTCCGCAGTGGTCGGCTCCATCGTCCGCTCGGTGCCTCCCAGCTGCGTGCCGGTGAACTATGGCGGCATGGTGTACCAGCAATGCGGCAGCACGTGGTACCAGCCGCAGGGGGCGCAGTACGTCGTCGTCAACGCGCCGTATTGACGTGCCTCGCCGTTTCCATCAGCGTAACGCGTACACGCGGGATTCTTGCGCCGCCCCGGGAACATCCGCCCGCGGGCGGTGCCCTCGCGGACATCGCCCATGACTGGAGGACCCCATGACCTCGCTGATGGAAAAGGTAAAGGAAGAGTTCAAGAAGGTCTTGCCGCCAACGATCTTCTTCTTCGTCATTCTCCACATCGTCGCGCTGATCCGTTCACTGATGGTCAAGGAGACCGGCATCGCGTTGCCTACCTCGGTGTCGGTGCTGATCTCGTCGCTCATACTCGGCAAGTCCGTGCTGCTCGCGGACATGCTGCCCTTCATCAACCGCTTTCCCGACAAACCGCTCATCTGGAACGTCTCCTGGAAAACGCTGATGTACGCGCTCGTCGCGCTCGGCATTCATTATCTGGAGCGGCTCTACGACTTCTGGAAAGAAGCCGGCAGTTTCGCTGCCGCCAACCACGAACTGATCACGCATATCAGCTGGCCGCGCTTCTGGGCGATCCAGATCCTGCTGGTGACGCTGATCTTCAACTACTGCTTGATCGCGGAGCTGGCACGGGCACTCGGCAAGAACCGGCTCAAAACGATGTTCCTCGGCCCGCTGCCCACCTCCCACTCTTCTGGCCGTTCATAGCGACGCCGCGCCGCTTCGCGCGGCGCGCTTCACTACCCTGGGTCTAGAATGCCTTGCGCAATTGCACCCAGCAGTGCACGGAAGTGTTGGCGTTCGCGCTGAGTATTTCCGGCGTGCGGCCGAACGGGAAAGCCACACTGCCGCTCAGCAAAAGCTTGTAGGGGCCGTTCCATTGCACGCCAAAGCCGGCGCTGCTCAACTGGCCGGTGTTGGGTCCGGGAACGAACGGGTTCTTGTACTGCTGCACCCACCCCGTATCGACGAAGACGGAAAATTGCCAGATGCCCGGTATGTTCTGGAACGCGGCGTCGTGCCGGTATTCGACCGTGGCCAGATAGCCCCGCGAGCCGGACAGCACGCCAACGTCGTAGCCGCGCACGCTATCGGGTCCGCCGAGGTAGAACTGCTCGGAGGTGTCGAGGTTTTTGCTGGACGTCTGCCCGGAGAAGCCGAAGTACAGCGCATCGCTGTGCGTGAACTGCTGCAGGCGCGACAGCGACAGCGCGAGCTTGACGTAATGGCCCGCTGTGTCCGCGCCGAGCTGGTCGATGATGTCGGTCTGCAGGTTGTTCGCCGCGAGCACGCCGTAGGTCAACGCGAGGCGCGCATTGCTCACGCCCATCGAGTCGAGCTGGTCGCCCGCGAGCGTGCTGGTCACGCTGTTCGTGTGGCGATCGTTCTGGAGTCCGATGATATCGATGTTGTCGTTCAGCCTGCGGAAGTCATATTCGATCTGCCCGTAGAGGTTGCCCCGCGTATTGCGGATCAACGGCTGCGCCAGCACCACGCCGCCAACGAATGCCGAACCGTGCGCTTCCAGATCGGAGAGATCGTTGCGCAGATGGTAGTTGAGTCCCGACACCGTGGCCCCGAGCGTCGTGCCCTGGCCGTTGAGCAGGTAGCGGTAGTCCATGCGGCCGTAGGTCATGCCTGGGCCTGTTGTCAGCGCACTGAAGTCGAGCAGGTCGCCCTGGTTGAACGGGCCGTTGATGTTCAGGCTGCCGCTGCCGCGCACGCGCCCGCTATAGGGGTCGCCGAAGTTGTCCACGCCAGCGTCGCCGGTCACGCGCTGCTGGGGCGTCACGTCGACGAGCAGATCGGACGTGCCCACCTGCTGCCCAGGCCGAAGCGTCGAGCTCACCTGCGCGCCCGGAATGTCCTGCATGAGCAGCAGCGTGCGCTCCAGTTCGAACTCGCTGACCGGCTGGCCCGACTGCAACGCCGCGAGCGTATTGTGCAGCACGCGGTCCGACACCTGGCTCTGGTTGTTCAGCGAGACGGCGCCGTAGCGCGCTTCGGCCACGTCGATCCGCACGACACCGTTCTCGATGGTCTGCGCAGGCACATAGGCGGTGGCGAGCGGGTAGCCGTGCTCGTGATACACGTCGCTGATCTGGTCAGCGAGCGCGTTCAGGTCGCTCAACGTGAGGTTCTTTCCTTCGCTCGGCGCCACTATCGCGTGCAGCATGTCGGTGGGCAGCTCCGTGTTGCCGGTGATCTCGATCTGGCGCACGGGAAACGTCTTCGTGTTGTCCGCCGGCGCGCCCTTCGGCTGCTGGATCGTGAGGTCGAGGTTCGAGGGCGGCGGCTGAAACGTGGGCTGCGGCGCCTGCTGGAGCAACTGGCCGCTATTCGGCGGCGTCGGCACCCGCACTTGCCCGTGCGCGGCAAGCGCCGTCGCCGTGAGCGCGACGGCAAGACTGATTCGTGTTCTGCACAGGCGCTTCGAGCGAATCTCGATCATGGTATGAAGGTGCCGTGGGGCGCTTGCGCGCGTGCGTTGTTCTTCTCCTCCACCCGGAGGGCTCAATTCGATGGCAGCCGGACCCCGCCGTTGAGCACGGTGAGCGCGATGCCCGGATGGAAGTCCGCGCGCGCCAGATTGCGCTCATTGGGGTGGTCTTCCTGCTTCTGGTTGCCCGCATAGCTGCCCTGCGCGCTGTCGGCAGCGGTGCCGTATGGCGTCGTCACGTCGTTCGCCGCGAGCGGCGCCTGGACGCTCGTGAGCGTGCCCGTAGGCACCGGCGCAACCGGCGCGATGATGTCGGCGGTGAGGCCGGTTGGCTGCACGAGCACGTAGTTGCCCGAGTCGGCGCCGCTGGCAGTCATCGCCGTGCCTACCGGCTTGTT
Organism: Paraburkholderia flagellata; assembly: GCF_021390645.1. Classification (GTDB taxonomy): domain Bacteria; phylum Pseudomonadota; class Gammaproteobacteria; order Burkholderiales; family Burkholderiaceae; genus Paraburkholderia; species Paraburkholderia flagellata. The sequence continues at coordinate 1,243,823 of NZ_JAJEJT010000002.1, forward strand.
GAAGCCGACAGCCGGATTGTTGAAATACCCCACGGAACCGTTGTCGAGCGTCACGCTGTCGCGCCCGAGCACGCCGGAAAGCGTCGCGCCCGAGAGCGCGTCGAGCACGGTGCCGTCATAGGTCCGGTTGCTCGCGTGCGTGCCCACCACGATGAGCGGCGCGGGCGTGACCGTCACCCAGTCCACGCCGCCCGCCAGCGTGTAGTTGCCGGCAAGCGCCGCGCCGCTGCCGGTCAGCGTGTAGCCGCCGAGCCCGCCGGGCGCGAATGCGATCTGGTTGCCGACGTTCTTCGTAGAGAGCGTTCCGCTGCCGGAAAGCGTGAGCGTCTCGCCATTCACGCCCTGGACCACGCCATTCGCGCCGAACAGGCTCGCCGATGCGCCGGTGCTCGCGTCGTACACGCGGCTGCCCGTGAGATCGAGCACAACAGGCGTGATGTTGGCCGACGTGGTCGCCACCGGATTGAACGTATAGTTGCCGGCGTCCGCACCGCTGCCCGCGATGCCCGTCACGAGGATGGGAATGCCGCCGCCGGCATTTGGCGTGACGAAATTCGCCGACTGCGCGCTGAAGCTCACGCTGTCGCCGCTCAGGATCCCGTTGCTCGCGAGGCCAACCGAGGCAGTGCGCGTGCCGTCGTAGGTCTTGCTCGTGCCCGTCGCGGTCACGGTGACGGCGAGCGGCGTGATGGTGACCCAGTCCACGCCGCCTGACAGCGTGTAGTTGCTCGCAAGCGCAGCGCCGTTGGCGCTGAGCGTGTAGCCGGAAAGTCCGCCCGCTGCAAACGGCTGCTGCTGTCCGGCGTTGCGGCTCGAGAGCGTGCCCGTGCCCGAAAGCGTGAGCGTCTGGCCGGCCACGCCCGTCAGTTGCCCGCCATTGCCGAAGAGGCTCGCGCTGGCCTGGTTCGTGCCGTCATAGACGCGGCTGCCGTTGAGATTCAGCACAAACGGAAGAATGTCCGCCGTCGTCAAAGCCGAAGTGTTGTACGTGTAGTTGCTGAGATCGCTGCCCGTTCCCGTAATGCCCGCCACGTTGACCGGGATGCCGTTGCCCGCGTTCGGTGTGGCGAAGTTCGCGCTGCCGGCCTTGAAGGTGGCCGAGTCGCCTGCAACGAGGCCGCTCACGGTCAAGCCGTTGAGCACCGCCGTGGTGGTGGCGTCATACGTCTTGTTCTGCGCGCTGGCCGTGATCGTCAGCGCGCGCGGGGTGATGTCCGCGCTCGTCGTGACGACCCTGCTCCCGAACGTATAGTTGCTGATGTCCGTGCCATTGCCGTAGAGACCCACGGTGATGGGAATCGCCGTCCCCACGTTAGCCGTGGCGAAATCCGCCGAGTTGTAGCCCACCGACGCGTTGTCGCCCGCCACGAGGCCATTCACGGTGAAGCTGCTGAGTTGCGCGGTCGTGGTGCCGTCGTAGACCTTGTTCTCGCCTACGGCCGTGATCGTTACCGGCTTCGGCGTGATGTTGACCCAGTCGCCAACGCCGTTGCCGAGCGTGTAGTTGCTTCCCAGCGCGCCGTTGTTGCCGGTGAGCGTGTAGCCCGTGATGCCGTTCGCCGCGAACGGCTGCTGCGCATTCACGTTCTTGCTCGCGAGCGTACCGGTGCCGGAGAGCGCGAGCGTCTCGCCGTTCACGCCCGTGAGCACGCCGTTATTGCCGAACAGACTCGCGGCAGCGCCCGTCGTGCCGTCGTACACGCGCGTACCCTGCAGGGTCAGGATGTACGGCAGGATGTCCGCGGCGGCCGTCGCGGTAGCGTTGTACGTGTAGTTGCCCGCATCCGCGCCGCTCGCCGTGATGCCGCTTACCGTGACCGGAATGCCGCTCCCCGCGTTCGGCGTGGAGAAGTTCGCACTACTGAAGCCAAAATTGACGGTGTCGCCCGCCAGCACGCCCGTCGGCGTGATGGTCGCCGTGGCCGCGGTCGTGCCGTTGTAATAGCGGCTTTGTGCCGTCGCGCTGACCGTGACGGCAAGCGGGTTGATGGTCACCCAGTCGGTGCCGCCCGTGAACGTGTAGTTGCTGGCCAGTGCGGTGCCGTTGCCCGTAAGTGTGAAGCCCGAGAGGCCGTTGGCCGCGAACGGCACCTGCGAACCCGCGTTCTTCGTGGAGAGCGTGCCCGTGCCGGAGAGCGTGAGCGTTTCGCCGTTCACGCCTGTCAGCGTGCCATTGTTGCCGAACAGGCTGGCAGCGGCGCCCGTAGTGCCATCGTATGTGCGCGAGCCGGTGAGGTTCAGCACGACGGGCAGAATGTTCGCCGCCGTCAACGCGACGGCGTTGTATGTGTAGTTCGTTGCGTCCGCGCCGCTCGCGGTGATGCCGTTCACCGTGACGACGATGCCGTTGCCCGCGTTCGGCGTGGCGAAGTTCGCGCCGCCGAAGCCGAAACTCACGGTGTCGCCCGCCAGCACGCCGTTGCTGCCTATCGTCGCGGTCGCGGCGGTCGTGCCGTCGTAGGTTTTGTTTTGCGCGGTCGCGCTCACGACGATGGGCCGCGCCGTGATGTCGCCTGTCAAGCCGGTGGGCTGCGTCAGCACGTAGTTGCCGGCATCGGTGCCGCTGATGGTCATCGTCGCGGCCGTGACGGGCTTGCTGGTGCCCACGTTCTTGTCCGCGAACGTGCCCGTCGTGTCGTTGCCGAGCGTCACGTTGTCGCCCGCGAACACGCCAGCGAGCGTTGCGCCGCTCAACGTGGCGTTCGTGGTTGCGTCGTAGACCTTCGTGTTCACCGAGGTGCCGTTGACGGTGAGCGTCGCCCGCGTGATGTTGACCCAGTCGGTGCCGCCCGCGAACGTGTAGTTGCTGGCGAGCGCGGCGCCGTTGCCCGTGAGCGTGAAGCCCGCAAGGCCGTTCGCGGCGAACGCCTGCTGCGCGTTCACGTTCTTGCTCGCGAGCGTACCGGTGCCGGTGAGTGTGAGCGTTTCGCCGGCCACCCCGGTCAGCGAGCCATTGCTGCCGAACAGGGTCGCGGCGGCGTTGGTCGTGGAATCGTACACGCGCGTGCCAGTGAGATTCAGCACATATGGCGTGATATTGGCCGTGGTCGTCGCGGTCGTATTCGTGAACGTGTAATTGCCGGCGTCGGCGCCGGTTTCGTTGATGCCGAGAACCGTCACCAGCTTGCCCGTGCCAACGTTCTTCGTGTCGAAATCGGCGGATGTATCGCTGAAGGTCACCTGGTCGCCCTGCACGATGCCGGGACTGCCGAGCTGCACGGTCGCCGTGGTCGTGCCGTCGTAGACCTTGTTGCTGGCAGTGGCTTGCACCGCGACGCCAAGCGGCGCGATGTTGGCCGTGAGGCCGCTGGGCTGCACGAGCACGTAGTTGCCCGCGTCGGTGCCCGAGATCGTCATGCTCGTGGTCACCGGCTTGCCTGTGCCCACGTTCTTGTCGTTGAACTGGCCCTGGGTATCGTTGCCCAGCGCGACGGTATCCGTACCCAGCACGCCGCTGAGTGTGGCGCCCAACAGCTGCGCAATCGCGTTGCCGTCGTAGACCTTGTTCTGGGCGACCGTGTTGAGCACATTCAGCGTGGCGGGCGTAACGGTGACCCAGTCGTTGCCGCCGACGAGCGTATAGTTGCTCGCCTTCGCCGTGCCGTTGGCGGTCAGCGTATAGCCGCTCAGGCCGTTCGTCGCGAATGGCTTTTGGTTGCCTACGTTCTTGTCCACCAGCTGGCCGGTTCCGCTGAGCGTCAGCGTCTCGCCGTTCTGGCCTTGAAGCACGCCGTTCGTGCCGAACAGGGTCGCGGCGGCGTTGGCCGTGGTGTCGTAGACCCGCGTGCCCTGCAGGCTCAACACGCGCGGCGTGATGTTGGCCGTAGTGTCCGCGGTGGTGTTGGCGAACGTGTAGTTGGCCGCGTCGGCGCCGCTCGCCGAAATGCCGGTCACGTGCACGGCAAGGTTGTTGCCCACGTCCGACTGGGAAAAGTTGGCCGCCTGATCGCTGAACGTCACCTGGTCGCCCGCCACCACGGCGGCACTGCCCAGATTGACTTGCGCCGTCGTCGTGCCGTCGTACTGCTTGTTGATGCCGGTGGCCGTGATCGTCACGCCCAGCGGCGTGATGCTCGCGAAAATGCCGGTCGGCTGAATCAGCGTGTAGTTGCTTGCGTCCGTGCCCGAAATCGTCATCTGGGTGGAAACCGGCTTGTTCGTGCCCACGTTTTTGGTGTCGAACAGGCCCGTCGCGTCGTTGCCGAGCGCAACGTTGTCGCTGCCGATCACACCGCTCAGCAGGGCATTCTGCAAAGTCGCCGTCCGCGTGCCGTCGTAGACCTTGTCGAGTGCGGTCGTATTGAGCACCGTGAGCAAGGCGGGCGTGATGGTCACCCAGTCCGTGCCGCCCGCGAGCGTGTAATTGCTCGCGAGGCCGCTGCCATTGCCAAGCGCCAGCGTGCCGAGATTCGAGAACGGCACCTGATTGCCCACGTTCTTGCTGGTCAGCGTGCCGGTGCCGGTGAGTGTCAGCGTCTCGCCGTTGACGCCGGCGACCACGCCCGCGCTCGAGAACAGATTCGCGTTGGCGTTGGTCGTGGCGTCGTACACGCGCGTGCCAGTGAGGTTGATGATCTTCGCCGTGATCTCGCCGAGCGTGCCGGTGGCCTGGGTCGGCAGGCTGTAGTTCGACAGGTTCGTGCCCAGCGCCGCCGTATAGTCCGATGGCTCGAGCGTCGCGCTGATGCCGACGTGCGTGCCCACGTTCGGTGAGAAATACCCGCTGGCCGCAGTCTGCGTGATCGTGGCGCTCTGGTTCCCGACAAAGCCCGTAAGGGTGAAGTCCGACGCACCGAGCGCCACCGACGTCGTGCCGTCGTACTGCTTGATGGGGTTGCCGGTGATGGTGACCGCAATCGGCGCCGGTGTGATGTCGGCGAACAGGTTCTGCGGCTGCTGGACGGTGTAGTTGCCCGCCTGCGCGCCACTCAGGGTGAAGCCGCTCGCGGTGACCTGCAGGTTCGTGCCCACATTCGGCGTGACGAACTGGCCGGCCGCGCTGCCCGAAGACAGGGTGACGTTGTCGCTGCCGAGCACGCCGGAGAGCCTCGCGTTGCTGCTGTTGATCGTGGCGGCGGTCGTGCTGTCGTACACCTTGTTGTTCGCCACGGCGCCGTTCACGATCAGTTGCGCGGGCGTGATGTTCGCGGCGAGCCCGGCAATCGGTTGAAGCGTGTAGTTACCGGCTGCGCTGCCCGAAATGCTGAACCCGCTGGCCGTCACGGCGATGTTGTTGCCCACGTTGGACTGGGCGAACGTGCCGGTGGTCGACGTATTGAGCGTGACATTGCCGGCGTCGGACGGGACCACGCCCGAGAGCGCGGCGCTGCTCACGTCGAGCCTGTCGGCGGTCGTCGTGTCGTAGACCTTGCTGGTCGCGAAGGCATTGATGATGAAGAGCGGTGCCGGAGTGATGGTTCCCAGGCCCGACGCCGAGGTGGGCAGCAGGTAATTACTGAGCAGCGTGCCGCTGTTGGCCGTGTAGTTGCTGGGCACGAGCGCCCCGCTCACGGTCCGCGTGCCCGCGTTGGCCTGCGCGTAGTTGAACTGCGTGGTGGGTGTGATGCTTGCGCCCTCGCCGCTCACGAAGCCGCCGATCAGGAAGTTGCTGCCGCTCACGCGTGCGATCGTGTCGCCGTTGTAGACCTTGGTCGGGTTGCCGATGATCGTGACGGTTAGCTGGGCCGGAAGAATCGTGCCCGCCCCATACGCCGTAATCGGGAACGAATAGTTGTTCAGATTCGTGCCCGCACCGGCCGTGAGGTCGGACTGCGCGAGGTTCGCCGTCACGCCCTGGGGCCCGGCGTTCTTCGACGCGTACTGCCCGGTGATGGTATGCGACACCGTCGCGCTGTCCGTGCCCACGAATCCGCTGAACGTGAAATCGCTGGCGGGAATCGTGGCGATCGTGTTGCCGTCGTAGGTTTTCGACGGGTTGTTGGTAATCGACGCCGACAGCTGTCCGTTGATCGGCCGCTGCACGATCGTACCCATGCCGGTGGCGGTGGCCGGCAATGCGTAGTTGGACAGCAGCGTGTTCGGACCCGCCTGGAAATTGCCCGTCGTGAGCGTCGTGCTCACGCCCTGGTAGCCGACGTTGGGCGTTGCATAGGCGCCCGTCGCCGGAAACGGACTCAGGGCGATGGACTCGCCGGGTATCGCGCCGAGCACCTGGTAGTTGCCTGCGCCGAGCGTGGCCGTGGCGGTGCCGTCGTAGACCTTGGTCGGGTTGTTGATGATGTCGACTTCGACCGGCGCGGGCATGATGATGCCGGTCGCCGAGGTCACCGTGGACGGGAACGTGTAGTTCGACATCGACGTGCCGGTCGCGGGCACGAAATCCGAAGGCCGGAGCGCCGCGCTGATGGCGATGTTGTTGCCCGCATTGGCCGTGGCGTAGATGGCCGAAGTCTGGCCGATGGTCGCGCTCTGGCCGCCGACGAAGCCGGAGATCGTGTAGTTCGACTGCGTGAGCGTGGCATTGGCCGAGCCGTCGTAGACCTTGGTCGGGGAGCCGAGGAAGGTGATCGTGAGCGGCGCGGGCGTGATGTTCGCGGTGAGGCCCGTGACTCCCGTCACCGAGTAATTGCCGGCCGCCGATCCGCCGAGCGTGAAGCCGTTGGCCGAGACCGCCAGGTCGTTGCCCACGTTCGATTGGCTAAACGTGCCCTTGGCCGCGCTCGTCGAGAGCGAAACATTACCGGCGTCCGCGGGCACGAGGCCCGTGATCGTGGCGCCCCCGAGGTTGAGCGTGGCTGTCGTGGTGGCGTCGTACACCTTGTCATTCGCTGTCACGCCCGTGATCGTCACGATCTTCGGCGTGATGTTGGCGGCAAGATAGAGCGGCACTGAGATCTGATAGTCGGCCGCCTTTGCGCCCGTCAGCGTGAAGCCCGAAGGCACCACGGAAATATTGTTGCCGACGTTGGGCGTCACGAACGCGCCCGTTGCGCCGCTCGTATCGAGCGTGACCTGCCCGTTGTCCGAACTGATGACGCCAAAGAGCGACGCGCCGCTCACGTTGAGCGTCGCGGCTCGCGTGCCGTCGTAGACCTTGTTGCTGGCGATGAGCCCGCTGATCAGCAGCGGCGCGGGCGTAATGGTGCCGGTTCCCACGGCGGCGGTCGGCAGCGTGTAGTTCGCGAGGTTGGTGCCGCTATTCGCGACGAAATTGGTCGACGTGAAGCTCGCGTTGACTGCAATGCCCGTGCCCGCGTCGGCGCTTGCATATGCAACGGAGCTGGCCTGGTTGACGCTTGCGCCCTGCCCGGCCACGAAGCCCGTGAAGCTGTAGTTGCTGGCCGTGAGCGGGGCCGAGGTCGTGCCGTCATACACCTTGGTCGGGTCGTTGACGATGCTGACCGTGAGCGGCGCGGGCGTGATCGTGCCGATATCGGCCGACGCCGTGCCCCTCGCCTGGTAGCCGTAAGCCGGAATGCCGCTCGACGTATTGATGACGACGCCCGCGAACGTCGTCGGCGAGTTCACGGTGATGCCGGTGCCCGCATTCGACGTGGCATAGGTGCCCGTAGCGCTGGCGACGACATCGCCGTTGACGAGCCCCGTGGTCTGCAGATTCGCGTTGGTCAGGTGCGCCGTGGTCGTGCCGTCGTAGACCTTGGTCACGCTGCCCGTGAGACCGGTCAGCGTGATCGTCGGCGCGAGGCTATAGAGAAAGCCGTTGCCGGAGGCCGCCGGCGTCGTGCCATAGGGCGCGTTGTACTGGATGTACGAAGGCGCGAGACCGCCGGCAGTGTCGAGCCGCGGGTCGGTCGAGTAGATCTGCCAGGGCGCGGAGGTGCCGGTGCTCACGGCCGAACTGCCCGCGTTGTTCACGAAATTCGCGTTCGTCGCGAGCACCACGCCCGCGCCGCCAATCACCGACGCGCCCGAGGCGATCGTCAGGTTGCCCGTGCCCGCCTGCATGGTCACAGCGCCCGCGCCGGTCACGTGTGCGTTCACGAAGATCGCGTTGAGCGCCTGGAGCGTCAGGCTCGCGGAAGCATTGGTCCAGCTGATGGCCGCGTTGACGTTGATGTCGCCCGCACCGGGCGACTGCACACCGGCACCCGACGTGCCCGTTGCCGTCGTCTGTTCGACGACGTTCGTGCCGCCGTTCAGCGTGCTCGAAATCTGGCTGGCCGCATTGGCGTCGATGGTCAGGTCAGTCGGGTCGACGAGCCATGTACCCGCCCGGCCGAACGGCGCCGCCGCCGTGATGTGCGTGTCGGGCGCAATGTTGAAATGCGCCGCCGACGTTTCGATCGAGCCGCCGTCGCCGCCATTCGGCGCGCTCGCGTCCAGCGTGCCGCCCACGTTGACCTGCCCCGCTGCCATGCCACCTAGCAGCACGATCTTGCCCTCATGATCCTCCACGGTCTGCGCGCGCACCTTGCCCGTGTTGTTCACGGCGCTGGCGAGGAGCGCGTCCTTCGCGCCCGCGGTCATGATCACCTGTCCGCCGTCGGCCACCAGCAGTTGCCGGTTCTCAGCCAGACTATCGAGTGTGCTCGCATCGACCTGGATGTGAACGAGCCGGGAACCGTCGAACGTGAGGGTTGCCGCGCTTCCTCCCGCCAGCGCGATCGTGCCGAGCCGTGCGCTGATCACACCCTGATTGGATACGCGATTGCCAAGGAGTGCGACATATCCACCGTCGGCTGCGGTAATCGTGCCCTGATTGACGACGCTGCCCTGTCCGTTTCCGCTGAACCGCCGGCTATTGCTGCCGAGGCTGCCCGGGTCGACGTCGAGCGTGGAGGCCACAATGCCGCCGACGTTCACTCGCGCAGATGGCCCGAACAGCACACCATTGGGGTTGATGAGCCACACCTGGCCGTTGGCGTTGAGATTGCCCATGACGGCGCTCGGCGTGCTGCCGAGGATGCGGTTGACCGCGAGCGAACTGCTGCCGGGCTGAACGAAGTCGACCGTCTGGCCCGCACCCACGTTGAAGCTGTGCCAGTTCAGCTGCAGCGTCTGGCTGCTCTGCTGGATCGTGGTCGTCGAGCCCGACTGCTGGATTGTGCCTGTGCCCGAAACGATCTGGCCGCCGCTGGGTCCGCCTGCAGCGTACGCCACGCCCACCCACACAAAAGGCGCAACCGCAAGAATGATCGCGACAAGGCGCCGGACGCCTTTCCCGGTTCGGCAAGCGCCGCTGCCCGCGCGCCGTCTCGCGAGTTCCGAAGCTACGACCCATTGCCTGAGAGACCGATTCCAGCACAGCTGGTAGATATGATTCATGGCATCGCCCATCCTCAGCGTGGGATCAGACAACGCAGCAGTAGCGTGCGGGCCAGACGCATGGCGAGGCGCACGCCAACTCGTTACCTCGCTGTGGGAGTCGTGCGACCGGAACCGGTGGCCGGGTTCGAATCATTGATCCCAGTAGCTCTTGTGCAAGTTTTGGTAATTCGAAGCAACGCTGCCATAGGGATTAAGGGCAATTCCATTGCCCCTTGGGGCAATTGCTGCTGACAAGGCCCGAGATGATGCGTTCCGGGATGCCGAATCAAATCGCGGACTCCGTAATTTTTTCCTTTCTGCTTAACCGGATGGGCCCAATGCCGCTCACGTGCCTTAAAATCATTACGGTCCGACCCCTGACTTCACAACAACGTTTGAGGAGTTGCGATGGCACTACTGGTTCACCACCCCGTCTATTTGTTTGTCGTGTTGATCGTGCTGCTTTGCGTCGCCGCCGCGCTTGGCGCGCTCGTCATGCAACGCTATTTTCCGCTCGCGGAAAATGCACGGGACAACTTCAACGTCATACAGGGCGCCACCCTCACTCTGCTCGCGCTGTTGATTGGCTTTACGCTATCCATGGCCGTGAGCCGCTACGACCAGCGCAAAAACTACGAGGAAGAAGAAGCCAACGCGATCGGCACGCAATATTTGCGCGCGGACCTGCTCGGTGAAGCCGATGCGCCGAAGATCAAGGCGCTGCTTGCGCAGTACCTCGCGTTACGCATTACTTACTACAAGACCCGCGACACTCACGACCTCGAAACCATCAATAACGAAACGTCCAGTCTCCAGGGACAGTTGTGGGCCAGCGTGCGCGGCCCCGCCCTGGCGCGTCCGACGCCGATCTCGGCGCTCGCGGTGGCCGGCATGAACGACGTGCTCAACACGCAGGGCTATACGCAGGCCGCGTGGATCAACCGCATTCCGCTTTCTGCCTGGGGATTGATGATGGCGATCGCATTCTTCAGCAATCTCATGCAGGGATATGGCTCGCGTGGCAGCTCGGGCCGGCGTGTTTTGCTGTTCGCACTGCCGATTACCGTCGCGCTGTCGCTGTCGCTGATCGCGGATATCGATAGTCCGCGCGGCGGCCTGATTCGTGTCGTCCCGGTGAACCTGATATCCCTGCAGCAATCGCTTGGTTCGATGCCCTGAGTCTGTTGCAGCGTCACAAGAGACGTAACTTGCGCGCGAGGAGAAAGCGCTCGGGCAACGCGGTTACGCCTGCCTCGCGCGCCTGCGTCAGAAGCTGTGCCGCAAACCAGGCCGTACGATGAGACATCTGCAATCCTTAAGGCCTCAACGGCTTGAGCGCGGCTGGCGCCTCCACGCAGCTCCGCGCCGCACCGACGCATTGATGCATGCAAACCGCGATCTATTCAGGAATGTCCCGTACCACTTCAGTCAATTTTCCGGAACTGATCTCGTAGAAGAAACCATAGAGTTCGACGTGCTTCGGCACGGCCGGGCTCGAACGAAGCAACTTGATGTCATAGTTGAGCGACTCCTCGAAATCCATGATGGCGAGGCTATCGTGATCAAACAGGGTCGAGATATCGGCGTGGTGATGATCATGAAACTCCTCGACCATCAGCTCCGGCGTCAGGGTCGTCGTACCGCAGAACGAGTGGTGAACGACAACGACTTTTTTGACATCGAATAGATAATCCATCGCCGCCACGGACGCCAGAGCGAAGACGGCGCGCCCACCCGCATTGGTCGCGGCAAACAGTGTCCGCGTGGATCCAACCCGGGTGCCATTATCGTCGGTGATGACTTCTCCCGGGTAGACCTCGTCCCCAAAGTAGTCGGCGACGGCCTGTGGGATTTCCACCGCCCGAGGGTCAAAGCAGTGGATCACGAGTGTCTTCATCGGGATAGCCTGGTTCGCGCCCTCGAAGGCCTGCATGTCGAACCCGGGAAGATTCCTGTACTCGTAATTGCTGAACTTGCCCATTTTCTTGCTCCGTTGGCGATTAACCAGGGTATGGAACATCGCCCCTGAACGTTACGTTCGAATCCATGGCTTGTCGAAAGCATCCGTTGAAGAAAACCTCTTTCGAAAAGCGGGAACCGCCGACCAGACCGATCAGGCTCCGAGCCGGCAGGTTAAACGGCCTTCGAACCTCGAAAGGAGCCGTCCTGCGAACGAAGCGACGCTCGTCCGTGAAGGGTTGTTTGCGGCGGTCGGGATGCATCAGATTCTGGACGCGTTTCGACGCGAAAACATCGGGACCCGTGGCAATTCAATTATTCCCTTCGGGCAACCATGCTTCAGCCCTGAGCTTGTCCGCGATGACCGACACAAACCCGTGAAGTCCAACGGTTGATCCCGAGTGTGCACGCGTAGACCCGAGCGATGATCAAGCAACAGAGAGGGGGTGACACATCAGTTTTGCATGGCGCGGGACGCTTCTTCGAGTGCCAAGGCACCGGCGTCACGGATTCGCTGCAAGGCGTGCACACGCCGCATACATTGGAGTCACGTGCTTAAGGGAATCGGAATCGGGACATAAATGTAGCCACCTTCCACGTCACCGTACGCATGCGTCTGCCCTTCGATCAGGTATCTCGCGGTCAGCGCGCACAGCGCGGCATCGAAGTCGTCGATCGATTTCAGGTCTGAAGCATCGACGTTTGCGTCTTCGAGTACTTTCGGTCGTTGCCGGCGCTTCTCCTTCGCGGACGTTCCTTCCTTGCCGCGGAGCGCACAGGTCACGGCATGGGGAAACGTTTCGAGGCTCACTCGCCCGCCCTGGAAATCGCGAGATGTCAGCAGCGGATAAACGGAGGAAAAGACTTGGTAAATCTGCTCTCCGTTGAACATCCACCGGTAGAAGCGACTCGGATTCTCATCTGCCCGCTTTCGAGTCGGCGTGGCAAAGGAAAAGATGCGTTGACGGGCAAGCTCCCTTTCTGCAAGTCGCCCTGTGCCTTCAACGCCCCATTGGCAAGGAGCGTCTATCCCAACGGCCTGAACGCCGTACTGAAGGCACGCTTGCAGCATCTGCTGCGGAGTTTTCGTATCCGGAGGCCGGAAAGCTCGACTGCCTTCCAGAATGACCAGATGGCAGCCCTTCTTGTCACCGCCCACATCAATGCCAGCAACCGTGCATGTGTTCAAGCGGTCCCCGCTACGACTATCGAGCGCTAAACCGGGCTGGAAGGAGGCTTGCGCAGCCCGGTGTGTGTCACTTAGGCTGCGGCGGCCGCGCTCGCAACTTCCGTAGCCGACTGCGGCGCGGCAACTTCGACAGGCGCCGCCGACTTCACCATGAGCTTCGGCGCACGGACTTTTCGCGCGACAGGTGACTTGGCTACCGCACCGTTCTTCTTCGCAGCAGCCTTGCGTGCCGGCGCTGCCGCCTTCGCAGATACTTTCCTGGTTGCCGTGTTCTTTTTAGCAGCAGCCTTCTTCGCTGCCGGCGCCTTGGCCGGCTTCGCCACGGGTTCGGCCTTTTCAATCAAAAACTTCGACCGGTCCTTCGCGCCAGCGAGCCATGCCGGTGCGGTGCCACGACCGGACCACGTCGCGCCGGTTTTCGGGTCACGATATTTCGGCGGCTGCGGTCCACGCACGTAGTTACCTGCCTTAGGCGTTTTCACAGCAGCAACCGATTTCGGCGCCCCGCCTGCAATCAGGAACTTGCTTCGGTCCTTTGCATTTGCAATCCACGCGGGAGCACGACCATGGCCGGTCCAGGTCGCGCCGGTTTTGGGATCGAGATACTTCGCAGCCGACGAGCCCTGCTTCGCCGCAACGGTCGTTCCCGGTTTGCGGCCGCGCCGCTTGCCGACGAATGCTTCAATATCGGCGACAGTCACGGCATGTTTGTCCATCAAGCCGCGAATCTTTTCGAGCACCACCGTCGACTTCGTCGTCGCCAACGATTCTGCTTGAGCCTGTAGCTTTGCGATTCGTGCCTGAATTGATTGGAGCGTAGCCATTCGTAGTTTTTCCTTTGATAAGATAGTTTTTCCCACTATGCCACATCGGACGACGAATACAACATTTGATGTCGATTTACTTTGCGTTCGGCTGTGAGAAACATTACTGTCTATTTCTGACCGGCTCCCAATACGGCGTTCAAATCAGGCTGGTGAGTGAATTGGGTACGACACCCGCGTCTGGACAATATATGGAAAGAGAGACATATAAGGGATACGTTTTGTGGGGTCACGCTATCGCGCAGCAGGCGGAGATCCTCACGCCTGAGCGCTATGCCGGAAGCGGAACCGTGACACGGGACAACAAACTCATCGACGCTTCAGGCGTTCTGGATTTGTTTAATACTGAGGACGCTGCGCAAGAGGCAGGGCTCGCGTGGGCACGCGCCTGGGTGGATACCAACGGATAGCGCAGCAGCAAACGACTTTGGGAATTTCGCGGTCCATGGAGCAAGTCCGGTTGGACCGGGACTAATCGTGAATTACTTTCTCGCTCTCTAGTCTTTCTAGCTCGCCTGCGCCGATAGCTGAGCAACAATAAAAGACACACTCCTGACTGGCGTTCTTCGCCCCTCCAATTCGCCCATCCTGTTCCTATGCGCTATCCGAAATCGGGTGCGTCCGCGAATTGTTCATAGAAATCCCCCGTCGGCACGACACAACTCCGAACTTTTCCCACTGAAAGAAATTAGCGGTGCCGCCGAGAGCATGCGATAGAATACTGTGCAAACATACAGTATCTTGAGTTACGTCAGTACACGGCTTGACGCGTTTCCAACCGTCGAGCCTCGACTGGAAAAACAGATGAACATTCGTGCGGGCACTGCGTTCCGGCGCAAACGCTCAAGGCCCCTCCGGGCGATTCCACAATAGTTTTAACGTGACAAGCCACTGGCCACGCCGCATTGCGCATCTCGACATGGACGCTTTTTACGCGTCCGTCGAACTGCTGCGCTACCCCGAATTGCGCGGCAAACCCGTCGTGATCGGCGGCGGACGTAATGCGGCGCCAGAAGTCCTGCCCGACGGCACGCGCCGCTTTGCGCGACTCCGCGACTATGTGGGCCGCGGTGTAGTCACGACTTCGACCTACGAAGCACGCGCCCTCGGCGTTTTCTCCGCGATGGGGATGATGAAGGCCGCACAACTGGCGCCCGACGCCATTCTCCTGCCTACCGACTTTGATTCGTACCGGCGCTATTCGCGCCAATTCAAAGAGGCGGTGCGCACGTTCACGGACCAAATCGAAGACCGTGGCATCGACGAGATTTACATCGACCTCACGGACATTGACGGCGACTCGCGCGAACTCGGGAACCGAATCAAGACCGCAGTGCACGAGGCGACCGGCCTCACTTGCTCTATCGCCATCGCACCGAACAAGCTGCTCGCAAAAATCGGTTCGGAGCTGGACAAGCCGAACGGTCTCACAATACTCGCGATGGACGACCTCGAGTCGCGCATCTGGCCGCTCCCGGCAAAGAGAGTGAATGGAATCGGCCCGCGTGCAAGCGACCGTCTGGCGAGCATCGGGATTGGAACGGTCGGTGAGTTGGCCTCGGCGGATCTCGGGCTATTGCAGGAGCACTTCGGGCGTACGTACGCCGCCTGGCTGGCCAGAATCGCGCGAGGCCTCGACGACCGCGCCGTCGTGGTTTCCTCCGAGCCAAAGTCCATGAGCCGGGAAACGACGTTCGAGCGTGATATGCATGTCGTTCGCGATCGCGCGATCCTGACGCCGGCGCTGACGCGTCTTTGCGAACGGGTCACCGAGGATCTTCAGCGCAAAGGTTACCGCGGCCGAACGGTAGGCCTGAAAATCAAGTTCGCCGACTTCAAGATCGTCACTCGCGACCTCTCGCTCCCGGAACCGGTGGCGGATGCAGTGGCTATCCGGCGAGCCGTCGGCGAATGCCTGAAGCGCGTGTCACTGGATCGAAGGATCCGTCTCCTGGGCGTACGCATTGGCTCTCTCGAGCGCACTACGGGTACGGCGACTGCCCCGGTGCCAACGCAGGGCGAGTTGCCTTTCGATCGCTGACGTTCGATCGATCCGAAACAGGCCTTTTTCGAAAAATTCACTACGGGCAGATTTTCGGTTAGATTCTCAAGGCGTCTATTCCAGAAGACTTTCAGGCACATTTCAGTAAAGACTTCTTCGCATGAGCTCCCGCGCACCCACAGTCGACATCATCCGTCCACTTGAACACGGCATTGCCCGCAATCACTTCAGCGTGCTGGGCGAACCGCCAGAACGTCGCTTGCTCGCCTGGCGGGATCGGGTGGGTCATATTATTGACGTGGTGCCCTCGCGATCCGACCTGGAGAAGCCCTTTCAGGCTTCAATTGACCGCTTTCAGGTGGGCGACCTTGTATTTACGGATTGCCGGTCGGATCTGATGATGCTCGAGCGCTCGCAGGCGCGGATTTCGACAGACCAGGTACGCGATTTCGTCTTTCATGTGTTTCTGAAGGGCGGTGTCGAGAACGTCTCCGTGCGCGCCTCGCAGCGCGACAGCGGACCCTTGCCCGCCAGTATCCTTGCACTCGATATGAACCAACCTGTTCGAATGCAACGCCTGGCATGCAGGGTACTCACGTTTTTCGTGCCGGGCGAGTTGGTGCAAAAAGTCTTTCCTGATCCCGAGGCCATCCACGGCCGCATGCTCCACGCTTCGATGCCGCTTGTGCCACTGATCATCGACCACGTTGCGACGCTCGGTGGGAGAATCGCAACCATGAGCGCCGCAGAGGCGGACGGCGCAATACGCGCCGCGGCGGAGTTACTTGTCACAGCATTTGGAAGGCAAGCGGGCCTGAGCGGCGACACTCGCGCGGCAGCCCGGGCGGCGATGTTCGCTCAGGTACGGCGCTATATTCAGGCGCATCTGACTGAAAGCAACCTTTCGCCCGAAAACGTGCTCAATGCGCTGGGACTTCCCCGCCCAACCCTATATCGTCTGTTCCAGCACGAAGGCGGCCTTGGCGCTTATATCCGACACCTGAGGCTACGCCGCGCGGCCGATGAACTGGTGCGGTATTCGCACGTCACGGTGATCGAGATTGCGTACGGACTCGGCTTCAAAAGCGCCTCTGATTTCACGCGCGCCTTCCGGCGTGCCTACGACATGGCGCCACAGGATTTTCGGGCGCTAGCTAGCAGCAGGCTTCAGTCGCGGTGACAGGTGTCAATGCGTGCGGCAAGTTCATGGTTCGATGCGCCGTTCCTTGAAAAGCATCACCGCGCAGAAGCTTACGCCACACGCGGGCGCGACATACCAGGCCGCAGAGAGGGGATCGCCGGTCCATTTGATCAAACCGGTCACGATGAACTGAGCGGTGCTGCCGAACAATGCAACGCTCAACGCATGCGAAACGGCCATGCCGCTCGCGCGCACCCTCGCGGGCAGTGCTTCGAGCACAAGCAGGGTGACCGCTACGGCGCTGAATGCCATCATGATGCTGAAGAGCGCGACGCCGCACAGGATTGGCGCTGCGCTCGTCGCACGGGAGAACATCAGAAAGACGGGATAGACCAGCAGCGCTGAGCATCCTGAGGCCACAAGTGCCAACGGCTTGCGGCGACGCAGTCGGTCCATGAGACGGCCAGCCAGCGGCGGAATGACGACCAGTAGCAGAGCAGACAGCGCGGAAGCCATAAATCCGGTCACGGCGGGCATGTGCATCACACGAGTCGCATAGCTCGGCATGAAGTAGACAACCGCGTAAACCGGTATGCTTTGCCCCATTATCATCAGCATCGCCAGCAGGATCGTCGGCCCGTGTTCGCGACACAGTTCGGTAAGCGGTGTGCCGGCATGTCTGGCGGTGCTGGTGAAAATCGGATCGTCGCGAAGCCGAAGACGAACATAGAGGCCGACTGGCGCGATCAAGAGACCGATCAGGAACGGGATTCGCCAGCCCCACGATGCAAGCGCTGCCGGCGACACCGTGCTGGTGATTAGCAGCCCCAGGGATGCGCCCAGCAACGCGGCCGCCCCCTGGCTCGCGAGCTGCCAGCTGACCAGATAGCCACGGCGCGACTCGGGCCCCGCCTCCAGCACGAATGCAGCGGCAACGCCGATGTCGCCGCCAACGGCAAAGCCCTGCAACGACCGGCCGGCAATGATGATGAGCGGCGCAATCACGCCGATGCTGGCAAACGACGGGCACAGAGCGAGCGTGGCGGTTCCCAGCGCCATCATCCAGCTGGTCCGCGCCATCGCTGCACGGCGTCCCACACGGTCCGCGTAAGCGCCAATGACCATCGCGCCAACAGGCCTCATGAAAAAGCCGACGCCGAACGTGCCGACCGCCCACAATAGTGACGTCATCGGATCGTTCGCCGGGAAGAAGCGGTCTCCGATCATCACCGCGAAGAATCCGAATACGGTGAAATCGAACATTTCGAGGCCGGTCACAAGCGATGCTGCGACGATGGTCTTGAGAAGATCACGGGGATGTTTCTGATTGCCGGCAGGCAGGTCGCACGTCGAAAAGTGAGGCGTGAACATTCTTTTTGCAGGATGGTCAGTAGTGGCGCATGCGTTTCACGTTGAAAATGCATTCTTGCTACGAAACGCATTGCACGATACCACGCGTGCGCCCACACTGGATTCATCGACCGCGAAACTCGGGTGAGCGTTGCTGCGCGAATGCTTCCAGCCCTTCCCTCATATCGTCGCCAGCGCACGCTATCCTGCGAAGCTCCGCGATTCTTTCCATCGCTTCGACTGGCACCGGCACGACGTCTTCGAGAATGCGCAATTGCTCTTTGACCACAGAAATTGCCAACGGCGCTTTGGTCGCAATACCCTTGGCCATCTCCAGCGCAACGGCCTCGACGTCGGCTGGCTGAACCAGGCGATTGAGCACGCCGTGGCGCTCGGCTTCATGGGCCTCAAGCGGTCGTGCGCAAAAAAACATCTCCTTCAGGATATGGATCGGCAGGCTGTTGATGAATCGGAGCAGACCGCTCGTGCTGTAGGGAAGACCGATATTCGCTGGCGTCATGGCAAATCGGACCGTCGTGTCGGCCACGACGAGGTCGCAGCTCATCACCAGGTCGACCGCCCCACCCCATACGGAGCCCGACACCATTGCGATCACGACGCCGGGATAGGCTCGCACCTTCCGTAGAACGCGCTCCAGTGGCTTACCCCAGGCGATCGGGTCGTGGTCCGCCTCGAGTTCACCGAGGTCGTGGCCCGCGCTCCAGACCTTCTCGCCCACCCCACTCGTCAATATCACAACTGGCACGCCATTCGATGCAAGGACCGTCAGTTGATCCTGCAACGCGCCCAGTAATTCCGCATTCAAGGCATGGTGCCTGGAAGCGTTGCGAAAAACCACCTTTGCAATGCGATCTTCAATGATTTCAGTAGTGACCTTCACACATTCTTCCGGTGCACTCGCACTCATTTCGTTACTCCACATGTCGCGGCAGACCGCGCTCCACCCCCGGCAGGCGGGGAACTTGATAAAGGACTCCCGCGCAGGGTAACTCATCGAGCGCCGATTCGCTAAAGCCGGTCTCGCGCGAGCCCCTGGCAACACCGAGCGTGCGTCCTGAATGTGCGGATGACATCGCGCCGCGCCCACGGCGTGCGAGGCGTGCGCAGTGCCGATGCGATTGCGTCAGCTGGCCGGGTCCGATGCCAATGCAATCCGCGCCTTCTCCTCCGGACTATTCGCCTTGTAATATTTGTCCGCCCACTTGCGGTCAGGTTGCAGCATCAGACGTTGAACGGTTCTATGCTGCTGCTCATCAATGCCAACGGCGCGAGCCCGATAGTGCTCGTATAGCCGCATGAACTCGGCGAGGTAAATGGCGGCAATGCGCGTGTCCTTTATTTCGAGCAGGTTCTCGTCGTTGAAATGCTCAGAGTTGTTGCTCATATTTGCCGAGCCCGTGTAGACAATCGGATTGTCTCCCTCTGCGTCGATGACAATGAACTTATGGTGGATGATGACCGGTGCGTAACCCGGCGCGACTTCGCCAGGAAAAAGCTGGAGTTCGGGCTCGAATCCTTCGGGCACGGTCGCCGGGGAGAAGTACGATGCGTCGATCACGTCGCGGTTTTCCTTGCTTCGATGATAGAGCGCGAGGTTTGCCAGAGCCGTCGTATTCACCACCTCTCCCGCCTTTTGCGCCTCTTGCGCATTCTCAGCGGACTTCTCACTGATATTGTTAACGAGGCCGAACATCATTCGCCCCTTGTCGCCAGCAGCAAAACAGGCGTCGCGAAGCGGTTCATCTGTCGGCATGAAGAGGCAGAACAGAACGGAATGCTGCGCCTTGCCGATCGCTTCCACGATGGAGTCGATCTGGGTACGTCTGGTTTTCGTCTCCGGTGAGAAGCAAACGCGCACGGCAGCGCTTCCCACAGTCACGGCATCCGACCAGCCATTCGTGAGTTCGGCGGTCTGGCCGATGGACGGATTGCTGGCGATGGCTTTCGTTCTGTCGTCGTACAGTTTCGCGAGGTCAGCCGAATCAAACAGGTGAAGCACGTTAGCCTGTTCCGTGATGCCTTCCGTTGTGAAATTCGCAGAACCTGCAAGGACGAATGCCGGGTTGCCTTGTCTATCGCCCCTGTCCGTCACGACGAGCTTGTCGTGCATGATATGAGTCTTGTCACGTGGGCAAAAAGTCACGACGCTGCTCAGTGCATCGACCGCGGCTTGATTGGGTGATGGCGCGGAAGGTTTGCCTTTTTCGCGAACCAGGTGCGAATCGTAGACGACGGCAACGCTCCCTTTTCCGTGGGCCGTTCCAAAATCCTTGAATGCCGGTATCGCCCAAAGCGAGTCAGTCAGGTGATAGACCGCTGCTGCTGCGTGCGACGAATCCAGGAATATTTCCTTGAACACAAGCTGCATATCATTGGCGAGCCACGTTCGAAGTTGAAGCGCTTCTGCGGGCGGCGGCACGGTATGCGGATTGATTCCCAAGGCCTTGATTTGTCGTGCAAAAGCCTGTGAACTCACCACCGCACGGTTGAACCACGTACCCACGCCGTCTTCGATATGCGCCGGAAGCGTGACCTCACACGAACCCGCCTCCGCGTTCAGCAGATTCAGATTGTCCGGCGTACCGACTACCGGATAGACGGTGTATTTGAACTGCTTGCCTCTGTCGGCTTCCTCGATGCGCGCGTCCCACCACATGAATTTTTGAATCGGCGCAGTGTTCGAAGGCGCATCAGGCTTTCCGTCCGGCACGGGCCCTTTGAACGTGATTCGATTGGGGAGCCAGTTGCTTGCCTCATCGGATTGCCCGTCTGGACTCGTGAAACCCGGGGCTCGCTCGACGGCGAAACCCAGGAAGTCGGCGCGTGTCGCACCTTCTGGCCAGTCGAATGCGAGCAAAACCAACGTGGGGGAGAGATAACTGCGTATCTTCGTCGACATCGTTCACCTCTTCTCTGTTGGCCGAAACTTCCAGTTTCGACCAACAGTTTGTTGATACAGTGAACGGTGTATGTTGCGTAGATGTCGTTTCGATGACGCGGCCCAGTGCAACGAAAAAAGCACTTACTGCGGCGTGATATCTCTTTGCACCCGATGGATATGCTGCTCGACGTAGAACGCCGCGGCGTCGGCGTCTCCGCAGACAATGGCTTCGTAAATCAGCCGATGCTCCGCGACGTACAGTCGAATGCGAGCCGGGTCGTAAATCCCGTCGTCCTTAAGCCGCTTCCACAGCGACTGGTCCATGGTCGATGCGATCTCTTCCGCAAGTTTCGCGAGCAGCACATCACCCGTCATCACCGCCAGTTGACGATGAAAAAGCCTGTCGCTGTTGTTCCACAGCGCTCGCTCCTCGGGCGTCGCCACGTCCGTCAACGTCTCCATCTGGTCCAGATAGTGCTCGGCCAGCCGGTCCCGCTGTTTGCGTGCGGCCGCTCGCCTCGCGATTGCAGGCTCGAGAATCAAGCGCACATCGAGCGTGGCCGACGGGCTGAAGTCCGACGTCGATCCACCGGTCGCGGTTTCTACGCTCGGCGCCGAGGCAAGAATTTGTTGGGCCGCCGAAGCGATGTAAGAGCCGGAGTTGCGCTTCGTGACAACCAGGCCTTCGTTTTGCAATTGCCCGATCGCTTCTCGCACGGCAGGCCGACCAACGCCAAAAAGCGTGGCAAGTTCGCGCTCCGACGGCAGCCGGGCATCCGGCAGAAAGCGGCCGCTTCGGATTTCGGCGCGGATCTTCTCCGACACCTGTTCGTAAATCTGCAGTGGCCGAAAGCGGCCTTCAAGCTCAAAGCGAGCGGATGCCATGGCGGATTCTCAGTGCGCGGCGACGTGGTTCTTAAATATACCACTTTCGCGGAAACCTCCTCCAACGACTCAGGATTAACCATAGAATCGGCGGATATTGGCTTGCCATTCAGCCACCAGTGGTATAGATTCGTTCCACACTGATTTCAGGAAATTGGGCGAACCGGAGCCGGAAAACGACCTGGCCAACGGCACCCGCTTTTTGATATCCGAACCACTTCAGGACAACGAAACTCGTTTTCTTCAGAAGCGTAGGCTATGCAGCGTGGGACCTGGCGGCATGCCGGCTCGCTCGCTATGCCCTGCGCCAAACGTCGTTCGTGATGGCGCTGCGCCGTCACAGCGGCCGGTCAAGTTCGCTTTCGCCTGCAAGTCCAACAAATCTGGAGACATCATGCGCCGCATCGCTACAACCCTGGCCGCCCTGACGGCCGCCGGCTCCTGCCTCATCGCCCATGCTCAAACTGTCGTCACCATCGGCCACTCATCGCCGCTTACGGGCCCGCAGGCGCCGAACGGCAAGGACAACGAGAATGGCGCGCGCCTCGCCATCGACGAACTGAACAAGAGCGGCGTGACGGTCGATGGCAAGAAGGTGACGTTCAAACTGGATTCGGAAGACGACCAGGCGGACCCGAAGGTCGGGGTGCAGGTCGCTCAAAAGCTTGTCGACAGCGGCGTGGTTGCCGTCATGGGCCCGTACAACTCCGGCGTGGCGATTCCGGCATCGCGTGTCTATAACGCCGCCGGCGTTCCGATTCTGCCGGTCGCCTCGAACCCCGCGCTGACGAAACAAGGCTTCAAGACCATCTTCCGGATCGGCGCAAGCGATGAGCAGCTGGGCGGGACGATGGGCCAGTTCGCTGCGAAGACCTTGAAGGCGAAGACCGCAGCGGTCATCGACGATCGCACCGCGTATGGGCAAGGTGTGGCGGAGCAGTTCGTGAAAGAGGCGAAAGCCAACGGCATCCAGATTGTCGACCAGGAGTTCACCAACTCGGCGGCGACTGACTTCCTCGGCATTCTCACCACCATCAAGGCGAAGAATCCGGACGTCATCTTCTTTGGCGGATACGCGGCTCAGGGTGCGCCGATGGCCAAGCAGATGCGCGCGCGCGGACTGCGTGCGAAGTTGCTGGGTGGCGATGGCATCTGCTCGGCCGATATGGGCAAGGTTGCGGGTGAAGCCGCGTCTATCGTGTATTGCGCGCAGGGTGGCGTCGCGCTGGACAAGACTGCGGCCGGCCGCGACTTCCTGAAGAAGTACAAGGACACCTACCACACGGATACGCAGGTCTATGCCGTCAACTACTACGACGGCGTAAAACTGCTCGCCGATGCGATGGTCAAGGCTGGAACCACCACTGACAAGGCAAAGCTTGTCGCCCAATTGGCGAAGACCAACTATAAGGGCGTCGCAGGCACTTATTCCTTCGATGCAAACGGCGATCTCTTAGGCGCGCCTACGACCGTCTACATCATCAAGGACGGCCTGCCGGTGCCGTACGGTCAGTGACTCAATAGCGTAAAAACATCATGAAAACGACTCGTACCATTTCGACCGTCGAGGTCCATACCGGCGGCGAAGCCTTCCGTATCGTCACGAGCGGATTGCCTCGCCTCCCCGGCGACACGATTGTGAAGCGCCGCGCGTGGCTAAAGGAAAACGCCGACGAAATCCGTACCGCCTTGATGTTCGAACCGCGTGGTCACGCCGACATGTACGGCGGCTATCTGACCGAACCGGTTAGCACAACTGCCGACTTCGGCATCATCTTCCTTCACAACGAGGGCTATAGCGACCACTGCGGACACGGCGTTATCGCGCTCGCCACCGCAGCGGTCGAACTTGGCTGGGTTCAACGCCAGGTGCCGGAAACGCGTGTTGGCATCGACGCGCCCTGTGGCTTCATCGAAGCGTTCGTTCAGTGGGATGGCGAACACGCCGGCAACGTGCGATTCGTGAACGTCCCGTCGTTCATCTGGAAGCGCGACGTAACTGTCGAGACGCCGACCTTTGGCACGGTGAAGGGCGATATTGCTTTCGGCGGCGCGTTCTACTTCTATGCCGACGGTCAGCCGCACGGGCTCGCCGTGCGCGAGTCGTCGGTCGAGGAACTCATTCGGTTCGGCGCCGAGGTAAAGGAAGCCGCGAACAAGGCGTACCCCGTCGAGCATCCCGAGATCCCGGAAATCAATCATATTTACGGAACCATCATTGCCAACGCACCGCGACACGAAGGTTCGACGCAAGCCAATTGCTGCGTCTTCGCTGACCGCGAAGTGGACCGCTCACCGACCGGCTCCGGCACCGGTGGGCGCGTCGCTCAGTTGTACTTGCGAGGCGAACTTGGCAAAGACGAGACCCTTGTGAATGAGTCCATCATCGGCACTGTTTTCAAAGGACGCGTGCTCAGCGAGACGACAGTCGGCGACTTCAAGGCAGTGATCCCGGAAGTCGAAGGCAACGCGTTTGTTTGCGGCTTCGCGACCTGGATCGTGGACGAACGCGATCCGCTGACTTACGGATTCCTCGTCCGGTAGACTTTTCGTCCTCGTGGCGCCACTTAACGCACCGTTACGAATCTCGCAACGCCGTTGCACCTGTGTCCGAGCCCGCCGCCTACACTCCGAACCGTGCTCACCAGAAACGCACGACCCGTGCGGAGGAGTAGGGAAATGAAGAGAACGATTCTCGGCGTGGTACTGGGCGCGGCCGCACTGGCAGCGTCGAGCGCGGCGTTCGCGCACGTAGATGTGGCCTTGGGGGTCAACCTGCCTGGCGCCGCCTACGTCCCGGCTCAACCGGTGTACGCCGCGCCGCCGCCTGCTGTATATGCACCTCCCCCGGTCGCGGTAGCCTGGCGCGGCGACGATGACTGGCGCGCGCGTGAGTGGCGCCATCACGAATGGCGAGAACAACAATGGCGCGAACACGAACGGCGCGAACAACAATGGCGCGAGCGCGAGTGGCGCGACAATGGCCGTTGGGGCTATTGAGCCGGTTGCCAGGCTAAAATCTCCCACGAGTGATTATCATGAACGTCAATAATCGAGTCAGGATGCTTGCCGCGGCAGTTGGCGCCGTTGGCGGCTGTATCGTGGGACATCACGTTGCGAAAAAAAATGCGGCGGAACGGGCAGCACAACATGAAGCCGCCCGCTCCCAGAAACTGAATACCTGATGCCCGACCAGGCCTTTCGCTACAGCCGCCACGGACACCCATCCAAGCTGTGATATCGTGGCGGCACGCGACTTGCGCTATATTCTGCTCAAGAGTTGCACTCAGAGCGAATCTCAACTAGAAATGGACGAAAGAAAACGCGAAAGCATCGTGGCCTATCTGCGGCGTCGGATGGCCGAATATGGAATTGAACCGGACGATATTGCTGCCTCAATTGCTGCGGATGCCGCGCAATTGCGAGCCGCCCGTTACCGGGATGCGGCGGGCCACACGTGGGACGGCAAAGGCGACGCCCCTCGGTGGGTGGTGCAGGCGACAAGCGCGGGACAGTCGCTCGAGCATTTTGCAGTCCGCGAGATGGCCGAGCAGCAGCCAGCCAAGCCCCCCCATGTGGATTGGCGGCAGGACCCGTTTGCGGGCAGCCGTCTGGCAACTGTAAGAACAGAGCAAACCGGCGCTGCCTGAATAACCTCAATCGAACTTCAATCGAACTCGACGGCACTATGATTGCGCAGTTCATCCAGTCGTCGAATTTGTTCCGGCAGAATTCGGCCTGACGACAAGGCCGGAAGGTCATCGACATCGAAGAACCGGGCGGCGTCGGTTTCGGCTCCGGATATCTCGCCCGCTCGAACGATCTCCCCAAGGAAAACCAGCTTCCAGATGTGAAACACAGAAGGCGGATGTCCGTGCTTGAGCATATCCCACACTGCCAGCAGCCGAACGACGTTCACCGTGTACCCGCTTTCTTCGCGAACCTCTTTTGCCGCGTTTTCAGCCGGTGAGACACCTACGTCGGCCCAGCCGCCGGGCAAAGACCACAAACCATCCACGGCTTCTTGCACGAGCAGGATCTGGCCAGCCTGATTGAAGACGGCGCATCTCACGTCGAGTTTAGGATTTGCGTATCCCGTCTCGGGAGCAAAGAGCGCGGCGACATCGCCTGCTTGCATGGATGCCATTTCCGCGAGTTGCTGATGCGCGATGCCTGCGATTTCAGCATACCTTTCCTTGTCGAAGGCGCTGGTCGCGTAGTGCGAACCCGATTGCGCAAGCGCCAATAACCGGCGAGCCTGCGCAAGGCGTGCTTTCAGCAATTCCTGGTCGGGGGGGATCATTGCGGTCATAGCGAATTGGAATGAGCAATTGCCGGCTTACTTTTGCGCCAGCGCTACCTGATGCGCCTTCACAAAATCGGCCATGCTATTGAAGCGGAAATCGACGTTCGGCTGCGAGCCGGGATTCATTGTCGCGCCAAAGCCCGGCTTCGCATGCCGGCGGAAGATCCAGCACGACGCCAACCCGCACTCATTGGCTGGCTGGTGGTCGTGAAAGAGACTTTCTGCAGTGTGAAGGATTTTCGCCTTCTCGATGCCACGGTCACCGAGTTTCTCGAGCATGTACTCGAAGTTTCTCAACGAGGGTTTATACGAGCCGACGTCTTCCGCCGTGAAAATAGCGTCGAACTCAACCTGCAACTTTGCCTTGCTGTGCGTGAACGTCTCATTGTCGACGTTGGAGAGAATCACCAGCTTATAGTGCCGCTTCAGGTACTGCAGCGCCGCTACGGTGTCCTCAAATACCGGCCAGTTCCGCACCGACCGCCCGTATTCCACGCACTCCTCGTGCGTGAACGGGAGTCCCCACTCCTCGGCCAAGCGCTTGTAGACGATGGGCAGCAGTTCCTGATATCGCCTGGCTGGCGTGTATCGCTGCTGCGAGGACTCGTGACGCGCGTGGGCTTCCAGAACCTGGTCCCTTGTGAGCGGCGTCCTGGCCCGCTCGAGCAGCGGCTTGAGGCCCTCGAAAATACCGCTTTCCCAGTCGATCAGGGTGCCGTAGCAGTCGAAAGTGAGTGTGTCGAAGTCGGTCAATTCCACGGTTACTCCTCTCCGAAGCACAAGGTGGAGTCGACAGTGTATAGGCCGCTTCGAAGCCGTGAATCAAACAATGGCATTCGATTCCGTCATGACGGTTGTCCTGGCGCTCCGCGCGCATCGCTGCGACTGGCGGCACGCTCCGCCCCCCAATACGCGAACACGAGCAGCCCGACCAGCGCCTGCGCGGCAACGACGAACGCCACACACCCGGCCCAGCCCCAGCGATGCCATGCTGGAATGGGCAACACGGAGCCGAGGCTGCCGCCAAAGTAATAGCAGGAGAGATAGATACCGATCGCCGTAGTCCGGGCCCCGGCGGCGGCGTCGGAAATGAACGCGTTGGCGCAAGCCTGCTCGACGAATACCGCCGTCGAACCGAGTGCGAGCCCGGCGAGAATCGCGCCAACGCTGCCGGAGAGCGTCAGCAGGCTGCCCGCAATGGCGAGGCCGACCGCCGCGAGCGCGAGGTCGCGTGGCCCCCGGTGCCTGGCCATACGGCCCGAGATGGGCGTGACGACCACTGCCACGAGGAACACGGCGTAAATCGCTCCGATGCCCGCCGTCGAAAAGTTGAACGGCGCGCGTGTGAGCCGCAGACCGACGAAGGTGAACGTCGCGACCTGCGAGGCCAGCACACATGCGCCCACGGCGAATGAGGCGAGGACCGGTGCGCGCATCACGAGCTTCCATTGCGTTTTCGTCGCGTAACCGTCATCCGCGCGCACGGCGGCCCCAGATGCGGGCAGGCTCGCGTAAATCGCTAGACCCGTCGCGAAGCCAAGCAGCGCTACGATGTCGAGCGCGTGACGCCAGCCGAGCATCGACGTGAACAGGTTCGTGACGAAACGCCCCGCGAAGCCGCCCAGCGTGGTGCCGGCCACGAAGATCGCGCTCAATTCGGTAGCGCGCTCGCGGTGATAGCGTTCGCCGATGTACGAAATCGACATGGCGAAAATGAATGGCATCAGCACGCCGGCGGCGAAGCGGGCTGCAAGGAACGACGCAAAAACTGCCGCATGCGCGGACCAGACCACGGGGAGCGCCGACGCGAGCGCGGCGGCAACAATCACGTTGCGCCTGTCGAAACGCGCCGCCAGGGTGCCGACGAACGGCGCGATAATGGCGACGGCCAGTGTGGTCGCGCTCACGCCCTGCCCGGCGCGTTCCGCGCTTACATCGAACGCGATGGCGAGTTCGCGCAGAATGCCTTGCGTGGCGTAGAGATTGATGAAGGCCGCGAAGCCGCACAGGAAGAACGCGGCTCGAATGGAATTGTCTTTCACGCTTGACGCCCTGTCTGGTCCAACCGACAGTCTGAGGACCGGCCAACGCGTGCGCCAATACCGTTTTCATCGCCATTGATACCGCCAGAACAAGAATGCTCGACCTGCGCCGCCTCCGCTATTTCGTCACCGTCGCCGAAGAACTGCACTTCGGGCACGCCGCCGTGCGCCTGAACATCGCGCAGCCGCCGCTGACGCGCCATATCGCGGCGCTCGAAGCCGAACTCGGCATTCGCCTTTTCGAGCGTTCGACACGCGCGGTCAAACTCACACCCGAAGGCGTCTTGTTCCTCGAGCGAGCGCGCAGCGTGCTTCACGCCGCTGCCGAAGCGCAGGCCACCGCGCGCAAGCTCGCACAGGGCGTGACGGGCCGCATCGCGATCGGCTACACCAGTTCGATTCCGATGTCCGATGCGTTCGCGGAAATCGTGCGCAATGCAGGCCGCGCGCTGCCCGAGGTCGAGTTGACGTTTCGCGAGGCCGCAACTGCGAGTCAGCATCGGCAGATCGTTGAGGGCGCACTCGATATCGGCTTCGGCTGGTCGGCAGCAAACGCGCAAGAAGACGGCTTGTGTTCACTCGTGATCGCGCGCGAGCCGCTCGTCGCCGCCGTGCCGAGCGGCAGCGTGCATGCGCACAAGAAGTCGCTCGACTTCGCCGAGCTTCGCGACGAGACGTTTCTGGTTTTTCCGCCGGGATATGGGTCGGCGCTGACTGCGGCGCTCGATTCGTTGTGCACGCAAGCAGATGTGGAGCCGCGCATCGGGCCCACCGCTTCGCAGACCGCGACGCTGGTATCGCTCGTCGCAGCCGAGCGCGGTGTCGCCATCGTGCCGGCCTTCACGATGGCGCTGCAACGCTCAGGCGTGGCCTATGTGCCGTTGAGCGGCGCGCCGGCGCTCGACCAGACTGTCTCGTGGATCGAGCCGTTCGCATCGACATGTGTCGAGCGCTTCGTCGAACTTGCGCGGTCGGTTGCACAACAGGGAACGCGCGGCGTTTGAATTGCGCGCGCTTCAAACAGGCGCCGACGCCACGCTCGCTGTTCGCGTTGCGTGCGTGCCCCGCTTCAGGCGCGCCACACCTTCGCGGATCTCATCCATGTTCGGCGCGGCGAACGAAAGGCGCAGCGACGCGGTATCCGGATCGTCAGCGAAGAAAGCCTTGCCCGGAACAAAAATCACCTTGCTCGCAATCGCGTTCGGCAAAAGCGCATCGATCGCCACGCCGGGAATGCGCGCCCACACGAACATACCGCCTTCGGGTTGATGAAACGCGATTTCTTCACCGAATTGCGCGCGCAAACCATCGCAAAGCGCTTCGCATTTGCGCTGATACGCCTGCGTGATGTGCGGAAGGTGCCGTTCGAGCGAACCCGCCTCCAGATAGTGCGCGGCGATCGCCTGGGTCCACGGCGTGCTGCACAGGTCGACGGTCTGCTTGGCAATCACGCAGCGCCGCGTGATTTCGGCGGGCGCGATGGTCCAGCCTACGCGCAAGCCAGGCGCGACGACTTTCGAGAGACTCGAAAAGTGCACGATCCAATCGCGCGCGCCCTGCACTTCGCTTGCCAGCGCCAGCATCGACGGCACCGCGTCGCCGGCGAAGCGCAGATCGCCGTACGGATCGTCCTCGACGATCACGAAGCGGTATTGAACGGCAAGACGCAAGAGCGCAAGGCGCCGCTCGCGCGTGAGCGTGGCGCCGGTGGGATTCGCGAAGGTCGGCACCGTGTACAGCAGCTTGGGCCGGACAATCGCGCCCGATGCGAGCCGCGCCGCGAGTCTGTCCACGTCGATACCGTCGCCGTCTACGGGCACCGTCACGACATGCGCCTGCTGGAGCCTTAGCGCCTGCAGCGTGGCCGGATAGGCGGGCTGCTCCGTCAAGGCCGTGTCGCCCGGAGCGAGCAGCACACGCAACAGGAGGTCGAGGCCTTGCTGCGAGCCGGTCGTCACGAGCATTTCCTCAGGCGCGCAGGTCACGCCACGGCGCGCCATCAGCGCGAGCAGTTGCGTCTTCAACTCGGGCAAGCCGTCGGTCGGGCCATATTGAAGGCAGCGCGTGGAAGCCTGCCAAGCCTGTGCCGCTGCCGCCTGCAGTCCATCGGCATCGAACAGGTCGCTGGCCGGATAACCGCCAGCGAAGGAAATCATGCCTGGCTCTCCCAGGTACTTGAAAAGCTCGCGAATGGGCGAACCGGCGGGATGCCGAAAGGGAGCGGTGAAATCGTACATGGCGTAGATGGGTCGATGGCGGTTAGGCGCGGCAACGGACAAGCTTCGATTGTGGTCAGCCCTCACGGGCGTATCAAACGAAATCTAATCACGACGTCATGCGGTTTGCTCATCAAGCATTCGCGCAATAAAAAAGCCCGTGAAATCACGGGCTTCGTTTGCGCAACCTGACGGCGCGCCGTCACACGACATTCTTTTCGACGATCGGCCGGTTTTCCAGCACACGCGACCAGTCGAGCGAAGAAAGATCGAGCGTGGTGTATCTGCCATGCAGAATCAACTCGCTCACGCCGCGCCCGGTTGCCGGCCCCTGCTGCAAACCGTGCCCGCTAAACCCATTGGCGAACACGCAATTGTCGATGGCCGGGTGATAACCGATGATGGCGTTCTGGTCGAGCACGTTGTACTCGTAGTAGCCTGACCAGCAGTTCTCCACGCGCAGCGCCTCGAACCCCGGCACGCGATGCGCAAGCGTGGGCCAGATCACGTCGTCGAAGATGGCGTGATCGACTTCGTCGAGTGGCAGATCGTTGGGATCGTTCTCCGCGCTCGGCGACGTTCCGGTGATATACGTATTGCCCTCCGGGCGGAAATACACGCCCGACGGATCGATCAGCAACGGGCAGGCAGTGAGTCGCGCCGGCGATGACACATTGAAAATGCTGCGTCGGCGCGCATAAACCGGAATGTCGATGTCCATCATTTCCGCGAGCTTGCGCGCCCACGCGCCAGCCGCGTTCACGAGCGTGTCGCACGCATGGCGTTCGCCGTCGCTCGCGATCACGTGCGTGACCTTGCGGCCACTGCGCACGACGCCCGCCACATCGGCCGCGACATAGCGCGCACCGAGCGACTGTGCCTTCTTGCGCAGCGCCTGCACGAGCCCGTAGCCGTCGAACCAGCCCTCGCCGCTGCGGCCATACGCGCCGCTTTCGAGATCCTCGACGTTGAGCCACGGAAACTTCGCTTGCAACGCGTCGCGCGCCATGAGTTCGATGTCCGCGCCGAGGCTCGTTTGCAGCGCGTGATTCTCGCGCAGCGTCGCGTCGCCCGCTTGCGTGGCGAGGAAAAGATAACCGCCCTCGTGCAGATCGATCGACGGACGGCTGCCATTCACTTCGAGCCGCTCGCCAATGCTGCGCAAAAACTCGATGCCGAACAGCGACATCTGGATCGACAACGGCGTGGAAAACTGCTGCCGGATCGACGCGGCCGAAAGCGCCGACGACGAGCGCGCATAACTCGGGTCGCGCTCGAACACGGTCACGGATACCGTTGGGTCGGCCGCGCGCAGAAAGTAAGCAATAGAACTACCGATTACCCCGCCGCCAACGATAACGACTTGAGAACTCACGACTGGCTCCAGATTGCGGATAACTGCGGCGCGCATTGATTGGGTTTGCGCGAATCGATCGACCGGGTGCGCGATGCCCCCGGCCACGTCCGTCATGTACGCGAAATGCGCTTATTCGACGTTGAAATCGATGCCCTGTGCGAGCGGCAGCGACGACGAATAGTTGACCGTATTGGTCGCGCGGCGCATATAGGCCTTCCACGCGTCGGAGCCCGACTCGCGGCCGCCGCCCGTTTCCTTTTCACCGCCGAACGCGCCACCGATCTCCGCGCCGCTCGGTCCGATGTTCACGTTCGCAATGCCGCAATCGCTGCCGCTGGCCGACGTGAAGCGCTCGCTCTCACGCAGGTCCGTCGTGAACACGCACGACGAGAGGCCATGGTGGGCGGCGTTGTTCGCCTCGATGGCGTCGCCGAAGTCGCTGTACTTGAGCACGTAAAGAATCGGCGCGAAGGTTTCCTTCAGGACAACTTCGGTTTGCGACGGCATCTCGACGATCGCCGGGCGCACGTAGAAGCCCTTTTCGTTGCCCGCCACCGTGTGGCGCTCGCCGCCGAACACCTTGCCGCCTTCGCGCTTGGCCTGCTCGAGCGCCGACTGCATACGCGCGAACGACTGCTCGTCGATGAGCGGGCCCATCAGCGTGCCCTGTTCCAGCGGATTGCCGATCGCGACCTTGCCGTACAGCGTCTTCAGGCGCTCGACCGCCTTGTCGTACACGCTCTCGTGCACGAAGA
This sequence comes from Paraburkholderia flagellata, assembly GCF_021390645.1. Classification (GTDB taxonomy): domain Bacteria; phylum Pseudomonadota; class Gammaproteobacteria; order Burkholderiales; family Burkholderiaceae; genus Paraburkholderia; species Paraburkholderia flagellata. The sequence goes on from NZ_JAJEJT010000002.1 coordinate 1,275,979, forward strand.
GGCGGCGCAGCGACGTGCAGCGCTGACCCGCTGTGCCGACTGCCGAGAACAGAATGCCACGCAGCGCGAGTTCCAGATCGGCGGTAGCCGAAACGATGCCTGCGTTGTTGCCACCGAGTTCGAGCAGCGAGCGGCCGAAGCGGCGCGCGACTTCCACGCCCACGGTGCGGCCCATTTCGGTGCTGCCCGTTGCGCTCACGATGTTCGAACGCGGATCGGCGACGAGCTTCGCGCCCACTTCGCGGCCGCCGACGACGAGGCTCGTAAGGCCTTCGGGCGCATCGCCGAACTCCTTCAACACGTCCTGCATGATCTTGTTGACGGCAACCGCCGTGAGCGGCGTTTTTTCCGAGGGCTTCCACACAACGGCGTTACCGCACACGAGCGCGAGCGCGGCGTTCCACGACCAGACGGCAACCGGGAAATTGAACGCGGAAATCACGGTGCACACACCCATCGGATGCCACGTCTCCGCCATGCGGTGGCCTGGACGCTCCGAAGCAATGGTCAGACCGTAAAGCTGACGCGAGAGGCCGACCGCGAAGTCGCAGATGTCGATCATTTCCTGCACTTCGCCCAAGCCCTCCTGGAAAATCTTGCCGGTTTCCAGCGACACGAGGCTGCCGAGCGCGCGCTTCTGTTCGCGCAGCTTGTTGCCGAGCAGGCGCACGAGTTCGCCGCGGCGCGGCGCGGGCACGTTGCGCCAGGTCTTGAACGCCTCCTGCGCCTTCGCGAGCACGGCGTCGACGTCCGCCGCCGACTGGCTCGCGACGCGGCCGATCAATTCGCCGTTGATCGGCGAATGCACGGCGATGTCGCCCGCTTCCGCGAGCTGGGAAATACCGAGATCCGAGAGGATGGTGGAGGCTTTCATAGGTAGAATCCCTTAAAATTTCCGATACGAAACATTGCTACTTTAGGAAACTATACACGCGCATTTTTCTGGCGACAACTCGAAAATCCGCGGGATTTTCGTCATGCCGCGTGCATCGCATCCACACGGCTTTCCGCCATGAAAATGGCACGCGGCCGCCCGGCGCGCGCACGATCTATTTCCTATTGGAAACAATGCATTGGGCGCCGACAGAAGCGGCGCCCTTCAGGCTTGCAACGGCTTTCGAGGTCAGTCCGTGGTCCGCGTCGTGACCGGCACCCACGCCACGTTCTTGACCTGATACAGCGTCGAACTCGGGCTCTTCAGGTCGCCCTGCGCATTGAAGGCGATCTTGCCCGTAATGCCGTCGTAGTTCGTGGCCTTCAGCGCGGCGTTGAACTGCGCCGGCGTCGCCGAGCCCGCCTTCTCCATCGCGGAGATGGCGACCCACGCCGCGTCATACGCGAACGGCGCGTAGGCGAGCATATCGATGCCGTACTTCTGCTTGAACTTTGCCTCGAAGCCTTTGCCTTTGGGCAGCGTGCCGAGCGGCTGGCCGTATTCCCATACCGAAGCGCCATCGGCGGAATCGCCGGCGAGCTTGATGAAGTTCGCGTCCATGACACCGCCGCCCGCGAGGAATTGCGCCTTCAGGCCAAGCTGGCGCATGCGCTTGACGATCATGGCAGCCTGCGCGTCAAGGCCGCCGAAAAACACGAGATCCGGACTCGTCCGCTTGATGCTCGTGAGCTGGGCGCTGAAATCCACGGCCTTGTCGTTCGTGAACTCGCGCGCGACGATCGTGCCGCCGGCCGCCTTCACGGCCTTCTCGAACTCGTCGGCTTCGCCCTGGCCGAAGGCCGTACGGTCGTCGATGATCGCAATGCGCTTCGCCTTCGTCACCGTCGCCGCATAGTTGCCCGCGTTGCCGGCGTTTTGCGAGTCGGTTGCGATCACGCGGTAGATGGTCGGGAAGCCGCCCTGCGTGATGGCCGGATTGGTCGCCGCCGGCGTAATCATCGGAATGCCCGCCTTCGCGTAGATCTTCGAGGCCGGCAGCGTCGTGCCCGAATTGAAGTGGCCGATCACAACGGCCACGTTGTCGTCCACGAGTTGCTGGGCGACCTGCACGCCGATGCGCGGATCGCTCTGGTCATCCTGCGAGTCGATCACGAACTTGACTGGCTTGCCGCCAATGGTGGGATGCGCGGCGTTGGCTTCGTCCACGGCGAGACGCACGCCGTTCTCGATGTCCTTGCCATACGCTGCGCCGCCGCCCGTGAGCGGGCTGGCCACGCCGATTTTCACGACCATTTCCTGCGCGCTCACCGCGCCGGCAACCAACATCAACGACGCTGCGATCGCGCAGCTACGACGAGAAGCGAGGAAACGAGGATGCATGCGATATTCCTTCGGTATCTGGAGCCGGCACGTGATGCGCCCGAATGGTCGCACGGACCGTCGGCGCAAAGGATTCGTCCCGCGCCACCCGATGCAGGGCGGCAGGACGTAAGCGGATTGTCGGCAGCGGTTTCGCATGCATCAAACGAAATCTAATCACCACGTAATGCGCTTTTCTCATCAAGCCCGCACACATGGGGAATACAGCAATGTACGACGCGGCCTTGCAGGCATTGGGAGATACCCGATAGCGCCGACATGCCTGCTTGTGCGTGGACGCGCTGCAAGGGCAGATCGTGTGGACGCCTTGCCTTGCGTGGTCTGGGTTTGCGTCAAAAATCATCAACTTCTATGTGGCCTGTTTACTTAGTCATGCTATCGATACGCGGCATGACACAGCAAACGCTACACAGTACGCAAATGTTATGATCGGAAACATAGAGTACGATACGAACAATCAGCGAACACCCCGAGTTCCCGAATGGAAACCCCGTCCATCAAGCCCGCCGAGCATGCTTCGGCGGAGTTGGGCAAGCGCGTCAAGGCGGCCCGGCTGAAGCACGATTACACGCTCGAGGCCGCCAGCCGGGTCTGCGGCGTCTCGCGCTCCACGCTCTCGAAGGTGGAAAACGGCGTCATGTCGCCGACATTCGACGTGCTGCAGAAGATCGTTCACGGCCTGAAGATCGATCTCGGCGAACTGTTCGGCTCTGCGCCCAGGCCGCGCGCGAGTGGACGCCGCGCGCTCACCCGCAAGGGCGGTGGGCAGCAGCATTCGGCGGGCTGCTATCAAATGGAGTTGTTGGCAACGGAACTCGCGCACAAGGCGATGCACCCTTTCCATATTCGCGTGACGGCGCACTCGCTGGACGAGTTCACGGAATGGGGTCGGCATGAAGGCGAAGAGTTTCTCTTCGTATTGAGCGGCTCGGTGTGCCTATACTCCGAGCTTTACGCACCGACGCACCTCGAAGCCGGCGACAGCCTCTATTTCGACAGCCGCACGGGTCATGCGGCCGTCTCCACGAGCGAAGAGGATGCGGAAGTCCTCTGGCTCATCAACGAGCCGCACCCGGACACGCAAGACGGCGCGCCGGGCGTTTGAGACGCTGACTTTACGCAGCGTTCGCGGTCATTTTGAAAATACCGGTGGCATTGCCCGCGTCGAAGCGCAAATCGGTCTGCCAGCGCCGCGTGACCTGATCGAACGTGCGCTTGCGCGTGATGAACTCGTAGAACGAGCCCGGCACCTCGCGCGTCACGCGCTGGCCGTCGGCAGCGCGGAACTCGCGCGACACGGTGTCCGCGCGATACGCAGTCTGAAACACGCGGCCCGAGCGCGAGGTCTCGACGTTGGGTTTCATCGGACGCCCCTTGGCCTTCTCGTCGTCCGAAAGCTGGAATACGTCTTCCACGCGGTCGGTAGCGTGATTGAAGGCGTTGCCTTCCGTTGCGATCCACGCCATTTCCGCGGATTCCTGCAGCAACGTCTCGTAGTCCGAAATAGATGGCACTTCGTGCTGTCGCGCGAACGCCCCGACGATCACGGGCAGCAGTTGCAGCGCCACATCGAGCGGCAGCGAGCCGTCGCGTTCGAGCTCGGAGAGTTGTGCAATGGCCAGCGGCGTGAGCGGATCTCTCGACGCACCCACCACGTTCGTCACGGCTTGCTGGAACGCCGCCGAAAAGCGCTCGGGGTGCAACTCGCTCACGAAGAACTGCGCGATCTCGTCGGGCGCGTCTTCGTGGGCATAAGCGCGTCCCGTCATGCCGAGCTTGTCGAGCGGATAGCGGCCGTTCAGGCGAAAGCCGAGCGGGCGCAGAATGCGTGTGAACGCCGCTTCGCCGGGCGGAAGCGCGCCGTTGTGCGCCCAGCGCACCGTGCGCAGTGCGCCATGATCGAAGTACACCGCGCCGCCCTGCGCCACCGTATCGTTCGTGTACGTGCGGCCGTTGGGCGAGCGATCCAGCAGGTCTTCGAAGAGCGCCATGTTCATCGCCTGGGCGAGTTCGGCGCGCGTGACGGCGCCGTTTTCCCAGTCTTCGAGCATCGAAGGAAAGTTGAGCGTTGCAAAGAGGGTTTCAGTTTTCTCGCGGCCAAGCAGCGCGGACAACAAGCGTTCTACGTTCGAATTGCGCATCACCAATCTCACAGGAAACGACCGCCTGACGGCGGTCATCAAACGGGCCTCTGGCCATCGGCGTCGGCCAGCTATACGTGAAACGCATTATTCGAATGGTTGCGCACCGCGTAAAGCGAGATTAAATTGTCACTTGATGAGTTTCCGGAATCAACATGCGTAAGTTCAAGATCCCGAACATGGGCGCGCTCACGGCGTTCGAAGCCGCAGCGCGGCACGAAAGTTTCACGCACGCCGCCAAAGAGCTGTTCCTGACCGAAAGCGCAGTGTCGCGCCAGATCGCCACGCTCGAATCGAATCTCGGCGTGCACCTCTTCGTGCGCGCCAAGCAGCGGGTCGTGCTCACGCGCGCCGGCCGTCTCTATGGCACCCAGGTGCGGCGTGCGCTCGAAAATCTGGATCGAGACACCCTCTCCATCATTGCGCACGGCAGCGGCGGCGGTTATTTGGAACTCGCCGTGCTGCCGACCTTCGCCTCCGAATGGCTCATTCCGCGCCTCAAGGACTTCTACGACCGCACGCCCGACGTGCGCGTGAACATGGGGGTGCGCACCGAGACGTTTTCGTTCGAGGAATCGCATTTCGAAGCCGCCATCCACTACGGCAAGCCCACCTGGCCCGGCACGTCGTCCGATTTTCTGTTCGGCGAGGAAGTGGTGCCCGTCTGTTCGCCGTCGCTGCTCGCCCGGCCCATCAAGAAGGCGCACGAACTGCTCGCCTACCCGCTGCTGCACTCCACCACGCGCCCCGACGCATGGACGCGCTGGTTCTCCGACCTCGGCGTGGAAGACAACGCCACGATGCACGGCGTGCGCTACGAACTGCACACGATGCTGATCGCAGCGGCCGCGGCCGGCCTCGGCGTGGCGCTCGTGCCGAAGTTCTTCGTGGAAGGCCAGTGCGAGCGGTTTGGCGTTGTCATTCCGTTCGAGACGCCTGCCATTGCCGATGGCGGCTACTACTTCGTCTACCCCACCGAACTCAGCCACGGCAAGCCGCTGGAGCTGTTCCGCGCGTGGCTGCTCGAGCAGGCGACCGCCTATAACGCCGCGCAAGGCCGCGAGTGATCTGCGGGTCAAGCACACAAGTTACACGATCAGAAAAAAGTTTCCTATAGGAAATAGTTGGGTTAGCATCGGACGAAATCACTTCTTCGTCACGAGACAGACATGGAAGACGTCGTCGTCATTGGTGCGGGCATCGTCGGGGCCTGCGCCGCGCTCAACCTGGCGCAGCGCGGCATGCGCGTGCGGATCGTCGACTGCGCGCCGCCCGGCTCGGGCTGCTCGCTCGGCAATGCCGGGCTGATTGCGGTCGACCATGTCGCGCCACTGGCGAGCCCCGAGACGATGGCCGGACTGTCCCGCATGCTGCTGCGCCGCGACAGCCCGCTGCGTCTGCACAAACGCAGCCTGCCGCGCATGGCGCCGTGGATGCTGGAGTTCGCCGCTCAGGCGCAGCGCCCGCGCTTTCGGCGCAATACGCGCGCGCTCGCGAGTCTCGTGACAGGCGCGGCGCAAGCCTGGCGTCGTCTGCTCGATCGGCATATTGCCGCCGAACTCTTTCGCGACATCGGCTCGCTCTACGTGTTTGAACAACCCGTTGCGCACGCAACGGAACGCGCGCAACTCGATCTGCTCGACCGGCACGGCGTGCGTTACGAGACGCTCTCGGCTGAGCAGGTGCGGCGCGACTATCTTCCGTCGCTCACGCCGCATATCAGCCACGCGCGTTACTTTCCCGGCATGGCTTCGGTCACGAATCCGCAGCAGGTCGTCGTGCGTATTTTCGAGGCCGCGCTCGCAGCGGGCGCGAGCTTCACGAGCGCCAGCGTCGACGCGTTGCGCGCCCTGCCCGATGGCCGCATCGGCGTCACGCTGAACGGGCAGACGCAGCCAGCCGCGAAGGTGCTGATCGCGGCCGGCTCACGTAGCGCCGGTCTCGCGGAGCAACTCGGCGCAAACATTCCGCTGACCAATGAGCGCGGCTATCACGTACAACTCGCCGCTCCCTCGCAAGACACGCTGCGCGTGCCCGTGAGCTTCGTCGAGCGCGGCTTCACGTGCAATCCGATGGCGCAAGGCATCCGGCTTGCCGGCACCGTCGAACTCGGCGCGCGCGGCGCACCCGACTGGCGCCGCGCCGATCTGCTCGCCACGCAATTCCAGACGCTGTTTCCCGGCGACCGAGCCCCGCAGGTCGCGAGCCGCTGGTACGGCGAACGCCCGACGCTGCCCGACTATCTGCCGATGATTGGCGAGATGCCCGGCGCGCGCAATGCCTTCGTCGCGACCGGCCATCAGCATCTTGGCCTCACGCTCGGGCCGCTTACCGGCGAACTCGTCGCACAATTGATGGCGCGCGACACGCCCGCCGTCGATCTCGCACCGTTTCGCATCGACCGTTTTTGAGGCCGGGGACGAAACTCACGCAGCCCCACCCACGCATCATTCATCAGGAGAGAACATTCGATGGAGCCCATCGCGATCTACGACGCAGCCGCCACGGCGCGCCTGCTCGACTTCGGCGTGCTGCTCGACGCCCTCGCCACGGCCGCGCAGGACCACGACGCCGGCCGCATTCACGCGCCCGTGCGCACGGGCGTGCCGCTCAAGGGCAACGGCGTCATGCTCTCGATGCCCGCCAGCGCCGACGACATCGCCATCCACAAGCTCGTGAGCGTGTGCCCCGCCAACACGGCGCTCGGCATGCCGACCATCTTTGGCGCGGTGACGGTGTGCAACGGCGCGACGGGGCAGCCCGAATTCATTCTCGACGGCCCGACCGTGACGGGGCGGCGCACCGCGGCGCTCTCCATGCTGGGCGTGCGCGTCTTTCACCCGGGCGCGCCGCGTGCGTTTCTGGTGATCGGCACGGGCCAGCAAGCGCGTTTTCATGCCGAGGCAATCGGCCAGCTGTATCCGGCGGCGACGCTTTATGTGATGGGCCGGACCGAGGCGTCCGCAGAGGCATTCCGCGCTCACCTCGCGCAGTCAGGCGTGCGCGCGACGCCCGCGCACGGCGCGGTGCCCGAGGAAGTCGATGTGGTCATCGCCGCGACCACGAGCAAGACGCCCGTCTACGACGCCGCGGCGCGCCGGGACCGGCTCGTGATCGGCGTTGGCGCCTTCACGCCGGACGCCGCCGAAATCGCGCGGGAGACGGTGCGCGCGAGCCGCGTGTTCGTGGACGATCTGGCAGCCGCGCGCGAAGAAGCCGGCGACCTGCTGCAAGCCGGCATCGACTGGGCGGACGTGCGCACGATCGGCTCCGCGGTGGCGCACGGCGCGAAGCATGATGGCGCGCCCGTGCTGTTCAAAACGGTCGGCAGCGGCGCGTGGGATCTCGCGGCGTGCCGCGTGGCGCGCGAAAGGCGTTAGTCCACCAGCCGCATGCGCGCATTAGAATCGCACATCGATCGCGCAGCACGATCCCATCCGAGACCCGAGGCAGACGAACCATGACGACGAGCGCTCCCCAACCCGCCGTAAAAGTCCTGCGCGGCGGTGTCATCGAAACCACGCATGTCGCCCATATCGCCGTGGTCGACGCTCAGGGCCGCCTGCTCTATGCGTTCGGCAACCCGCATCGCATGACGCTCGTGCGCTCGGCGGCCAAGCCCGCGCAGGCGCTCGCCGTGGTCGAGACGGGAGCGCTCGAGCGCTTCGGCTTCGACGACGCCGATCTCGCGCTCATGTGCGCCTCTCACAGCAGCGAGGATCGCCATATCGAGCGTACGCGCGCGATGCTCGCCAAGGTGTCCGCTTCGGAATCGGACCTGCGTTGCGGCGGCCATGCGCCGTTGTCCGACGCCGTGTACAAGGCGTGGATCAAGCGCGACTTCACGCCGGGCGCGGTGTGCAGCAACTGCTCGGGCAAGCACGCGGGCATGCTTGCGGGCGCGCGCTCCATCGGCGCGGCGCTGGCCGATTACCATCTGCCTTCGCATCCCTTGCAGCAGCATGTGAAGCGCGTCGTAGCCGAGGTTTGCGATCTTCCCGAGGCGGGTGTCGAGTGGGGCATCGACGGCTGCAATCTGCCGACGCCGGCTTTCCCGCTCGATCGCCTCGCGCGGCTTTTCGTGAAGCTCGCCGATGCCGAGGATCAGGCGAATATGGCGGCCGATTCACGTTCACAGGCGCTCGCCCGCATCTACCGCGCGATGGCGTCGTATCCAGAACTCGTGGCGGGCGAAGGCCGCTTCTGCACAGCGCTCATGCGCGCGTTCGAAGGCGAACTCGTCGGCAAGCTGGGCGCGGCGGGCAGTTACGCGATTGGCGTGCGCGCAAGCGCGGCGACTGCGGCGCATACGGGCGGCCCGGCATTGGGTATCGCGGTGAAGATCGAAGACGGCGATCTGACCGCGCTCCATGCCACCGTCGTGGAAGTGTTGAGACAACTAGGAATCGGCACAACGGAACAGATTGCACAACTAAGCAAATTCGACGCCCCGCGCATCGTCAACACGATGGGCGTCGAGACGGGTTACGTCGCGCCGCAGTTCACGCTGGAGCGCTTCGATCACCGGCCCGCCAAATAAGGCATGGATGAGCCAGACGCGGGCTTGGAAAGAAAGCCCGCGCCTGAACTCATAACAGCGCTCACAGCAGCGCCACCACCTTCACGTCGCTGCGATCGGCCGACGCTACCACCTTGCCGTCCACACGGCGGAACATGAGCGTCACCGTGTTGTTGCCCACGCGCAGATCGCCCACTTCGAGCCAGTCGATGCCTTCGGGCAACATGGGCTGCTCGACACGCACTTCGTTGCGCGCCGCGTCGATCGTCACGCCAAGACACGCTTCAAGCATCATGAACGGCGAACCCGCAGCCCATGCTTGCGGCAGGCAGGCCACCGGATACGCCGTGGGCGGCTCGCCGCGCCGGCGCGGGAATCCGCAGAAGAGTTCGGGCAAACGCATGTCGAACGTCACCGCAGCCTCGAACAGCGCCTGCAAGAGGCGCACCGCCGCCGCCTTGCGGCCATAGCGCGCAAGGCCGCGCGCGCACAGTGCGTTGTCGTGCGGCCAGACCGAGCCATTGTGGTACGCCATGGGGTTGAAACGCGCCTGACCCGCCGCGAGCGTACGCACGCCCCAGCCCGTATGGAATAGCGCCGATTCGAGCACTTCCGCCACCGCCCGGCCGCGCTCCTCCTCTGGCAGTCCAAACGCAAGCAGATGCCCCGCATTGGAAGCCAGCACGCGGCACAGTTCGCCGTGACCGTCGAGTGCAATGCCGTAGAACTCCGACTCCGGCATCCAGAACTTCTCTTCCACGCAGCGGCGGATTTTCGCGGCGCGCGCGGCGTAGCGCGCCGCGTCTTCCACCAGGCCGCGATGCGTGGCAAAGCGCGACATCGTCTCGAACGCCGCGCTCGCGTATGCCTGCACTTCGACGAGTGCGATCGGGCCATCGGGGAAACGGCCGTCCGCATGGAACACCGAGTCGTGGCTGTCTTTCCACCCCTGGTTCGCGAGCCCGCCTTCCGATTCGCGCCGGTAGTCGAGCAGACCGAGTTTGTTGCGGTCGCACACACCTGCGACCCAGGCCGCCGCGCGTTCGAGCGCCGGCCACAACTCGTCGATCAGCGAGACGTCGCCGGTGCGTTCGACGTACGCGCCCGCCAGCACGACGAAGAGCGGCGTGCTGTCCACGCCGCCGTAGTAGAGCGCGAACGGCACTTCGCCCGTTGCGGCCATCTCGCTCTTGCGCATCTCGTGCATGATCTTGCCGACCGCCGCGTCGCGGAACGCCGAGTCCTCGCGCGCCTGATGCTCCGCGAGAAAGCGCAGCACGCCACGCGCGAGCGCGGGCGTGAGCCACAGCGTTTGCAGCGACGTGATGATCGCGTCGCGGCCGAACGGCGTGGAGAACCACGGAATACCCGCATACGGATACGGGCCGGTCGGCAGGTCGGTGGTCAAGAGGCCCAGATCGGCGATCGAGCGGTTGATCCACGCATTGAAGAGCGGGTTGCTCGAACGCAGGCTCGCCGTCGCGCGGCGGCGTTCGCGCATCACGATGTGCGAGTCGACCAGTGCGGCGCGCACGGCGGCGCGGCCCACGCGTTGCTCCTTCGAGTTCACGAGGCAATGCGCGGGCTGAAAAATGCCCGCGCTCTGCGTGCCGGGCGCGGCGCCGGGCAGCGCCTCCACTTCGATCGCGACCGTGAGGTAGATCGACACGCACGCCTGCGCGGGCAGGTCCACGGTGAAGTCGGCGCGATCGGCGAAGAGCTTGTTCGGCGTGGGCGAGAACTCGATGCGCACGCGCCGCGCGACCTTGTCGAGGCCGATGTACTCGAGCCGGACCTCGCCGTCCTCGACGCGCGGCGGCACGAGCGTGCCGCGCTTCTCGCGCTTCAGGCCGCGCACCTCGAACATGTCGCGAAAGTCGCTCGCGAACGAAATGGAGAGCGGCACGACGGCGTCTTCGGTGCCGTAGTTCGTGAGCTCGATGGCCTCGGTCATCAACGTGCCCGATAGCACGCGCTCGCGCTGCACGTGAATCACGCCCTCGGGCGTGGTGGTGCCGCCAAGCGGCGGCAGCGGACGATTGGTGAGGTGGGCCGTGAACACGGCGTTGTCGCTGCTCACGCTGCCCGAGAGCAGCGAGGGCACGCGCCCGCCAAAGGTGAGGCGTAGCGACGAAAGCACGCGCGTGTCGTTGACGAAGAGGCCGTCGTCGATGCCAGTGATGTCGCCGAGCGGATCGTTGACGATGAAGGTGCCGCCCGACTTCAGCACATGCTGGTCGGCGCTTGCGACCTCGGGCGTTTCGGGCGCGATGAACGCGATGTCGGTTTCGTGGACGGGATGGTCCACGCCGCTTGAGCGCGTGACGCCACCGAGTGTTTCAGGATCCTGCATTGCGTGCCTCCTGGGTCCCATGCAAATGGTTACGGTACGGTTCGCTTGCGGTTGATTGTAGTGGCTTCGGCGCACGCATTGGCGGCGAATGCGCGAAGAATATGCGAACGATACGCGCGAAATGAGTGGCAAGTCCCCGCCTGCAAGGAACGTGCGCGGAAAAAATTGCGGGCGCCGGCACGACGTAACGTGCGGGCGCCCGTGGAGGCAACGCATGGAGCACGCCGCAAGCGGCGCGCAGCGAGGATCAGCGTTGCGAAATCGGCTTGGCCTCACGCGACGTTTCGCCGATGAACAGCTGACGCGGACGGCCGATCTTCTGCTCGGGGTCAGCAATCATTTCGTTCCACTGCGCGATCCAGCCCACCGTGCGCGCCATCGCGAAGATGCAGGTGAACATCGAGGTCGGGATGCCCAGCGCGCGCTGCACGATGCCCGAATAGAAGTCCACGTTCGGGTACAGCTTGCGCGACACGAAGTATTCGTCTTCCAGCGCGATCTTTTCGAGCTGCATGGCAAGCTTGAAGAGCGGATCGTCGTGCAGACCGAGTTCGTTCAGCACTTCGTAGCACGTCTCGCGCATGAGCTTCGCACGCGGGTCGTAGTTCTTGTACACGCGGTGGCCGAAACCCATCAGCTTCACGCCCGAATTCTTGTCCTTCACCTGCTCGATGAACTTCGGGATGTTATCGACCGAGCCGATTTCTTCGAGCATGTTCAGCGCGGCTTCGTTCGCACCGCCGTGCGCCGGGCCCCACAGACACGCGATACCGGCCGCGATACACGCGAACGGGTTCGCGCCCGACGAGCCCGCCAGACGCACCGTCGAGGTCGAAGCGTTCTGCTCGTGATCGGCGTGCAGAATGAGGATGCGGTCGAGCGCGCGTACGAGCACGTCGTTGACCTTGTACTCTTCGCTCGGCGCGGAGAACATCATGCGCATGAAGTTCGCGCTGTACGAGAGGTCGTTCTGCGGATACACGAACGGCTGGCCGATCGTGTACTTGTACGCCATGGCGACGAGCGTCGGCAGCTTCGCGATCATGCGGATCGCCGACACCTCGCGATGCTGCGCGTTGTTGATGTCGAGCGAGTCGTGATAGAACGCGGACAGCGCGCCGACCGCCGCCACCAGAATCGCCATCGGATGTGCGTCACGGCGGAACCCCCGGAAAAAGAAGTGCATCTGCTCGTGAACCATCGTGTGGTTCGTCACCGAGGCCACGAATTCGTCCTTCTGCTGCTGCGTGGGCAACTCGCCCTTGAGCAGGAGGTAGCAGCTTTCGAGGAAGTCGGCGTTTTGCGCGAGATTGTCGATCGGGTAGCCGCGGTACAGCAATTCGCCCTTGTCGCCGTCGATATAGGTGATCGCCGAGTTGCACGCCGCCGTGGACATGAAGCCCGGGTCATACGTGAACATGCCGGTCTGGCCGTACAGCTTGCGGATGTCGATCACGTCCGGGCCGATGGTGCCCTTGTAGACCGGCAACTGAACGCCTTCAGCGTGGCCGGGGATCGTGAGCGTGGCGTGTGTCTTCGAGTCGATCATTGTGTGTCCTTGAATTGCTGTCACTTCGCAACAGGACGCAGCCGCCGGGCATCCATTCGTCCGGGCCGGCATTGCTGCGACCGCTTGCCGCATTCTACGGCGCGGTGCAGCCGCGATTGATAGCGCAGCCAGCAACAATCCCTCTTCAAGTGAGCAACATTGCGAACCTTGCGGCTTCCTTAACGCCGATTCCTGCAACAATATTTTGCTCGTGCAGCGCAACATGTCGCACCCTATCTTTGCGATACTGGTTGACATGCAATGGCTTCCCCTAATTGTCTTTGCATGAAGTATTTGGCCCGCCTTCTCCGGCGGGTCTTTTTCTTGGCCACACGCGCTTAAAGCAAAACGTAAGGAAGCAACAGATGAACATCTCGGTCGACACCCTGTTCGCAGAAGACGAACAAGCAGAGGGCGCCGTCGTCACGGCACTCAACCACCAGGACATCGTGGTCGCACTCTCGGCTGCGCTCGCCAACGAACGCGTTGCCGTGCTGCACATGCTGTATCCGCGCACCGACGCACGCACGCACCGCAGTCTGGATCACCTCGTGGACGCGCTCAAGGGCCACGGCCTGCACCAGGTCGCCCGCCTCGTTTCGCAGGAAGCGCACTATCTCGTGTTCAAGGATCCCGCGAAGGCATGGAAGGCCTTCCACGAAATCCGCAACGATTCGCTCGCGATCGGCGTGCACCTCTACTATGCGGGCCTGGTGGGCGAGGCCGCCGAGCACAAGCTCGACGCACACGCGCACGGCCGCGACTAAGCACAAGTCGTTCGGACTGCGATATTTGTCGCAGCAAAAAAATGGCGGCCGCATTGCGTGGCCGCCGTTTTTGTATGGGCGCGACTCAGCGAGCGTGGCCGCTCACGAATCGATCGATCAGTTCGTTGAACGCCGCGGGCCGCGCCAGATTCATCCCATGCGATGCGCCCGCCACCGTCGCGCGCCGTGCATCGGGCAGCCAGGCTTCGAGCGCGGCCACGACCCGGTGAAACACTTCGGGACTCAGCTCGCCGTCGATCAGCAGCACGGGGCATTGCACTTCGGCGGCTTGCTCGCGCGTGTACGCGGGCAGCGGATCCTGAAACTGCGGCCCAAGCGTGTGGGCATTGTCGGTGGCCATGCGGCGAAACGCATGCGTGCTCTTCGCCCAGAAGCCTGGCCGGCTCACCGAATCGACGAACAGCTCCAACCCCGCGTCCACCTGCCCCGACTCGATCAGCGCCACCGCGCGGGCGCGCAGCACGTTGACGGTCTCGGGCAGCGTGGCGAGCGTCTGGCCCGGCTGCTGCACGGGGCCGCCCGGGTCGGCGAGCGTGAGCGTGCGCACGTGCTGCGGATGTCGCAGCGCGAACTGGAACGACACGAGGCCGCCGCGCGAATGGCCGATCACGTGTGCCGGGCCCGCGCCCAAGGCTTCGACGAATGCGGCCAGTTCGTCCGCGTGCTGCCGCCAGCTAAAGGGCTGATCGCGCGCCGCATCCTCGGCGGGCCAGTAGTGCGTGAGACTCAACGAAACACAGCGATACTGCCGCGCGAGGCCGGCTAGCTGCGGCTGCCAGTAGCGGTAGTCGCAAAGCGAGCCGTGCACGAAGAGAAGGAGTTCGCCCTCGCCCCGTTCGACATAGGGCATGGGCAGGCCGCCGGGCAGTTCGATAAACGTACCGGGGGCCGGAAAAGCGGCTGGATTCACGGCTGGACGATGTGGAGACAACGGGACAGCGGCGCACTGCGATGGCCCGACAGGCAGTCCATCGCGGCGCACGCCGGCAAAGTGGCGTATTGTCCCACGCCCGCGCCGCGGACATCTGACACGCCGGCGCCTCCCGAGGCACCGCGTCCTGGTCAGTCGGCTTGCGTCGTTATTCGACGAATTCGAATGCGTGCTCGCTCATGAGCGAGGCCGCCGCGCCCGCCCCGCGCACCGCGCAGGTGAGCGGCTCGTCGGCCACGCGCACGGTCACGCCGAGTTCGGCGGCAAGGCATTGATCGAGCCTCACGAGCAGCGAGCCGCCGCCCGTGAGCACGATGCCGCTGTCGGCAATATCGGTGACGAGTTCGGCCGGTGCCGTCTCGATGACCTGGCGCACCGCGTTGATCACGAGGCGCAACGGCGCGGCCAGCGCATCCGCCACGTCATGGCTCGTGATCTCGACCGTGCGCGGCAGGCCGTCCTCCATGCTGCGCCCGGTCGCGCGCATGCGTTCGATGGGTTCGCCGTAGGCCGCGCAGCCAATCGTCTTTTTCACGAGTTCGGCGGTCTGATCGCCCAGCACGACGCCATAAAGCGTGCGCACATGATCGACGATCGCGCGGTCGAACTGGTCGCCGCCCACGCGCACCGAACCGCTGCACGCCACGCCGCCCAGCGCGACGATGCCCACTTCCGTCGTGCCGCCGCCGATATCCACGACCATCGAGCCCGTTGCCGCATGCACCGGCAGTCCCGCACCCAGCGCCGAAGCCAGCGACTCGCCGATCAGGTTCACACTCGCGGCTCCCGCCGCGAAGGCGGCCTCGCGGACCGCGCGGCGCTCGACGCGCGTCGCGCCCGCCGGCACGCACACCGTGAACGCGGCACGGCGCCCGAGCAGACGGCGCGGCTGCGCCATCGCCACGAAGCGGCGCATCATGTGTTCGGCAGCGGAAAAATTGGCGATCACGCCGTGCGAAAGCGGCCGCACCGTCTCCAGATTGGCGGGCGTGCGGCCGAGCAGGTCCTTCGCCTCGCGGCCCACCGCGGCCACCGTGGTCTCGTTTGCGCCGGCGCGGCGCTCGAAGCAGACCACGGAGGGCTGGTTCAGCACGATGCCTTTGTCGGCGGTATAGATCAGCGTGTTGGCCGTACCGAGATCGAGCGCCACGTCCTGGCGGAACAGCCTCTTGGAAAAAATGGAATGCGGCTTGGCTCGGGCCATATTGGTCTGATGTGCGGTTTTTTTGGCGACCCGGCAGACGAAGCGCCGACGGATGGCATTCCCGATGGCAGCCTCATCCAGGCAGCGCGAACTCGCCGCGCGCCGGGCGGAACGGGCCTACGCGGCCGATAAGGTCGCGGCGACTCCCCGTATTAACGGCCGCGACCGGCGCGAACTTTAGCCGGTCCAGAAATAACTGCATAGGTTATCCGGAAAATATGGCCGAAATACGACACTGCGGGCTTTTGCGACTGCCCTTTTGTACCGATTTCGCTTCCGGTTTCCCTTCACCACCGCCCATTTTCGCGGATTAACGGGGTCCGACCTCGCACCCCGTCAGCCATTCGATAAATCAGGCGTGTGCGAGCGCGCGCACCAGTGCGTCGCGCCCGAGCATGACGCCTTGCGGCGTGATCGTGTGGCCCACGCCCGGCAGCGCGAAAGCGGTGACCGCAAATCCCGCGTCGCTGAACGCGGCGGCGGCGCGCTCCAGTTCGCTTGCCGGAATCACTTCATCGTCCTCTCCGTGCACGAGCGTGAGCACCGTGCGGCTTTTCGCGACCACGGGCGTGACGAGCCGGCCCGCATAGGCGACCACGGCCGCCGCGCCCGCCGCCTGCGTGGCCACGTGGTAGAGCGACATGATCGAGCCTTGCGAGAAGCCAACCAGCGCGAGCGCGTCGTGGCCGAGCCCCCAGTGGGCGAGTTCGGCGTCGAGCCTGCGCTCGAACACCTGCGAGGCGGCCACGACGCGCGCCTCGCGATTGCTCTCGCTGATGTCGCGCAGGCTGAACCACTGGCGTCCGCCAAAGCCGCCGTCGAACGGTTCGCTGCCGTCGAGCGACGTGAACGCGACGCCCGGCAGCGCATCGCGCCACACGTCGGCGAGCGGCGTGAGGTCCTGCGCGTTGCTACCGACGCCGTGCAATAGCACGACGACTGCGCGCGCCGCGCCATCGGCCGGCGCCAGACGCCAGCCCCCTTCAAATGCTTCCCAGCTCATGGTTGGACCTCTCCTGTACTAACGCTCGTATTGTGTGTCCAGCGCACGCTTTTTGCGCGCCGCGCGGCAGGCGCAAGGATACGCTCGCCGCACGCCGCGTGTATGAAAGACTCCATTTCCTGGCGTTGCATAAACCGCGCATAAAGCCGCGCAACCGAACGCGAAAGCCATTCGCAAGCACGATCACCCTGCGCCACATGGGGATGCTCCGCGCCTGGCGATGACAAAAGAAGATTGCAGGTATCCTGTGCCGCAAACCGAACACGCGGAGAACACGCTTGAACCAGCCCGCCGCTTCATCGTCGCCGCCCGCGCCGCCGCCGCCTCTCCAGGGAGGCAGTCTGATCCTCGGCACGATCGCGGTCTCGCTCGCGACCTTCATGAACGTGCTGGACACGTCGATCGCCAACGTCGCCATTCCGACCATCTCCGGCGACATGGGCGTTTCCGTGGACGAAGGCACCTGGGTCATCACCGTGTTCGCGGCGGCCAACGCCGTTTCCATTCCGCTCACCGGCTGGCTCACGCAGCGTTTTGGCCAGGTGCGCCTGTTCGTCGCCTCGATCTTCTCGTTCGTGCTGGCTTCGTGGCTGTGCGGCATCGCGCCCACGCTGCCCTTTCTGCTCATCGCGCGCGTGCTGCAGGGCGCCGTGGCCGGCCCACTCATCCCGCTCTCGCAGGCCATCCTGCTCGGCTCGTGGCCCAAGGACAAGTCGTCCACGGCGCTCGCGTTCTGGGCCATGACGACAACGGTCGGCCCGATCGCCGGACCAGCGCTCGGCGGCTGGATCACCGACAGCTACAGTTGGTCGTGGATCTTCTACATCAATATCCCCGTGGGCATCTTCGCGGGCTCCATCACCTGGTCGATCTACCGCCACCGCGAATCGCCCACGCGCAAGCCGCCCATCGACATCGTCGGCCTCGGGCTCCTGATCGCCTGGGTCGCCTCGCTGCAGATCATGCTCGACAAAGGCAAGGACCTCGACTGGTTCAATTCGCCCGTGATCGTCGCGCTTGGCATCACCGCGCTCATCAGCTTCGCGTTCTTTCTCGTGTGGGAGCTGACCGAAGAGCACCCGATCGTCGATCTGCGGCTCTTCGGACAGCGCAACTTCCTCGGCGGCACGATCGCGATTTCGGTGGCGTATGCGGTGTTCTTCGGCAATCTCGTGCTGCTACCGCAATGGATGCAGGAGTATCTGAATTACCGCTCCGTCGATGCGGGCCTCGTCACGGCACCGCTTGGGGTGTTCGCCGTGATCCTCGCTCCCGTGGTGGGGCGCCTCTTGCCGCGCTCGGACGCGCGCATCATCGCGACGATCGCGTTCGTGATGTTCGCGGGCGTGTTCTACATGCGCTCGAAATACGTGCTCGAAATCGACACCTTCCATCTCGTGCTGCCCACGCTGCTGCAAGGCATCCCCATGGCGCTCTTCTTCGTGCCGCTCACTGCCATCATTCTCTCGGGGCAGCCGCCGAGCCGCGTGCCGGCGGCGGCGGGCCTCTCGAACTTCGTGCGCGTGTTCTGCGGCGCGGTGGGCACCTCGATCGCGACGAACGCCTGGAACAACCGCACGATCCTGCATCACGCGCGGCTCACGGAGCAGGCGTCGATCAACAACCCGACCTTCGTCCAGGCGATCGACCAGACCCAGAAGGTGCTGAATCTGAGCGAGCCGTCCGCACGCGCGCTGTTCGACTTTCAGCTCAACTCGCAGGCCGCCATGATGGGGCTGAACGACATTTTCTATATCTCGGCGATCATCTTTCTCGTGATCATTCCGCTCATCTGGATCACGAAATCGACGAAGGGCGGCGCAGGCGGCGGCGCAGCGGGCGCGCACTGACCCGCGAGGTTTAGCCAAAGCGCGCGGGCAAATACGGCGCAGGATCGGTAAACGGCGTTTCTCCGACGATCTGCTCGGCAACGAGGCGCGCCGTGACCGGCCCGAGCGTGAGGCCGTGGTGGTTATGGCCAAACGCGAACCACAGCCCGGCATGGCGCGGCGCGGGCCCGAGCACCGGGCGCATGTCGGGCGTGCAGGGGCGCAAACCCATCCACGGCGTGTCGTCGAGCCGCGCACCAAGTCCGAACACGGGGCGCGCCTCGCGCTCCGCCGCGTCGAGCTGCGCATAGTCAGGCGGACGCTCGCGCTTGGCAAGCTCCACGCCCGTCGTGAGCCGCAAGCCGCGGCGCATCGGCGCAACCACGTAGCCGCCTTCGATATCCACCACCGGACGCACGAGCGGCGCGCGCGCCTCGCTCGCGTAGTGCATGTGATAGCCGCGCTTGACCATGAGCGGCACGCGGTAACCGAGCGGCCGCGTCACGAGATCCGACCACGGACCGAGCGCCACGACGGCAAGCTCGGCGCTCACCGGGCCGTCGGCCGTCTGCACCCGCCAGCCGTTACCCGCCGCTGCCAGCGTACGCGCATCGCCGCGTGCGAACGCCCCGCCATTGCGCAGGAACAGTTGCGCGTAACCCTTCGTCAACGCGCCCGGATCCGCCACGCTCGCGGGATCGATCCAGTGGATCGCGCCCGCATAGCCTTCGCCAAGCGAAGGCTCAAGCGCGCGCAAGCCCGGCGCGTCGAACGTTTCGATGTGCAAGGCATGCGCATCCGCCACGCTGCGCGCCGTACGCATTTCCTGCTCGAAGCCAGCCGGCGAGCGCCACGCTTCGAGCCAGCCGACGGGCCGCACGATGTCGCGCAGCCCCGCACGGGCGACGAACGCGTCGTGCTCGGCCACGCTGCGCTCGATGAGCGGCAGCATGTCCCGCGCGGCCTGCGCGAGCCGCGCAGGCGACGACTCGCGCCAGAACGATGCGAGCCAGCGCGCGTAAGCGGGCAGCGAGCGCACGTCATAGCGCAGCACCGTCGAATCGTTGCGCACGAGGCGCAGCAGCGTGCGCCAGTCGCGCGGGAAACCGTAAGGCACCACCGACGACGACTCGATCAGCCCGGCGTTGCCGTGGCTCGTTTCCTCGCCGGGCTCACGCCGGTCGACGAGCGTGACCTGCACGCCGCGCGCCTGCAGATGCAGCGCGACGCTCACGCCCACGATGCCCGCGCCGAGAACGATCGCGCTCCTGGTCATGAATCTGCTCTCGACACGGAAGCCATAACGATCACTTCGCGACGATATCGCGGCCGAAATACTTCATCGACAGCTTCGTGAGCGTGCCGTCCTGGCGCAGCGAGTCGATGGCCGCGACCACCTTGGCCTTGAGCGCCGCGTCGTCCTTGCGCATGCCGAAGCCGGTGCCTTCACCAAGCGTGGCCGGATCCTTGAGCGGCGCGCCAGCAAAATCGAAGCCCTTGCCCTGGGGCTTCGAGAGGAAGCCGTCGGTGGCGGTCTGCACTTCCTGGACCGCGCCGTCCAGACGCCCGGCGGCGAGGTCCGCGAAAATCTGGTCCTGGTTTTCATACGTGACGACGTTCACGCCTTGCGCCCCCCAGTGCTTGCGCACGTAGTCTTCCTGCGTCGAGCCCTGCAGCACGCCCACCGACTTGCCCTTCAGGCTCGCGGGCGTGGGCTCGAGGCCCGAACCGCGCTTCGCGACCATCTGGATCGGCATCACGTAGATGGCGGGCGTAAACGCGATCTGCTGGCGCCGCTTGTCGGTGATGTTCATCGCCGAATTGATGACGTCGAACTTGCGCGCCTCGAGCGCGGCGATCAGGCCGTCGAAGCTGTTCTCCACCCATACGCACTTCATCTGCAGCTTCTGGCACACGGCATTGCCGATATCGATGTCGAAGCCCTGCAGATCGCCCGAGGGCGTCTTGCTCTCGAACGGCGGATAGGACGCCTCCACGCCGAAGCGCAGTGTTTTCGGGTCCTGCGCGTGCGCCGCGCCCGCCGTCATGCCCGCAAAGCATGCAAGGCTGGCCGCAGCCGCGAAGCGAATGATCTTCCTGTTCATCGTCGTCACCCAATTCGTAATAAGTGTCTGTTCGAGCGCTTTGCCCTTTCGTGCGGCGCCCTCTCGCGAGGGCCGCGGCCGCAGGAGGAATATAGACGAAAAATAAAAAGAAAGTCTAGAATGGACAAAAATGTCTACATCGAGAATCCGGAGCCCCAGCATGACCATGACGTCCCAACCCACCGCTGCGCCGCTCGTCGTCGATGCCGCCCAGGTGCGCGCCGCCCTGCCCAGCCTCGACGTGCGCGGCGAACTCGGCCGCCTGTTCGCCTCGCTGGGCCGCGGCGACGCTGTGCAGCCGCCGCAAACCCTCACGTTGTTCCCGAAGGACGCTGGCGACTTCATCACCTATCTCGGCGTACTCGCCGAAGCCGGCGTGTTCGGCGCGAAGCTCTCGCCGTACATCGTGGGCGCGAACGGCCAGCCTCCCGTCATCACCGCCTGGACCGCGCTGATGTCGATGAAGACGGGCCAGCCGCTCATGTGGTGCGACTCGGCGCTGCTCACCACGGAACGCACCGCGGGCACCACGGCGCTCGCCGTCGACCAGCTCGCGCCGCGCGAGGCGAAGCGCCTGGCCGTGATCGGCTCGGGCGCCGTCGCGCTCGCGCACATCCGCCATGTTGCGCCGTTGCGCGCCTGGGAAGACATTCGCGTGTACTCGCCGAAGCTCGCCGGCGACGCGAAACGCCAGGCCGAATTGCGCGCGCTCGACCCACGCGCAAGCGCAACTGAAACAACCGAAGCGTGCGTGCGCGACGCCGACGTGGTGATGCTGTGCACGTCGTCGGGCAAGCCGGTTCTCGCGCTGGACGCCCTCACGAAGCCCGCGCTCATCACCTCGATCAGCACGAACGTCGCGCAGGCCCACGAGATCGATCCGGCCGCACTGCCCTCACTCGATGTCTACTGCGACTATCGCCGCACGACGCCGCAAAGTGCGGGCGAAATGGTGCTGGCCGCACGCGAGCACGGCTGGTCGCCGGAATCGATCGTGGGCGATCTCGCGGAACTTGCCAACGACGCATGCCCGCGTCCGGCCTACGCGCGCCATGCGTTTTTCCGCTCGATTGGCCTCGGTCTCGAAGACATGGCCATCGCGCACGCGCTGTACGAGCACCTGCGCAACGTCCGTTGATGGGCGGCGTCGAGCGATCGCAGTATCATCGACGTCCTTCCTGCCGCAACCGGTCCAAGTCCGATGCCGAAACGAGAAAGCGACACCATCCGCGTGAAAAAAAGCGCCAGCCCGAAAGCTTCGCGCGACATGCTGCTCGCGCGCTACGCGCATGTGGCGGACAGCATCACGACGCTGTTCTTCCCGTTCGCGGAAGTCGTGATTCACGACCTCTCGGACCAGACCGTGGCCTACCTCTCGAACAATCTTTCGAAGCGCGAGGTCGGCGACGACTCGGCACTCGAAGACGTCGAGGAAACCACGCGCAACAAGCTGCTCGGCCCTTACGAGAAGGTGAACTGGGACGGCCGGCGCATGCGCTGCGTGAGCACGGCGCTGTTCGACGATGAAGGGCGAGCGGCGGGCGTCATGTGCATCAACTTCAACATCGCCGCTTTCCAGGATGTGCAGGCCACACTCGACCTGTTCCTGCGCGGCGTGGGCGTGATCGCGCAGCCCGACGAACTCTTCAAGGACGACTGGCAGGAGCGCATCAACACCTTTTTGCACGGCTGGCTGCGCGAGCGGCAGATCGCGCTCAACTCGCTCACGCGCGAGCACCGGCGTGAACTGGTCGAAGCGCTGTATGCCGAAGGCGCGTTCAAGGGCAAGAGTTCGGCCAACTATGTGGCGAAGGTGCTAGGCATGGGGCGGGCGACGGTCTACAAGCATCTGCGCGAAATGAAGACGGACGCCGAATAGCGCGCAACGCAGGCGTGGCGCTCGACGCGAGCCGCTACAATCGCGGGACCGCGGCGGGTGCTCCGCCGCGACTGCCCTGCGCCGCCCATGAATCATACGTTCGATTACACGCCCGTCCTCGACGCCATCCATCGCGACCTGCAGCCGTATATCGGCACGGGCCGCGTGGCCGACTACATCCCCGAACTCGCCACGGTGCGCGCCGATCACTTCGGCATGGCCATCGTGACCGTGGACGGCCAGGTGTACCGCACCGGCGACGCCGACGTGCGCTTTTCCATCCAGAGCATTTCGAAGCTGTTCGCGTGCACGCTTGCATTCCAGCTGCTCGGCGACGCGCTCTGGGAGCGCGTGGGCCGCGAGCCTTCGGGCACGGCGTTCAACTCGCTCGTGCAACTCGAATTCGAGGCGGGCAAGCCGCGCAATCCTTTCATCAACGCGGGCGCGCTCGTCGTGACCGACGTGCTGTGCCGCCGCTTCGTGCAGGCGGAAACCGCGCTCGTCGATTTCATGCGGCGGCTCTCGGGCGAGCCTGGCATCGGCTACGATCTGCGCGTCGCGCAATCGGAACTCGCGCACGCCGAGCGCAATCGCGCGATGGCGCATTTCATCGCGAGCTTCGGCAACCTGGAAATGCCCGCCGATACCGTGATCGACGCCTATTGCCGCCAATGCGCGATCTCGATGAGCTGCGTGGAACTGGCGCGCGCGGCGCTTTTCCTGGCGAACGGGGGCGTCTCGCCCGCGAGCGGCGAGTCCGTGCTCGACGCGAGTTCGGCCAAGCGGCTTTCCGCGCTGATGCTGACCTGCGGCACCTACGACGCGGCGGGCGATTTCGTCTACCGCGTGGGCTTGCCTGCGAAGAGCGGCGTGGGCGGCGGGATCATCGCGGTGCTGCCCGGCGAATTTGCGGTGTGCGTGTGGTCGCCGGGCCTCGACGCGACGGGGAACTCGCTGGTCGGTTCGCTGGCGCTGGAGTGGTTGACGACGCGCACCGGGCGCTCGATTTTCTGAATCTTCGGTGAACGCCATGCCACTGCGCATCCGCGAAGAAACGCCTGCCGATCACGCCGCCATTCACGCGCTGACCGAGGCCGCGTTTCGCAATGCGCCGCATACGAGCCACACGGAGCAGTGGATCGTCGATGCGTTGCGAAAAGCGGGCGCGCTCGCGATTTCACTGATTGCCGAGGACGAACGTGAGATCGTCGGGCACGTGGCGGTTTCGCCCGTCGCGCTTTCAGATGGTTCGACCGGCTGGTTCGGGCTCGGGCCGGTTTCGGTCGCACCTGCGCGTCAAAGGCAGGGGATTGGCTCGATGCTGACGAAACGCGCCCTGGATACGCTGCGTGCACGCGGCGCGGCGGGCTGCGTGGTGCTCGGGGATCCGGCGTACTACGCACGCTTCGGGTTCGTGCCTGAACCTACGCTCGTGCTGCCCTGCGTGCCGGCTGAATACTTCCAGGCGATGGCGTTGCGCGGTGACGTGCCCGCCGCGAACGTGCGATATCACACGGCGTTCGAGGCGGGCTGACGCACGCCTTAGAGCGGCGGCCTCTCGAGCCTGAGCCAGCGCTGAACCGAAGACCGCTGCCACTGATAGAGGGCGTACTGTGCCAGCCGTTGCGGCACCGGGTCGCCGTTCAGAACCAGCCGGTTCAGCATCAACGCAAGGTCCACGTCAGCGATCGACCATTCGCCGAAAAGGTGCTTCTCCCCTTGCGCGAGCAGCGCTTCGGCCATCGCGAAGAGCTTGTCTGCGGCGCAAAGCGCCGCGCCGGTGAGCGGCGTCGCGCTCGGGCCGTAAAACACCACCTCGGTCGAGCGCTCCTGGCGGATTGGCATGAGATCGCTGCGCAGCCACGCCTGAACCTGGCGCGCGCGGGCGCGCAGTTGCCGATCCGAAGGATAGAGCGCAACGCCGGGAAACACTTCGTCCAGATACTCCGTGATCGCCGAGGATTCCGAGAGCGCGAAGCCGTCGTGGATCAAGGTCGGCACGCGCTGCGTGAGCGACTTCGCCGCGAAATCCGGCTTCTGGTTCTCGCTTTTCCCGAGATCGACCGTTAAAAGCTCGAACGCAAGCGCCTTCTCGTGCAGCGCGACGAAGACGGACATCGCATAAGGACTGGCGTATTGGGCGTCGGCGTAGAGATGGAGAGTTGGGTTTGTCACAGTCGGCTCCGTAGTTGGCGCCGACGATGGTAGCAAGCGCGGCCGCCGTCGTGCATGACTCACGCTGTGGTCGAAACGAGCCCCGTAGTCTTGCCATTGGCGACCATCAACTGCGCCAGCGAACTCTGCGCGCTCTCCAGTTGCGACGCGATCTGGCTGACCTGACTCGTGTCGGAGCTTTGCGACGCCGAACTCAACGCGCTTTGCGCGCTTTCGATCTGCGCCTTGATCTGGCTGATCTCTCCCGAGTTCGAGCCTTGCGCCGCCGCGCTGGCAGTCTGCGACGTCACCTGCGCGAGCTGCGCCTGGAGCGACGCGATCAGGGCATTCAATTCATCGAGTTCGCTCGATGAAGAGCTGCTGGAGGACGCCGCGCCGCCTCCACCACCGACCCCGCCCGCCCGCGACGTTGCCGAAGTGCCTGGCGTCGAAGTCGACGAGGTGCCGCTGCTGGACGTGCTCGTCGACGAACCCGTCGTGCTGTCGCCGTTCGAATTCGACGATGCCGTGCCCGAGGAAGCGCCGGTGCCCGGATTCCCGGCATTCGAAGCGGAGCCGCCGGTCGTGCCGCTGCCGTAGGCGGTCGCAGCCGCGCTAATGGGTTGAATCTGCATGAAATCTTGCTGGCCGTAAGTTAAGACGCTACGAGTCGCCGAATAACGCCGTACTCGTGTCTTATCGGCAAGCGTGAAGGGTTCTTTAGCCCTCGCATGCGCCGGACATGACGCGGCGCGCGTCAAGCCCGGTAGCCGCAGCGGTCACGCAAGCTTCAACGCCGCAGATCCGACAGCCGCTCGACCTGCCGTCATGGTGGGCGATATGCTCGCCGATCCGACGTCTCCAACCCTGAAGACGGCGACTGCTTCACGAAGCACCTGCGCCTGTTGGGCCATCGACTGTGCCGCAGCCGATGCTTCTTCGACCAGGGCGGCGTTCTGCTGGGTGACCTCGTCCATCTGGCAGACAGCCTGGTTGATCTGCTCGATGCCGGTGCTTTGCGCTTCGGATGCAGACGAGATTTCGTTCATGATGTCGGTCACGCTCTTCACCGACTGAACAATTTCGCCGATCGTGCCACCCGCCTCTTCAACGAGCCGCGAGCCAGCATCGACGCGCGCAACCGATTCGCCAATGAGCTCCTTGATCTCCTTGGCGGCCGTGGCGCTGCGCTGGGCAAGCGTGCGAACCTCGCCCGCCACTACTGCGAATCCACGTCCCTGATCGCCGGCGCGAGCTGCCTCGACAGCGGCGTTCAGGGCGAGGATGTTCGTCTGAAAGGCGATACCTTCGATCACGCCTATGATCTCCGCGACTCTGCTCGAGCTGTCCGAAATACCGCGCATGGTCTCGACCACACGACCCACGACCTGGCCGCCACGTTGCGCTACTCCCGACGCACTGACTGCGAGAGCGGTCGCCCGCTTCGCACTGTCCGCGTTGTGGCGGACCGTGCTGGTCAACTCCTGCATGCTCGATGCGGTTTCCTCGAGGGACGCAGCCTGTTCTTCTGTGCGCTGCGACAGACTGGAGTTGCCTTGCGCGATTTCGCCCGCGGCAACAGAAATCGACTCGCTGGACGCCTTGATACCCTGCACGATGGAGGTCAACTGGTCTTTCATGGCCCCCAACGAGAACATCAGGCTCGAACGATCCCCGCGCTTCAACGGAACCCCGACGCGTAGATTGCCGCCCGCAATCTGGCTGGCGAGCATCGCTGCATCCCGCGGCTCGCCACCAAGCTGTCTCCCCACTCCACGCGCGATGAGCAGCGCCACACCAAGCGCCACGATTGCGGCCGCGGTGATAAATCCGATCACGAGCACGATGGTCCGCGAGTATGCGTCGCTCGCTGCCTGACCTTCACGTGCAGCCCCCGCCACATTGATCTCCACGATCGTCTTCATGTCCTTTTCGAGGGCATCGCGCACAGTAGACGACTTGCCCGTCAGCAGGTCCAGCGCTTGCGCCGCCTTGCCATCTTTGACCAGTGCTCGCATCTGACGATCAATGTCGAGATATTGCTGCATCAGCACCTGGATTTCAGCAAAGGCAGCCCTCTCCTGCGGCTCAGTGATGAGCTTTTCATAGTCTGCGGCAGCCCCGCGGTAGTCTGCCATGCCGGCATCGATCCGGGCTTCAGCGTCCTGGATCGCCGCCGGATTCTGGCTGCTGGTCGCGCGGTATTCATTGATTCGTGCCTGGCGCAGCCCGGCCAGCATCTGCTGGCTGCTGCGCACACTTGGCAACCAGTTATCGCGAAACTCAGCAACGTGGACATTTTCACCGCTCACCTCGAACAGGCAGAAGACACCGAGCCCAACCATCAGAACGATGACAGCAGCAAACCCCGCTACGAGCTGGGTGACCACCTTCAGACCCTTAAGAGACAGCATGACCAGACCCTTTCATTGTCGACTTCGTTATAAGCATCGACTGCGCAGCGATAAAGCGCGGCGCACTTGACTGACGCGATGTCTACCTGAGCTAACGTCAAACTTTACAGGTTCTTAAGGTTCGGAATAGCCCTAGATAGATGTATTGTCCACTTTATAGTCGTTGCCACATCGCCACTGATTTCACCACCACGTTCGCGGCCTACACGCCAATTTTCCCAACCATTTCGTTCGTTCTGTGCTGAATTTCTGGCGACACACCCGAATCTCCGACCGATCCGTTTATTTCGACACCAAGTCACCCGGTTGCATTGATGATTTCGTAGATTTTTTCATGAATAGTTGCCATGTAACTCAATTCGAGATGACTCGCCCGAGTGGGCGACAGCGAATGGTTACGTCCGCCTGAGGGACAGTCGGGGAAGGTTGCTTTGCACCGGCATCGAGCGGCTGTCCGTTCACGCCGCCCGGCGTGCCTCCAGATACTGACTCGGCGTCTCCCCGAGCACGCGACGTGTGCCGCCCCGGATGGAGACCACATCCCATTCACATCGGAATTGATATGCCCAGTACGTTTCATCGCGCGGGGGATGGCCCTCACCCCGTTCTGGTTCTACACGGCTGGTTCGGTGATGCGCACTCATTCGAACCGATTGAACCCTGGCTGTCTCGCCAGGCGTTCAGTTACGTGTTCATGGACTATCGCGGCTACGGAGGCATGCGGGAGACGCGCGGCGCGTACACGATCAACGAGATCGCCTCCGATGCGCTGGCGCTGGCCGACGCTCTCGGATTTCACGCCTTTAGCCTGATCGGTCATTCGATGGGTGGCATGGCGATCGAGCGGATTGCGACACTTACCCCCGATCGGGTACGTGCACTGGTTGCCGTTGCACCGGTTCCCTGCGGCGGGATTACGTACGATAGCGCGACGCGGCGCTTACTCGAAGATGCCGCCGAGTACGTGGACAATCGTAGAACCATCATCGATCGCAGCACCGGCGGACGGTTGCCCTCTTCCAGGGTCGAATGAAAAGTGGCGTATTCGGCAACGCACTCCTCTCGGGAAGCGTTCGCTGCGTACTTCCATGCATGGGCCGATACAGATTTCAGCGAAGAGATTACCGGACGACATCCGGTGAAGGTGTTGGTGGGCGAACACGATCCAACATTCAACGCCGGGTTGATGGCCAAAACCCACCTTCGCCGATATCCCCAAGCCACTGTTGAGATTTTGCAGAACGCCGGCCATTACCCGATGAACGAGACGCCGCTCGCCCTTGCCACGGCCATCGAATCCGTCCTTACCGATACAGCCGCGGCAGCGAATGTGTCGCTCTCGTCCGATACTCAATCGATCAGGAGAATCGGCCCTCAATGAAGCGCCGCTTCTCGCTGCGTCATTTCAATGAAGCGGCGGCAATGACGTGCCGCCGCCCTCGACGGTTACGCCGTGGCTTCGGCGCGCAGGCGATAGACGAGTTGGTTGTCCTTACCCTGCAGCAGCGGCGTGAGCGTGAAGTTGAACTCGATGTCCTTGTACGTGTCGGCTTTCAGGCCGAGCGCCGCACCACCGGTCTTTTCGATCACGGGCGGAATCAGTTCCTCGCGCGTTGCGTAGGCGAAGTCATCCCAAATGAGCGGATCGCCTTCGATATTGAACTGCGTGGTGAGCTTGCGGCTGTTATCCGACGAGACGAAGAAGTGCACGTGCGCCGGACGGTTGCCATGGCGGCCGAGCCCGTTCAACAGCTGCTGGGTCGAACCGTGCGGCGGACAGCCGTAGCCCACCGGCATGAGCGTGCGGAATTCGTACTTGCCGTCCGCGCCGGTCTTGACCGCGCCGCGCAGGTTGAAGTCGTCCTGCGCGCCGGTCGGGTCGAAGTGCGAATAGAATCCCTTCGAATTCGCGTGCCAGCATTCGACTACGGCGCCCGCGAGCGGCTTGCCGTCGAGATCCGTGACGGTGCCGTGAATGACGAGCGGACCTGCGTCGGCGTCAGGGTTGATGTCGATTCGCGAAACGCCTTCGCGCACCGGTGCGCCCGCAACGTACAACGGCCCTTCGATCGTGCGCGGCGTGCCGCCTTCGAGACCCACCGCCTTGTCTGCGGCGTCCATGCGGACGTCGAGATACTTTTCGAGGCCAAGGCCCGCAGCCAGCAGCGCGGCTTCGCCGTCCTGGCCGAGCTTGTTCAGATAGTTCACGCCGGCCCAGACTTCATCGGGCGTGATGTCGAGATCGTCGATGGCCTTGAACAGGTCGCCCAGCAGCCGATGGACGATCTGCTGGAAACGCGCGTTGCCGCTGCCGCCATTGAGATTCGCAGCGGCCTTCAGCAGGTCCTGCACTTCCTTCGTTTCGAATACTTTTGCGCTCATGGTATTTGTCTCCTGGTGCTTGCTGGTACTTTCTGGTGCTTGCTGGTATTGGTGAAATCAGCTCAGGCGTCGTTGTCCCTGATGGAGGACGGATGGCGACACAGCGGCGTGACCGCTATCTTCATGTACGGGAAAAGCGGCAACGCAGTCAGAATGTCGTGCAACTCTGCATTGCTCTCTACATCGAAGATGCTGTAGTTGGCGTACTCGCCCACCAGTCGCCAGATATGGCGCCACTTTCCGCTGCGCTGCAGCTCCTGCGAATACTCCTTTTCGCGCGCCTTGATTTCATTGGCGACGTTGGCGGGCATGTCGGCCGGGATGTTCACATCCATGCGTACGTGGAAAAGCATCGTCAAATTCCGTTTGTCAGGTGTCCGGATTACTTCGCGGATTACTTCGTCACTTTCATCAGGCCGTCGCGGGTGAAGCGCTTGACCTTCGCTTCGTCCAGCTCGATGCCCAGGCCCGGGCCGTTCGGCACCGTCAGCTCGAAGTCGCTGTAGTCGAGCGGCGTGGTCAGAATCTCTTCGGTGATCAGCAGGGGGCCGAACAGTTCGGTGCCCCATTGCAGGTTGGCGAAGCTTGCAAACAGGTGCGCCGAGGCCACCGTGCTGAACGCGCCTTCGAGCATCGTGCCGCCGTACAGCTCGATACCCGCGGCGTCCGCAATCGTCGCCACGCGCTGTGCGGCGAACAGTCCACCGCTTTGTTCGATCTTGATGGCGAACACATCGGCGCCCTCGTTCTTCGCGATCTCGAACGCGCTTTCCGGCCCCTGCAGGATCTCGTCGGCCATCAACGCCACCGGGAAGCGGCGCATGAGGCGCGCAAGCGCTGCGGGCGAGGCGACGGGCTGTTCGACCAGTTCGCAGCCGGCTTCCGCCAGCGCCGGAATCGCCCACGCCGCCTGCGTTTCACTCCAGGCCATGTTGACGTCCACGCGCACGGCAGCACGCTCGCCCATCGCCTTCTTGATTTCAGCGACGTGCCTGATGTCGGTCTTGAGTTCCTTCGCGCCGATCTTCAGCTTGAAGATCTTGTGGCGGCGCGCTTCGAGCATGGCCTCGGCTTCGGCGATGTCCTTTGCGGTATCGCCCGAAGCCAGCGTCCAGGCAACCGGCAGACGCTCGCGGCGGCGCCCGCCCAGCAACTCGCTCACCGGCACGCCAAGGCGCTTGCCCTGCGCGTCGAGCAGCGCGGTTTCCAGCGCGCACTTGGCGAAGTGATTGACCTTCACCAGCTTGCCCAGATGCGCCATGAGCGCCTGGATGCGCGTGGCGTCCTGGCCGATCATCGCGGGGGCGAAGTAGGCGTCGATCGCCAGCTTCATCGCTTCCGGGCTTTCGGGGCCGTACGCCATGCCGGCAATGGTGGTGCCTTCGCCGATGCCGGTCACGCCATCGCTGCAGTACACCTTTACCAGCATCAGGGTTTGCCCGTACATCGTGGCGACGGACAGCTTGTGAGGGCGAATCGTCGGCAGATCTATCAGCCGGGTTTCGATACGTTCGATCGTCGCGGAAATCATTAGGATGTCGTATTAACTACCCGTGGGAATTCAGACCAGAAGTTAAAGACCGACGCCACATCTGTCAAATCAATCATATATGGCGAGTATCATCCACGGCATGGATTTTCATGGCGCGATTGCCGAGTTATAGTGCGGCGCAAGCCCGAGATGCTCGAGCAATCGCCCAAACTCGCCGAGCCGGCGCTTCACGTACTCGGGCACTTCAACATCCGTGTAGTCGTAGAAGCCCTTACCGTCGCGGATGCCGTCGAGCCCTTCTTTCATATGCCGCGTGACGATGGCGGCCGGTTCGAAGCGCTGACCGATCTCCTTCGCGAGGTAATGCGACGCGTAATAAAGTATGTCGCAGCCGCCCCAGTCGATGAATTCGAGCAGCCCGAGGATCGAAAAGCGCAGGCCAAAGCCCGTACGCACGGCCATGTCGATGTCGTGGGCGCTGGCCACGCCCTCTTCCACCATGCGCGCCGCCTCGTTCATGACGAGCGCCTGGAGGCGCGGCACGATATAGCCGGCAGACGGCGCACATTCCACAGGCACCTTGCCCACGCGCCGCAACAGGTCCTTTATCCGCGCGACGACCGCGTCGTCCGTGAGGCTGCTTCGGCTGATCTCGACGAGCGGCATCAGGTGCGCGGGATTGAGCCAGTGAGCGTTGACGAGCCGCTGCGGTTGCGTGACCACCTTTTGCAGATCGGTGACGAGAAACGTCGACGTCGTAGATGCGATCGTTGCCGCATGATCGACATGCGCGCAGAGCCATGCGAACGCTGCTTCCTTAGCGGCCATCACTTCGGGTACCGCCTCGAACACGACCTCGCAGCCAGCAAGCGTGGCCTCGGCGCCAGCGCGATCGAGCACTTCGACACGCGCGAGCGCTTCATCGGCCCCGCTTGCGTCGAGGCGTCCGGACTCCACCAGCGTCAGCAATTGCCGTGCGATTTCGCCGCGCGCGGCCGCCGCGAATGCGGCGCGCGCCTGCGCATCGCGCTCCTTGAAATCGATGAGCGTCACGTGCAATCCGGCGAATGCGAACGCGAGCGCGATGCCCTGCCCCATGCGTCCCGCGCCGAGCACGTGGACGCGCTTCACGTCGACCGCGCTGTGCGTCATGCGAGCCCCCGTGCCAGCAGGTCGCGCATCGCTTCGCGCGAAAGCGAGGCCAGCCCGAGGTTTTCGAGCGTGCGCCCCTCGCTGTACAGGTCTCGTCCCGAAACCGCGCTCGCTATGCTCAGCAGTCCTTGGGCGACGGGTGTCGGCACCCCGGCCCAGCGGCCCACCGAAACGATGAACGAGAGGCCGAGCCGCGTGTCTTCCAGCATGTAGCGGTGCGCCTTCAGGTCGATGTGCTCGCGCCAGTCGCCGCTGTCCGTGAGCTTGCCGTGCGCGCCGCGCCCATACATCCATTCGTCGCCCTCGCTCGCATAGTGGTCGGCGAGCGGAAAATGCGGCGCGCCGTATCCCAGCGCTTCGCGCACCGCCATGCGCTCGGCGTCGAGCGCATTCGTCACGCGGCGAATCGACGGCTGCGTGCCTTCGTTGTGAATATCCCATGCCTCGAAATGCTCGAGCGGCCCCGCGTTCATCATGATGAGCGGCGGGTGGATCACGGGCCCCGCGTTCATCAGCGCACCGCTCAGCGCGTTTTCGATCGGCTCGACGCTCGGATAGCCCTCCTTGAGCACGGGGAACGCCCATTCGGCTGCGTTGGCGGGGAACACGCCGGTCGGCAGGCGCGTGGCGTAGGCGCTGATGACCACATCGTTTTCGCCGTGGCGCCGTACGAGATACGGCAGCGTGCCCGTTTCCGCGAATGCCACGCGCGCGCGGTTGCCCGCGTCGTGCATCGCCTTCGCGAACACGTAGCTGCCGAACGTGCCCGGCGGCAGAAAGACCACCTGATCGTCGGCCAGGTGAGGCGCGAGCTGGCTTGCCAGCGATTCATGCGTGGTGGACGGCAGCGGGATCACGATGAGCCGCGCCTCGCGCACCGCGCTGCCGAGATCGTCGGCAAGGCGTACCGCGCCGCGCGCCTCGCCAACCGGCACCCGCCGCTTGCCGCGCCAGTCCTTCACGTTCAGTTCGCCCAGCTCGCGCAAACGCGCGCATGCAACCGTATCGCGGCGCCACCACGTCACGTCGTGGCCCTTTTCGAGCATGTCGATTGCCGCCGCAAAGCACCCGTGCCCGCCACCCAGTACGCTAACCTTCATGTCCTGCCTCCTTGTGCAATCGCTTGCTTCATTGGTTAGTGTCGAGATTAAAGGGGCGGCTCGCGCGCTGCGCGTCAACACGCGCAAACGCTATTCAACTCCGGCAACGGATTCGCGCGGCGTATGCGGGTGAATCCGTTCTTGCGCAGACTTATTGACCATCGGATCATAGGCGCAGAGGCTCTGCCGTCACTTCGAGGCCATTGAACGATGGAAATAGCGATTCCCCGCACACACAGCAACCGGCTCGGCGCCTCGCGCGCGCGCGAGGATGTCGAACGCGAAGTGGCGAAGCTGCTTTGCGAGCACCGCATGGAGGTGTCGGGCCGCGAACCGTTGAACGCGGAGCTGTATGGCGTCGCGATGCATCGCGCGAGCCTGCTCGAATTGTGCTACGGCCGCGAGACGCATATCGACGCGGGCGAACTCGACCATCATTACCTCTTTCGCGCGACGCTTGCGGGCCACTGCGAGCTGGAATCGGGCAACGAGCGTGCATCGCTCTCGGCGGGCAGCCTCACTGTGTCGTCGCCGTCACGCAAAAGCCGCATCAGCACCGACACCGCATACCGCAGCCTGCTGCTGTGCGTCGATCGCGCTGCGCTCGAAATCAAGCTCGCCGAAATGCTGCAAAGCTCGCTGCGACGTCCGCTCGTGTTCGAACTGGACGTTAGCCGCACGCACAGCGGAGCCGCCGTGTTTCATTCCACGCTGCGGTATTTGTGCACCTTGTGCGAGCAGATCGAGCCGAGCGCGCGCGACAGCCTGCTCGGTCCGGAACTCACGCAGTGGCTCGCCACACTGTTGCTCATGCAACTACCCCATTCGTACAGCGAAACGCTTGCGCGCGGCACGAAGCCGCCGCTGCCCGCGCACGTCAAACGCGCACGCGACTATATTGAGGCGCATCTCGGCGAAACGCTTTCCATCGCGACGCTCGCCCAGGTGGCGGGCGTGTCGCCGCGTACGCTGCAAAATGGCTTCAGCCAGTTTTTGGACCAGTCGCCCGCCGACTATATCCGTGAGCGGCGTATCGAAGCGGTGCATCGCGCGCTGAAAGCCGATCCCGAGCGCAGCGTGACCGACGTGCTGCTCGAGCACGGCGTGCACAGCTTCGGCCACTTCGCGAAGGCGTATGCGCGGCGCTACGGCTATCCGCCTTCCGCAACCGCGAAGCGCGGCCGGTGAAGCGCACGCCCATGCCGAACCCCAGTGACTTCATTGCGCCCCCGGGCGACGAGCCCATCGACGCACTGCGCGTGCAGGATCTCGACCTGAACCTGCTCAAGACCTTCAATGCAGTCTACGCGGAGAAGCATGTCGGGCGCGCGGCGCTGCGCCTCGGTATCACGCAGCCCTCCGTGAGCCATGCGCTCGGCCGGCTGCGGCTCCTGTTTCATGATGCTCTCTTCGTGCGCACGGGCGGCGGCGTCGAACCCACGCCGCGCGCGCAGCGTCTCGCAGCCTCAATCGACCGCGCGCTCGCCATCCTCCAGGCCGTGCTCGACGAGGGCGCCCAGTTCTCGCCCGCCACGTCGCGCCGCACCTTTCGGCTGCACATGAGCGATTTCGCGGAGACTGCGTTTCTGCCCACCTTGATGCGTGAACTCGACGAGCGCGCGCCCGGCGTCGTGATCGAGACGCTGCATATCGAGGAAAGCCAGTTCAACGTGGCGGTGGAATCGGGCCGCATCGACTTTGCAATGGGCCACTTTCCCCATGCATTCACGCATTTTCATCGCAGCGAACTGCTGCAGGAGCGCTACGTCCTGATGATGGCGCGCCGCGTGGCCGAGCGTTGCGGACTCGACGAGCATTTCGTGCTCGATACGACCGTGCCGCCAGCGTTGCAGTTCATCTCGGTGAGTTCGCACCCGCAGTCGATGGCGCTGCTCGAACAACACGGGCTCACTTCGCGCGTCCGGGTAGCCGTGCCGAACTTCATGGTCGTGCCCGCCATACTCTATCGCTGCGACTACGCGCTCATCCTGCCGCGAACCGTTGCGCGCGCATTCGCTCCGCTCGGCGAAATGGCCGCGTTCGAGATCGCCAATGCGTCGACGTGGCCCGTCAACGCATACTGGCATCGACGCTTCGACGCCGATCCGGGCCACCGCTGGCTGCGCGCGCTATTGATGGAGCTATTCCGCATCGGCACGCGCGAGCCGTACGACAGCTGGCTCGCGATTCCGCCCAGCCTGCGGCCGCCCGCCCTCAACGCATGAAGGCGGGCGGCTCGTTTAGAACGACGTGAGAATGCCCGCCACGATCGAGCTTGCGGTCGCGCCCGGCTTGCCCACCGGCACCGCGCCGCCGCCCGCGCCGTTGATCGAGAACGCGGCATGCTCGCCGTTGTGGACCATCGCCGCGCCGGTGTAGAGCACGGTGCGCTTCGAGAGTGGATAGTCGAGGCGCAGGCCATATGAATCGGCATTGCCTTCGCTGTCCGCGATCTTGTGATAGTGACCGTAGCTCACGAGCAGCGACGCGCGGCCAATCGGCACCGTCGCGTTCAATTCGAAAAAGTCGTTGTGCGGGTTCGAATACGCGCTCGCCACCGCCGTCGTCACGTCGGGGCCGCCACGGTGCCGCAAATAGATGAACGCGGGCTTCACAAAGCCGAAATCGTACGAGATCGCGCCGAGCGCGTAGTTGCCGGTGCCGGTGGGACTCGTTGGCGAAAGCGTCGCGGCCGTTGCCGTGCTGAACTTCTGCTGCATGTAATCGACGTCGATCGAAAGCGGCCCGTTCGCGTAGTTGATTCCGGCGCCATAGGTGTCGCCGAGTGTCGAAGGCACGTTGCTCGCGCCATTCGCGCCGCGCGAAGCCGTGGCACGCAGTAGCAGCCCGCCAAAGCGTGGTGACGTATAGCGCAGCGTATTGCTCGTGCGCAGGAACCAGGGCTGGACGAAGTTGTTCGACGCGTTGCCCCATGCGAGACCCGCGCCATATCCAGGCAAACTGTAGGTCACGAACGATGTATGGAGAATCGTATACGTCTCGCCGGCCTGCAGGCCGCCAAAAGGTCCGGTTAGCCCGACCCACGCTTCGCGGCCAAACAGGGAGCCGTTGCCGCTGATCGCGCCCGTCGCCGAATTGAAGCCGTTTTCGAGCTTGAAGATCGTGGCATAGCCGCCGCCGAGATCCTCGACGCCCTTCAAGCCCCATTGCGTCGCGAAGAGATTGCCCGTGCCCATGCGCACCACGTGGTTCGGCCCGAAGTTCGCATATTCGATCGACGTGTCGATACGGCCGTAAAGCGTGAGGCTCGATTGCGCGAGCGCGGGCACCGCCGCCATGCCCACGATTGAAATACTCCACTTCCAGTTGGTCATTGTTGTCGTCCCGCGAGTCGTGAGGAATCGGGGCGAGTCTAGAAAGGCCAATATCCGGCGTCGATCAAGCGGGCCATATATCACTTATAGATCTCGTTCATGAACGCGGCGGCACACGGAAAGTACAGCCTCCAGCCCCCGTCAGTACGCGATTTCCCGGGGACGCCCCTGGTGATTTCTTTAGAACGCTCAGTAGTTGCGAGCAGGCGCCTGGGAAATTTGCGCCTATATCTGCGAAATTTGTTTGCGTACGCTGGTCCACCAGAGTGCATGCACCTGAGACCACACGACCGACACATCGGAGATACGCCATGACCCCCACCCCCGCCAGCGCGCCAGCCAGCGCAAAAAGCGCCAGACGCTACACCTATGAGTGGTACGTAGTGCTGATCTGCATGCTTGCCTATGTCTTTTCCTTCGTCGACCGCCAGGTGCTGGCGCTCATGATCGAGCCGATCAAGCGCGACCTGCACCTCACGGATACGCAGTTCAGCCTCGTGCACGGCTTCGCGTTCTCGCTCTTCTATGCCGTGATGGGCATTCCTCTCGCGTATCTCGCCGACCGCTTCGCGCGGCCTCGCATCATCGCGACCGGCATCGCACTCTGGAGCGTCGCCACGGCGGCTTGCGGCATCAGCCAGAACTTTCTGCACATGTTTCTCGCGCGCATGAGCGTGGGCGTGGGCGAAGCTTCGCTCTCGCCGGGCACCTACTCCATGCTCGCCGACTACTTCCCCAAGGAGAAACTCGGCCGTGCGGCTGGTGTCTATTCGCTGGGCTCGTTCATTGGCGGCGGCATTGCATTTTTGATTGGCGGCTATGTGATCGCGCTGCTCAAGCAGGCTTCGATGGTCACGCTCCCTGTCGTCGGTGCGGTGCATGGCTGGCAGGTCACGTTCTTTCTGGTGGGACTGCCCGGCCTTCTCGTGGGCCTCGTCTTCATCCTCACGGTGCGCGACCCGCAGCGCAAGGGGCTCGTGCAGGACGCGAGCGGCAATGCGCGGCGTGTTTCGCTCGCCGATTCCGCGCGCTTCATCCGTTCGCATGGCAAAACGTTTTTTTGCCACTACGTCGGCTTCTCGTTTTACGCGATGACGCTGTTCTGCCTCATGAGCTGGACCCCGGCGTTCTATATCCGCCGCTTCGGCATGTCGCCGGTGGAGGCGGGCTATACGCTCGGCACGATCCTGCTCGTGGCCAACACGACCGGCGTGTTCTGCGGCGGCTGGCTCAACGACTGGCTGCTGCGCCGCGGCCGCAGCGACGGCCCCATGCTTGCGGGCTGTATCGGCGCGGCGGCAATGGCGCTGCCCGCCGCCGCCTTTACGCAGGTGAACAGCCTTGGCGGCTCGCTCACGCTGCTCGTGATCGCGATGTTCTTCGCCTCGTTCCCGATGCCGACTTCGACCGCCGCAATGCAAACGCTCGCGCCGAACCAGATGCGCGCGCAGATCTCCGCCGTGTTCCTGCTCGTGTCGAACCTGATCGGCCTTGGCATTGGCACGACGCTCGTCGCGTTGTTGACCGACAAGGTGTTCGGTTCACCGCTTGCAGTCGGGCAATCGATGTCGATCGTGAGCCTCGTCGCGGCGCTGCTCGCGACCGTGCTGCTGGGCTTCGGCTGCCGGCAGTTCCGCCTGAGCCTCGCGCGCGAGGACGCGCACGGGCAGAGCGGAGACGCTGGCATTGACGCGCAAGGCGCGACGGCCGCGACGCTAAGCGCCACGCGCGCCTGAGATGAATATGCGTCTCCCGCACCAGTATTATCAATGGCATTGATGCGGGAGGCCATTTTTTATCGATTTGCCCGATCGACCGGGCGGCCGTATGCTCGGTTCAACCCCTCGCGCATCGCGCGCGAATGTTTCATTCAGTCCAGCATCCAGAAACTACCGTTATTTCAGCGATCGGCCTCATCATGCAAGCCACTTCATTCAAGGTTCGCGTCGACGCCTTGTGCGACGAAGCACAGGGCATTCGCTCGTTCAGCATTTCGCGCCTCGACGGCAAGCCGTTCGACGCGTACGAACCGGGCGCGCATATCGACGTCACGGCACCGTCCGGCATCACGCGCCAGTACTCGCTCTGTGGCGACCCGGATCAGCGCGACATACAGCTCTTCGCCGTGAAGCGCGAGAGTGCATCGCGCGGCGGCTCCAGTTCGTTGCACGACGACGTGGCAGTCGGTAGCGAGCTAGCGGTCGGCGCGCCGCGCAACCTGTTCCAGCTTGCGCCCGGTGCGCAGCGGCACGTGCTGATTGGCGCGGGCATCGGCATCACGCCGCTTTTGTCGATGGCGTATCGCCTCATCAAGCAGAATGCGCCCTTTGAATTGCACTACTTCGCGCGCAGTGCGGAACACGCAGCGTTCCTGCCGCTGCTCGCACGCGCGCCATTTGCGCCCTACGTGAAGCTGCATTATGGCGTGGAGCCCGAGGCGCTGGACGGCGCACTCGCGTGGTGCCTCGCCACGGCCGAGACGGGCACGCACGTTTATACGTGCGGGCCTTCCGCGTTCATGGAGCGCGTGGTCGCGGTGGCCGAACAGCGCTTGCCCGACGACGCGATCCATCTCGAACGTTTCGCGGCAGAGCCTGCGGCGCCCGCGAGCGATGCAGCGCTCGATGCGTTCGACGTGCAGGTGGCCAGCACGGGACAAACCGTGCGCGTGGAAAAGAACACGTCGATAGTCGATGCGCTCGCAACCATTGGCATCGAGGTCGACACATCGTGCGGGGAAGGCGTATGCGGCACTTGCATGATCGACGTCGTGACGGGCGAGCCCGAACATCGCGACCACTGTCTGAGCAAGGCCGAGCGCGCGAGCAACAAGGTCATCTGTTGCTGCATTTCGCGCTCACGCTCGCCGGTTCTCGTGCTCGATCTCTGAGCACCGCTGTGTTCAGCGCTTCTCCTTGTCGAAGCGCTGCATGATGCCCTGAATCAACTCGCGCATCCACGCAATGCCTTCGTCGTCGTGAAAGTGCTCATGCCAGTGCATGGTCACGGCCGCGACCGGCATGGTCACGGGCAGCATGTAGATCTGGAAGCGTCCGTCCGCGTTGAAGATGTGCGCGAGACGGCGCGGCAGCGTCGCGTACAGGTCGGTCACGGCGAGCACGCCTGGCAGCGCGACGAAGTGCGGCAATTCCAGCGCGATATTTCTGCCCACGCCCTGCGAGCGCAGCGCGTCGTCCAGCGCGTGATGGCTGTGCTCGACGGACCTCACCTGCACATGCGAGGCCTCGACGAATTGCGCGAGGCTCAGCGTCTCGCCGCGCGGCAAGCCGCGCCTGCGGCGCGTCATACACACGTAGGTCTCTTCGAACAGCAACTGATGGCGCGTTCGCGACATCAGCTCGGGCAAATTGCCGATCGCGAAGTCGAGGCGGCTCGAGCGCAGCGCATCCTCGATCTCTTCCACGGGCCGCGGCTCGACACACACCTTGATCTTCGGCGCTTCGCGATGAACCGCCTCGCAAATCGACGGCAGATAGGCCATTTCCCCCGCATCCGAAAGCGAGAGCCTGAACGTGCGCGTGCTCACCGCCGGATCGAAGCGCTCGGCATAGCGCAGCGCCTCGCGCACGGTGTCGAGCGCGCGGCCGACGATCGAAGCCAGCTCCAGCGCGATGGGCGTGGGCTGCATGCCCGCGCGCGTGCGGATGAAGAGCGGATCGTCGAACAGCGAGCGCAGGCGCGAGAGCGAATAACTGATGGCGGGCTGCGAGAGCGCGAGCCGCTCGCCTGCCTTCGTGAGGCTGCGCTCCTCGACGATGGCCTGAAAGACCCGCAGCAAGTTGAGATCGACGTTGTCGAGTGATGGCATGGTTTTATCAGCCGCGTTTATGTGAGGTTCAATTTTAGATCGATTTGACGCATGAAGCACCAGGCGCGAGACTTCAATCAACGCACAGGCGGCGAACGACCTGCGCTTTAACTTCCTCGCGAGACATCGCGATCACCCCGATACTCCGACATCATGAGCGATACCTGGCAGACCATCGACACGAGTACGCTGCGCGGCCGCGTAGAGACGGACCGCATCGCACCTTCGCTGTACTACGATCCGGCGCTGTTCGAAGCGGAACTCGAGCGCATTTTCTACAAGACGTGGATCTGGGTTGCGCACGAAAGCGAACTGCCCAACCCAGGCGACTTCCGCACCACGACCATCGGCCGGCAGCCGGTTATCGTCGTGCGCGACAAGACGGGCACGGTGAACGTGCTGCAAAACCGCTGCCGCCATCGCGGCGCGACCGTATGCGAAGAGCACAAGGGCAACGCCAAGGGCTTCACGTGCCCCTACCATAGCTGGTCGTACGCGCTCGATGGCACGCTGCGCGCGCTGCCCTATGGCGACGGCTACGAAGGCGTGTGCGAGAAAGGCGACCTGCCGCTCGAAAAGCTGCGCGTGGGCGTTTATCAGGGCCTCATCTTTGCGAGCTTCAATCAGGAGATCGAACCGCTTGAAGACTTCCTCGGCGGCGCGAAGCCCTGGATCGACCTCTTCATGAAGCAAGGCGCGGGATACCCCGTGAAGGCGAACGGCGAACACAAGTTCAAGTTCAAGGGCAACTGGAAGATCCAGCTCGAGAACACCACGGACCTCTATCACTTCCCGGTGGTGCACAAGTCGTGGATGAAGTCGATCGACGACGAAACGGCTGCGGCGATCACGAGCTTCATGACGAGCGATCAGGCCTTCTGCCGCTCGCTCGGCAACGGCCACAGCCTGGCCGTCCTCGTGCCCGAACTCGTCGACCTCGACCAGGACGATGGCGCGCCGCTGCCTGAGCGTTTCCAGGAGCTGGCCGCGCAACTGGCCGAGCGCCACACGCCCGAAGAAGTGCGCCGCATCGTGCGCTCGCTGATGGGCGTGGGCTTCAACCTGAACCTCTTCCCGAACCTCGCGCTCTCGATGGCGTTCTTCCGCGTGCTGCGCCCCATCTCTGCTGAGGAAACCGAAATTCGCCACGTGGCGCTCGCCATGGACGGCGGCCCCGAGGAAGCCAACCGCGTGCGCCTGCGCATTCACGAACACTTCCAGGGCCCGTTCGGCTTCGGCAGCCCGGACGACGCCGAAGCCTGGGAGCGCGTGCAGCGCGGCTCCCACGCCGGTCCCGGCACGCCGATTCTCGTGAACCGTGGCTTGAACCGCGAAACCACGGCACCGAACGGAGAAAAAACCGCACACGCCACCGACGAAACCGGCATGCGCGAAGCGTATGCGCAGTGGCGCGCCATGATGGAGGCATGATGGACGATCGAAACGTACTCAACTCGCAAGAGACTTTTACGCGCGCCGTGCAGTTCATCTGGCGCGAAGCAGAAATGCTGGACCGCCGCGAATACAGCGCCTGGCTCGAACTGTGGGACCCGAAGGGCCACTACGTCGTGCCGATCGATCCGAACACGACCGACTTCGCCGCCGCGCTGAACTACGCGTACGACGACCAGCACATGCGTGAGATGCGCGTGCAGCGCATGACGTCGGGCTATTCGGCATCGGCGAGCGATGCGGCGCGCACGGTGCGCACGGTTTCGCGCTTCACGCTCTCGAGCGATGCGGCCGATACCGTGGAAGTGAAGTCGGCGCAGATCATCGTGGCGTACAAACGCGGCGCGAACACGATCTTCGCAGCGGACCTCACGCACCGCATCAGCTTCGCGAGCGGCGAGCCGAAGCTTCTGCAAAAGGTGGTCCGCCTGATCGATTCGACCGAAGCGCTGAGCGCGATCGGATTCCTGCTCTAAAAACAGGGGCGCGCGGCTCGGCTTGCGCGCCCTTCTGCCATTCAACTCCATGCCTACACTCGAAGTCTATTTGCCCGCTGGCCACGCGGAAGCACGCAAGGCGCAGTTGATCGCGCGTCTGACCGATGCGACCGTCGAAGCGATCGGCGCGCCTGCCGAATCCGTGCGCATCTTGCTGAGCGAACTGGCTGACACGCACTACGGCATCGGCGGCAAGCGTGCCGCCGATGGTGCACCACCTTCGCTGCCAGTAATCGTAGCGATCCTGATTGCGGGGCGAACGCTCGAACAGAAAGCCGCGCTGATCGATGCGCTCGCAACGACCAGCGCCGAGGTGCTCGACTCTCCGCTCGATGCCACGCGCGTGATCATCAAGGACATCCCGAGCACCGACTTTGGCCTTGGCGGCAAAACAGCCCGTTCGCTCGGGCGCTAACCTGCGGAGATGAGCGGCAGCGCGAAGCAGCATTCGAGCCCGCCGCCCGGCGCGGGCTGCGCCCAGATCGCGCCTTGGTGCCGCGTGACGATGTTCTTGCACAGCGAGAGGCCGATGCCGTTGCCGCCCGCCTTCGACGACGAAAAGCCGTCGAAGAGGCGGCCATGCGCATCGGCGGGCACGCCTGGGCCGTTGTCGATCACGCTCACGAGCGCCCTGCCGTCTTTCTCCTCGCAAGCGAGCGTGAGATCGCGCCGGTCCGCATCGACATCGGCCAGCGCGTCGATCGCGTTGAACGCGAGATTGAGCACGACCTGCCCGATCAGCACGCGCTCGCACATCACGGGTAGCGCAGCCTTGGGCTGCACGATATGCATCCGCACGCACGCGTCTTGCGCGCGCAGTTCGATGAAGTAAGCGACCTCGCTGAGAATGTCGCGCAGGTCCGAGCGCGTTTCGGTCGGCTCGCGC
This sequence comes from Paraburkholderia flagellata, assembly GCF_021390645.1. GTDB lineage: Bacteria > Pseudomonadota > Gammaproteobacteria > Burkholderiales > Burkholderiaceae > Paraburkholderia > Paraburkholderia flagellata. Next base: position 1,319,248 of record NZ_JAJEJT010000002.1, read on the forward strand.
TTCACGATGTATTCGCGCACGCTCTTGATGATGAGCGCGGCGTGCTCCGCCTGGCGGTCGGCGCTGCGCAGCCCCCAGATCGCATCTTCCACGGGCCCCGCCTGTTCGAGCCGCCTGATGGCGCCTTCAATAAAATTGCGCACCGCAGCGAGCGGCTGGCTCAGTTCATGCGCAATCGCCGTGGCCATTTCTCCCATTGCGTTGTAACGCCCCGCGTATTCGAGCATGCGCGCCTCGGTGCGGCGTGCTTCTTCGATACTCACCTCGTCCGAGATGTCACGGAAGTGGATCAACAGACCGTCGAGATCGTCTTCGATCACGAGCCGCCGGCAGGTAATGCGCAGCCAGCACGCGCTGCCGTCGCGGCGCGTCATGCGATAGCGCTGCGGCTCGGACGGCCCCTGCAGCGGCGCGTCGTCGAGTTGCTCGGCAAGTCGCTCGCGGTTGCGCTCGCTGCAGTAATCGAACACGGAACCCGGCGCTTGTTCAGCGGCGAGGCCGAGCACGCGGCGCCCGGAGTCGCTGATGAAGTCGACCGTGCCGTCGAGCGTGAGCACCGCCACGCCTTCGCTCAGATCCTGCATGAATTCGCGCAGCCGCGTTTCGTGGCGCCGCAATGCCTGGCGCATCGCCTCTTCCGCACTGATGTCGCGAAACTGCACCATCACGACCGCGCGCTCCTTGAGCGGCACATAAGTCGCAATCGCTTCCGAAAGCATGTCCTGCCCGGTGCGCGAGCGATAGCACCATTCGTAGCCTTGCGGCCCTTCGGTGATCGAGCGGTCCATCGCCGCCACGGCAATTTCGCGCGCGTATTTCGGCGCGGGGCGCGTCATGTCGTGCGCCTTTAGCGGCAGCAATTCTTCGACAGAAAAACCGAGCGCGATGCAAGCCGCGCGATTGGCCCAGACGATCGCCTTCGTGCTGGCGTCGTGCAGCAGCACGCACAGGGTCAAGGCGTCGAGCAGGCGGCGGAAATCGTCTTCGGTGGGGTACGTCATGATCGTGAACCGGATATGGCGGCACGCCCGCCTGGTGGTCCCCAAACGATAACATCCGGGCGCGGAGCGGGGAATCTGAAGATTTCTTTAGGCGCGCGGGGAACGCTACTTAAAAATGCGTGCGGCGTCCCAATTGATGACCCCTTTTTGCCTTTTTAGACTGAGTTCCAGACTGTGCGCACGCGTTCGCGCTGCGCCCGATACACATGGCCTTCAACCTTGCGGCTCAGGAACTCAGGAGAAACACCATGGCATTAGTTGCGACCGCCGTCGCCTCCCATAGCGACATCAATGCAGAGGCCTGCGCCACGCAGTCGGGCGGCCGCCTCTCGCTCGACGAGGTCATCGACGTCGTGGCCGCGCGCCGCGACGAATTCGACCGGCTTTCGCACGTCCCGCGCGACGTCATCGATCTCTTCAAGCGCGCAGGCATCTATCGCGCGGGCACGCCCAAGCGCTTTGGCGGCGACGCGCGCGCGCCAGGCGAATTTCTGGAGATGATCGAACGGATTGCTGTCGCCGACGGCTCCGCGGCATGGGTTGCGAGCTTCGGCTCGGCCAATGTCTACCTCGCCGCCCTGCCGCTCGAAACGCAGGCGCAAATCTACGCGAGCGGCCCCGACCAGGCCTTCGCGGGCGGCCTCTTTCCCGTGCAGAACGTACAGGCGGTCGAAGGCGGCTGGCGCGTGAACGGTACGTGGAAGTTCGCGAGCGGCTGCAAGGGCGCGGACTGGCTCGGCGTGGGCATCAGCACCGGCAACGGCGCGGGCAACGCCCCGAACAAGCCGCGCACGGCCGTGTTCCGCCCCGAGCAGGTTGAGATCATCGATAACTGGAACGTGGTCGGCATGCAGGGCACCGGCAGCCACGACCTGCGCGTGACCGACCAGATCGTCACCGACGACTGGACCTTCGTGCGCGGCGGGACGCCTTGCGTGGACGAGCCGCTCTATCGCTATCCGACCGTCGCTTACGCGGCCCAGGTGCTCGCGGTCGTCAACCTCGGTCTCGCGCGCGCGGCGCTCGACGTGGCGAACCATATGTCCGGCGGCCGCCGCACGACGACCGGCGCGCCGCAACTCGCGGACCGCGCTTACTACCGCATCGAGCTTGCGAAGGCCGAGGCACAACTGCGCTCGGCGCGCGCGTTCTTCTACGAGTCGACCGACAGCGTCTGGCAATCCATTCTCGCCGGCAACCCCGTGACGCCCGAGCAGGTCAGCCTGCTGCGCCTCACCGCAACGCACATCGCGCGCGAAGGCGCCGACGTGGTGAATCGCGCATACCGTCTTGGCGGCACGATGGCGATCTACAAGACGCACCCGTTGCAGCGTTTGCTGCGCGACGCAATGGTCGTGACGCAGCACGCGTTCCTCGGCGAAGGCAATTTCGACGGCGCGGGCGCCGTGTTCGTCGGCGTGCCGCCGATTCCGGGCTATCTGTAACCGTATCTATCACATATCACAAGGAATCGATCAAATGTCCGAAACTTCCAGCCCCCTTCCGCTGCGCGTCCTGTTCTGCTGCGGCGTGACGCAAAACTTCTTCGACCTGCCGCGCGAGAAGATCGGCGAAGTCTGGCAGGCGTACGGCAAGATGCTCGCCGCAGTCGAAGCGATGGAAGGCGTCAAGGTGCTCGGCATCATGGACGACGACCGCCTCGTGGTCGGCCAGGCCGGCGGCGCTCCGTGGACCTTCTACATCATGGCCGACGTTGCCGACTTCGATACGGCCGTGGCCGTTTGCAATCTTTATCGCACGACGCCGGTGGGCGAGTACAACCTGTGGCGCTACGGCAAGATCGAGGCGCGCGTGGGGCGTGCGCTCGCCGTGCCGCCCGCAGTGCCGCCCGCCGCGACCGCTTGATCCCATGGCGACGACCACTGACGCCGCACGCACGATTGCGGCGCTGGAAGCGCGCCTTGCCGCACTCGAAGGCGCTAGCGCCGCACGAAAAACCATGGCGCGCTACATGGCGCTGTGCGACGTGCCGAGCGGCGCGCTCGACGGCGAATCGCTCGCCAGCCTTTTCACGGCCGATGCGGTGTGGGAAGGCATCGGCCCGCAATATACGAGCAAGTTCGGCCGTATCGAAGGCCGCGAGGCCATCGTTGCGATGCTCGCGCGCTATCTGCCGCCGGCGCCGCACTTCGCGACCAACGTGCACTTTCTCACGTCCGAGAGCATCGAAATGGTGACGCCCGCGCGCGCGTCGGGACGCTGGATCATGCTGCAGGCTTCGGGCTACGTGGACGAGCGCGCGGAGTTGATCGGCGCGCGGCTCGAAGTGGACTTCGTGCCTGCGCCCGATGCTGCTACGTGGCTCATCGCGCACTTTCGCACCGAGCGGCTTTTCGACGCGCCATGGCGCGTGTCGCCGCGTCCGGCTGCCTGACCCCAAAAGGAAATCGAATCGATGAGCGCATTGATCAGTGCCTTCACTCGTGGAGGCGACGGACCCACCATCGTCATCAAGGACACCATCGACATTGCGGGCATGCGCACGACGGGCGCGAGCCGCGCGCTCGCAGAAACCGCGCATGCGCAAAAGCATGCGGACGTGGTGCAGTTGCTGCTCGACGCGAAGTGGAAAATCGTCGGCAAGGCCAACATGCACGAACTGGCGTTCGGCATGACGGGCATAAACGATTACACGGGCACGCCCGTCAATCCGCAAGACGCGACGCGCATTCCGGGCGGCTCGTCGAGCGGCTCTGCGAGCGCGGTCGGCCAGGGAATCGCGGAAGCTGCGCTCGGCACCGACACGGGCGGCTCGATTCGCGGCCCCGCCGCATGTTGCGGCGTAATCGGCCTCAAGCCCACGTTTGCGCGCGTTTCGCGGCGCGGCGTCGCGCCCGCCGAATCGACGCTCGATTGCGTGGGCCCGTTTGCCCGCGACATGCGCATGATCGTCGAGACGATGGGCGTCATCGCGCCCGCATTCGACAAGGCAGCCGCGAGCAAGAAAGTCACCGCGTGCAGGATCGGCATTGCGCAAGTCGATGCGCGAGCGGACCTGCTTGCCGCCGTCACGCGTGCGCCGCAGCGTGCGGGGTTTTCGTCACAGGCCATCGAGCTTGCGGGCCTCGCCGACGCCTTCCACGCGGGCCTTGCGCTCATCAACGTGGAAACGTGGGCGGCGTTCGGCCATCTCGTGGATAGCGGCAAGCTCGGTGCGGATCTCGAAACGCGCCTGCGCGCCGCTTCGTCCACTACGTCCGACCAGGTGAGCGCGGCGGAACGCGTGCGCCGCAGCTTTACCGATTCCGTGGATCGCGCGCTAGACAGCGTCGATGTGATCGTGATGCCGACGCTTCCCGCCCTGCCCATCACGATTGACGATGCGCGGCGCGGCGTGTCGGTGATCGCGATGTCCTCGCTGATCCGCCCGTTCAATCTCAGCGGTCATCCGGCGCTGAGTCTGCCGCTGCCCATTGAAGGCTCGCCGCTGAAGGCCGGGCTGCAGATCATTGGACGCCATGGCGCCGACGAACAGGTTTGCGCCGTTGCTGCAGCGTTCGAAGCAGCGCTCGCCAGCTGAAATTTTCAAGGAATAGAAACCCATGTCCAGCAGAGTCATCCTCGTTACCGGCGCGGCGCGCGGCCTCGGCGCCGTGATTGCCGCGCGCTTTCATGCGGCGGGCTACCGCGTCGTCCTCGGCGACGTAGCATTCGATGCCGCCGCTGCCACCGCGCGCGCCTTGAGCGCCGATGAATCGAGCGCATTTGCGTTGAAGCTAGACGTCACGCGCAAAGAAGATTTCGTGAGCGCGCGCGATGCGATCGTCGCGCGCTGGGGCCGTATCGATGCGCTCGTGAACAATGCGGGTGCATCGAAGGTCGTGCCTGTCATGGAGATCACGGCCGAACAGTTCGATCAGGTCATCGACGTCAATCTGCGCAGCGTGCTGTTCGGCTGCCAGGTGTTCGGACAGCACTTCGCGAATCATGGCGAAGGACGCATTGTGAATATTGCTTCGCTGGCCGGCCAGAATGGCGGCTCGGCAACGGGCGCGCACTATGCGGCGGCCAAGGGCGGCGCCATTACGCTCACCAAAGTGTTCGCGCGTGACCTCGCCGCCTCTGGCGTGACCGTGAATGCCATTTCGCCGGGGCCGCTCGATTTGCCTATCGTGCACGAGAGCGTGCCCGCGGACAAACTCGACAAAGTGATTGCGAGCATTCCCGTGGGGCGCCTGGGCGCCGCCGACTACGTCGCCGACGCCGCAGTGCTGCTCGCCTCGGGCAACGCGTACTTCGCCAACGGCGCATGTTGGGACATCAACGGCGGTCTTTATATGCGCTAACCCGTGCGCTGATTCATGCGCCAGAACGCGCAACGCACACGCCGCCTCACGACGTGTGCGTCTGCGCGTTCTGGTCCCATACCGCCATCACATCGCGCACGAGCGTCGCGATCGACGCGGCACCGAGTTTGTCCTTGATGCTCGCGCGATGCACGTCGACCGTCTTCACGCTGATGTCGAGTTCCGACGCGATGCGCTTGCTGCCCTTGCCGTCGATCACACCGCGCAGCACTTCCCGCTCGCGCCCCGTGAGAGATTCGAGGCGTTTGCGCAGATCACGCCGTTTCTGGTCGGCGGCATGACGCTGCGTGGCAAGCTTCATTGCGCGTTGCACGCGATCGAGCATTTGCTGCGAGTTATACGGCTTTTCCACGAAATCAATCGCGCCGTTTTGCAGTGCGCGCACGGACATCGGTATGTCACCGTGTCCACTCACGAAAATGATAGGTAACGTCGCACCGCGCCGGTTCAACTCCGCCTGCACATCGAAACCGCTGGTTTCTGGCATGCGCACGTCGAGCACCAGACATGCAGGAACTTCCGGATCGAATGCACGCAGAAAATCGGCTGCGTTGGCGAATCCTTCCGATTTCACGCCAACCGATTCCAGCAGCCACGCGAGCGAGGTGCGCATGCCGTTGTCGTCGTCGACGATATAAATGACCGGAGCAGGTAAAGTCATCTGCTCTCTCCGCTATTGTTCGTTGCGAAGCGCTGCGAGACGTGCCCTGTGCCGTCCCATTTCATTTGCGCGCTTGCGCAGTTGCATGACCCATCATAACCAGCCAATAAAGCCCTGAAAATGCGCATTACCCCGTAATTTCCCCACGCATTTTCAAAGCGCACATACCGGTTTCGGCGATACCTGGTGAAATCTTTAGTAGGCTCGGGAGCGACGCCATCACGCAGGCCAATCGCGACAGTATTTTTCGCGCGGTGCTTGCCGTACGCTGTGAATTACAGACTCGAATCACAGGCTCGAATCACAAGATCAGCAATTGCACGGAAAACACCCATCATGTCCGACACATCCAGCACGCTCCCGACGAATGACACCCGCAAGGATTTCCGCCAGGCGATGGCGCATTTGTCCGCCGCCGTCAACGTGATCACCACGGCCGGTCCTTTCGGCCGCTGCGGCATTACCGCGAGCGCCGTGTGCTCCGTCACGGACGCGCCGCCTACGCTGCTCGTCTGCCTGAACCGTTCGAGCGCGATGCACGCCGCCTTCGCAGGCAACGGCCGCGTATGCGTGAATGTGCTGCCCGGCGAGCACGAGCTGCTGGCGAAACACTTCGCGGGTCTCACGCAACTGCCGATGGACGAGCGCTTTAGCCTGCCGTTCTGGGATGAAGGCGAGCATGGCGTGCCCGTGTTGCGCGATGCGCTCGCGAGCCTGCAAGGCGAGATCGTCGAACTCAAGGACGTCGGCTCTCATTCGGTCATGTTCGTGAAGGCGACCCATATTCGCGTGCGCAGCGACGGCGACGGTCTCGTCTACTTCGACCGCAATTTCCACCGCCTGGTTCGCCCGTGCGCCGCGGCGTAGATCGCACCCTGGTAAAACCTTTAGATCGGTGAGGAAACCCACCAGGCGCCCTGCCGCACGCACGCATTTTTTTCTCGCGCGGCGGCGGGTACGCTGCTTTCATATCACTAGCCAACCCACGCCGCCTCACGAAGAAGGTGCGAGCGCATACATCAGACAAAACGATCGGCGAGCACAGGATCAATCACGGCGCGCCACGACACAGCCGATGCGGCGAAAGGAGACAAGTCAACCAAAGCAAGCCAGGGGCATCCCGGAGAGGGCCATCCCGGACTTGCGAGAAAGCATTCTGCCCGTCATCCTCACACCGGAATTAACCGACCAGGCGGTCAGTGAATGGTGACCAGGATGGCCGCCACCCCGATCGGTACCGCGTTTTATTCGCAATCAGCATGCAGCTCGAGAATCACACCTTTACCGACGCCGGCGAACACGCGGCGCTGCTTTCCGGCTGGGAACAGCAATACTTCCAGCTCGATTGTGGACAATTCCACGGTCGCCTCCAGCAAATCGGCAGCGACGGCATACACGTGTTCTACGAGTCCGTGAACCGCCGTATCGTGCAGCAGGGCAGCACGCCCAGCGACATGCTCGTGTTCGGCATCGTGCTCGACGCAAGTTCTCCGGTGACTTTCGCGGACCGCGCCGTTACCGCCGATTCCCTGATCTGCGCGCGGGCGAACCGCGAGTTCGTGCTGCATTTCCCGGGCGAGACCGCCATACTCGGCATTGGTGTGAAGGTGCCATTCCTGAGCGAGCGCCCGGAGTTGGCCGCACGCCTCGAAAGCCGCTTTTTCACCAAGACTTCCGTCATTCCGCTCGAACCCGGCGTGCGAGAGCAGTTCATCGCGTTGTGGCGTTACGTAACCGACGAGGCATTTGCGTTGAACGCGTTCGCCGAGTCGGAACTGGCCCAACGCACCGTGACCGCGCAGATCTTCGAGATGCTCGATGCCGTGGTCGAGAGCGGCACTCAGGACGATAAAGCCGATATCACGTGGATGTCGCATAGCGACGTGGTCGCACGCGCGCACGAGATGATCATTGCGCGCCCGCTGGAACCCGTGACGGTGCACGAGCTTTGCGAATCGCTGCGTATCAGCCGCCGCACGGTGCAGACGAGCTTTCGCCTCGTGACGGGCAAATCGCCCGTGGAATATATGCGCGCGATACGCCTGAACTACGTGCGCCAGTTGCTTCGCAAAGCGCCGTCGGCCGAGCTCACCGTGCGCGACGCGGCGCAGCGCTGGGGCTTTTTCCATTCGGGTCATTTCACGCAGGACTATCGCGAGCTTTTCGACGCCATGCCTTCGGACAATCGTCCGAAATAACGTGCGCCGGAGCACGCCCCGGCGCTGCCCTCACCTGCCGCGCAGATATTCCTCTACAGCCGAAGTCGCGTAGTCGATCAGTACCGGCGTGAGTGTCTTTGCCGTTTCCGTGTGCTTCTTCTTATGCACCCAGCCGAGGTAGGTCGTGCTGCGCGCCGCCATGAAAAGCGGCAATTGCCGCAGTTGCTCATCGACTAGCGGACGATGCGCGCGGTAGCCCGTCACAAAGGCTTCCATCGCGGTATCGAAGTACGGCTCGCCGCGAATGAAGTAGAGCGACGTCGCAACGTCGAACAAATGCCAGCCGAAGCCCGCATCGTCGAAATCGATCACGCGCACGCGCTCGCCATCCACGAGTACGTTCTCGGGCACGAGATCCGCGTGGATCAGGCCGAACTGCCCTGCGTCCTTGCCATAAGCGCTCAGGTCAGCCCAGAGCGCCTCGCGCGCGCGCTCGAAGAGCCGCCGTTGCGGCGCATTCAGTTGCTCCAGTTCCCAGAAACGGCCCCAGAGCGGCTCGCTGCCCGCGAGCCCTTCCTCGCACCAGCTATGCCGCTTGAAGCCCGCAGGCGCCCGCCACGCGCTCGTATGGTTGTGCATGCGCGCCGCCATGCCGCCAAGCGTGTAATAGCGGCCCGCGACGTCCTCCTCGCCGCCATCGAGCCCCGATTCGAGTGCGCCGAGTTGGCGGCCGTCGACCCATTCGAGCACGTCGATCTGCCGGCCCGCCGGCAGTTCATCGCTATGCACACGCTCGAATGGGCGCCCCGCGCGCGATTTCACCACGCGCGGCACCTCGACGCCCGCGCTCGCGAGCGCTTGCATCCACTCGAATTCCGAGTGAAGCGCCGCGTCGTCGTGATAGCCGAGGCGGTGAATGCGCAGCACCGCGCGCCGGCCGTCGCGGCTGTCCACGCGAAACACGGCGTTCTCGCGGATCTTGATCGGCGCGATCACGCAGTCGCCGAGGTCCCACATCTCAAGCGCCTGGGTGGCAAGGCGCTGCAGCGCAAACGCGTTCTCCGACGCGCGCGCGTCTTCTGCATGGGTCATCGCGATCCTCTCAAAGGGCGTTGAGCACGGCATCGAGTGTGTCGATCAACTGGTCGGCGTGGACCGTCGTGAACGGCATGGGCGGCCGGATCTTGAGGATGTTGTCGTGCACGCCGATACGGCTGATGAGCACACCGCGCTCGCGCATGGCGTTGACGACACGGCGCGCCACGCTGCCGGCGGGCGATTTCTCCGCGCGGTCTTCGACCATTTCCACGGCGAAGAAGAGTCCGCTGCCGCGCACGTCGCCGATTGCCGCGTGCTTTTGCGCTAGCGCACGCAGACGTTCGAGCACGTATTGCCCCACGTTCTGCGCGTTTTGCTGAAGGCCTTCGTCTGCGATCACGTCGAGCACCGCCATGCCCGCCGCGCACGAAACGGGGTTGCCCGCAAACGTGTTGAAGTACATCGGATTGCGTTCGGCGAAGTCTTCGATCAACTCCCGGCGCGCCACCACGCCCGCGAGCGGGTGACCGTTGCCCATGGGCTTGCCCATCGTGACGATGTCGGGCGTGACGCCAAGCTTCTGATGTCCCCAGAAATGCGAGCCGAAACGGCCAAAGCCGCCCTGCACTTCGTCGGAGATATACACGCCGCCCGCGCGGCGCACCTTCTCCACGGCGCGCGCGAGATAACCCGCGGGCACGTCCGGCAAGCCCTCGCAGGAGAGGCCCGAGCACATCAGCAGGCCTGCCACACGCACGCCGTCGGCCTCGAACGCGTCGATGGCGGCCTGCACGTCCTCGGCGTAGCGATTCGCGAGTTCGTCTTCGCTCATGCTCCCGCGTTCGCGATACGGGTCGATCACGGGAATCGTGCGCACGTAGCGGCCGCGCTGCTGCTCCGTGGATAGAAACGAGCTGACCTGCACCACCGCCGCCGTATTGCCGTGATACGAGTGCGCGGTGCAGATAATGCCCATGTTGCCCGTGCATTCCCGCGCCATGCGCAGCGCCAGTTCGTTGGCCTCGCTGCCCGTGCAGCAGAACATCACCATCGGCAGGGAAGCGTCGAAGGTCGAAACGAGGCGCTCGCCGTACTCCACGATATTCTCGTGCAGATAGCGCGTGCTCGTGTTCAGCATCGACGCCTGCTTCGCGATGGCCTCGCTCACGCGCGGATGGCAATGGCCTACGTGCGGCACGTTGTTATAGGCGTCGAGATAGCGTTTGCCTTCGGCGTCGTAAAGCCAGACGCCTTCGCCGCGCACGAGATGCAGGGGCGTGTCGTAGAAGAGCGGCGCGCGCTTGCCAAGCACGCGGTAGCGCCGCTGCAACAGGTCTTGATCAGGCATCGGAAGTCTCCGTATCGGTGGCGGCGCGGCGCAGCATGCGCGCATGCGAGCGCACCGGGAAATAGATGAGGAACCAGCTCGCGACGAACAGCGCAACGCCGGACCCGATCACCTGAGAATAAGCGCCGGACGTCATGATCCAGGCGGCGAGCGCGGGACCGGTCGCGAGACCGATCATCTGCATGGCGGTGGCAGCCAGCACCATGCGCCCGCTCCGGTCGAACACGGCCATCGACGAGAGCAACGCGGGCTGGGCGACGTTCCAGAAGAAGTTGTAAATGCAAACAACCAGCGCGAAGATAGCAAACGTCGTGTGCGTAGTGAGAAAGAGCAGACACAGCGAACCGCCGAGCACGCTCACCGTGAGCGCGCGCGAGCGGCCGATGCGCGTGCCCCACACGCCGAACGCCCACGCACCGAGCACGCCCATGAACTGCGAGAGCGTGAGCGCGTTGGCCACCTGCTGCTCGCTCAGACCGTCGACGGTGCCGATGAGGAACAGATAGGCCCAGACGATGCCCTGCGCGACGAAGTACAGCAGCATGGCGAGCAACGCGGACGCCTTCGCAGGCCTTGGCAGCTCGATCGCGTTCGCATCGGATTGCGGCGCGCTTTCGCCGCCGCGCGGCAGGTAGCGCACGAATGGCAGCACGACGAGCGGAAACGCGGCGAAGAAGAACAGCAGCAGCTTCATGCCGCCAATGGCGAACGCACTCGGCACGAGCCACAACCCCAGCGCGCCGTAAATCATCACCCACATGACCATGTAGCCGAAGTTGCGGTCGGGGTTGGCTGTCAACCCGACCGCCGCGAAGCTGAGCGAAATGAGGCCGCCCGCGCCAATTCCCACGAGCAGTCTCAGCACAAGAAATACGCGGTGATCGGGCGTGAACGCCGAAGCCGCGTTGCCGAACGCCATCAGCAGGATCGACAGCACGATCACCGTGCGCCAGTTCACGCGCTTCGCGAACAGCGGGAGCAGGATGGAGCTCAACGCAATGCCCCACACCTCCACCGAAGCTGCGTAACCCGCCGCGACCGCGTCGAAGCCCAGATACTTCACGAAGCCCTCTACGACCGCGGGCTGAACGATGAACACCTCTGGCCCGACCACGCCCGCGAGTATCGCGACCCACAGGCGTGCTCGTGATTTCGCATTCGTCTCTTCGCGCATGGCGAGGCCCTGCAGATCCGCTGGTGACGTATTCATTGTGCCTTGATCCTCGAACGTGGTTCAGTAGGCGAAGCAGACAGATTTCGTCTCGGTATAGGCGTCGATGATCGCGCGGCCATGTTCGCGCCCCACGCCCGACGACTTGAAGCCGCCGAACGGCAGCGCCGGATCGACCATATTGTGCGAGTTGACCCACACCGTGCCCGCTTCCATGCGGTCGACCACGCGAAGCGCCTTGTCGAGCTGGTTCGTCCACACGCTTGCGCCGAGACCGTACTCGCTCGAATTCGCGGCGCTGATCGCCTCTTCGAGATCGTCGTAGGGCATGGCAACCAGCACCGGGCCGAACACTTCTTCGTTCACGAGCGAAAGCGGCTTGCGCCCTTCGTTGGCGACCACGGTCGGACGCACGAAATAGCCCGCACCGTCATGCGCCGCGCCGCCCGCCATGATTTCGCCGCCCTGCGCACGGCCTTCGGCGATCATGCCGACGACCTTGTCGCGATGGCGCGACGAAACAAGCGGACCCATCTGCGTCTTCTCGTCGAAACCCGAGCCGAGCACGAGGCTGTTGGCCACTTGAGCGATGCCTTCCACGATCTGCGCGTACATAGAGCGCGGCACGTAGAGACGCGAGCCTGCCGTGCACACCTGGCCGTGGTTGAAGAAGATCGCGCCCGCTGCGCCTTCAATGGCCTTGCGCGGATCGCAGTCGTCCAGCACGATCACGGGGCTCTTGCCGCCCAGTTCGAGCGACACGCGGCGGATATCCCGGCCGCACTGCGCGCCGATGATGCGCCCCACTTCGGTCGAGCCCGTGAACGTCACCTTGTCGACATCGGGATGACGCACCAGCGCCGCGCCTGCCGTTTCGCCACGACCAGTCACGACATTGAGCACGCCCGGCGGGAAGCCTGCTTCGAGCGCCAACTCGGCCAGGCGGATCGCGGTGAGCGGCGTTTCCTCGGCGGGCTTGAGCACCACCGTGCAGCCGCACGCGAGCGCCGGCGCGATCTTCCACACGGCCATGAGCAGCGGGAAGTTCCACGGCACGACGGCCGCGACCACGCCCACCGGCACGCGCTGCGTCGACGCGCGGTACTGTACGCCCGGCGGAAAGCTCAACGACAGATCGACGGTGCTGCCTTCGATCTTGGTCGCCCAGCCCGCCATGTAGCGCAGCCACTGTGCGCTGCCGCCAACTTCGAGCATGCGCGAGAAGCCGAGCAGCTTGCCCTGGTTGAGCGTCTCCAGCGCTGCGAGTTCGTCGCCGTGCTGTTCGACGAGATCGGCAAGCTTGAGCAGCAGGTGTTCGCGCGCGGCGGGCGGCATACGGCGCCATTCGTTCGATTCGAACGCGTTCTTCGCCACGGCCACGGCGGCCGCGACGTCATCGGCGTCGCCGTCGGGCACCTGGGCGATCTCGCGGCCGCTGGCCGGGTCGTACACGGCGAATGTCTTGCCACTGCGCGCTGGCACGGCGCGGCCACCCACGATCATCTGGGTATGGAGGTTTGCAAGCAATTCCTCGATGTGCATCTCAGCTCCTGACTGGTTTGTTTGGCAACTTATTTGGCAACTAAGCCATCTTTGGAAAACAGGACGGTCGAACCGTCTTGCTTCAATATCAATGCGGTCAGCGCATCGCGTCCCGGCAATTGCTTCGTCGCGAAATCGTGCGCTCCCGCCGTTTTGACCATCACGTAGCCGTCGAGCGCCACGCCTGCAACACTGGTTGCGTTCGCAACTAGACCAGTGATTGAACTGCTCGCACCGGAACTCACGGACTGCCATGTCGCACCGCCGTCCTGGCTTGCGAACAGATTGCCGCGCAGGCCACCCACGTAGACCGTGCGGTCAGTTGCGACCACGCCGCTCCAGAGCGTGCCCTTATAGCCTGTGTGCAGCGCCTGCCAGCTAGCGCCGTCGTCGCTCGACTTGAATACGGTGCCTTGCTCGGCAGCGATATAAACGTCCTTCTGCGGTCCGGGGAACACGGAGAAGAAGTTCAGCCCGCTCTTGCCTGCGGCCGCGCCCTCGCCTACCGGCTGCGTTTTCCACGTTGCACCGCCATCGTCGGTCGTGATGAGCAGCGACCACAGGCCCACGGCCCAGCCGTGCATTTCGTCGCGGAACGCGATGGAAAAGAGCGGCTGGTCGACGCTCGTATCCGCGCGTTGCTCGCGCCAGTGCTCGCCGCCGTCGTCGGTGCGCAGCACGACGCCCCAATGTCCCGCCGCCCAGCCGTGCTGCGCGTCGACGAATGAGACCGAGGTAAGGGTTGCGTTGGCGGGCACGGCCTGCGCCTGGCGGAAGTGCGCGCCGTCGTCATCCGAAAGCAGGATCACACCGCGTTCCCCGACCGCGACGATGCGGTTTCCCGCGAGCGCCGCGCCGAGCACCATCGAATGCTCCGCGTCGGCACGGTGCTTCGCGGCGACGACCGCGACCGTGTTGTCCGGCGCCGCGCCAGCGAGCGCGGCGTGTGTGTAATGCAGGCCCGCAAGCAGCGCGAGTGCTGCGCAGGCGATCTTCGAACCCTTTGTTCGTTGCATGGCGAATCGTCCTCGTGGCGGGCTAGTGAGTGAAGAAGCTCGAGCTTTTAACCGCCGAGCGGCGCGGGAAGAGCCGTGTGAGCCAGACCGCGAGCGCGGGCAGCGCCGTCATCGCCATCACGAGGTTCACGATGAACATGAACGCGAGCAGCTTGCCCATGTCCGCCTGGAACTTCAGTGCGGAGAAACTCCATGTCGCGACGCCAACAGCAAGCGTGATTGCCGTGAAGATCGTCGCCACGCCCACTTCGAGAATCGACTGTTCGACTGCCTTCACCACGGGCACGTCATGCGAGAGATGCAGTTGCAGCCGGTTGTAGATGTAGAACGCGTAGTCCACGCCGATACCCACTGCCAGCACCATGACCGGCAAGGTCGCGACCGTGAGGCCGATCTGCAGTTGCTTCATGAACCAGTAGCCGATGAAAGTCGCCACCGTCAAAGGCAGGCAGCAGGCGATCACCGCGCGCAGGTCGCGATACGCGAGCAGCACGAGCACGACGATGGCCGCGTAGACGTAGAGCATCATCGGCAGTTCGCTGCGCGCCACTTCGTCGTTGGTCGCGGCGAGCACGCCCGCGTTGCCGGCAGCAAGCCGGATCGTCACGCCCTCCAGATGGTTTTCCGCGCGGTACGTCTTCACGGCATCGATCACGCGGTTGATCGTCGCTGCCTTGTGGTCGGCCAGGAACAGATGCACCGCAGTCATCTTGCAGTCCTTCGTCATGTAGCCGTGCACCCGGTTGATTTCGGCGCTCAGCGCCGCATAGTTGGTCGGGTCGATCGGCACGACGAACATCTTCGGATTGCCTTCGTTATAGCCCTCGTTGTAAGTGCGCAGCATCAGCGGATACGAGCTGACCGAGACGACACCAGGCACCCGGTTCATCGAGCCGGTAAAGTCGTCTTCGAAGATGCCGAGGCGCGGGTCGGTGCAGTCGGCAACGCGCGGCGTCTCGAACACGACCGTGAGCCAGTCGAGGCCGACGTCGTAGCTGGTTGCGATCGCAACGGCATCCTGGTTGAAGCGCGAGTCGGCGCGCAGCTCGGGGGCGCCAGGCTGTAGCGTGCCCACCACGCGATCGCGGCTTTGCCACACCGCCACGCCGAAAATCATCGCGGTCACGGCAAGCGTGATCGCCGCATTGCGCGGCTCGGCCAGCCGCGCGAGCAGCCTCAGCCAATGCGCGCGCCGCTCGCGAGCGGCCAGCGCGCGGTCCGCGTACTCCTTGGTGAAATGCAGACACGATGCAACGACCGGCAGCATCACGAGGTTCGTCACGATCTTGTAGCCAACGCCGAGCGAAGCCGTGATCGCCAGTTCGCGCACCATCGGAATGGGAATGAGCAGCAGCGTGATGAACGACACGAGCGCGGTGACGAGCGCGAGCGTGCCGGGGATCAAGAGGCCGCTGAAGCTGTGACGCGCGGCTTCCATCGGGCTGCGTCCATGCGACAGCTCGCGCACGATGAAGTTGATCTGCTGAATGCCGTGCGAAACGCCAATGGCGAAGACGAGAAACGGCACCAGCACCGCGAGCGGGTCGAGGCCGAAGCCGAGTATGCGCAGCGTGCCGAACTGCCACACGAGCGACGTGAGCGAGCACACGATAGGCAGGATCGTGAAGCGCAGCGAGCGGCTGTACCAGTAGACGGCCGCCGCCGTGAGCACCAGCGCGAGCGCACAGAACACCAGCACGCCCGAAGCGCCGTCGGCAATGTCGCCGATCTGCTTCGCGAAGCCGATGATCTGCACCTGATACGCGCCGTTTTCATAGGGCTTGCGCAGCTTCTCTTCGAGGATATGGTTGAACGCCACGTAGTCGAGCGCCTTGCCGTTCGCGTCGCGCTCGTTCAGCTCCGCCGTCACCATTGCGCTCGTCTGGTCACGCGAGACGAGCACGCCGACGTAGCCGCCCGCCGAGGTGGACTGGCGAATCGAGGCGATCTTCTCGGGCGTGAGACTCTCCGGCGTGATCGTGCCGTCGATCAGCGGGTCGGCGCGAAAGCCGTCTTCGGTGATCTCGTTGACGAACGAGTTAGGTGTCCAGAGCGACTGCACGCCGCCGCGATCCACGTTCGGCAGATAGCCCACGGCCTGCGTGATTTCGTAGAGCCGGGTGAGGCCTTCGCGCGTCCAGATCGTGCCGTTGCGCGCCTTGAGCACAACCGTGATGCGGTTCGCGCCGAGCAGATCGTTCCGGTATTGCTGGAAGGTCTTGACGTACTCGTGTTCGGTCGGAATCTGCTTCTCGAATCCGGCGTCCATGCGCAACTGCAGCGCGAACACGGCCATCACGACCGTGAATAAGGCGATCACGCCCAGCGTGATCGCGCGATGCCCGAACAGGAACCTCTCGAGCTTGCCAACCAGACGATTCAACACATTGCGCCCCTCAAAGTCTGCTGCCGTTTTAGGCGCGCACCAACAAGGCGCGCGCCTGCCTGCTTAAAAATTGCGTGTTGCGAAGATGCCGACGAAATTGCGGTCGGCGTACGGCTGCCCAACGGTGTCGTGACCACCGAAGAAAGCCGTGAAGTTGATACCGGCCTGCCAGACCGTCGGGTTCTGATTGAAAAGCAGATAGACGTTGACGGACTTCGCGCCCTGCATGTAGTTCGCGGTGAACGTTGGCGTGTAGCCGTACAGAGCGTCGCTGAACGTCACGCCAGGCGTAACTTGCCAGCCAGGAATGATCGTGCCGTCATAGGTCCAGTTGAAGTCGATCGTCGCGCCGACCGAGCTTGCCGTGCCCTTTGCCGCCGTGATCGGGTAACCGAGGCCTGAGTCGTTGTTCAGCCAGGTGAAGTAGCCCGCGGCCGGCGCCTGCGTCACCTGCTGGCCATCGACCGTGCGCGTCACGCCGTTCGAATTGAGGCCCGGGTAGTAGATCCACGCGAGTTCCATCGTGAGCACCGCCATGTCGGCGTGAAGCAGCTTCAGGAACGGATATTCGCTTTGCGTGAGATTCAATTGCCCGTTGATCAGATACTGCAGCTTTTTTCGGTCTTCCCACTGCTGGCAATTGACACCCGACACGCCATTCGTGTTGAAGTCGAGCGGGCCGCCCGCGCCAAAGCACCCGGACAGCGCGACCGCATCGTGCGGACGATACGAAAGTTCGGTGCCGATCGCCCAGTCGCCAATACCAAAGTTCGCACTCGCACCGAACAGCTGCCGGTTCTGGAGATACTGGAACTGTTCCGTGCCATTCGCCAGCGCCGAGGCAACCGGTGACTTGTCGGTATAGTTTTCGTAATAGAAGCCGAAATTGACGTCGACGTTCTTCGGCTTGTAGTTGAACTTGACGCCGAACTGCGGGCGGTATTTGTTCGGCAGTTGCGTCGAGGTCGGAATGCCGATCGAGTTGAACGGAGGGCCCGCATACACCCCGTTGACGAGGCCAGAGTTAATGCCCGAGATCGCCTGCGAGTTGCCCGCGTTCGGACCCGCGATCGTGCCCGCGTCGGGGCCGTTCACGTTGCCGTTGATCGTGCTGATCGTCAACGGGCCCGCGCCGCGCCCGAAAATGTCGCCCGCGGACCAGTAGGAGCCGACCGGCGGATAGCGGTTGCTTTCCCAATTGAACTGGTAGTAGGCCTCGGTGCTGAGTCCCGAAGTGATGCCCGCCGCGAAGCTGATCATCGGTTCGGGCAGCAGCGCCTGCTTGAGCTGGGTGCCCGGAATCAGCAGCTTTTGAATATCAACGGCGTTGGTCGCATTGATGCCGTTGGTCGCAAAGAAGCTCTCGCCCCAGTTGATGACCTGATTGCCGAGCCGCACGTGCGCCGAGCGGTCGTTGAGCGTGAAATCCTTCTGGACCCAGAGATCGAGCAGATCGACCGGATAAACAATCTGCGCGGCAGCGGTGCTCGACAGCGGCGTTCTGTTCGTGTCGTTCGCCAGAAAGTCGTACATCGCGGTGCCGCGCACCATGAACTTGACGCCTTGACTGGGCATCGTGAGCAGCAGCTCGCTCGTCGCGCTGACATACGTGCTGAACGGCTGCCCTTTGCGATAGTTGAGGTTGCCATCGTCGCCCGATGCCCACTGCGCTGTGTTCGCACCCGCGCCGCAGCCATTCGCGTTCGGGTCGCCGGTGAGCGAGCAGCTCGGGTTCTTGACCCGAATGCCGCCGCCCGCCGTGAGGTTCGAGACCCACGATCCGTTGACGGCGCCGTCGTCGAGTGTGAACTCGTATGCCGAGGCCCCCTGTGCCGCCGTTAGCATGACTAATGAAACTGCTGCGCTGATTTTTGTCTTCGATATCACGCTTTTCCCCTGCCCGCTTTCTTCCAGGTCGAATATGAAGGGTGGCGGCGCACGTCCCCGCGCGCGCGCCGCCACTGCCGGACGCTACGTTATCGCTCGCTCACGGCGCGCAGGTTTTCGGACGAATAGAAGTCGTCCTTGAAGCGCGCATCGTTCGAGTCTTCGTACCAGCGGATGTCGGTGTCCGTACCGATGGTCGACTGGTCGGTCACGTAACGGCCATTGTTGAGGTCGTACTGCACGAACGGCTCGACGTCGCAGGCGCCGTGCAGCTCGTACACCGGAATCGGATACGCCTCCTTGACCTTCCAGAGCTTGCCCTGGGCATCGTAGTCTTCGGCGGCCACCGCAAGGCCGCTGTCTTCGTCGATGTAGAAGACTTTCTTCGTCGCGACGTGGCGCACGCCGGACTTCAGCGTCGCCTCCACGACGTAGACGCGGTGCATTTCGTAGCGGCGCGCTTCGGGGTTGACGGCGTCCGGCTTGAAGACGTCGTCGAACTTCGCCTTGAAGTTGAACATGCCGAAGTCGTCGTACGGAATATAGATTTCCTTCTTGCCGACGAGCTTCCAGTTGAAGCGGTCGAGCTGGCCGTTGAAGAGCCACGGTTCATCGACCGTGTACTGGTTCTCGAAGCCGATCTGCGGCGCGTCGTACGAATACGCCGGCATGCGGCGCACGCGGCGCTGACCCGTGAAGTAGTAGAACGTGTCGCTCGCCTTGTCGAAGTAGTCGCGCTGCACGAGACCCTGCCCCGCGAGCGCGGCGGGCGTTTCATAGGCGAAGTAGATCGCGTAGAGCATGCCGGCCTGCTGCGGCGTGGCGGTGCCCTTCTTGCCCCACGGGAAGTAGAGCGTCTGCTTCGATTCGGCCTTGATCCAGTCCGTGCTGCCCGGCCGCGGCGACGCCGCCGTCACCGCCTTTTGCCACTCCGCGCCGATGCCGCGATAGCGCGCGAGGTGATCCCACATCGCTTCCGCGCCCGTTTTCGGCGCGGGGAACGGCATGCCGGGCAGGCTTGCGCTCTGCAGCCCCTCGCCCGTCGAATCCATCTTCGCCTGGGTCGCGTTGAGCGCCGTGTTGGCCTGCACGAAATCAGGCGCGCCGCATTCGCGGTGCGTCGGATACACGTCCATGCGGTAGCCCTTCTTCTGCTTGATGAGCTGAACCTGGCCCGGCGTGAGGTTGTCCGCGTATTTGTCGACGTTGCTCGCGTCGATCGAGAAGAGCGGCTTCTCGCCCTTGTGCTTCCAGTAATCGCCGCGCACCTTGCCATACGACCAGTCGGCCGGTGCGGCTTGCGGACCCGCATAGGCCGGAATCCGGCCATCGGCGCTCGCGCCCTTCTCCATGCCGGCCGTATCCGCCAGCGCCCCACCCGCGAGCGTGCTCAATACTGCCGCCAGCGCGGCTGCCGAACACATCGCTCCCATCTGCGTCTTGCCTTTCATCGTCTCGATCTCCAATACCTGTTGAATCGCACGGTCGCCGCGTTGCGGCCCGCTCTTGCCTTTCGTTAGTACTGTTCAGCTACGGCTGTATCGCCGCTTTTGTGCATACGCTCGACCAGCGCCGCGCGATGCTTCGCGACGTCGGTGAGCGCCGGCCTGCGCCGTGCTGCGATTTCCTGCGCGGTATAAGGCCTGAAATCTGCGGGCCGCGTGTCCGCGTTCTTCGTATCGATCAGCCAGTTCAAAACGTTTGCGAGCTCCGCGTCGCTCAGCGAGGAATTCGACGCACCCGGTACGCGCATCACGAACTCGCGTCCTTCAGGCAAGCGCACGAAATGCCCTAGCTCGTTGGAGAGCGGCGGCACCTTGCCCGGAATGGCATGCGCGTCGCCCGTATGGCAGCCCATGCAGTTGAGCGTCCACGCCTCGCGCGCAGAGGCCGCGTCGTAGCCGCGCTCCTGCGCATGCGCGCTCGCGCCGAGCGCGAATGCACATGCAGCAAGCCACACACGCGCATGCCTCGCCTTCATAGCCCGAGGCTCTTGAGCGTGGCTGCGCGATGCTCGCGCACCTGCGCGCCGTCCATCTGCGTCACGCGCAGCGCCTTCACTTCAGCCGCCGTGAACGGCTTCGCGCCCGCATGCTTCGCATTCGCGTCGAACACGAGGTAATTGAGCACGCTCGCGAGATCCTCGTCGGATTCGGTCCGGAAGCTCGGCATCTTGAAGTTGTAGGTTTTGTCCTTGATCGCGATCTGGCCGAACATGCCGTTGAGCACCGTGAGGCCGAGCTGCTTGCGCCCTTCGCCATTCGCGGCATAGCGGCCCGGCAGTTCGGTGAGCGGCGGCGCGAGACCGTCCTGCCCCCTGCCGCCCGCCTGGTGGCACACGGCGCACTTCGTGTCGAAGAACGCCTTGCCCGGCGCAAACTGCACGTTCTGCGCAAACGCGTCGCCCGCCATCAGCGCGGCTCCCGCCGCGCACAACGTCATGACCCACTTCGCGAGGCGCTGGTTGGAAATCGTCGATGTCATTGCTGCGCCACTCCAAGCAAGGCGGATACAGAGCAGTGATAGTTCGCGTTTCCGCTTGCCATGCACCAGTTGATGTCGTTGTCCAGCGAGAGCTTGTAGAGCGGCTTCTCGCGCTCGTTGCGGTTGCAGAAGCAGCGCCCGCACGACGTTTTGCCGCAGCAGTCGTTGTACGACACGATGTAGTCGGTGTTGTCGTGCGGATTGCGGCAGGTGCCGATCCACGTGATCGGCGAAGGCGTCGTGCCGGGCGGGCAGCTGCTCGACGTGCCGCCGCAGCAACTGCACAGCCAGCCGTCGATCGCGCAATAGCGCCAGTAGTCGCAGCTATAGGGATCGTCGTTTTTTCCCGCAGCCGGCGCGCTTGCACCGCTTGCAGCGGCCGCGTTTTCCGCTGCGAAGGTGCGGTCCACCGGCAAGAGCGGCACGAGCGCCGAGCCGACCAGCGCGCGGCCAAGCGTCGCCATGGCGCTGCGCCGCGAGCTGCGCTGCGCGACGGTGCGCGCTCTCAGCTCGAAGAAGTTGTCGAACCATTTCATGCTTATCGTCCTGTCGTTCTGTTCTTTGATGACGTGCTCAGGCGTGCTGCTCCGCGTGATGCGCATGACCTGCGTGATCCCCGTGGACGTACTCCTGCAGCGACGCCACGCCGCGCTCCTTCGCTTCGAAGAGGCTTTCGAGGTGTTCACGCGAATTCACGAGGCCCTTCGCGCGGATCTTGCCCGACTCGTCAATCAGGAGTGCATAGGGCAGCTTGCCGATCTGGTAGGCCATGCCCAGTTCCTGCGAGAGTACATAGGGGAACTGGCTCAGGCCGAGCTTCTTGTAGAACGCTGCGTGTTCCGTCGTGTCGCCATCGCTTGCGAGCACGATGTCGGTGGCCGTTTCGCGCGCCTGGATCGACGGCAGCAGCGGCAGCAGCTTCTTGCACACCGGGCAGCTCGGCGAGAGGAAGAACACGAGCGTGCTGCGGCCCGCGGCCGAGATTCCGCCCACCTTGACCTGACGGCCGTCGAGCGCGCCCAGCTCGAACGACGGGCCCACAGTGCCGACCGCCGGCCCCTTGTCGATCATCAGTGCGCCGACGGGCATCATCCTTTCGTACAGAATGCCGATCTGGCGAACCAGTGCGAGCGAGATGGCGCCGAGCGCGAGCACACCGGCCCACAGCAGAGCGTTAGAGATCAACAGTGCGTTTTCCATTACGAGTTCCTCAGGTGATTCAGCTTCGGACGGTTGGCGAGCAGCACGTCCAGGGTAAAAAATGCGGCAACGGCGAAGAGCGTCGCGCCCAGCACGCTCAGATAGTCGAACCAGACGACCGCGCGCACGCTTTGCGGCGCGCCTGCGAGCGCGGCCAGTGCGGCCAGCAGCAGCACCCGCGCCACGTGCGCCCATCCGATCGAGTGAGCGGCGGGACCGCCCGTCTGGCGAAAACCATTGCAGCCACAGTCGATATCGGTACGCCCGCGCGCCACGTTGATGCCGAGCGCGAACGCAAACAGCACGAAGAGCGCGGCGAGCGCCGCGGCGCCCAGGCTGCGCGTGGCGGGCACGAGGCACGCGAGCGTGGCGGCCACTTCGACGATCGGCAAGGCGAGCGCGAACGGCGTGACGAGCATGTGCGGCAGCAACTGGAAGCCCGCCACGGCTTGCCGCAAATCGGACTGGCGCATCACCTTCGGCATTGCGAGCGTCAAGGTGATGATCGATGTGGTTGCGAGCGCAACAGTCGAGACGACCGGATCGATAACGAGACCTGAAATCATGATTCGCGCCTCGTTACGGATTGACCAGCAGCGACGACGTCGCGCCGACCTGCTTGTGAACGTGCTTGAGCTTGCCCGTTGCCGCGTCGGCAACGACCACGTCGGAGGTCGTCGTGATGCCGTAAAAGAGCGGATGCGCGTCTTCGCTCACCTGGATCGAGAGCAGCGGATCGATCTTCTGGTCCGCGAGTTTCCAGCGCGCAATGCGCTTGTGCGTCTTCAGATCGAACACCCAGACTTCGCTTGCCGGGTCCTTGTGCGAGCCCTCTGCGCCCTGGTGCATCGCCACGAAAAGACGCTGCGTCGGCACGTGCAGCGCGGTTTGCTGCAGGCCGCCGGGACGCCAGCCGGCCTTCGCCTCATCCGGCGTCACGAGCGGCCACGGCGTGCCGAACACCGGCGCCGGGCCGCTGAAATCGGCGGTGCGCACGTTGCCATTGAACGTCGCGAACCAGTACGTATTGCCGCTGCGCGACGCGTTCACGAATGCCGGATCTTTCGCGACATCGATGAACGGCTCCGACAATTTGCGGCTCTTTTCCTTGCCGTTCGCGCCGAGCACGACGGTCAGCGCCTTGCCGCTTTCGCACAGCGACGTGAAGCGGTCGCTACCCGACGGATAGGCGAGCACGCAACCGTCCGTATCGATCTCCGAGGCGACCTGGTGCGTGGCCGTGTTGACCACGGTGACCGACGTGGCGGGCGTGATGTTCGCGACGTAAAGCCACTTGCCGTCTTTCGAAAGCGACGTGTTATACGGCGACGGTACGCTTTGCGCGTGCTTCGGCGGGATCACGACTTCGCCCGTGATTTGCAGCGTCGTGTTGTCCGTCATTTCGACGACATCGGTACGTGCGCCGTGCGAGCCGCGCGCAAAGTACGTGGTGGCGACGTAGCTCGTCTTGTGATCGGGACTGATCGCGAAGCCCGGCGCGAAACCGGCGTCGATCTGCCCGAGGAAGCGGTTGGCGTCGCCGTCGAGGACATTCGTGCGCGCGTCCGTCATCGAGCTGAAGTTGACGTCCACCACGTACACCTGATGCGGGCTGTACGCCGGCATCTTCGCGATCGTCAGGTCCTCGGCCTTCTCGGTTGCGAGGACATGGGCCGCGTGGGCGGCTATCGCGGCGCCGCCCGCCATCAGCAGCGCCCGTCTCCAATTTCGTAGCATCTTTTCTCCGCAAGTACATTCGTTTTGGCCTTGCGGAAAATTAGCTTTAGTCAGTTTTTGAAACAGCTCCCAAATCGGCAAACGGTCGGTAAAATTATTACGTATCCCTTGCGATACCAATATTGCGCTTACAAAACAGCGGGATGCATCTTCCCGCTGCGCTGCCTAGCAGGGATCACCCGTAGGCCTGCGCCATGCTTCAGGCACACTGGCCAGCGGCTTCGACGAGGGCCGCTTCAACACCTGGCACGCAGCCTTCGAACGGCTCGCGCGCGCCGTAAATACGCGTGGGCAAGAGCACCGCTTCCGCGGCGTTCATCAGCAGGAGCGCGACGTTCAGGCGCCGGTCGGTGTGGCGGACTACCGCGAAGTGATGATCGGGGAGCGCGCCGTTGAAGCGCGGGTCGGCTTCGGCAATGTCCTCGTCGTCGTGCAACCCTTCAAGCCGGGCGCCGGGGACGACACACCAGCATTCGGGCAGACGCATGAGCACGTCGGGAACGTCCCCGAAGTCGGAAATGACCGCCGCGTGCGAGCTGGGCGCCCGGCGAAACCACAGCGGCTCGCCGGTCGCCTCAACGTGAAGCGCCGCGACCGGGAAAAGTAGAAGGCCATTTTCCATGGGTAGTGAATAGCGTGAGATCCCGTATCCTGGAGGGCCGGATGATCCCGCAAAAACGGGCGCACGGCTATATCACGGCGAACGGTTTGCCGATATTGGAGGTACGTTTTGCGTCGATCGTCCGGAGAATGCCCGATGAGCAATCCTGAATGCCGAAAAACCACGGCGAAACAGACGCGTTTTTTAGCGCGCCCTTACGATTGGCCGCCGCACGCGACGCTGAGATAACGCGGAAGCGACGCAATTTCGGACTGCCGCAGCGGCTTGCTGTAGAGGAACCCTTGTGCGACCTCACAACCATGCGCATCGAGAAATGCCGCCTGCTCTATCGTCTCGACGCCTTCGGCAACGACCCGCTGCCCAAGGCAACGTGCGATGGAAAGGATCGCCTTCACGAGTTCGGCATGTCGTCGGTCGGACGTGACTCGCTGAATGAACGTACGATCGATCTTGAGCGTATCAATAGGAAAACGGGTCAAATAGCTAAGCGCGGAATAACCTGTACCGAAGTCGTCGATCGCGATCGACAACCCCATGTCCTCGAATGCCAGAAGCGCGCTCATGACCGAATCGTTCTCAGCAAGCAGCAGGCTTTCGGTAATTTCGAATTCCAGCCACTGAGGCCGGCAGCCTGTTTCCTCGAGGATTTCTTTGACCACCAGCACCAGGTCGCGCGACTGAAACTGCCGGGCAGACAGATTGATCGACACCTTGTGCCGCACGCTCCCATCCGTATTCCATTCGGCGGCTGCACGACAGGCTTCGCGAAGCACCCATCGCCCGAGCTCGACGATCAGACCGGTTTCCTCCGCAAGCGGTATGAACTGACCAGGCCGAACGAACCCTTCGCCGGGACGCTTCCATCTCAACAATGCTTCCGAGCCGATGACCTCCGCACCCTGGAGCAAAACCTGCGGTTGATAGTGCAGTTCGAACTCGCCTTGATCGATCGCGCGGCGCAACTCCGACTCCAGCAACAGCCGCGCGGTGGCCTCGATGGTCATGTCTTTCGTATAGAAACGAAAACCTCGCCGGCCTGATCGCTTCGCCTGGTACATTGCCGAATCTGCATATCGGAGCAAATCCTTTGCATCCGTGCTGTCGGTCGGATAAAGCGCGATGCCGATGCTGCATGAGATGAACACCTCTCTTCCGTCGAGCAGGAACGGCTCATCGAGCCGCTTGATGATCATCTCCGAGATCTGTTCGAGAATGCCGTGGTCGGAAACCTCGGGCAGCAGAATGGCGAACTCGTCGCCGCCAAAGCGGGCGACTGTGTCGCCGGCACGCACACAGTCGAGCAGGCGGCACGCCGCCTCACGCAGCAATTCATCGCCGACCGCGTGGCCCAACGTATCGTTGACACCCTTGAAACGGTCCATGTCGATCATCATGACGGCTGCAAAGCGAGCGTCTGTGCTGCTGGTGAGCGCCTCGCGCAACCGTTCGTTGAACAGGACGCGGTTCGGCAACGCGGTCAGCGCGTCGAAATACGCCATGCGATGGATTTTCGCTCTGGACGCGTGAAGTTCCGAGATGTCCCGTCCCACGGCAAGAACCGTTTCCACCGTGCCGTTCGCTCCCAACTCCGGCGTCAACCTGAGCAGGTGGGTGAGTTGCCTGCCGTCTGCAGCCTCCCAGCTCAGCTCGAACTCTCTGTCGCTCGCCGTTGCGAATACTTCCCCGAGTTGCCGCTCGTAGAGAACGGTGGCTCGCCCCCCGGGGAATTCACTCGGCGACTTGCCGAGCAGCGCATTTGCGCCTCCCCTCGTGAGCGAGGCGAAAGTCGGATTGACATACAAGCGTCTGAAGTCCCTTCCATAACGGGCGACCGTATCGGGCGAGTTTTCGACGAGGGTTCTGAATTCGCGCTCACGACGGGCCAGTCTTTCGTCGAAACGGTGCCGTTCAGTCATGTCTCTTGCCACGCCGAGCACGCCCGCCACTGCCCCTGCCGCGTCGAATACCGGTAGCCGTCGAGTTTCGAGCAACGTACGTTCACCGGTCGCGGGAGCGACCACCCATTCTTCGTCGACGCAAACATGCATTGCTTCGATGGCTGCCTTGTCGCGTTCCCGGAAGTAGTCGGCAAGCTCGGCATCGAAAACGACATAATCGGTTCTCCCGAGTATCTCAACTTTCGATTTGCCAACAAATTGCTCGAAGCTTTGATTGCACAGCAGGAGAATGCCGGTCGTACTCTTTAGCCACACCATGTCGGGAATGGTATGCAGCACGGTGATCAGCTGCGCGCGAGCGTCGGATAGTTCGAGTGCCTTGGCCTCAAGGCTTCTGTTGAGAAGCAGGATCTTCTCGTATTGCGCCCGCTGCTCGAACTCCGCCTGCTTACGTTCGGTAATGTCCAGAATCGCCCCGATCAAGCCGGCCTGCCGGCCTTGATCGTCGTGGAAAACCGCCTTGCTGAATTCAACGTCACGCACCGCTTGCTTCGCGTTCTGGACCTTGAATTCATAGCGCTGGATCCCGCCTTTCACAAACAGTTCCTCGTCCTTGGCGAAATAGGTCTGCGCCAGCGCTTGCGGGCTCGTCTCGAAGACGGTCTTGCCGACGAATCGCTGCTTCGGGACACCCAGGAATTCTTCAAACGCCCGATTCAGGTGCAGGTACCGCCCTTCTCTATCCTTCGAGAAGACGGGAATCGGGATGGTATCGAGCAACGATTCGAGGAACGACTCGCGCTCACGGAGTTTTGCCTCCACGCGTTTGCGCGCAGTGATGTCGAAATAGATCGCAAGCACCCCGGCAGGGCTGTCCTGAACCGGATCGCTAACGAATTGCACCAGGTAGTGCTGGCGCTGCGCCTCGGGCAGTCCATCGAACGAGAGTTCGAGTTCGCGCGCGACGCCCGTGTCAGCGACCTCCCGAATGGCATCCCCGTACTGCTGCAGCGCATTCGGCGACAGCAATCCGGATTCGGCATACGACGCGCAGGCGCCGCCAGATGCATCCCCCAGCATCGCCTGCGCCGCGCTATTCATGTAGCGCCATTGACCATGCGCGTCGTAGCGGATGACCGGCATAGGCAGGTCACTAACCGGCACGCAGTACCCGTTTCCGGCGTCCATTCCAAGGTTTTTCATACTGTCAAAGAGACTGAGTGCCCGCACAACGCCATCGTCTATGCAGTCGTCCCCGGAATCGGCAACTCCAGCAAGGCGCAACATGACATGCTATCAGTTGGGTAACGGCCAGATACGAGAATTCTGAAGAGTGCCGACGGCAGCGCTGCGAGCGAAGCGCGCACGAATGCGCCCGCGTTCGACCACGCGCAGGTCGCGCGCGGCTTACATCTTTATTCGGAATCCTGTGCGAAATGCCACGGCGCACAACTCGAAGGCATCACCGCGCCCGCGCCGGGTAGACCGGCCTTCGCTCCGGCTGAGAATTCGCCTCTGACGCCCCATGGCAACGCGCAACGATTCCGGGACATCAGCGGTAGCAGCCAGCGAGTACGCGGGCGGTTGGCCGCGCGGCAGACGTTAATCATCGTCGTCATCATGCTGCCGATGTTTCCCGCCCTTGTGCCAGCCGTTGTCGTGCCATTGCCGACGGTCCCAGTACTCGTCCGCATATCCCCCGCCGTATGCAACCGGCGCTTGCGCGTACACAACCGGAGGCCCCTGATACACACCTGGAGGCGCGTCGTACACGACCGGGGCCGGGGCCGCCGGTGGCGCTTCGACGACAACTACCGACCGCGCGTCATACCCAGGAACCTGGCGCGCCGAACGGCGGCGATTCTGCGTGGCGAAATCGTCCGCGGAACCGGGCGAACCTGTCGCCGATTGCGGTGCCGGAAAATCGCGGGCTTGTGCAGCACCGTGATCGAATGAGGGGGAAGGGGCATGCCGTGAGACCTCAGCACGCGCAGAAGCTGCGCCGTGGCCGCCCCCAAGCGACTGCCGCTTTGGCGGTGTCGATCGCGTTATGCCAAGCGCTTGCCGCACGCTCGCGATGAACCGCGACGCCCAATGCCCGTGATTCTGGGCGGCGACGTTGCCCGGTTTACCCACTCGCCCTGTGGCCACACGCGGTGCAGCAGCGCCGTGGGATGGTGCGACGCGGCGGCCGGGCGAAGTGGAAGGCGCAGGCGGGGCGCGTTCCGCACGGGCGATTGTGGTTGCGCGAGCAGGAACTGTTGTTGCTGGCGAAACCTGAGCGGACGAAGGCACCTGTGGCGTTGGCAATGCCGGTCTGATTGTGCCGGACGCCTGTCGTGCGCTGGCCTCTGAGTCGACGCTAGCGCGCTGGTCATGGTCGGGCCAGAGGTCATACGTGGCGGCGCCTGCTACCCCGAACGCCACTACGCTTGCTGGCGCTACCCAATGCGCGAGGCGCCCGAATCGCGCAGGCGGTGTGGCGGGTGCGCGATCACCCGCAAAATTGGCGCCCCCTGCCAGGCTGTATTCGCCCAGATGCAGCAGCCCCCGCTGTCCAGGCAGGGTACCGGCTTTCGACGCACTTCGTCTGATGCCTCGATAGGCCTTGCTGACGCTTGCGCGCAGGCGCGGGAACCGCCTGAACAGGATGATGAGTGAAACAATGATGCACATCAGCGTGTTGGCCAGATTCATCCAGAACATCCCATTCGGAATCCCCCGGCTCATTTCGAGGAGCATGAGTGCGAATGTGCCATTGCTGAGCGTCCAGCAGCCCCAGCTCAGCAGACTGTGGCTGCGCATGTCCGCTTCCCTCGCGAGGAGTTTGCCGATAGTCGGGAGGTACGTGAGGATACGCGCCCCATTCCAGAACAGGAACATCGCGCTAAGTGCCTGGACATAGAGTTCGTGAGACATCTCGACTCCCTTGCCGTGCATGCGGGCGGGCCACGTGCTTCAGCGCCGGCACCCGGGTTAATTCAAGCGAGGCTCCCGTGGAATGAGGAGCGGCACTCGCCTGGACAGTCCGGTTTCAACGTCCTTTTGCTATACGACTGCAAACAGGTGGCGCCAGATCGTCCACTGGCCCCCTCTGCCGGGTGCGCGCGGATCGCAACGTTTTCATAGCTAATTTGTCTATGGTAGAAAATTTATTGCAGCATCGCTGATCCCTGTCTTTTAGCGCCTGGTGATGTGCCGAGCAAGACAGTGAATCCGGGACGTCCTGCGACCGGAGCCCCTCGTTTTAGTAGCGACATTGATGACCGCATCAACTGTGCCAACAATCACCGCGCGGCTTCAGCGCTAAATCGCTCGCGTGTAGTGGCATCGCCATTCATGGTGATACGCACACCTTATTCAATGCACAATGGATGCACGGTTGCAGACACCCACCGCTCAATAGGCCGCGCGCAGGGCCTCAGTAGCGAGCGCGAGGCGCGACGCGATGACCTTCACCAGAAAGCGATGAAACTGCTGAGCGGCTGCGGGGTCGTCCCGCTCGAGCGCAACGAGCGCGGCCAGCGACAGCCTGCGCACCCGCGTTGGCACCTCGGCGAACACGTCTGCGCTGCGCGGTTGCTGCGTGTACACGGCCATTTCCCCGATGACCGTGCCCGGCAGGCAAGCGCGCAGCCGCACCGACCGCCCGTTTCCAAGCGACAGCGACACTGCGAGCCGCCCGCGCTCGATGATGTACAACGCGTCGCCCGGATCCCCACGAAGAAACAGCGCCTGGCCCGCGTGCAGATCCTGCACTTCGAGCCAGGTGACGAGCGTGTTCAGCGCGCTGGCCGTGAAATGCGGCGCGAGCAGCGCGTCAAGGTCGTCACCGAGCTTCGGCGCGAACGCGCTTGACGCGAGCAGTTGGTCTTCTACCCATTCCAGGCCCGTATCGAGCGTGTCGAATTCACGAATCCGCAGATTGAGCGTGCCGGTTTTCGTCAGCAGATCGCGCGAGCGCGGCGGCAGCGCGGTCAAGATCAAGTCCGCGTCCATCGCCGCGCAGAGCTGACGCAGCTTGACGAAGCTGATCGATACCGACGCGTCTATGCCTTGAGTCGACGCGAAATCGAGCACGACGAATCGAACCAGTACCGGATCGCGCGCGGCGAGCCGCTCTCGTATGCGCTGGAGGATCGAATTGGCCGTGCCGAAAAAAAGAAACCCTTGCAGACACATGCCGCACACCTGCGCGCCGAGTCCGCGCAATGCTTCGGTTTCCTCAATGTTGCGCTCGACATTCGATGTCCGGGTGCGAAGGTCGAACTCCATGCGTATGCAACTCACCCGGCCGTAGAGCAGCGTGAACATCACACACGCGGCGACGACGCCTGCGCCGACGCCAATGAGCACGCCCCAGGCTGCGATCGTGCCGAGAATGACGGGCACGAGCAGGTACTCGTACCAGGCGAGCTTCGTCCAGGCGCCGACAACCCACTGCATGATGAGCCGCAGCCCCATGAAAAGCTGGAGGCCGACGAGCACCGGCACGGGAAAGAGCGCGACGAAACCGGGCGACGCGGCCAGCACGACGAGGCACGCGAGCGATGCGAACACGCCCGCCATGCGGCTCGTCGCGCCAACCCGCGCATTGAGCATCGAGCGATTGAACGACTGGTAGCCGACCATGCCGCCCAGCAGGCCGCTTGCGAGATTGGCGAGGCCCGCGGCCCGCATCTCGCGATTGAGGTCGACTTCCACGCCCGTCGCCGCGCCGATTGCCGTCGAATTCATCAGGATCGTGACGGCCGAGACCGACGTGACCACGAGGCTCTCCGGAAGGTGGGCAGCGATCGCCGTCCAGTCGACGCCACTTTGCGCGAGCTGCGCGCGCAAGTGCAACTCCGGAATCCCTGTGAGCCGCAGCGCCACGCGCGGCAGCAGCAGCCCCATGTCGCGCGCTTCGTCGATCGACAGGCCCGCGGCGTTTAGCAGAACGTAGAAAAGGACGATACCGAAGGCCAGCGTGAGCGGCAGCGCTGCAACGTGCTTCCAGCTGCGCATCAGAACAGTGGCCAGCACGCCTACGACGAGCGCGGGCAGCCAGGCGAGCCAGTGAAGATGTGTCAACCGCGCGAGCGTCTGCCATTGCAGGGGCTCGCCCGTCATGACGCGGAACGCGCCAGCGAGGAGCAGAAAGCCGGTGCCGGCGAGGAAACCGCCGAGGACCGGATAAGGCAGAAACTGCAGCGAGCGGCTGCGCTTCGAGGAACCGATCGCGTAGAGCACGATGCCGGTCACGAGCGAACAAAGCGCGATGGCGATCAGCACGGTGAGGAGGAGCGTCTGCGGGGAGCCGCCGTCCGCACGCACGCTGCTCGCAACGCCTGCCGCCACTCCCGCGAGAAACGCAGCCGCATTGCTGTCGGGGCCGCCGATGTTCAGGCGCATCGAGCTTGTCAGGGAAATCACGAGCGCCGTGACGACACAGCTGACGAGCGCGGTGGGCACGCCGAGCATCGCGTAGCGGGCAAGATCGGCGCTGAAGATCATCGTGCCGAGGCTCATCGCATAGCACAGCATGACGAGCGCCGACACCGCTCCAGCCACCAGATCGCCGGGCAGCGCCGCGACGCGCGAGCGCGGCGGGTCGTCGGCGACGGTAACGGTCTTGCCCGGCTTCACGTGAATGCTCAGTGGAATGCGCGAGGCGCGATGGGGAGCGATCCAGTATCCGTCCGCGATCGAAAGCCTGTCAAACGCCGCAGGTAGGCCATACGCAGCCCGTGGCGCGCGCCTACACTGGATATTCATCGGCACGAACCCCGACGGGCTCGGAGCGGTTCGCATCAAACAACCGGCACGGGATCCAGGCGACGAACATGGATATCGAGCAATGGCTGCACGCCCTGGGACTTGAGCAGTACGCGCAAGCGTTCGCGGCAAACGATATCGATCTGTCGCTGCTCGGGCAGCTGACCGACGCGGATCTGAGGGAACTCGGGGTGCAGTCGCTCGGCCACCGCAAACGCATTCTCGCGGCCGCCGCGCGGGACTTGCCGGCAGTCGTTCCGCCAGCGGTGCAAGCGTCCAATGTCGTGGACATCCCAGCGGACGAGCGCAGGCAGGTCACGATCCTCTTTGCCGATCTCTGCGGCTTCACCGCGCTGTCGCGTACGCTCGATCCGGAGGAGTTGCGCGCGCTGATCGGCCGCTTCACGGCGCTCGTAGACGGGATCGTGCTCGCCTATGGCGGCACGACCGACAGGCACATCGGCGACGCGGTGATGGCGCTGTTCGGCGCGCCCCGCGCGCACGAGACGGACACGCTGCGCGCGGCCCGCACGGCGCTCGACATCCATGAGGCGCTGACACAGCTGAGCGCGCAAGCGGCGCGGACGTTGCAGGCGCATATCGGCATCGCGAGCGGCGAGGTCGTCGCCGGTGCGCTCGGCTGCGTCGACGCGCGGGACTACACCGTAACCGGCAATCCGGTGAACCTGGCCGCGCGGCTCCAGGTCGCAGCGGCGCCCGGCGAGACCTGGCTTTCCGATGACGTGGCGCGCGCGCTCGGCGCCGCCGCCGTCTGCGACGCGCTCGGCGAGCAGCGCTTCAAGGGCATCGACGCACCGGTGCGCGCATGGCGGCTGCGCGCGATTTCGAACGACCCGGCGAGCGAATCGGCGAAGGCGAATCAGAGCCTTTTCGTCGGACGCCAGGCCGAGCTCGAGCAGTTCCACGGTATCGTCCACGCGTGCGTCGCACGGCGGGGCGGCCATATCGTTCATGTGCGTGGCGAGGCGGGCATCGGCAAGACGCGTCTCGTCGACGAGATGCGCCGCTACGCGCAGTCGCAGGGCTTCGCGATCCATCGGGGCCTCGTGCTGGATTTCGGCGTGGGCAAGGGGCAGGATCCCGTGCACACGATCGTCGGCAGCCTGCTCGGCCTCGCCACCGGCGCATCGAGCGACGCGCGCCAGGCCGCCGCCGCGCGTCTCGCAGCTGCTGGCATCGTCAAGGCCGACCAGCACGCGTTTCTCCACGACCTCCTCGACCTGCCGCTTGCGGACGAGTGGCGAGCCCTCTACGACGCGATGGACCACGGCGCGCGCAAGCGCGGCAAGCAGGCGCTCGCCGCAAGATTGACCGACGACGCCTGCAGACAGACTGCAACGCTGATCGTCGTCGAAGACCTGCATTGGGCCGACCCCGAAGTGCTCGACTATCTCTCGGCCTTTGCCTCGGGCATCGCGAACGGCCCGGGCCTGCTCGTGACGACCTCGCGCGTGGACGGCGATCCGATCGATGCGACGTGGCGCGCGCGCTGCCGGGACACCCCGTACGCGACGCTCGACCTCGGGCCATTGCGCCAGGACGAGGCACTGAGCCTCGCGGGCAATTTCATCGACGCGACGCAGCGTGTCGCGCTCGCCTGCATCGAGCGCGCGGGAGGCAACCCGCTGTTCCTCGAACAGCTATTGCGCAACGCCGAGGAAGGCAGCGGCAACGCCGTACCTGGCTCGATCCGCAGCCTGGTGCTCGCGCGGATGGACCGGCTCGCGCCACGCGACCGCCTGGCTTTCCAGGCGGCCGCCGTGATCGGACAGCGTTTCGGCATCGCGTTGTTGCGGCGGCTCATCGACGACCCGGGCTACGTCTGTGACGGCTTGCTCGCCAATGCGCTCGTGCTGCCGGAGGGCGAAGAGTTCCTGTTCGCCCATGCACTGATACAGGAGAGCGCCTATTCGACGCTGCTGCGCGCGCGCAGGCGCGAGTTGCACCGCTGCGCGGCCGACTGGTTCGCGCACGGCGACCCCACGCTGCACGCCCAGCATCTCGACCGCGCCGAGGACGAGCGCGCGCCGCAGGCTTACCTGAACGCCGCGCACGCACAACGCGCGGCTCACCTGCTCGAGGCCGCGCTGCGCCTCGCCGAGCGGGGCCTCGAGATCGCGCGGACCGACACGGACCGTCACGCCCTGAGTTGTTGCAAGGGCGACCTCCAGCGCGACCTGGGCGACATCGCGGGATCGACCGCTACCTGGCGCGCGGCGCTGGCCGCCGCCCCCGACGATGCCAGTCTGTGCCGCTGCCAGCTCGGGCTCGCGGAAGGCTTGCGTGTGAGCGAAGGTCTGGACGAAGCGCTAGACCTGCTCGAGGCTGCACAGCGGATCGCGGAGCGCGACGACCGGGTGGCCGAGCTCGCTAGCCTTCACTATCTGCGCGGCAACATCTACTTTCCGCTCGGAAGGATCGAAGCCTGCCGCATCGAGCATGAACGTGGGCTCGACTATGCGCGGCGCCTCGGCCTGCCGGAAGCAGAGGCTCGCGCGCTAGGCGGCCTCGCCGATGCCGCCTACGCGCAAGGGCGGATGCGCACCGCGTTCCGCCATTTCAGTGACTGCGTGGCGTTGAGCCGCGAGCACGGGTACGGCCGAATCGAAGTCGCCAATCGTCCGATGCAGGGCTTCAGCCGCATTTATCTGAACGACCCGCGGCAGGCGCGCGAAGACGCCGTTGCCGCCGTGCGCGCAGCTGAGTTGATCGGGCAGCCGCGCGCGCAATTGCTAGGCGAGACGCTTGGCGTGTTCGCCAGCTACGAGCTAGGCGACATGCAGGCCGTGCAGATCCATCTGGAGCAGGAAAGGCGCGTGATCCGGCAATTGGGCGCGCGCCGGTTCGAGGCGCAGAACCTCGAAATGCTGGGGCGTGCATGGCTCGCCGAAGGATGCCGCGGCGAAGCCCTCAAAGCGCTTCGCGATGCGCTTGCCATCTCGCGCGAGGTGGGCACGCAGTTCTCCGCGCCAAAGGCCCTGAGCGCCCTCGCCCTCGCAGTCGACGGGAATGACGAGCGGACACGGCTCCTCGCAGAAGGCGAGGACCTTCTGCGGCTCGGGGCGGTCGGCCACAACCACCTCTGGTTCTACCGCGACGCGATCGAAGCGATGCTGTTGGCCGGCGATGCCGCCGGCGTGCTGCACTATGCAAGCGCGCTAGAGGACTACACGCGGCACGAACCGCTGCCCTGGGCCGCGCTTTTTGCGGCGCGCGGACGCGCGCTCGCGCGCGCCATGCAGGCTCCAATGGACGAAGCCGCGCGATGCGAGCTTGCGCGCGTGCGAACCATGCTGGTGCAGGCCGGCTTCCAGCAATACGTGGCTGCGGTCGATGCAGCGCTTGCCGCTTAAGGCAAGCCTCCACTTCGGCATCGGATTTTCTAGTATTCCTTAATTAATCGGGCCAACGACTCGGCCTCTCGCGCGACTGCTTCGTCTGCCGATACGCCGTCGCTAATCCATAGCTGGACGGTATCTGCGAACGCTTTTTGTGCCGCGCCGCACAACTGGGTTATGCGGATTCTATAGACACCGTCGAAGCTAAACACTTCTAGCCGCCCTTCGTACTCACGCGCATAGAACTTCATCATTCGCTCCTTGCGTCGCCGCAGTGCGTCACTCCGCTGCCCCGGGTATCGCCGCCGCGCCTCTACGTGCTGCCGGTCTTTGGTACGAGCACGACCACAATGCCGCGTTCGCCTATCGTGCTCTCAATTGGCCAGCGGTCAAGGTGTGAGTGAAGAGCGCCCGCGGTCACGTGTCGCTGGGACCGACCTCCACCGCTCCAGCAGACTTTGTCGTCTCTCGATATCTCACCCGGTCGCGTAGACACGACTACGGCAAACTCCGCGTTCCGTTCCCGAGACATCGCCTCGAACTCGCCGGCCGGTGTCCCGTTCTGAATCCATTAGTTCGGCCCTGAGTTTGCGGGCCTGCTTTCGACTCCTACGGCAATCGGTGACGGATTCCTGCCTAAGAGGTCAATGCACATGAGCTGCGAACAGACGGTCGAAGTCTTCGACCGTCGTCTCGGCGAGGGGCGAGGCCTTGGAGATACCGGCATTCGCAACGAGAACGTCGAGGCGCTCGCCGACGAGTGTGCGGACCTGACGCGCCAGCTCGTGCGGGCCGTTCGCCGTGCTCAGGTCTGCCGCGACCTTGTCGGCCGAACCGCCCGATCCACGGATTGTCTCGACCACGAAATTCGCAGCCTGTTCGTCGCTGCCGAAATGCACGAGCACGCGCGCGCCTGCTGCGGCCACTACCAGGACGCTCGCACGGCCGATGCCGCGCGAAGCGCCCGTAACGAGGGTGGTTTTCCCAGAAAGATTAGCAGTCGCAATTAATTATCCTTGAATTGCGTGGCGAAGGGTTCGGGGGTAACGACTAGCTGCTCAGGAAAGGAATCGGGAAACGTCTTCCACGAAGCGCTCGGGATATTGGTAGAGCGAACCGTGATTGGCATCCGGATAAATGACCAGCTGGGCATTCGGAATGTGCTGGCGCAGGATCAGCGAATTGATCGTGTAGATGATCACGTCATTGTCGCCATTGACGACCAGAGTCGGCTGGCCAAGTGCGGACAGGTACGCGTATGGGTTGTCTTGCGACTTCCCCCATTTGGCGAGTGCGGCGAGCTGGGCCGGTGCCACGGCCTCGTTGGCCGCCGGATCCCGGTTTTCCGTGCGGCGGCGCAAGCGTTCGAGAAACGCGCGCCCGGCCGCCTGGCTGGATCCGGAGGGCGAGAAATGCACGCGCAACCAGAGATGGTCCGGTTCGGCATAGGCCGCACCAAAGATTTCCTCGGCTTCGGGCGTCAGCGAGGCCATGCCTTCTCCGCTGCGCGGCCCGGTGCCGACGAGGATGAGTCGACGAACCAGCTTGGGCTCCGCAATGGCGAGCGTCTGGGCAATCAGGCCTCCCATCGAGAATCCCAGTACGTCGACCTGCTCGAGGCCGATGGCGCGAATGAACGCGGCGGCGTTGGCGGCCATTTCCTCGATCGACCCGGGAACGCTGCCCGAACTGCTCGAAATACCGGCGTTGTTGAAGAGGATCACCTCACGTCCCGCGGCGAGGCCGTCGGTCACGGCGGGATCCCAGTGATCCATGGTGCCGGTGAAGTGGATGTTCATCACGAGCGGAACGCCCTCGGGATTGCCGAAGCGGCGATAGGCGAAGCGGATGCCGTTTGCGTCCACGTACTGCGTCGGTGCGGTTCGATGGGTATGGCGGGTCATTATCGTCGTCCTTGCAGATGTGAGTGAGTCGTAAGCTTTCCGGTATATCTGAAATGCATGGGGTACTGCTTTCCCAATCCGGTCACCTTCCTGAGGAACTCGTTCGGCGGTGCCCGTTGATGGGTAATCTACGCGCTGGCTGACAATAGGGATAAGACTTTGCAGGCAAGCGGTCATGCCTGGCAGGTATGGGGCATGCATAACTGCGGCTAAGTCAGCGCAGTCGCCCTTGTACAGACAGTAGGTGGCGATACTTCACGCACAAGGCGTGCTGTGTAGTGTTTGATTAACGCGGTGGCTGCCAGCACAATCAAGAAGTCCGGTGGGAACAAGCGCCAGGTGACTCACTGACTGACGGGCAACTCCACCCATGTTCATGCGCAGGGAGCACGTAGCGTATTCGCACTCTGGGTTCCGGATATGAAGCGAACAATGGCCACCATTCGGGACAACTCAAGGTTCAGCCTCTTCCTGCGCACCGGAATTGTTGCACTGGCGTATTTCGCAGGTGCGAAGCTAGGACTTTCCTATGCAGTAGTGGGCGGCGCAATCTCTCTTGTATGGCCCTCCAGCGGCATCGCTCTCGTTGCGCTGCTCGCTCTGGGCATCGAGGTTGCCCCGGGAATTGCCGTTGGCTCTTTCCTCGCCAACGTGTCGGGGGGCGTGCCTGTTGCCGTGGCCACGATGATAGGCATCGGGTCCATGATTGGACCGTTGACGGCAGCCGTATTGCTGAACCGCGTGACCCGATTCCAGATCACCCTTAGCCGCATCAGCGACGTGTTGGCCTTCATCGGTCTGGCTGCGGTGATGAGTACGGCAATCAGTGGGCTGGTCGGCACGACCGCGCTGCTGGAAGGTGGCCTGGTGCCGTTCACCGGGTACGTCGCAGCCTTTCTGAAATGGTGGCTCGGTGACATGATGGGGGTCCTCGTCGTGGCGCCGGCCCTCTTCAGCATCCTCAGGTATTCCAACCCTATCCGCTCAGCGCAGCGGGCCGTGGAAGCGTGCGGACTGGTTGCTGCGACTGTTTGGGTGAGCCACCTCGTCTTCGGTGCCCCGCAACTCGCCGGGCACGGCTACTATCCTGCAGCACTGGCGATCTTTCCATTCATTATCTGGGCGGCTCTGCGCTTCGATCGCCTCGGTGCCAGCATCGTGACCCTCATGATCTCAGCCGTAGCTGTCTGGGGTACCACGCACGGAACGGGGCCCTTTGCTGCCGTAGATCCTGTGGACAGCCTCGTGAGGTGGTGCACGTTCGCGAACGTCGTCGCGGTTACGGGACTGCTGCTAGCGGCGGCACGTGCCCAGGAACAGGCCGCCCATGATCTGCTGCAGGCAACATACATCGAACTGGAGCGACGCGTCGAGGAACGCACTGAAGACCTGGCGAGGGCAAATAACGAACTCAAGGAGGAGATGGTGCGACGCCGTCAGCTGGAAGGGGAACTGATCCAGATCGGCGATCAGCAACAGAGGCTCATCGGCCAGGAGCTGCATGACGGACTTGGGCAACACCTGACCAGTTTGGGCCTGTACTGCGCCGCCTTGAATCAGAAGCTGCAGACGCAGGGCCACCCAGCAGCGGCCGACGCCGCGATCGTAGTCGGATTGGTGAAACAGGCGTCCTTGATGACCCGAAGGATCGCCCATGGTCTGGACCCGGTCGCGATGGAATATGGTGGCCTTGCGGCCGCACTGCATGCACTCGCGGAAACGGCTCGCGCACTCAACGGCGTGGATTGCAAGCTGCAGATCGCGCCAGATGTGGACTTGCTCGACCCGCTGCTGCAGGTCAACCTCTACCGCGCAGCACAGGAAGCGGTCAACAATGCGCTGAAATATTGCCACGGCCAGCGCATCTGGATTGACCTCGAGCGGGCGGGCGCTCTGCAGACACTTTCCATCAGTGACGACGGGGTAGGCATTGGCCCGGAAGAAATGGAGCGCGCGGCGGGTCTTGGACTGCACAACCTGCGTCACCGGGCAAGCCTGCTGGGCGGCTCCTGCACCGTGACCCGCAACGGCCTGGGCGGCACCACCGTCGCCATCAGTTATCCGCTACCGGAGGGCTCCGGCCATGCACACGAAATGCGCTAGCCCAGGCCGTGCGACGCAAATCCTCATCGTGGATGATCACCCCATCATCCGGGACGGGATGACGCTTTTGCTCAATCTGCAAGAAGATCTGCACGTCTGCGGTGCAGCGGGCAGCGCCGAGGAGGCACTCGCGGCGATGGTCTGCCAGCCCGACATGGCCATAGTGGACATTAGCCTGCAAACGGACTCCGGCCTCGAACTCGTCAAGACTCTGCGACACCGCTATCCAGATTTGGGCATCCTCGTCCTCAGCATGCATGACGAAAGCCTCTTTGCCGAACGCGCCCTGCGGTCCGGGGCAAACGGGTACCTGATGAAACTCGAGGCCACGGAGCATGTCGTGAGCGCCATCCGCGAAGTGCTGGCGGGCAATATCTACATGAGTGCCGCCATGCATGAGAAGCTCGCGCGGGCGCTTGCCGTCCCCCGCAAAAAGCCCGAAGGCCCCATTGCGAGCCTGTCGGAACGGGAATTCGAAGTCCTGCATCTGATCGGCCTCGGCTTCGGTACCCGTGAAATCGCCGAGAAGTTGAACCGGAGCGTGAAGACCATCGAAGCGCACCAGGCCAATATGAGAGAAAAGCTGAACATCCGTAACGGCAAGGATCTGACACGGTTCGCGATTCAGTGGATCGAGAGCCAGTAGGGCTGTGCCCACCCACTGAATCAGGCAATCCCCTAGCCTCTTTTAAGACGGGCGCCTTATTCATGCGCATGGGGTCGGCGAATACAGTCGTAACTGCCCAGCACCGAGCGGGCTGCCTCCGGTGCGTCTGCCGAAACCATGCGACGGGTGCAACAGATGGGGACCCGCCGCGGAACGCCGAAGGAACAATCATGCGTGCATTCGACGTCATGACTTCGTCCGTCGTCACCGCCAGACCGGACATGACGATCCACGACGCTGCAAAACTGTTTGTCGACAACCATATCGGCGGTATGCCGGTTGTCGATGCGAACGGACAGGTAGTGGGCATCGTCAGTCATCGCGACCTGCTGCATCGTGTAGAGAACGGTACAGGGCGCAGCAAGCGCCCGTGGTGGCTCGACATTCTTGCGTCGTCCCCTCGCGACCAGGCTGCGCGGTATGTGAAGGAGCACGGTCGACTCGTGGGCGACGTCATGTGCGACCAGGTGATTTCGATCGCTGAAGACATGCCCCTCCAGCAGATTGCAGATCTCATGGAACGTCGGCACCTCAAACGCGTGCCGGTGATGAAGGACGGCAAGCTCGTCGGCATCGTGTGCCGGGGCAACCTGATTCGTGCGCTCGCGAACGTCGAACCGCCCGTGGACGGGCAAGCGCATGACGATGCGAGCCTGCGCGACGCGATCGTTCGCGAAATGCACGGACAGCGCTGGGGGTTGCCAAAACAGAGCGTGCTCGTCAAGGACGGCGTCGCCCATCTGTGGGGTGTGATCGAGTCCGACGAAGAAAAGCGCGCGATCCGCATCGCTGCCGAGAGCGTGCCCGGCGTCAGGCGCGTAGAGAGCCACGTGTTGCAGTCTCCGGGTGTGATTCCAACGCTGTAGCCGCTCTGAACTGCGGACCGTTAGCATACGTTCACCTGGCCATGTGCTCAAGGCAAAGAGGCTCGCTTTGAGCCGGGCCTCATTCGATACAGGAGGAAATCCGCGAAGTGAAACGGCTTGCTTTGGCACCGCTCGGACTCGCGTTACTGGGCGGCTCCCCTACCGCTGGGGTCAGCCGGATGTGCGGCTAGCGCTCTTGAACGCCTCCGGCTTCACTGCATCGATGGGTCGTTGACGCCGGTTGCATACAGGAAGGTTTGTCGCAGTTCAGGTCGCAATCGATGGAGGTAGCTCATCATGAAATCTCTTGTACAAACTGTCGTTGTCCTTACTGTTGTTGCGGCTCCGGTTATTTCGTTCGCACAAGCGAACAGCGCCGTGACAACTGAACAAGTCCGCGCCGATCTCGTGCAACTCGAACAGGCTGGCTATCACGTCGGCGACGGCGACAATGCAAACTATCCAGCTGACATCCAGGCTGCCGAAGCGCGCGTGGCGGCGCAAAACGGCGGAAGCAGTTACGGCGGTGTGGTCAGCGGGACGTCAGCGTCAGGTGCGCCTGCGCCTGTTACCGGCTTGCGGCCGGTTTACTTCGGCCAGTAAGCCATTACATTGACGATTCGTCTTGCATGGTCTTGCAGCTCGGCGGCCCTTGGTGGCTCGCGCATCGATCGTGGTGACACGGCCCGCTGGATGCGGACCGCTGAGACAGGCGCGTCGATACGCTCCAGTCGCCCCAACGCTTCACACGTCCGGCGAAAGCCCTTCTTCCGAATGAGAGGGGCTTTTTGCGCCTTGCGCCCTTCTGCCGTTTAATCCTGTAAGCGACGACTGGTTGACTATTAGCTGCCCGGGAACCTACGGCCGCATGGCAAGAGTCTACGAATGATAAGGAATCCTATGCCTATAATACTGAGCGACGACCCTTCAAACTTCCGCGCGAAGTGAAGTTGAAGGAAGGGCGCCATGAAGGCGGCAATTACGGGCTTCGTTGCTCAATTTGCGTTGCTATTTGCGCTTGGTGTCTGTCGAGCGGCGGATTGGCGGCGGCGCCTTAAGCAGGAGATGCAGCGAATCGGGCCCATCAAGTGGGAGCGACAGCGACAATGATAACGGACTGTACTTTCAAGCTTCGCATGACCGGGCAACAACTGGACCGTGGCGGAGGGAGTGTCATAGTATGTGTTGACGGTATAGCAGCCGGAACCATACCCGTGCGGCCCCGCCGAAGCAACGCTAGAGATAATTCCCGCCAAAATTTCGGCAATCCCTGCATGGGTGTAGATAGGTCATTTTTCCCGAGCTAATAACATCGTAGCCGTTTTGTTCGTAGTCCAAATATCCGATGACACACAGACTACTTATTTTCCGGCCAAGCTGGCGAAGACAGGAGAGGATTTTCGGTTCGGCGCAACTTAGTCTAGTGCATTGCCTGGCCATTGCCTCTTGAATGGTTGCGCACAGCACTACGGACGGCAGCTTTGTTTTTCCATATTTACCCTGGAGGTACGTTTGCAAAGATGCCTCGACTGCATCGTATCCTCGCTTTCCGCCGTATCCTCCCGTTCTTGCGGGGAATTTTGCGTTCAGGCCAGAGAGAAGGCCAGCGGAAAACGCGACATAAACGTCACCGGTCTGCTTTTCGGTCGCAACAGCCAATATGCCCGGGGTCGTAACGCCCTTCTCCTGTAGATACTGCGAAACTGCGAGCGCGCAGTCTTCTGTCTTTTCAGTCGGCGAAGGGAATGGCTGGTATGCCTTCTCGAGCTGAGTCACCACATATGACGCAGGCTTCAGATATGTAAGATCCATGATAGTGCACCTATCTTGTGATGAAGTTCGAAACTCCTACCTTCCCGTTGCTCGAGCATGGTCACGCGATACAAGCATTCTCGCCGCCTGAACCCGTCCCCTGCGCTTCAAGACGTATCCCTGCTTTTCTGTCTCACTGTTCACGGGAACTTGTGGATACGTTCATCGGGGCGGCCACCCGTGGGCGATGCCTTTGGGATGTCCCATTGGTCGAAAGAATAATAGGTGATATACGGCGCTGAAAGGCAAAATATATCCCAGTCTTTTGTGCGTAATGCATAACCGAGGATTTTCGGTTTCGCGCAACTTTGTCTAGTGCATTGCTTAAACATTGCTTCTTGAATGGGCGAGGGTACGATTCAGCCGAGGCATCTCCGCAGTCACGCCGCCAAGGTAAATATGAAAAGGCAAAGCTGCCGGCCGCATTGCTGTGCGCAACGTTGGGCCCGCGTTGACGAGCGGCGCGAGCGACAACTCATCGAGACTGAAGCCAGTCCCTCGAGACGAGCGCCGAGGCTTGGCGAATAGAGCATCTGCCCGATGGCGAACGGCTGACTCATTCGACATTGCCGTACCAAGACATACGCCACCCCGGCGCCCAAATACGGCCGCAAGCAGGAATTCGGCTCGCTGAAGTGATACTGCGCTTGCAGCGCTGGACTCCAGGCTCGCGCTGCACCCAATTCCTCTAGCCGGGAAATCGCGCCCGTGCCGCTCATGTACAGCTTTGGCGGGACGCCAGGAATCGCAACGAGGGTGACGTGGCATCTGCAAGACGGAGCCCTGGTTGCAGCGTGGGCCGTCCGAGCGGAGTCACACAGTCGTACGCGACCCCGCGCTTAACAAGCGGATGAGATGGCGCCGAGCGTCCCTTGTGGGTTGCGGGCTCAATCCGCGCCTAAATTCTGCATTCGGCACGCGTCACAGCGCCCGTTGGCCAGTTACCCCAAGGTCCGTCACGAATAGAAGCGAAGCGTGCGCCGTCAAGCCACGTTGGCACCCTATTTTTCCGCAAGACGAGCCCGCCTAAAACTATCAGAAAATACATTCGATAGCAGTCAATGAAAATTAGGCTCTGCACAGCGAATTTTCCCGTTCCCGCAGACCTTGTTGTGCCTCCATACCCCAAATATTCCCTTTGACAAACACTCTTACGATATATATCTTAAGACATGTTTTAAGACACTCGATAGACAAGGAGGCCCTATGCGCCACCATCCGCACTTTGGTCATACCGGCCGTCACGGCCACACCGCGCGCGATCCGCGCGACTTCTTCGGCGGCCGCCACCCGGCCATGCAGGCGCTTCAGGCGCTGCGTCACGCCATGGGGCGCCATCGCGGCGGCGAAGGTCCCGGCGACTTTGGCGATCGCTTTGGCGAAGGTTTCGGCCGCGGCTTCGGCGGTTTCGGCGACGGCGACGGTTTTGGCCGTGGCCGCAAGTTCAGCTCTGAAGACCTGCAGCTCATGCTGCTGGTGCTGCTCGCCGAGCGCCCAAGCCACGGCTACGAGCTCATCAAGGCGCTCGACGCGCGCTCGAACGGCTTCTATAGCCCGAGTCCCGGCATGGTCTATCCGGCTCTCACGTATCTGGAAGAACTGGGCTACGTGAGCGTGACGCTGGAAGGCAACCGCAAGCGCTACGAACTTTCGCCCGAAGGCCGCACGTACCTCGAAGCCAACCGCGAACGCGCGGACTTGATCCTCGCGAAGCTCACGCACTTCGGCCGCAAGATGGAAGTCATGCGCCGCGC
Source organism: Paraburkholderia flagellata (assembly GCF_021390645.1). Classification (GTDB taxonomy): domain Bacteria; phylum Pseudomonadota; class Gammaproteobacteria; order Burkholderiales; family Burkholderiaceae; genus Paraburkholderia; species Paraburkholderia flagellata. The sequence continues at coordinate 1,363,948 of NZ_JAJEJT010000002.1, forward strand.
GATGGCCGGCGAAGATCCCGCCGAAGGCAGCGGCTGGGTGCGCGAACTGATCGAGGCGCGCCGCGCGCTCAAGCGCGCGCTGCTGCGCCGTACCGACGTCGCGCCGGAGGAGCAGCGCCGCATCGCCGCGATTCTTGCGCGCGCCACCCAGGAAATTGAAAACGGCAGCGAGAGCGAAGGCGTTTGACACGCCGCATCCATGCGCCACGCGGCGGCCACGCCCCGCCACCCCAACATCGGAGCCATACATGCAGAACCCGTCCCAACTCGAAGTCGTCCGTGTACGTCACCCGCTGAAGTTCCGACTGTTGCGCGTGGCGCGCGTCACGGCGCTCTCGCCCGCGCTCGTGCGCGTCACGCTCACGGGCGACCTGAGCGATTTCGTCTCGGCGTCGTTCGACGATCACATCAAGGTGTTCTTTCCCGCCGCCGGTGAAGAAAAGCCAGTACTGCCAACTTCTGGCCCGGACGGCATCGTGTTCCCCGAAGGCGTCGAGCGCCCCGCTGCGCGCGACTACACACCGCGCCGCTTCGACACGCAATCCAACGAGCTCGATCTGGAATTCGCGCTGCACGAAGCCGGCCCGGCCACGGCATGGGCGGCACAGGCGCAGCCCGGCCAGTATCTCGGCGTGGGCGGCCCGCGCGGCTCCATGGTGATCCCGACGGGCTTCGACTGGCATCTGCTGATCGGCGACGAAACGGCGCTGCCCGCGATCCAGCGTCGCCTCACCGAATTGCCGCCCGGCGCGCGCGTGGCCGTAGTCGTCGAAGTGGCGAACCGCGCGGCACGCATCGAACTGCCCACCGAAGCCGATCTGTACGCGATCTGGTGCTATCGCGACGAAAGCGAGTCGGAGCATCCGCTCGTGGACGGCGTGTCCGAAGTGTGGCTGCCGCCCGGCGAGGGTTACGTCTGGGCCGCCGGCGAAGCCTCGGCGATCCGCGCGGTGCGCGCGCATCTGTGCAACGAGCGCGGCGTGGACAAGAAGCGCATCCGCGCATCCGCCTACTGGCGGCGCGGCGCGCAGGCGGCCCACGAAACGATCGACGACTGATCGATCTTGCTGGCGCGGCAACTCTGCCGCGCCTTTTTACTTTCAGGCTCCACGCCAATACATGACCACATCTCTCACTCCGCTGCGCGAACGCACCCTGCTTTGGCTGCTGGCGCTCACGCAGTTCACCGTCATCATGGATTTCATGGTGATGATGCCGCTCGGCCCGCAGATCATGCATGCATTCGCGATCACGCCCGCGGCGTTCGCGACGGCCGTTTCCGCGTATTCGCTCTGTTCGGGTCTATCAGGACTCCTTGCGGCGACGTATATCGACCGTTTCGACCGCCGCCGCCTGCTGCAAGTAGCTTACGCACTCTTCGCGCTCTCCAATCTCGCCTGCGCGTTCGCCACGAACTTTCATCTGCTGCTCGCGGCGCGCGCGTTCGCGGGTCTCACGGGCGGCGTGCTCGGCTCGATCGTGATGGCGATCGTGAGCGACGTGATTCCTGCCGCGCGGCGCGGCGCGGCCACGGGCGTGATCATGACGGCGTTCTCCATCGCGGCCATCGCGGGCGTGCCGGCCGGCGTGCTGCTCGGCGCGCATTACGGCTGGAGCGCGCCGTTCCTGCTGCTCGTGGTGCTCTCCGTGGCTATCTGGCTCGCGGGCTCGCGCGTCGTGCCTTCTCTCACCGGACATCTCGGCCAGCGTACGCCGCTCGCGCAAGTGCTGCCGAACCTCTGGCAACTGCTCACGTTGCCGCGCCATCTGAAGGCCTTTGCGCTCACCTTCACGATGATGGCCGGCCACATGCTCGTGATCCCGTTCATCGCGCCGACGCTCGTCGGCAATCATGGCATCGCGCCGCAGCAGCTCTCGTGGCTCTATATGGCGGGCGGTGCGGCGACGTTCGTGACCTCGCGCGCGGTGGGCCGTCTCGCGGACCGCTACGGCAAGCGCCGCATGTTCCGCGTGATGGCGCTCGTGTCGCTCGCGCCGGTGCTGTTCATCACGCATCTGCCTGCGTTGCCCTTCCTCGCGCTCGTGGCGTTCTTCGCGCTCTTCATGATCTCGATGTCGGGCCGCATGGTGCCGATGCAGGCGCTGCTCACCACGATTCCCGAGCCCGCGCGGCGCGGCGCGTTCCTGAGCGCCAATAGCGCGGTGCAAGCGCTCGGTACGGGCATAGGCGCGTGGCTGGGCGGCCAGTGGCTCACGAATGGCGCGAACGGCGCGATCATCGGCTTTGGGCAGAACGGCTGGATCGCCGCGGCGCTCACATGTGTGGCAGTGCTGTGGGTTTCGCGGGTGCGGGGGGCAGCGGAAGACGTGCCGAATGACGCAGCCGCGTCTGCGAGCGTCGCGCCGGCGGCTGTGAAGTCCTGAGCCAATCCTGAGCCACAAAAGAAAACCGGTTCGCAGGCGTCGCGCGCCTCATGAGCGCGCCACGCACCGCGAACCGGTCGTGCTTCAGGTAGAAAGCGGGTGAAACTGCGGGCCGAGGGTATTGCCCGCGTGAAGCGCGGGACCCGACCGGCCGATCGGGTGCTCGCGCTTCCTCGCTCCACGAGGGAGCGGGCAAATCATGCTTAGAAGCGGTGACGCAGACCCACCGTTGCGGCGACCTGGTTCTGCGAGGTCGACGGCGACAGCGTGTTGATCATCGCAACGTTCGCGCCGGCATTGCCGAGTTCGCCCGATGCGTGCTGGTACACGGCGCCGGCGTAGACGTCGGTGCGCTTCGACAGCGAGTAGTCAGCCGTCAGCGAAACCGTGTGCCACTTCGGATCGCCGCCGCCGTTCGAACCCGTGACCTTGCCGTCCGTGAACGTGTACGACGCGTTCAGGGCGAGAGCCGGCGTCAGCGCGTAGGCGCCGTTCAGCTCGAAGTTGTCGAGGTGCAGGTTCGTGCCCGTCGGGATCGAGAACGTGTTGCCGCCCTGGCCGCCAGCGATCAGGTCCTGGTACTGCGTGTGCGTCCACACGAAGCCGACCGTTGCCGGGCCGTAGTTGTAGTTCACGCCTGCGCCGAACGTGCGTTGCGTTTCAGCCGAGAGGTTGAAGTTGTTGCCGTTCGAAGCCGAATTCGCGCCATTGGCGTTCGCGTTCGTCCGCGAGTTGTTCATCTGCAGGTAAGCAGCGGCGAAGTTCAGCGGGCCGTTGCCGTACGATGCGCCAGCGCTCCATGCGCGGTTGTTCGCGAACTGGCCAGCGTCGTTGCTGAAGCCGTACATGCCGCCGAACTTGAAGCCCTGGTAGTTGACGCTCTGGTACTTGACCGCGTTCTTGATCGAGAACGAGTGGTCGAGGTTGTCGTTGTCGAACGGGTGAGCGGCGAGGTTGTTGCCGTAGCCCGAGCCCGTTTCCGACAGCGGAGCGAGGTAGTCGACCATCGAGTCATACTGGCGGCCGAGCGTCAGCGTACCGAAGCGGTCGCTCTGCAGACCGACGAACGCCTGACGGTTGAACATCGTGCCGCTCTCGGTGTCCTTGCCGTTGTTCAGGTTGAAGCCGTTTTCCAACGTGAAGATCGCATGCAGACCGCCGCCCAGGTCTTCGCTGCCCTTCAGGCCGAAGTACGTGTCGCCGACGGTGCCGCTACCCTGGTTCCATGCGGCGTGGCCGCCTGCATTGTTCGCGTAGACGATACCCGCATCCAGTGCGCCGTAGAGAGTAACGCTGCTTTGTGCGTGAGCGGAGGCTGCGAATGCGCCGAGGACGCCCGCGATAATCAAAGTATTCTTCATGACTTTCCTTATGACATTCAGACCGCGCTGACGCGGCTCCGGGTATTGGAGCCACACCGGCAATCCCGGGCGAAGTCTACGTGTCAAAGGCTTTAAATCGCCTTGGCAAACGCTGTAACAGATATTTGCTAAATCTGGAAATATCGAAAGAAAATCCCATAAGTGCTTGTCACACATGGGAAATACGGAGTAACGCACAGATCGATCGGAATAGACTGTGTGGCAATCACGCGACGCCCAGATCACACAGGAATTCGATTATTGTGGAAATCGGCTTAATTGACGGTTATTCCCCGTAATTAAAATTTCCATGATTGACGAAACTTTATCACGACATTACCGGTCTCATCGCGCGCGTGCATTATTGCTATACACGGCGATTATTATTGCGTGAAATCGCGATTATCAAACACGGGGTTTTCGGCCTCTTCTGTCGTGCCCGTCGTCGCCCTTGGGCGGCACGCGCGCGGGCGCGAGTGCGCGCATCCGTTAAAATCCCGGAACGCTCGCGCGCATAGCGCGTGCACCACCCGCATCGACGCCACTTCTACCGAACGGCCGCGTCGCCCTCACCCGTCCGGCGCGAGACCCCGTCATGACAAACAAAGCCACTGCAACACCCTTTAGCGAGCTGCCGCTCGCGCCCGCCATGCTCGCCAACCTCACGCGCCTCGGCTACGTCGACATGACGCCGATCCAGGCGGCGAGCCTGCCCATTGCTTTCGCGGGCCACGACCTGATCGCCCAGGCCAAGACCGGCAGCGGCAAGACGGCTGCCTTCACGCTCGCGCTGCTCTCGCGTCTCGACGCGCGCCGCCAGGACGTGCAGGCCATGATCCTCTGCCCCACGCGCGAGCTGGCCGACCAGGTCACGCAGGAGATCCGCCGCCTCGCACGCGCCGAAGAGAACATCAAGGTGCTCACACTGTGCGGCGGCACGCCCATGCGTCCACAGGCGGCGAGCCTCGAACACGGCGCACACATCGTCGTGGGCACGCCGGGCCGCATCATGGACCATCTGGAGCGCGGCAACCTCGCGCTCGGCGCTCTCAATACGCTCGTGCTCGACGAAGCCGACCGCATGCTCGACATGGGCTTCTTCGACGACATCGCCACCGTGGCGCGCCAATGCCCGAAAGAGCGCCAAACGCTGCTCTTTTCGGCGACCTACCCCGAAGGCATCACGAAGCTGAGTCAGCAATTCCTTCGCAATCCGAAGGAAGTCAAGCTGGAAGAACAGCACGACGACAGCAAGATCCGCCAGCGCTTCTATGAAGTCACGGAAGACGAGCGCCTGCACGCCGTGGGCATGCTGCTCAATCACTACCGCCCCGTGAGCACGCTCGCGTTCTGCAACACGAAGCAGCAATGCCGCGATCTGCTCGACGTGCTGCGCGCACAGGGCTTTCATGCGCTCGCGCTGCACGGCGAGCTCGACCAGCGCGAGCGCGACCAGGTGCTGATCCAGTTCGCCAACCGCAGCTGCTCGGTGCTCGTGGCGACCGACGTGGCCGCTCGCGGCCTCGACATCGCGCAACTCGAAGCCGTGATCAACGTGGACGTGACGCCGGACCCCGAGGTGTACGTGCACCGCATCGGCCGCACGGGCCGCGCCGACCAGGACGGCTGGGCGCTCAGCCTCGCGAGCATGGACGAGATGGGCCGCGTGGGCGGCATCGAGCAGGCGCTCAAGCGCGAAGTCGAGTGGAGCCCCATCGCAACGCTCAAGCCCGCCAGCAACGAGCCGCTTTTGCCGCCGATGGAAACGCTGCAGATCCTGGGCGGGCGCAAGGAAAAGATCCGTCCCGGCGACGTGCTGGGCGCGCTCACTGGCGAAGCGGGCTTCAGCGGCGCGCAGATCGGCAAGATCAACGTGACCGATTTTTCGACCTACGTGGCCGTGGAGCGCAGCATCGCGCGCGACGCGCTGCGCAAGCTCAACGCGGGCAAGGTCAAGGGCAAGAAGGTCAAGGCCCGCATGATGGACGAATGAACTGACGAATCATCCGCGCCAGGTGCGCGCGCTGCTTGCGCAAGCGCGCTGCATCGCGCCTCAGTTACCCCGCGTTCAACCGGATCAGGAAAGCCATGAAACAAACGCTCAGAATCGATTTCGTCTCCGACATCGCATGCCCGTGGTGCGCAATCGGCCTCTCGTCGCTGAATCTCGCGCTCGAGCGTCTGCGTGACAGCGTCGATGCGCAGATCGTCGTGCATCCGTTCGAATTGAATCCGCAAATGGGCCCCGGCGGCGAATCCGTGGTCGAGTATCTCGGCAAAAAATACAACCGCACGCCCGGGCAGATCGCCGAGACGCAGGCCATGATCCGTGAGCGCGGCGCGAGCGTCGGCTTCGCGTTCGGGCCGCGTGAGCACATCTACAACACGTTCGACGCGCATCGCCTGCTGCACTGGGCCGGCATCGAAGGCAAGCAACTGGCGCTCAAGCTCGCGCTGTTGCGCGCGTATCACGGAGAGGGCAAGGACACGAGCGACCACGCGGTGCTCGTCGCGGCGGCGCAGTCCGTGGGGCTCGATGCGGATCAAGCGCGCGAAGTGCTCGCGAGCGGCCAGTATGCCGACGAGGTGCGCGCCGAAGAACACGAATACCAGGCGGCGGGCATCCAGTCGGTGCCGGCAATCATCTTCAACCAGCAGTATCTGATCAGCGGCGGCCAGCCCGTCGAAACCTTCGAGCAAGCCATCCAGCAGATCCTGGAAGAGAGCGCGAAGACAAGCGCCAAGGCCTGAAGCCCCCGTGCGGCGCGGCCTCGCGCCCGCGAGAGCCGCGCTTTCGCGGACCGGCGCGCCGTCGTTCAGGCGCCAGGCAAACCGCCGATGCCGGCCGCCCCCTCGCGGGCGTGTAAACTAGGGGGTTTTTGCCCAGGTGAAAAAGTGCTAGCCCCGCAACGCCTCGCGTTGAGCGGCCCGACGCTCGTTCGCTTACTTGCCCGCTTCGGCGACGCCGAAGTGCCCGAATCCCGGCAATCGATCTCGGACCATCTGAGCCAGTGGCTCGGCTGGACGAACGCGATCGCGCTTTCGACGGCGCTGAGCGTTCAAACGCCGGGCGGCGAGCCAGCAACGCGCGTAGGCGTCAGCGCCGAACAAAGCCAGTGCGAGCGCGTGCGCGCGGCGCTGAGAAAAGCCATTTCGGGTGAAAGCGCGCCCGCGAGGCGCGATGGACGCCGCACGCAGGCCGCCAGCCAGCCAGCCGATGTGGAACCCGATTTCGCGGATTTCCGCCAACGCTACCTGGCCCTGCAGCAGGCGATGGAGACTGACATCGCCACGCTGCGCGCCCGTTTGCGCGCCGCGCTGGCTACCCGCGCGCCTGCGCTCGCGCGCCTCGCGACCGTGGATGCCGTGATGGAACAGGCGCTCGGCGCGCGCGAGCGCAGCCTGCTCGCCGGCGTGCCCGCGCTGCTCGGCGCGCATTTCGAGCGGCAGCGCGCGGCGGCGGCCGCCGCGCAATCCGACGGCGGGTCTGCCGCAGAAAGCGCCGCGCCGCACGCCTGGGTCGCCGGCTTTCGCAAAGATATGCAGAGCGTGTTGCTCGCCGAACTTGAGATTCGGTTTCAACCGGTGGAGGGGCTGCTTGCCGCCCTTCGCACCAGCTAACCCAAACGCTATGTCCCGCGCTATGTCCCGATTTCGCATTGAACCTGTTGTCTTCATCGTGGGTCTTGCCGCCGTGTGCTGGATCGGCGCCGGCTACGCGCTCACCAACCCGCTCGCGAGCGCCGTCACGCTGCTGATCGGCGTGTGCTATGTCGCGGGCGCCTGGGAGCTGTATCGCTTTCAGCAGGCCACGACCACGCTTGCGAAGGCGCTCGTACAGTTGAACGCGCCGCCCGCGCGCCTGGCCGGCTGGCTCGACACGTTGCATCCGGGCCTGCGCAACGCGGTGCGCGCACGGATCGAAGGCGAGCGCGCGGCGCTGCCGGGCCCGGCGCTCGCGCCCTACCTCACGGGCCTGCTCGTGCTGCTCGGCATGCTCGGCACGCTGCTCGGCATGGTCGTCACGCTCAAGGGCACGGGCGCGGCGCTGGAAAGCGCCACCGACCTCGACGCCATCCGCGCCTCGCTCGCCGCGCCTGTGAACGGCCTCGGCTTCGCGTTCGGCACCTCCATCGCGGGTGTGGCCACCTCCGCCATGCTCGGTCTGCTCTCCGCGCTGTGCCGCCGTGAGCGCATCGAGGCCGCGCAGCAGCTCGACGTGAAGATCGCGACGACGCTGCGCGCCTTCTCGCCGGCCCATCAGCGCGAAGCCTCGTTCAAGCTGATGCAGCGCCAGGCCGACGCCATGCCCGCGCTGGTCGACAAGCTCGGCGCGCTGATGACGCTGATCGAGCGTCAGGGCGCCGCGCAGCACGAACAGCAGATCGCGACTCAACAAGCCTTCGCCGCGAATGCGGAAGCCGCCTGGAGCCACCTCGCGGCTTCCGTGGGGCAGTCGCTCAAGTCGAGCGCCGCCGAAAGCGCACGCGCCGCAGGCGCGGCGCTGCAGCCCGTGGTGGAAGCGACCATGGCGGGCCTCGCGCGCGAATCGGCGTCGATGCAGGGGGCGCTCACGCAGGCGGTGCAGCAGCAGCTCGAAGGGCTCGCAAGCGGCTTCGAGGCATCGACGGCGAACGTCGCCGAAATCTGGAACCGCGCGCTCGCGCAGCATCGCCAGACCAACGAGGCGCTTGCCGCCGACCTGGGCGGCGCGCTTGAGCGCTTCAACGCAAGCTTCGAGCAGCGTGCAGCGGGCCTGCTCGATGGCGTGTCGACGCGCTTCGAAAGCGCATCGGGGACGATGTCGCAGGCGTGGCAGGCGGCCCTCGAACAGCAGGAGCGCGCCGGCGAAAAACTCGCGGCGGGCAATCAGCAGGCGCTCGCCACGGCGGCGGCCACGTTCGAACAGCACTCGGCGTCGCTGCTGCGTGCGGTCGATGATTCCCATGCGGACTTGCAGACGAAGCTCGGCGCACGCGACGAAGCGCGGCTCGCAAGCTGGGCCGAAGCGCTCGCGACAATGGCCGCCGCGCTGCGCACGCAGTGGGAAGCGACGAGCACGGTTTCGGCGCAGCGTCAGCAGGAAATCTGCGCGACGCTCGCACAAACCGCGAACGATATCGCGGCGCAGTCGCAGCAGCATGCGAGCAAGACGATTGCCGAAATCGATCGTCTCGTCGATGCGGCTTCGGAAGCGCCGAAGGCCGCCGCGAACCTGCACGCGGAAATTTCGGCGCGCGACGAGCAGCGCATCGAAACGTGGACGGCATCGCTCGCGACGATGGCCGCCGGGCTGCGTAAAGAGTGGGAAGAAACGAGCGCCGCCACCGCGCAACGCCAGCAGGAAATCTGCGCGACGCTCGCGCAAACCGCGAACGATATCTCCGCGCAGTCGCAGCAGCACGCGAGCAAGACGATTGCCGAGATCGATCGTCTCGTCGATGCGGCTTCGGAAGCGCCGAAGGCTGCCGCAAACCTGCACGCGGAAATTTCGGCACGCGACGAGCAGCGCATCGAAACGTGGACTCAATCGCTCGCGACGATGGCCGCCGGGCTGCGCAAAGAGTGGGAAGAAACGAGCGCCGCCACCGCGCAACGCCAGCAGGAAGTCTGCGCGACGCTCGCGCAAACCGCGAACGACATCGCAGCACAATCGCAGCAGCACGCAACGAATACGATCGCCGAGATCGATCGTCTGGTACAAGCCGCCGCAGAAGCGCCGAAGGCCGCCGCGAACCTCCACACGGAAATCTCCTCGCGCGACGAGCAACGCCTCGAAGCATGGACTGCAACGCTGGCCACGATGAGCGCCGCATTGCGGGAGCAATGGGAAGCAACGAGCGCGGCCACCGCGCAGCGTCAGCAGGAAATCTGCGAAACGCTCGCCCAGACCGCCAGCGACATCACCACGCAATCGCAGGCCCATAACGCCAGCACGATCGCGGAAATCGGCAGCCTCGTGCAGGCCGCGTCGGCCGCCCCGCAGGCCGCGGCCGAAGTCATCGCCGAGTTGCGCCAGAAGCTCTCGGACAGCATGGTCCGTGACACCGCGATGCTCGACGAGCGCAACCGCCTGCTCGCCACGCTCGAAACGCTGCTCGACGCCGTGAACCGCGCCTCCACCGAGCAGCGCTCGGCGATCGACGCGCTCGTCTCCACGTCGTCGGATCTGCTCGAGCGCGTGGGCGGCGAATTCAGCGCGAACGTCGAAGCCGGCAGCGGCAAGCTGGGCGCGATCGCCGCGCAGGTGAGCGGCAGCGCCGTCGAAGTGGCGAGCCTTGGCGATGCGTTCGGCGCCGCCGTCACCGTGTTTGGCGAATCGAACGACAAGCTCGTGGCGCATCTGGAGCGCATCGAGGCCGCGCTCGACAAGTCGCTCGCGCGCAGCGACGACCAGCTCGCCTACTACGTGGCGCAGGCGCGTGAAGTCATCGACCTGAGCATGCTGTCGCAGAAGCAGATCGTCGAGAACCTGCAGCAGCTCGCCAGCCAGCGCGCCATCGCCGGGGCGGATGCGGCATGAACGACGAAATCGACGGCGGCGCGGCCCCCGCAGCGCCAGTCTGGCCCGCGTTCGCCGACCTGATGTCGGTGCTGCTGGGCGCGTTCCTGCTGATCCTCGTCGGCGTGGTCGGCATGCAGCTCGAACTGTCGAGCCGGCTCGCGAACGAGGTGAAGCAACGCAAGGCCGAAACCGAGCGCCGCAAGACGCTCGAAGAAGCGCTCGCGGGCCCGCTCGCGGCGGGGCGCGTGACGCTCGTGAACGGCCGCATCGGCATTAGCGGCAGCGTGCTGTTCGCGCTGAACTCGGACCAGTTGACGCCGCAGGGCCGCGACCTGCTCAAGAGCCTCGCCGGGCCGCTCACCGCGTACCTGAAGAGCCGCGATGAAATCCTGATGGTGAGCGGTTTCGCCGACGACCAGCAGGTGCACGCAGGCAACCGCCGCTTCGCCGACAACTGGGAGCTTTCGGCCGAACGCGCGCTGACGGTCACACGCTCGTTCATCGACGCGGGCGTGCCCGCGTCGTCGGTGTTCGCGGCCGCGTTCGGCTCCGAGCAGCCGGTGAGCGCCAACACCGACGAGGCTGGCCGCGCGAAGAACCGCCGCGTCGAGATTGCGCCGGTGCCGCGGCCGACCGTCGGCGAGAGCAAGCATGGTCAATGATGCGCTCCCGCAGTCCGGCCCTGATGCTCGCGCCCTGCTCGACGCCTGGCGCGCCCGTGGCGCGGACCAGCTCGACCCGGTGCGCTTTCATTTCATCGAGGCCCTGGAACGCCGCGCGGCCGTACATGCTGGCGAAGCGCGGCGGCTCATCGACGCGCGGCTCGCGCAACTGCTCGACGCCTTCGCCGACGACCTCGCGCGCGAGGCATCGAAATTCACGCGCGGGATCGACGGCGATTCGGCGAGGAGCGAACTGGGCCGCCTCGTCGATTCGCTCGCGCGCGCCGAGCCGGCACAACCGGCGACGCGGGTGCGGCACGAGCCGGACCCGGAGCTGGTCGAATACTTCCGACAAACGTGGTCGCGCGTGCGCTCCGAAAAGCAGTTGCGGCAGTCGCTGGACCAGGTGCCCAGAAACGCCGGGCCGCTTAATTCGAGCAGCCTCGTCCATCGCGCGCTCTCGCTCATGCGCGAGGTGTCGCCGGGATACCTGCAGCAATTTCTCGCCTATGCCGATGCGCTTTCGTGGCTTGAGCAGTTGAATGCGAGTGTGGGGGTCGCGGCGCCGGTGAAGGAGGCGCCGCGGGCTTCGTCAGCGAAGAAGAAAGGGGCGCGGGGGAAGGGGCAATGAGATGCTACTATTGATGCACATACGCATCAGTTTTTGAGGCAACTCCCATGCGAACCACTGTCACGATCGATGACGCCCTGTACCAGCAGGCGCTCGAACTCGCTGAACCAGGCATCGACAAGGCGGAACTCATCCGGGCCGCAATCCAGACCTTCGTGCGCGTCCAGGCCGCCAAACGTCTCGCCGCCCTCGGAGGCGCGGCGCCAGACATGCGGGAGATCGAGCGGCGACGCCCTGAGACCTCCGCATAATGAGCGTACTGATCGACACATCGGTCTGGGTCGACCATTTCCGTCACGGCAACGAGCGGCTCGTCCAGTTGATCACGAGCGATCAGGCTCTCACCCACCCGCTCGTGCTCGTCGAACTGGCCTGCGGCACGCCACCCGCGCCCCGCTCGCGTACGCTTCACGACATCGGTTTGCTGCAGCAGGCGCAGCACGCAACGCCATCCGAGGTCATGCAGTTCATCGAAGTCGAGCGGCTTTACGGAAAAGGCTGCGGCGGCGTCGATCTCACGCTGCTCGCATCAACCTTGATGACACCCGGCGCGCGCCTCTGGACACTTGATCACCGCCTGGCTGCGCTCGCCACACAGCTCGGCGTGGCCTGGCCGCCAACCGCACACTGATCGCCGGCCGGCTCCCCTCACCCCGCCTTCCTCCGCGCCCTCACCGCCTGCGCCAACCCATCGAGCACGGGCGCCGTCTGAGCCCAGCTGATGCACGCATCGGTGATCGACACGCCGCGCTTGAGCGGCACGCCCGGCTTCTGGTCCTGGCGCCCCTCTTCGAGATGGCTCTCGATCATCACGCCGATAATGCGCTTGTCGCCGCCCGCCAGTTGCTCGCCGATATCGCGCGCCACGTCGATCTGACGCTGATGCGCCTTGTTCGAATTCGCATGCGAGCAATCGATCATGACCTGCTCGCGCAGCCCCGCCTTCGCAAGCGATGCACAGCACGCCGCCACCGAAGCCGCGTCGTAGTTCGGCCCGCTCTTGCCGCCGCGCAGGATCACATGGCAGTCGTCGTTGCCGCGCGTTTCGAAGATCGCGGCCATGCCCATCTTCGTCATGCCCATGAACGCGTGGCTCGCGCGCGCCGCGACGATGGCGTCGCTCGCCACTTGCACGCCGCCGTCGGTGCCGTTCTTGAAGCCGATCGGGCATGAGAGGCCCGAAGCCAGTTGCCGGTGGCTCTGGCTTTCGGTCGTCCGCGCGCCGATCGCGCCCCACGCTACGAGGTCGGCGATGAATTGCGGGCTCAGCAGATCGAGGAATTCCGTGGCCGTGGGCAGGCCGAGCGCGTTGATGTCGAGCAGGAGCTGACGCGCCGCGCGCAAGCCCTCGTTGATGCGGAAGCTGCCATCCAGACGCGGGTCGTTGATATAGCCCTTCCAGCCCACCGTGGTACGCGGCTTCTCGAAGTACACACGCATGACGACCAGCAGATCGTCCTTGAGCATGTCGGCCTTCGCCTTGAGGAGCCTCGCGTATTCGATGGCCTGATCGTGGTCGTGGATCGAGCACGGGCCCACCACCACCACGATCCGGTCGTCGCGCTGCGCGAGCACGTCGGCGATCTCGCCGCGGCTTGTTTCGACGAGCGTTTGCGTTTCCTGCGGCACCGGCAGCTCGTCGAGCAGCAGCGCGGGCGAAATGAGCGGACGCACGGCGCCGATGCGCGTGTCGTCGATGCGGGTCGTGTCCTGGGTGGCGTCGGCCACGCCGACTTCCTGGTCGTGCTGCGGATTGTCGATACGGCTCAAGATGTTCTCCAACTGCGCCTTTGACGCGCGCATCATGCATGTGTGGGGGATGAATGCGCGATTATCGCATCCGGCGCGCGAGCGGCATCCATAAACGTCATCCCGAAAATGAAACGAGGCGGCCCAAAGGCCGCCTCGCATGAGGACAGTCACACTGCGCGCGTCGATTCAGCGCGCCGCGCCCCCCATCGGATAGCCCTTCTTGCCCGCGAGACGCCGCGCGATGCGCACGAGCGCGAACCACTGCTGCGCGAGCAGCCCTTCGCCATAGTTCGCGCCCTGGCCGTGCGGCGCGGGCAACTGGTCGCGAATGCCGGTGGGCTCTTGCTCCTTGTTCCACGACGCCGTGCGGAACATCACGTCCCACCAGGGAAACAGCACGCCGAAGTTGCAGCCATAGCGCGTGCCCTCGTGGCCGTAGCCGATCGCATGATGGCGCCGATGAAACGCCGGGCTCACCACGATGCGCTCGAGCAGCCACCCAAGGTCGAGCCGCGCATTCACGTGCTGCACGCTCTGCATGAAGTTGCTCACGGCCACGAGCACGACGAATTGCGCGGGCGGCACGCCGATAAAGAGCGAGATGCCCGCGAAGAACGCAGCCTGAACGATGTCGTCGAGGAAATGATTGCGATCGTCACACCACAACGACATCTGCTGCTGGCTGTGATGCACGGCGTGCAGTTCCCACCACACGCCGAAGCGATGCTGCCAGCGGTGATACCAGTAGCCCGCGAAGTCGAGCACGACGAGATAGATCAGGAACGACACGAGCGGCTTGTCGGTCACGCCGGGCCAGAGGCTATCCACTTCGATGTTCGGCACGTTGTGGATCGCCATCAGGCTCTGCCAGTGATTGAACACGGGCGTGAGCAAAAAGAAGAACGCGATGTTCAGAATGCCGAGCTTCGCGATCCACGTGTACCAGACGTCGGCGCGCAGCGCCTTGCGATCGCCCCAGTTTTCCGCGGGACGCAGTGCTTCGAGCGGGCGCAGCAGCACATACGAGGCACAGATCTGCAGCACGCCCACGATCACCCAATAGAGTGCGTCGTAGGTGTCCTCGTCGTAGCCCATCAGGCCGACCTTGTAGAAGATCGGCTGCACCACGTCCACGTAGACGAGCGTCTGCAGCCACGAAACGAGGTTGTCGGCCTGCGAAAGCAGCGTGTCGAGCATCGGGACTCCTCGATCAATCCGGGTTCGGCGCGTACACCGGCGCGCTGTTCGCAAAGTAGATGCCGTGCGGCGAGCGGCCCACCGCGATCGTATCGATCAGCTTGCGCGTGTTCAGATCGATGATGCCCACGTGCTTCGCGAAGCGGAACGTCACCCAAAGGTAACGCTTGTCTGCCGAAAGTTCCATGTCGTCGGGACCGGGACGCAGGCCCGTGATGTCGGCAACTTTGGTGAGCGTCGTGTAGTCGAGAATGCTGATCGTGCTCTCCACGCGATTCGACACGGCGATATGTTTGCCATCGTCCAGATTGCGGAAGTTGTGCGCGCCGCGGCCGGTCTGGATCTTTTTCACGACCGTGCGGTTGTGCCAGTCCACCACGGCCACGTTGTCCTCGCCCGTCATGCCGACGAGCAGGTATTTGTCGCCGGGCGTCATCCACAGGCCCGCGGGCGTGTTGCCCACTTGCAGCTTCCAGAGCACCGTTTGCGTCGGCAGATCGATCGCGGCCACTTCACCCGTGTCCTGCAGCGTGACGAACGCCGTTTTATTGTCGGAGGCGAACGTGATGTGGCTCGGCGTTTTCGCAAGCGGAATGCGCTTCGCGATCGTGAGATTCTGGCCGTCGTAGTGGTAGACGTCCACGCGGTCGAGCCGCAGGCCCGCGGTCACGAACCATTTGCGGTCGGGCGAGAAGCCGAGCTGATACGGATCTTCAATGCCTTCCAGGCGGCGCTGAATCTGCCCCGTATGCGGGTCGAGGAACAGCAGGTCGTTCGACACCGAATCGGCGACGATGAGCGACTTGCCATCGGGCGTGATCATCAGGTGATGCGGTTCCTTGCCCGTGGGCTCGGTGGCGACCACGGTACGGCTCGCTTGATCGATGAGCGAGAGCTTCGCCTCGCCCGAGTCGAGCACGATGACCTTGTCGTCGGCGTGGGCGAGCGCGCCCCACGCGAGGCCGCCCATCAGCAGCGCAGTCGCGAACGGTTTTTTCATACGGACCGGTGTAAACGCAAAGATCGGGAATTCAGGCATTTCGTAAGGGAAAGAGAGCAGCGAAGGCGCGCCGCGCCAGTTTGTGCTGAGATAGCGCCAAGGCAGGCGCGCGGTTTGCCTGCTTAACGCATGAGGACCCGATTCCGATGACGCCTGTGCAACGCATTTGCTTTATTTGCCGCAGTTGCCGCATTTGCATACGCTCCGCGCGAGGGTCATGGCGATGGGCTGGGCATACAGACTCTTTCTCGTGCGAGAAGTTGCATGGATCATCGCGCCCGCGACGACCGCGCAGATAGCGCGGACACCGGCTTGCGCGCACCTGACGGCCTCACCCGCAGCACGGCCGCCGCGGTGCGCGAAGCACTGGAAGGACGCCGCCGCGGCGCCGCCCTTCTGCTGCCGCTTGCGGGTCCGGCCGTGGTCATCTCCGTCGCCTATATCGACCCCGGCAATATCGCGACCAACATCCAGGCCGGTGCGCGCTACGGCTACGCGCTGTTGTGGGTCGTGCTGCTCGCCAACGTCATCGCCATGCTGTTTCAGGGGCTTTCCGCGAAGCTCGGCATTGCCACGGGGCGCAATCTCGCCGAACTGTGCCGCGACAGCCTGCCCGCGCCGATCGTGTGGCTCATGTGGATCGTGAGCGAGATCGCCGCCATGGCCACCGACCTCGCCGAGTTTTTCGGCGGCGCAATCGGCCTTGCGCTTCTCTTTCATCTGCCACTGCTCGTGGGCATGGCGGTGACGGCCGTCATCACTTACGCGCTGCTATTTCTCCAGCGCGCGGGCTTCCGGCCGCTCGAACTCCTGATCGGCGCGCTCGTGAGCGTGATCGGCATTTGCTATGTTCTGGAGCTTTTCATCACGCCGATCGAGTGGCCGAGCCTGCTGCGCCACCTCGCCACGCCACGCCTGCCCGACGCGCAAGCCGTGACGATCGCGGTGGGCATCATTGGCGCAACGGTCATGCCGCACACGCTCTTTCTGCACTCGGGGCTCACCCAGGCGCGCGTGCTCGCGCGCAACGACGCCGAGCGCAAGCGCCTCGTGAAGTTTTCTAACGTCGAGGTCGTGGTCGCGCTTTCGGTGGCCGGGCTCATCAACATGGCGATGGTGGTGATGGCCTCCGGCGCGTTCCACCAGGGCTATGCGGATGTCGCCGAGATCGAGACGGCCTACCGCACGCTTGCGCCGCTGCTGGGCGCGGCGGCCGCCAGCATCTTCCTCGTCTCGCTGATCGCCTCCGGCATTTCGAGTTCCGTGGTGGGCACGCTCGCGGGACAGATGATCATGCAGGGCTTCGTAAACTTTCGCATTCCACTCTGGCTGCGCCGCGCGGTGACGATGGTGCCGAGCTTCGTCGTGGTGGCACTCGGCGTGAACGCCACCGAGGCGCTCGTCATGAGCCAGGTCGTGCTGAGCCTTGCCCTGCCGTTCCCGATGGCCGCGCTCGTGTGGTTCACGTGCCGCCGCGACGTGATGGGGACGCATCGTAATCGCGCGCTCACGGCCGCGGGAGCCGTGGCGGGCGCGGTCGCGGTGCTCTCGCTCAATCTCGCGCTGGTGCTCGTGACCTTCGGCGTGTCGGTACCGGGGCTCGGTTAAGGATCAGCCGAATGCCACGCGATGCATGCATGAACGACCGGTCGGTTTATCCGCGAAGCAGTCTCGCGCCACGCCTCGTTCGCGCCATGCGTGCAAACTCGCGCGAAACCATGCACCATTAGCGTTTTCGCCGCGCCCCGCTCTTGCGACGGGTGCGGGTTCTGCAACCGCGCGCCAACGGTCTAACGGTCGTGCCCAACATCGTTACCCGAGCGCGCGTCACCTCCGACCTGCCATGACGAATCAGCCTGCCCAAGCCTTGCCCGAACAGCCCGTCGACATGATCATTTTCGGCGGCGGAGGCGACCTGGCCGCGCGCAAACTGCTGCCCGCGCTCTACATGGCGCACCTGCACGGCAACCTGCCGCCGGAAACGCGCATCATCGCCGTGGGCCGCAAGAACTGGACGATCGACGACTATCGCAAGTTCATGGAAGAGCAGTCGCGTCCGTTCATCGACGCGAAAGCGTTCGACGCGCAAGCGTGGGACCGCTATCTGAACCTGTTCCAGTACGCGATCATCGACGTGAACGATCCCGCCTCTTACGCGCACCTGAAGGCGGCATCGCGCGAGCATGCGCTGCGTGTGTTCTACCTCTCCACGTCGCCCGAACTGTTCACGACGATTTGCGACAACCTCTCGGCGGGCGGTCTCCTCGACAGCAGTTCGCGCGTCGTGCTCGAAAAGCCGCTCGGCCACGATCTCGCCTCGGCGCAGGAGATCAACGAGTCGGTGGGCCGGCATTTCGGGGAATCGCAGATCTACCGGATCGACCACTATCTGGGCAAGGAAACGGTGCAGAACCTGATGGTGCTGCGCTTCGGCAATCCGATCTTCGGGCCGCTGTGGCAGGCGCCGTACATCCGCAGCGTGCAGATCACGGTGGCGGAAACCGTGGGCGTGGGCAGCCGCGCGGGCTTCTACGATCACACCGGCGCGCTGCGCGACATGGTGCAGAACCACCTGCTGCAACTGCTCTGCATCGTGGCGATGGAGCCGCCCGTTTCGCTCGACCCGGACGCCGTGCGCGACGAAAAGCTCAAGGTGCTGCGCTCGCTGCGCCCCATGTCGCTGGCCGATATCGCGCGCGACACCGTGCGCGGCCAGTACGCGGCCGGCGCCGTGGACGGCCAGCCGGTGAGGGGCTATCTGGAAGAAGAAAACGTGCCGGCAGACAGCAAGAACGAAACCTTCGTTGCCTTGCGCGCGCACATCAACAACTGGCGCTGGGCCAACGTGCCGTTCTTCCTGCGCACGGGCAAGCGCCTGCAGAAGCGCCAGTCGGAGATCGTGATCGAATTCGCGGATCTGCCGTTCTCGATCTTCCCGAGCGGTCCGCGCAATTACGGCAACCGTCTCGTGATCCAGCTTCAGCCGGAAGAGTCGATCCAGTTGCAGATGCTCGCGAAGGAACCGGGCAGCGGCATGAACATGCTGCCTGTGAGCCTGAATCTCGACCTGCAGCAGGCTATTCCCGAGCGCCGCGCAGAAGCCTACGAGCGCTTGCTGATCGACGTGATTCGCGGCCGTCTCACGCACTTCATGCGCCGTGACGAACTGGAAGCCGCATGGACGTGGGTCGAGCCGATTCTCAACGGCTGGAAGGAACTGAACGATCGCCCGCGCACCTATACGGCGGGCACGTTCGGGCCGGCGGCATCGTCGGCGCTGCTCGCGCGCGAGAGCATGTCGTGGGCCGAAGAGATGTGATGTGAGGGACGCGAGCGCCGCGTGCTACGCGCGGCGCTCGCAGCACTGTGTTACTGGTCGCCTGAATCAGGACGAAAAAGATCGAAGCCGGCGAACACGATCACGCCGCTCAGCGCGATCAACGGCACCGAATGGCGCCCGATAAAAAGAACCGCGGCCGCAAGCCAGGTTGAAATACAAAAAGCGCCGATGCGCCGCATGATGCAACTCCCAACTCGTTAATGCCCCTGCTTTAAGGCCCTGACGCTGCACACGGCGCGAGCCCCACTGCTTCAGCCCAACGTCGCGCGCGCCGTGCGCAGACGCGACACCGTATCGACAAACGCCTCGCCGCCAAGCGCGCGCTTCAGGCGGCTCGCGACTGTCGCGCTCGCGGCATTGAGCGCCTCGCGAATCGCGATGGCCTGCGCCGTGGGCACGATCGCCACTTCGCGGCCGTCGCCCTCCGTGCGTTGGCGCTCCACATAGCCGCGCGCCTCGAGACCGTCGAGCACGCGCGTGGCCGTGGGCCGCGCGATGGAAAGCAGATCCGCCAGTTCGCGCTGCGGCGAACCGGGATGCTCCAGCACGGCGCGCAGCATGAAACCCTGCGGCGGCGTGAGTTCGAAGCGTTCGAAGGCTTCCGCCCATTCGCGCTCGAGACGCCGCGCGAGCGCCGTGGTGTTGAAGTAAAGGCAATGTTCGAACATGCGCAGAGGATAACCCAATATAGTTAGCTATGCAACGATATACGCATGATACCCGTTTCGGCCCCCGACAAAACCAGCGCGCAGGAATGAATAGAACGACCGGACGAATTTCTGACCCATCCGCTATGATGCGAAGACGCTGCAATCGCCTGGCCGTGCCTGACCGTCGTACACAACACTCACGGAGACATCGATGCAAATGCGCTGTTACTGCGTTATCCATCATGGCAAGCCGCTCGAACTGGTCGAGCGCGACGTGCCCGAGCCCAAGGGCACCGAAGTCTTGCTGCGCGTGAAGGCCGCGGGCCTGTGCCACTCCGATCTGCACATCTGGGAAGGCTATTACGACCTGGGCGGCGGCAAGAAGCTCTCGCTCGCCGACCGCGGCATCAAGCTGCCGCTCACGCCGAGCCATGAAATCTGCGGCGAAGTCGTGACGCTCGGCCCCGATGCTCAGGCCGTAGCAGAAGCGCTCGCAGCGGGCACGTCGGCGGTCGTGCATCCGTGGATCGGCTGCGGCGAATGCGCGGCCTGCCAACGCGGCGAGGAGAACATCTGTGCGAAGCCGCAGTCGCTCGGCGTGCTGCGCGACGGCGGCTTCGCCGACTACGTGATCGTGCCGCATCCGCGCTATCTCGTGGATCTCGCCGGCCTCGATCCCGTGAAGGCCGCGCCGCTCGCCTGCGCGGGCGTGACGACGTATTCGGCGGTGAAGAAGTTCGGAGCGCGCATCCACGAAGGCCCCGTGGTCATGATCGGCGCGGGCGGCCTCGGCATGATGGCGCTCGAAGTGCTCAAGGCGATGGGCGCGCAAGGCGCGATCGTCGTGGACGTGGACCCTGCCAAGCGCGAAGCCGCGCTCGCGGCGGGCGCGCTCGCGGCGATCGACGCGCGCGCGGACGACGCTGTGCAGCAGGTCGTCGCGGCAACGGGCGGCGGCGCACGCGCGGTGCTAGACCTCGTGGGCGCGACGCCCACCGTCAAGCTCGCGCTCGACTCGTGCGCGCGCGGAGGCCACGTGGTGATCGTCGGCCTGATGGGCGGCGACCTCACGCTCTCGCTGCCCATCATCCCGATGCGGCCGCTGAAGATCGAGGGCAGCTACGTGGGCACGCTGCCCGAGTTGCGCGAACTCGTGACGCTGATGCGCGAAGGCAAGATGCAGCCCTCGCCAGTCTCCACGCGGCCGCTCACGGAAATCAACGAGGCGTTCGAAGCGCTCGTGCAGGGCAAGGTGGTCGGGCGGCAGGTGCTGGTGCCGTGATGATGGTGCGCATGCGGGCCGCCGAACGTAGCGAACGGCCTCAAACGCCCGACTCGAGCGCCTCTTCACGCACATGTCGCGAGCCCGGTCGCTTCAAGCCGAGATGCTCGCGCAGCGTGCGCCCCTCGTACTCGCTGCGAAAAAGTCCGCGCCGCCGCAATTCAGGCAGCACGAGTTCGACGAAATCGGTCAGCGAGTCGGGCAGCAGCGCGGGCATGATGTTGTAGCCGTCCGCGCCGTAGTTCACGAAACGCGCTTCCAGCGCATCGGCAATCTGCTCTGGCGTCCCCACGAGTTGCCAGTGCCCGCGCGCGCCCGCCACGCGCAGGTACAACTGGCGCAGCGTCAGGTTTTCGCGCCGCGCGAGCGTCAGCGTGAGCGCCTGGCGGCTCTTGCTCGCATTGGTTTCCGGCAGATCGGGAATCGGGCCGTCGAGCGGGTAGCCCGATAGATCGAAGCCGCCCGTCAACGTGGACACCATGGCGAGCCCCACCGCCGGATCGATCAACGCCTGCAGCGCCTCGAACTTCTCGCGCGCCTCGGCCTCGGTGCGTCCGACAATCGGCATCACGCCCGGCATGATCTTCAGATCGCCCGGGCCGCGCCCGTATTGCGCCATGCGGCCTTTCACGTCGGCGTAGAACGCCACGGCGTCTTCCAGCCTCTGCTGCGCGGTGAAGATCACCTCGGCCGTGCGCGCGGCCAGCGCCTTGCCTGCCTCCGAAGAGCCCGCCTGCACGACCACGGGCCGCCCCTGCGGCGCGCGCGCCACGTTCAGCGGCCCGCGCACCTTGAAGAATTCGCCGCGATGCGCGAGCACATGGCGCTTCGCAGGATCGAAGAAGCGGCCGGCGGCTTTGTCGTGCAGGAAAGCGTCGTCGTCCCAGCTGTCCCACAGGCCTTCCACGACATCGGCGAATTCGGCGGCGCGCTCGTAGCGCGTGGCATGCGCGAGATGCTCGTCGAAGCCGAAGTTGCGCGCCTCGTGCTCGCTCGACGACGTGACGAGATTCCAGCCGGCGCGCCCGCCGCTGATGTGATCGAGCGAAGCGAACTTGCGCGCGATGTGATACGGCTCGTTGAAGGTCGTGGAAGCCGTGCCGACGAGGCCGATGTGATCCGTGACAGCCGCGAGCGCCGAAAGCAGCGTGATCGGCTCGAACTGCGCGACATAGCTGTGCGCGGTGCGGCTCAGGAAGTCGGCGTTGTCGCCGCGTGTACCCGACCCGTCTGCGAGAAAGATCAGATCGAATTTCGCGGCTTCCGCAATGCGCGCCAGTTCGACGTAGTGGCGAAAATCGCTGCCCGCGTTGGCGTTCGCATGCGGGTGCCGCCACGCCGCGATATGGTGGCCAGTGGGATAGAGAAAAGCGCCGAGGCGCAGATGACCGCGCCGTGTTCCAGCAGGTTGGCTCATGGTGACAGGCGTTGCACGCGAGAAAAGGACCCGGCTGATTCTCTTGCCCGCGGCGGCCGGGCGCCACGAAGAAATCGCCACATCGATATGCCTGCGCGCGCAAAACGGCGCGCCTCACGGCGCACCCACGCCCGCGCCCGCCTGCAAGCCCTCTGCAAGGCTTGCCCGGCCGCCACGCTTCATCGGTTGAATAACGGCAACGTATGCGCTCAGTTCGCGACGTTGCCTCCGCGCGAGCTATCGTAAGCTCGACACTGCCCCATTGTTCGTGTCGCCCTGGCGCCGCGCACCGGCCCCGACGATTTCCACAGTTGACCATGACGACGCCCCTCGCGCCCCCCCTCGACGACATCCTGCGCGAAGCCAATGCGCTCTGCGAAACCCACCGCTTCGCCGATGCGCTCGCCTTGCTCGACCCGCACATCGGCCAGCCGCCGGACGACGCGACGCGCGCCCCCGCACTCCATCTCGCGGCCCTCAGCGCGATGGGCACGGGCGACGCGGCGCGCGCCCAGGCGCTCTGGATGCGCTGCCTCGCGGCAAAGCCGGACTACGCGCAGGCGTACAGCGGGCTCGCCGCGCTCTTTGCGGCGCTCGGCGTACTCGATCAAGCCCAGGCGCTCTATGAACGGCTGCTGAGCCTCACGCCCGCCGACGCCGACGCGCGCAGCAACCTGGGCGTCGTCCTGCAGCGCCAGACGCGCCACGCTGAAAGCGAAGCGACCTTTCGCGCCGTGCTCGCGCACTGCCCGGCCCACGCCGACGCCCACTACAACCTCGGCCTCCTGCTGCAAGGACAAAGCCGCCACGCAGAAGCCGAAAGCGCGTTTCGCGCCGCCATCGCGGCGAATGCGCGCCATTCGAAGGCGTACAACGCGCTGGGCGCGCTGCTGCGGGATCAGGCGCGCGGCGACGACGCCGCAGAGGCCTTTCGCCAGGCCCTGCTGATCCAGCCGCAGTATCCGGAGGCGCTCAACAATCTCGCCATGCTGCTCAAGGCGTCCGGCAAGCTCACGGAAGCCGAACTTGCGGCACGCCTTGCGCTGCAGATTCGCCCCAATTTCGTGGATGCGCTCAACAACCTCGGTTGCGTACTCACCGACCTCAAGCGCGTGCCCGAGGCGGAAGCCGCCTTTCGCCAGGTGCTCGTGCTCGCGCCGAACCACACCGAGGCGCACTACAACCTCGGCGTCGCGCTGCATACGCTCGAGCGGCTGCCCGAGGCCGAAGCGGCGTATCGCGAGACGCTGCGCCGCCTGCCGGGCCGCGTGGAGGCATATAACAATCTTGCCTGCGTGCTGATGGCGCTAGGGCGCCGCGGCGAAGCGCTCGACGTGCTCCACGAGGCCGTGGCCGTACGGCCCGATTTCGCCGAGGCGCACTTCAATATCGCGAGTCTGCTCAAGGAGTACGGCCGGCTCGACGAAGCGGAGGCCGGCTACCGCCGCGCGCTCGACGCGAACCCCGAATACGGCGACGCGAAATTCCGTCTCGCCACGCTGCTCATCAGCATGGGCCGCTTCGAGGAAGGCTTCGCGCGCTACGAATGCCGCTATACCATGCCCGGCTTCGTGCATCACGCGACGCAACGTCTGCTGCAGTGCCCGGCCTGGCAGGGCGAGCCGCTCGCGGGCAGGTCGCTGTTGCTGTGGCAGGAAGACGGCCTCGGCGACATGCTGCAATTCGGGCGTTATGCGCGCGTGCTCAAGGCGCAGGGCGCGGCGCACGTCACGTTCGCCTGCCAGCCGCCCCTGCACCGGCTCTTTCGCGGCGTGGAAGGCATCGATGCCGTGATCGACCATGAAGCCGGCGCGGCAGCGGCCGGCCAGTTCGACTGCTGGGTAAGCCCGATCAGCGTGCCTCACCTTCTGGGCACGACGCTTCAGACGATCCCCGCGCCGCTCGCCTGTACGCCGGAGCCCGCGCTCGTCGAACACTGGGGCGCGCGCCTCGCCACGCTCGCGCCGGGCCCGCGCATCGGCATCGTCTGGAAGGGCAACCCGAAGCATTTCAACGACGCCCATCGCTCGCTGCCAACGCTTGCCGCGCTCGCGCCGCTCTGGAACCTGCCGGGGGTGCAGTTCGTGAGCCTGCAAAAAGGTCAAGGCGAAGACGAAGCGCAAAATCCGCCTGCGAGCCTGCCGCTGCTGCACCTCGGCAGCGATGTGGGCGATTTCGTCGATACCGCGGCGATCATCGCGCAGCTCGATCTCGTGATTTGCGTGGATACGTCCACCGCGCATCTGGCGGCGTCGCTCGGCAAGCCGTGCTGGGTGCTGCTGCCGCAATACGACCTGGACTGGCGCTGGATGCACGAGCGCGAAGATTCGCCGTGGTATCCAGGCACGATGCGCCTGTTCCGCCAGCGCATGAACGAAGCGTGGAGCGCCGTTGTGGAGCGTGTGCGCGAGGCGTGCGCGGAGCGCTTCGGCGTTTGAAACGAGGTTGGCGAATTCGGGAAATGAGAAAGGCGCTCGCGCGCCTCAGTCCCAGATGTTGCGAAACGCCACGGCGACGATCACCGGCACGCACATCACGAGCGGAATGGCGAAGTACGGAACCTCCATGTCGACCACCCACTTGTAGACGAGCCAGCCGATACCCAGCGCGAGCGTGAGCACACCCACGAGCGCCGTGAGGGTATTCAGCAGCCACGTGGGCGGCGGCTTGCGCGCGGGTTTGTTCTCGGGTGACGGGTTCATGGCGGCGGTGGCGAAAAGCGAAAACGTCTCGATCCGGACTGCGGATGTCACGTATTTTACCCCGCGGCACGCCTTCGGCCTAAGCCCGGTGCAGCGCGCCACATTACCTCCCAGGTAATCGATTCCCTGCGCGGCGCGCCCTATTCTCGCAAGCGTCGGCCCACCCTTTCACGCTCACGAGACCTGCCATGACCGCCTATGCCATTGCCCATCTGCGCGACGTCGAACCTTGCCCCGCCATCGTCGAATACCTGGAGAAGATCGACGCCACGCTCGAGCCTTTCGGCGGCCGCTTCATCATTCATGGCGGGCGCGTCGAACGGCTCGAGGGAATGTTTTCCGGCGATCTCATCATGATCGAGTTCGCGAGCCGCGAGCTCGCGCGCGCATGGTATCGCTCAAGCAGCTATCAGGCGATCCTGCCGCTGCGCGCGGAGCACTCGCGCGGCGAAGTGTTCCTGATCGATCAGGTCGAGATGCCGCATCGCGCGACTGACGTACTGCGTCCCGCTCACGAAAACGGCCCCGCAAAGTGAAAGCGTTTCGTTAGCTGCCAATCGACGGCGAATGATTTTCGCGCAGCACGTTTGCAGAGGAAATTCGTCGCTCGCAAACGTTTTCGCGCGGCTTCACAATTCTTTCTTCATCGACGGCGAAACTGTGCGCGACCCATCCCCACAGAACGGATGCGCACATGAGAATACGCCGTCCCAACCGCGCGTCGACAACCCTGTCGACCGCGGCTATCGTTGTACTCGCAACCATCATGCTCGATGCATGCGGCCCGGGCTACGGCTCGTCGGCGGCTTCGTCGACGCCGGATGCATCGGAAAACCAGAGCGCCGCGGCGACATCGCAATCGCCATTGGCGAATAGCGCTCGCATCACGCCGTTGCCAACGCCCGACACGAACACGTCGGCGAACGGCTCAATGAACACGTCCGCGAACGCTTCGGCGAACCCGAGCGCGATACCCGCATACGGCGCGAACGCGGCACCCGCCACGAACACGGCGAACGACCCCGTGCAAGGCGCGCAGGCCAGCGTTGCCGCCGACAGCGACCAGGTCACGCCGGTCATGAGTTACGCGCCTGGCGACAGCGCGCAGACCCAGGCCAGCAACGGCAACGACTCCAGCAGTTCAGCAACGTCCAGCCATTGAAGCACTGCACCCTGTGTGCACCTGTGCCAGTACACCGTCCGGCACGACACTCCAACCTCAAGCAGAAAGGTGAGCAACAATGACGTCAAACAGCCGTCGCCGTTTCCTGCAGACCGTCGCGCAGTCGGGCGCCGCCGCCGCAGCGATGACCGTTCTTCCCGAATCGATCCGCAATGCGCTGGCCATTCCGGCCAATTCGCGCACCGGTACGATCCGCGATGTCGAGCACATCGTCGTGTTCATGCAGGAGAACCGTTCGTTCGACCACTACTTCGGCCATATGCGCGGCGTGCGCGGCTATAACGACCGTCTGCCGATTCCGCTGCCGGGCGGCCTGCCGGTGTGGTATCAGCCGTCGAAGGAAGATGCCACGAAGCCCGTGCTGCCGTTCCACCTCGACACGTTCAAGACGAGCGCGCAATGCGTGGGCGACCTCGACCACTCGTGGTACCCCACTCAGTACGCGATCAACAACGGTCTGTACAACCAGTGGCCGCAGTACAAGACCGACATGACGATGGGCTATTACCTGCGCGCGGACATTCCGTTCCACTACGCGCTGGCCGATGCCTTCACGGTGTGCGACAACTACTTCTGCTCGCTGCCGGGCCCGACGCACCCGAACCGCTCGTATCTCATGACAGGCATGGTCGATCCGACCGGCACGATGGGCGGCCCGCTGCTCGACAACAACGACTTCGTTGACGGCGACGTGCCGCCCACCTACCAGTTGCTTTCGTGGACGACCTACCCCGAGCGCCTGCAGGCCGCCGGCATTTCCTGGCAGATCTATCAGCAGGGCACGAACGGCAGCGACCCGCTGAACGGCAACTACGGCACGAACATCCTGCAGAACTTCGCGAACTTCATCAACGCGCAGCCCGGCTCGGCGCTCTACCAGCGCGCGCAAACGGTGCGCACCATCGCCGACCTGAAAAACGACGTACTCCAGAACAATTTGCCGCAAGTCTCGTGGTTGCTGCCGCCCGCGGCGTTCTCGGAGCACCCGAAGTACACGCCGGCCTATGGCGCGGAATACACCTCGCAGATCATCGAAGCGCTGACGTCGAACCCCGACGTGTGGAGCAAGACCGTGCTCTTCATCATGTATGACGAGAACGACGGCTTCTTCGACCATATCGTGCCGCCGCAGCCGCCCACGACGTCCACGCAGGGCAAGTCGACGGTGAGCGTGGACGGCGAGATCCATAACGTGGTCAACCCGCTGCGCGGCGGCAAGTACACCGCCGACGGCCTGCCCTATGGCCTCGGGCCGCGCGTGCCGATGACGGTCGTCTCGCCGTGGACCAAGGGCGGCTTCGTGTGCTCGCAGGTGTTCGACCACACGTCGGTGATCCGCTTCATCGAGGCGCGATTCGGCGTGCAGGAGCCCAACATCACGGCGTGGCGCCGTGCGGTGTGCGGCGACCTCACCACGTGCTTCGACTTCCGCACGCCCGACGCCACGATGCCCACGCTGCCGGATACGAGCAACTACATGACGCTCGCCGACAACCAGTGCTCGGCCAACTCGGCGCCCACCGTGCCGGCCACGCCGCTGCCGATCGACGCGCAGGAGCCCGGCGTGCGCTACGCGCGCGCGCTGCCCTACGAGCTTCATGTGAACGCGAAGCCCACCGCGCAGAACAACACGCTCTCGATCACGTTCGCGAACAAGGGCCGTCAGGGCGCGCACTTCTACGTGTACGGCACGAACCGCAGCGACGGCCCGTGGCGCTATACGGTGGAAGCCGGCAAGGCGCTCGACGACACGTGGGATCTGAGCGTGACGAACGGCGTCTACGCGTTCGAGGTGCATGGCCCGAACGGCTTCCTGCGCCGCTTCGCGGGCACGGCCGCGCAATCGGGTCCGGGCAAGTCCGGCCGCGCACCGGCGCCTGCCGTGACCGCGCACTACGACGTGGCCAACGGCAATCTCTTCCTCAAGTTCACGAACGCCGGCACTAGCGTCGCGCACCTCAACGTGACCGACAACGCCTATGGCGCACACGAGCGCAACGTGGTCGTACCGGCGGGCGGGTTCATCGAGGAACCCTGGATCCTCGCTTCGAGCCATCACTGGTATGACCTCACGGTCACGAGCCGCGACGATGCGACGTTCGCCTGGCGCTTCGCCGGACACATCGAGAACGGCCGGCCGAGCATCAGCGACCCCGCGGCCGTCGCACCGGTCACGAAGCTGAGCTGAGCCCAACGCAAGTCACGTCCTTACGATTTCTTTTCTGTTTCCCTGGTTGCGGCGCCTTCGGGCGCCGCTTTTTTTTTGCCAGTCTCCCCAGGCATTGTGGTTGGGCCGGCCCGTCCGAAACGCATAAAAGCGCCGTAAGCGCAAGGAATCGCGCCTCAAGATGCGGCAATTTCGCAACCTTACGGGTGGCTTTATGCTTTTTGTTGTAGATGCGAATCATTTGCATTACGATTTCGAGCGCTTTCAAGGCAGTTACACATCAAGACCACCTTTTCGCCGCATCTGTCGCGCTCAATCCATCAGAAGAACATGCACAATCCTGCCGCCGCCCGCCGCTCCCGTCTCGACACCGCTCGTTTCCGTTCATGCGCTCCGCTTGCTCGCCGTGCGCAACTCAGTGCCGCGCTGCTGGTGAGTGTCGGCGTCACGCTCACCACGCTTTCCACGTCCGGCTGGGCGCAGGAAAATGCCCAGGCGCAAGCGCAAGACAGCACGCAAAGCGGGAGCACCCAGGCCCTGCCGACCGTCAAGGTCAGCGCCGCGCGCGACAGTCAGGCGGCCTCGCCCGATCGCGTGAGCGCGGGCGCGCTCGGCAACCGCAGGCAGGTGGACACGCCGTTCTCGACCAACGTGGTGACGACGGAGGAAGGCAAGGATCGCCTCGCCTCAACGGCCAACGACCTCTTCAAGTACGACCCGGCCGTGACCGATGTCGGCAACAACATGACCGGCGAAAACTCGGCGTTCAGCATCCGCGGCCTGCCGGTCGACATGCTCAACGGCGTGAAGGTGGACGGCCAGAACTTCCCCTCGTGGGACACCGAGCTTTCACTCGAACAGTTCGAGCAGGTCGAGATGCTCAAGGGGCTTTCGGGCTTCATGTACGGCTTCAGCAACCCGGGCGGCATCGTCAACTACGTGCTCAAGCGCCCGACCGACGACCCGTACCGCAGCTTCTCGATCGGCTATCAGTCGGCGGGGGTGTTTAGCCAAAAGATCGACCTGGGCGGCCGCTTCGGCCCGGACAAGCAGTTCGGCTATCGCCTCAATCTCGTGAACGAAGACGGCAACACCGCCGAAGCGAATGGTCACGTGCGCCGCCAGGTGGCATCGCTTGCGCTCGACTATCGCATCACGCCGGACCTCACGTGGACGGTCGACGCGTTCTACCAGAAGCGCAAGACCACCGGCACGCTGTTCGGCATCTACTTTGGCTCCGATGAGAACGGCAATCCGCTGGGCATTCCCGACGCGAGCAAAGTCACGCGCCAGCTCACGCAGCCGCAAAACTGGTACGAAACGGAGATCGCCTCGTTCGGCACCGGGCTCGACTATCGCTTCTCGGAGAACTGGCACGCGAATATCAAGTACCGTTTCGCCAAGGAAAACCGCTACAACTCGGACAGCCTGCTCTCCGTCTTCAACACGCAGGGCGATTACTACAACACGCTGTATGCCGCGTTGACGCGCTACTTCTATCAAAACGTCGATGCGAACGTGCAGGGCAAGTTCAACACCGGTCCGTTCAAGCACGACGTGGTGGTGGGCGCAAGCTA
This sequence comes from Paraburkholderia flagellata, assembly GCF_021390645.1. Taxonomy (GTDB): domain Bacteria; phylum Pseudomonadota; class Gammaproteobacteria; order Burkholderiales; family Burkholderiaceae; genus Paraburkholderia; species Paraburkholderia flagellata. Next base: position 1,393,759 of record NZ_JAJEJT010000002.1, read on the forward strand.
TCAGAGCCAGCAAAACGAATACGACAACAGCGAAGGCTGGAACGACGGCTATTCCCTCGGCATCGGCAACATCTACGGCAGCACGCTGCTCACGAACGACGCGGTGCATATCGGCGAGAACCTGTACCGCCACGAGATCACCACGCAAACCGCGCTCTATGCGAGCGACACCGTGCAACTCACTTCGCGCCTCTCCGCGCTGCTCGGTCTGCGCTATACGCAGTTCCGCGACACTACCTACAACCCCGATCAGTCGCAGGCGTCGAGCTATAGCGCGAACCCGGTCACGCCAACCGCCGCGCTCATGTTCAAGCTCGACCCGAATTCGACGCTCTATGCGAGCTATGTCGAAGGCCTGCAGCAAGGCGGCGCGGCGAGCAACACGAACGTCAACTATCCGCAGACCTACGGCCCGCTCAAGAGCAAGCAATATGAAGTGGGCTTCAAGGCCGACCATCGCGACTGGGGCGCCAACCTCGCGCTGTTCCGCGTCGATCAGGGCTACGAGTACACCAATACGGCGAACGTCTTCGTGCAGAGCGGCACGAAGCGCTACGACGGCGTGGACGCGAGCGGCTGGCTGCAACTCGCCAACGACTGGCGCGTGCTGGGCGGCGTGATGTGGCTGGACGCGAAGGCCGTGGACGTGGACGACCCGAGCGTGGAGGGCAAGCGCGTGTACGCCACGCCACGCTTCACGCTCACGGCCCGCGTGGAATACAACCCGTCGTACCTGCGCGCGCTCACGGTCGCGTTCGGCGGCAAATATGTCGGCAATATGGCCGTCGATGCCGCGAACACGCAGTTCGTCCCCGCCTATACGACGTGGGATCTGAGCGCGAAATACGAAACGCAGGTGGCCGGCAAGGACGTCACACTGCGTGCGGGCGTGAACAACCTGTTCAACCGCCGTTACTGGACCGCGGCGTGGGGCTATTACGTGATGCCGTCCGCCACGCGCACCTTCGTTGCCAACGCAACGCTCGAATTTTGATCCGAATTTTCTAGATTGATCCGTTCATTCTCATACTGTGGGTTAAAAAGGGCCAATGTCTCCAGACGTTGGCCCTTTCCTTTTTCACGCCCTGCAGCAACTGCGATCCAGTGGCACAATGGGCGCTCCGCATTTTCCGGCTCCCGCCTGCGCGCATTGCCGCGCGCGCGGCGAGAGCCTGTCGTTGAACCGTTGAAAAGGATCGTCCCATCATGAGTTCCAGCGTGAAGCCCTATCCCAACACCCAGATCTACATCGACGGCGCATGGCGCGCCGGCGCGAAGACGATCGCTGTGATCGACCCCGCGACCGAAGCGGAAATCGGCCGCCTGAGCCTCGCGAGCGAGCAGGACCTTTCCGATGCCGCCACCGCAGCCGAGCGCGCCTTCCGCGAATGGCGCAAGGTCTCGCCGCTCGAACGCAGCAAGCTCATGCGCCGCGCCGCGCAACTGCTGCGCGATCGCGCCGACGACATCGCCGCGATCATGACGCGTGAGCAGGGCAAGCCGTTTGGCGAAGCGAAGCTCGAAACGCTCGCGGGCGGCGACACGATCGACTGGTTCGCCGAAGAAGGCCGCCGCACCTATGGCCGCGTGATCCCGTCGCGCTCGGACGCCGTTCGCCAGATCGTCACGCGCGAGCCGGTGGGCCCGGTCGCCGCGTTCACGCCGTGGAACTTCCCGCTCAACCAGGCCGTGCGCAAGGTGTCGGCGGCGCTCGCCTCGGGCTGTACCGTCGTGCTCAAGGGACCGGAAGAAACGCCGGCCAGCTGCGCCGAACTCGTGAAGGTGTTCGCCGACGCGGGCCTGCCCGCAGGCGTGCTGAACCTCGTGTTCGGCGTGCCTTCGGAAGTGTCGTCGTACCTGATCGCGCATCCGGCGATCCGCAAGATCTCGTTCACGGGCTCGACGCCGGTGGGCAAGCTACTCGCCTCGAAGGCCGGCGAGCACATGAAGCGCGCCACGATGGAACTGGGCGGCCACGCCCCGGCCATCGTGTTCGCCGACGCCGACGTGCCGCGCGCCGCGAAGCTGCTCGCGAGCGCCAAGTTCCGCAACGCGGGGCAGGTCTGCATCTCGCCCACGCGCTTCATGGTGGAAGACGCCGCCTACGACGAGTTCGTCGAGCACTTCGTCGCGACGACGCGCGCGATCAAGGTCGGCAACGGTCTCGAAGACGGCGTGCAGATGGGCCCGCTCGCAAACGACCGCCGCCTCGCGGCAATGGAACGGCTCGTCGCCGACGCGCGCGAACAGGGCGCGAAGGTGCTGACGGGCGGTGAACGCGTGGGCCGCGAAGGCTACTTCTTCGCGCCGACCGTGCTCACCGACGTGCCGCTTTCGGCGCGCATCATGAACGAAGAGCCGTTCGGCCCGATCGCGCCGATCTCGCGTTTCTCGAGCTACAAGGACGCGATCGCCGAAGCGAACCGTCTGCCGTACGGTCTCGCCGCGTATGCCTACACGCGTTCGAGCGCGACTTCGGCGGCACTCTCCGACGACGTGGAAACCGGCATGCTGTCGATCAACCACCACGGCCTCGCCCTGCCGGAAACGCCGTTCGGCGGCGTGAAGGATTCGGGTTACGGCTCGGAAGGCGGCAGCGAAGCGATGGAAGCCTATCTCGTCACGAAGTTCGTTTCCGAGCATCGTTGATCGCTTCACGCTGAAACACGCTTTCCGGCCGCTTATGGTCCGGGAAGCGCGTGCGGATATTGCGGCAAGCCGTCCGCGAGTTGCACCCAGGCCAGTTTTTGCGAGGTCCAGGTGTGATTGTCGGGCGGCGCGTCGTCGGGGCGATCGAGGGTGCCCGTCGCCACGTCGATCTCTCCCGCGAACGCCGCATGCCGGTAAGTGAGCGGCGTGCCGCAGTCGGCGCAGAACGCGCGCTCGACACCCGGACTCGACACATGCGTTTTCGTTGCGCCCGCAACGAACCGGAACGCGCTCCACGGCACGCTGATCCAGCCGACGAACGGCGCTCCCGAAGCACGCCGGCAATCCACGCAATGGCACACCGTGCTGCCAATCGGCGCAGCCTGGATCTGATAGCGGACCTTGCCGCATAAACAGCCGCCAGTCAGCATCGCTCTCTCCTTCGGACATCTATGCTGGTCAACACGTTCAGCGCCGCAAACACGCCGTCCGAGCATCGTTGCACGATTTCGCTTCGCACATGGAATAAAACGCAGTGACGTGTTGTTGACGCCAGTAACGTCCCTCAGGCCATCGACTGGATCCATCATGCACACACTCGCACACTTTTCGCTTTCGCTTGCGTTGCAGCGCGCGCGCACGGGAGCACGCCCGTGAAGCGCGCCTCGATCTGCGTGCCATGCCGGCTCGCGGCCATTGCGGCGGTGGTGGGTTGCGCGGGCGCCGCATTTGCATGGACAGCCGGCTGGCTCACGCCGACGCGCCTCACCGCGCCGCATATCATCAACACGTTCGAGTCGAACTACGGTATCCACGCGGGCTATCGGCGCAATCACGCCAAGGGGCTCTGCGTGGAAGGCTGGTTCGATAGCAACGGCAACGGCGCGCAGATCTCGCGAGCGGCCGTATTCGCGCCGGGACGCACACCCGTGATCGGACGCTTCGCCATTCCCGGCAGCAACCCCGCCGCGCCCGACGCGAGCACGCCCGTGCGCAGCATGGCGCTGCTCTTCCAGTTGCAGGACGGCGAGCAGTGGCGCACCGGCATGAATTCCGTTCCGATCTTTGTCGTTCGTACCCCGAAGCAGTTCTATAGCCAACTGGTCGCCTCGAAACCGGATCCAGCAACGGGCAAGCCCGACCCCGCGAAACTCGACGCCTTTTTCCAGGCGAACCCGGAAACGCTGCCGTTCCGCAACTGGCTGAAGGCGCACCCGCCCTCCTCCAGTTTCGCGAACACGGCGTTCTATAGCGTCAACGCGTTCATCGCAACCGATGCCGCAGGCAACCAGCGTGCAGTGCGCTGGCAGACCGTGCCCGAAGTCGCTTATGCGCCGCTAACGGCCGCAGAAAAGGCCGACCCGAATTTCCTGGCCGACGACTTTTCCACGCGCTTTGCGGCGGGTCCGCTGCGTTGGCATCTGGTGCTCACGGTCGCGGCGCCCGGCGACCCCACGAACGACGCCACGCAGGGATGGCCCGCGGACCGCCAGCAGATCGACGCCGGCACTCTGGTATTGCAGCGCGCCGAACCGCAAGCGAACGGCATGTGCCGCGACGTGAACTACGATCCGACCATCCTGCCCGATGGCCTGAAGCCTTCCGACGATCCTTTGCTCGCCGCCCGCTCGGCAGCGTATTCCGTTTCGTTCAATCGACGCACGCGTGAGGAAGCCAACCTCGCGCAAACGCATGGAGGCGCGCAGCCATGAAACAACCGGGTCGACACTTCAGCGCACTCCAGCGCCTCCTTCACTGGTCGATGGCAGTCCTGATCGTCACGATGCTGTTCGTGGGCGTGGGGATGGTCGCGACGGTCTCGCGGCTGCATGACGCCCTGCTCGCGCTCCATCGGCCGCTGGGTATCGCGCTGCTTGCGCTCGTGCTTCTGCGCCTCGTCGTACGGCTCACGCGCGGCGCGCCGGCCTTGCCCGCCGATCTGCCCACATGGCAGCGCCTTGGCGCGCACGCCTCGCACCTCGTGCTCTATGCGTTGATGGTCGCGATGCCGCTGATCGGCTGGTCGATGCTGTCCGCGGGCGGCTATCCCATCGTGATGTTCGGCGGCGTGCACTTGCCTGCGATCGTGCCGCATGACGTCACGCTCTACGCATGGCTGCGCGCCGCGCATACGTGGCTTGCCATGGCGCTCTACGCGACCGTTTTGCTGCATCTGGGGGCGGCGCTCTTTCACGCGCTCATTCGCCGCGATGGCGTGCTCGCCAGCATGGCGCGTGGCGAAGTGCGTGGGCAGCTACGTGGATGAAGCGAGGTTCCCGCGCGCGGGAACCTCGCCTGTGAATCAAACGTGGGCGTCGCGCCCGGCCACTGGCGGCACGGGCGGCTCCATGAGTTCCTGAAGCAGCGCATCGCGCGCGCTTTTGCGACGCACCCACAGCGCCGTGAGCATCGGCACGAGGATCGCGGTCACGAGGCACGCCGTGGCGACCATTGCGGTTGCCGCCGGCACGAGCGGCTTGAAACTCGGGATCATCTCCCCGATGATGGCCGGATTGGCGACCGCCGCGCCCGCCGTGGACGAAGCCGCGAGCCCCGCCGCGCCGTTGCCGCCCGCAATCAGGCGGTCAGCGAGAATCAGCGGAATGCCGGTGACGACGATCACGCCAAGCCCGAGCAACACACCCGGGATCCCGCTCGTGACGATCACGTTGAGATCGATGCCGTTGCCGAGCGCAAAACCGAAGAATGGAATGAGCGGATGGACGCAGCGGCCGAACAGTTCGCGCAGATCGCTGTCGAGATTGCCTAACGCAAACCCGATCAGAAACGGCAGCACGGCGCCCACAAAAAGCCGCGGCTCGAAAAAAGCCACGCCGGTCGCGCCGAGAATGAGCATGCTGACGAGCGGCCCCGACTCGATCGACATCAGTACGAACGCGCCCGCCTCTTCTTTCGTGCCGTATTGCTGCATCACGGCCGCATAGAGACCGCCGTTGGTCATGTCCATCGACGTCGTGATGGCGAGCACCGAGAGGCCGGCAAAGAGCCCGGCCTTCACGCCGTCAACGGGGATGAAGCGCGCTGCAATCAGCGTGGCGACCCAGGCCACGATCATCTTCGTGACGAGCAGCGTGCCGGACTTGCGCAGCACGGTGCCGGTCGCGCGCAGGTCGATGGTCGCGCCCATGCAGAAGAACCACACCGCGAGAATCGGAACGGTGCCGGTGATCAATCCATTGGTAAACGAACCAAAGTACTTGCCAGCGCCCGGCGCGAACGTATGAACACAGGCGCCGAGCAACAGCGGCACCAGCATCAGGCCGCCGGGTATGCGGTCTATCGCCTTCTTCAGCTTCATGCCTCCTCCGTGGACCTTGCATCCGCCGGATCGGCACATTGGTGCGGCCGGCTTTTTTCTCGCGGTGCTCCCTTTCCGGAAGACAGAATAGCAGCGTGAAAGGAACGCCGTTCCGATTTTTACGCTGGAAATTGTCAACGTTTACCCGCTGTTGATTCACTATTTGGACAGAGCGCTTGCCAAGCACGCTACGGCGTCGCAACATTTCCGGACCGACATTCCGAAAATGTGAATCTGCACACGCGCGGTCGCGGGAGCACACAATGAACGAAGCGGTCAGCAGTACGGAGAAAGGCGAATCGGTCTCGTCGATCGGCCGCGTCTTCGCGATCCTCGGCGCGCTGGGCGAGAACGGGCCGATCGGCATCAGCGAGCTTTCGCAGCGCCTCGCGCTTTCCAAAACCACCGTGCACCGCGTTCTGCAAACGCTGAAGGCGCTAGGCTATGTCGCGCAGGAAGTCGAAACCGACCGCTATCGTCTGACGATCCGGCTGTTCGAGCTGGGCGCGAAGGCGCTCGAAAGCGTCGACCTCGTGCGCGAGGCCGACATCGAAATGCGGCGTATCGCCCAGGCCACGCGCGAAGCGATTCACCTGGGCGCGTTCGACGAAGACGCGATCATCTACATCCACAAGATCGACTGCGACTACGGCCTGCGCATGCAGTCGCGCATCGGTCGGCGCAATCCGCTGCATAGCACCGCAATTGGCAAGGTGCTGCTCGCGTTCATGCCGCCCGCTGACGCGCAGGCGACGCTTTCGCATGTGGATTTCAGGAAGTCGACGCAAAAGACGCTCACTTCCGCCGATGCGGTATTAAACATACTCCCGCACGTGCGCGAACAAGGCTATGGCGAAGACAACGAGGAACAGGAAGATGGTTTGCAGTGCCTGGCAGTTCCGGTGTTCGACCGCTTCGGGCATGTGATCGCCGGCCTCTCGATCTCGTTTCCGACCATGCGCTGCGGCGCGGACACGAAAGCGCACTACGTCGCCCTGCTCAAGCGCGCGGGCGCGGCGATTTCGGCGCGGCTCGGCTATTGCGAGCCGGCCGCGCACGAGCCTGTGCCAGCCGAGCCCGGTTAGCCCGGCGTTACCGCTGCGGCGGCCGTGGCCGTCGTGGTGGTCTGCCAACCGAGCCCCAGACTCTTCTGCAGCGACACGAAGTCCTTCAGCAAATCGGCCTGACCCGACACCACGTTCTGCTGCGCCGTGAATTCGGTGCGCTGCGTGTCGAGCAGATCGACGAGGCTCGACGCCCCTGCGCGATAGCGCTGGCGCATGAGCGTCGCGGAGCGCTCGGCAGAAACCTGCACCTTCTGCAAGGTCACCAGATGCTCGCGCTGATAGCCATAGCGCGAGAGCGACGCGTTTGCGTCCTGCAGCGCCGCGAGCACCGCCTTCTCGTAGCGCGCCTCGGCTTCGTCGCGCGACGCTTCTGCGCCACGCACCGCGCCCAGCGTGCGCCCGAAGTCGAACAGATTCCACTGCAGATACGGCGCCCCGACCCAGCTGAAATTGCTCTTGCGGAACAGGTGCCCCGGCTCCGCCGCCGAAAAGCCGAGGTCGCCGAACAGCGTGAGCTTGGGCAGGAAGTCAGCCACGTGCTCGCCGATCTGCGCATTGCTCGAGGCGAGACGGCGCTCCGCCGCGCGAATGTCAGGGCGCTGCGCGAGCATCGTGGTGGGATCGCTTACAGGCACGCTTGCGGGCAGCGCGGGCAGCGGCTGCGCCGTGGCAAGCTCCGCGTCCAGCGCGCCAGGCGCCTTGCCTGTGAGCACCGCCAGTTGATCGAGCGATATTTCCACTTGCGCCGCCAGCGGCGTGATCGTGGAACGCGTGTTTTCCACCTGCGTGGTGAGCCGTTCGACGTCAACCTCGGCGGCGGTGCCGCCCGCGCGGCGCTGCTCGGTGAGCGTGAGCATCTCCTGCTGCAGTTGCGCCGTGCGCTGCGCGATGGCGAGGCGCTGCTGCTCGTCGCGCAGGTCGATGTAGGCTTGCGCGACTTCGGCTGCGAGCGATACCTGGGTGTCCGCAAGATCGGCGTTCACGGCATCGGCCTCATCGCTCGCCGCTTCCACGGCGCGGCGTGTGCCGCCGAACAGGTCGATTTCCCACGACGCATCGAAGCCCGCCGTGTAGAACGTAATCGGGCCGCCCCCCGAAGAAGCCCCCTGACCCGAGCTGCTGCCCGACGTCAACGCGCTCAGGTCCGGCTGGCGCATACGGATCGCCGCCGCGCTCGCGCCGACCTTCGGCAATTCGGCGGCGCGTTGCTGCTGCAGTTGCGCGCGCGAGGCGCGCAAACGCGCCTGCGCCGCGCGCACATCGGGATTGTGGGCGAGCGCCGCTTCGATCAGCGTGTTCAGTTGCGCATCGTTCAGCGCGAGCCACCATTGGCTCGGCGCACGCGTGGGTGTCACGCCTTGCGCGGGCGTGCGCAGGAATGAAGCGGCGTTCGCCGCTTCGGGTGCCACGGCCGGCGCGCCGCGATAGTCGGGGCCCACGGTGCAGGCGGCCAGCGCGCAGGCGGCAGTGAGCGCGCTCAGCGCGGCATAGGGGAATCGTGAGTAACGGGTTGCCGTCATGAGTCAGAGATAATCTTCAGTGGCCGGCAGACGACGCTTGCGCGCCGGGCTGCGGCTTCTTGAGCAGGAGCGCGAGCGGCACGCACGCCGCCAGCGCGATGCCGAGCACCCAGAATGTTTCGGAGTACGTGATGACCATCGCTTGCTGTGAGATCTGCGCCGCGATCTGGCCGAGCGCCTGCATCTGCGAGTGCGCCATGTCGCCCGTCTGCGTGAACCAGCTGGCCGCGCTTGCGGCCACACGTTCCTGGCCAATGATCGAATTGGCGCTGAGCGATTCGCGCAGCACGGCCGTATGGAACGCTTCGCGCCGGTCGATGAGCGTGCCGATGATCGCCAGGCCGACCGAGCCGCCCAGGTTGCGCGCCATGTTGTAGAGCCCGGCCGCGTCGCCGGAATCTTCGCGCGATACCGCCGCCATCGACGCCTGGTTGAGCGGCATCATCGCGAGCATCTGCGCCACGCCGCGAACGAGCTGCGACCACACGAAATCGTGGCCCACGCTCTGCGCCGTGAGCGAAGTATCGAGCATGCAGCTCAGCGTGAAGAGCAGCAGACCGGACACCACCAGGACACGAAAGTCCACTTTGCCTAGCAAGCGCGGCAGGATCGGCATGACGAGGAACGCGGGCACTCCCGAGAGCAGCATGATCGCGCCGGACTGCTGGGCGTTGTAGCCGGCAACGAGGCTCAGAAACTGCGGCAGCAGATACGAAATGCCGTAAAGCCCGGCCCCCACCGCGAACACGATGATGATCACGCTCGCATAGCGCGCATTGCGCATCAGCGAGAGCCGCAGAATGGGCTTTTTCGCGGTGAACTGCGAAAGCGCGATGAGCGCCATGCCCGCGAGCGAGACCCACGTGAGCGTGACGATGAAGTGCGACTCGAACCAGCGTTCGCGCTGCCCCTCTTCAAGCACGACGGTCAGCGAGCTAAGACCCACCGCCAGCCCGATAATGCCGAGCCAGTCCGCCTTGAGAAAGGCTTCCCAGTGCGGCCGGTCCGGTTCGAGCCCAACGAGCAGCAGCGTGATGAGCGCGATGCACACCGGCAAGTTGATGAAGAAGCACCAGCTCCAGCTGATGTTCTCCGCAAGCCAGCCACCCACCACGGGCCCGAGCAGCGGGCCGAGCAGCACGATCAGGCCGAACACCGTCATGCCCACGGGCAGTTGCGAAAGCGGCAGGCGCGTGCGGATGATGGTCTGGCCGGTCGGGATCATCGCGCCGCCGGTGAAGCCCTGGCCAATGCGCCCGGCGATCATCATGCCAAGCGTATTCGACCAGCCGCACATCATCGAGAAGGCGATGAAGAGCGCCGAGTTCGCCAGCAGGAAGTTTCGCAGTCCGAACACACGCGTCAGCCACGCGGCAAGCGGAATCATCACGATCTCGGACATCAGATAGCCCGTGGATATCCATGTGCCTTCGGTGCCCGTCGCGCCAATTTGTCCCTGGATCTGCGGCAGCGCCGAGTTCGTGATGGAGATGTCGAGCGTCGCCATCAAGGCGCCGAGCGCGCCCGCCGCGACGGCGATCCAGTCGGCGACGCTCGCGCGCTCGCCATGCGGATGCGGCGCCGTTGCCGCAGCCGTATTAGCCACGGTGGTTCTCTTGATCGATACGGCGGTCGTCCTCACTCGCGGAGCGCGTGTCGACATCGACCGTCACCGACATGCCCGGCAGCAGCACGCTGCGCGTTTCAGGCCCGGTTTCGAGGCGGATGCGCACCGGCACGCGCTGCACGATCTTCGTGAAGTTGCCGGTCGCGTTCTCCGGCGGCAAGAGCGCGAACTGCGCGCCCGTGCCCGGCGAGAAGCTGTCCACCACGCCATGCAGCGTGTGGCCAGGCAGCGCGTCGACGTGCAGTTCCACGGGCTGGCCCGCGCGCATGCGGCCGATCTGCGTTTCCTTGAAGTTCGCCGTGAGGTAGGTGCGCTGCACCGGCACGACGGTCAGCATGCGCGTGCCCGGCTGCACGTACTGGCCCACGCGCACGGTGCGGTCGCCCACGCGGCCTGCAAGTGCGCTCTTCACTACGGTGTTGTCGAGGTCGAGTTGCGACTGCGCGGCGTTCGCACGCGCCGCCTCGAGCTGCGCGCGCGCCTGCGAGAGCTGCGCGTTCAGCGCCGAGATCTGCGAGCGTGCGGACGTGACGGCGGCAGCGTCGGCGGCGAGCGTGGCCTGTGCCTTGTCGCGTTCGCTCTTGAGTTCGGCAAGCCGCTCGGTCGTTTCCGCACCGGTGGCCGCGAGCGGCGCGTAGCGCGCTACTTCGTCGTTCGCGTGACGCAGACTCACCTGCGCGACTTCCTGCTGCGCCTGTGCCTGGGCGACGTTCGCCCGCTGCTGCTCGATCTGCGCCTGCGCATGCTCGATGTCCGCCGTGCGCGCGTCGATGGTGGCCTGTGCCTGGTCGAGCGCCACCTGATACTGGCGCGCGTCGAGCTTCACGAGCGGATCGCCCGCCTTCACGGCCTGGTTGTCGGCCACGTAGACGTCCGTTACATAGCCGCTCACCTTCGGAGCGATCGTCACACTGTCGGCCTGCAGATAGGCGTCGTCGGTGGATTCGATGAAGCGCCCGACGACCCACCAGTGGCCAAGCCACACCGCCGCGGCGACAAGCGCCGCGAGTCCCAGCAGGATCAGGATGGTTCGTTTCGCGCCGCTGCGTGCGGGCGCAGCGGCGGCGTCCGGCACGTCGCGCCCGGGCGCGCCTGCAGTCGTAGACATGTTGTTGTTTCTCAATTTATTCCAGTCGGCAAAATTATTCCACTTGGAAAAACTGTGTCAAGTGTTATATTTCGCAGGGATACGAAAGGAATTGCATGAGCGAAGGTAAGAAACTGCGACGTTCGCCCGAAGGAGGCTATGCGCGTGGCGACGAAACACGCCGCAAGATCATCGAGGCGGCGATCAGCCTGTTCGGGCAGCACGGCTTCGACGGCGCCTCCACGCGCGACATCGCCGCGCGCGCAGGCGTGAACGCGCCGGCGCTGCAGTATTACTTCGAGAACAAGGAAGGCCTCTACCGCGCCTGCGCGGAGTCGATCGCGGACGAGTCGTGGCAATCATTCGCGCCGGCCGTGGAGCGCGCGCGCGTTGCGCTCGACCGCAACGCGGACATCGAAACGCTGATCGACGCGTTCCTCGACATCCAGGCGGCCGTGGCCGATCGGACCTTCGTCAAGCAGCACGGGCCGGACCAGCGCCTCTTCTTCGCACGCGAACAGGGCGGCGGCGAGCCAGAGATCGGTTCGGAAATCCTGCGTGAGCGCGTGCGCTCGCCGCTGAACAACATCAATGTGGAACTGCTCGAGCGCATTACCGGCATACCGGCCCACGATCCGCTCACCGTGGTGCGCATGTTCAGCCTGTACGGGCAGTTTCTGCTCTTCTTCATCGCGCGCCGCTCCACGCTCACGATGCTCGGCTGGGACGACATCGACAGAGCGAAGGCCGACTTCCTGAAGGCGAGCATCGCAGAACAAACGCGTGTGCTGCTGCACCACTGGAATCGCGAGCGCGACAAGCACAATCACTCAGAATAACTAAGCACTATTCAGGCGGCAGGCACGATCCCGCGCCGCCATTGGGGAGCCCTCGCGACGCATCTCGGCGCGTGTTAGTGTTCGGGATTCCCTCCCGCATGGAGCCCACAACATGTCTCCCCTCGCCGCCGTTGCCAGTATTCTCCTCGCTGTTCTACTCGGGGCCATGAGCCCCGGCCCGAGCTTCGTGCTCGTCGCACGCAACTCGATCGGTTTATCGCGCCGTGACGGCGTCGCCACCGCGCTAGGCATGGGCACGGGTGCGATCTGCTTCGCGGGCATCGCGCTCGCCGGGCTCTACACCCTGCTCGCCACCGTTGCCTGGCTGTACGCCGCGTTGAAGATCGCGGGCGGAGCCTATCTGCTCTACATCGCTTCGCGCATCTGGCGCGGCGCCGGCACGCCGGTCACGGTAAGCCGGACGGCCGCACCGGGCGAGCGCCCCGGCAAGTCGTACTGGAGCGGCCTCACCACCCAGCTGAGCAACCCGAAAACGGCCATTGCCTATGGCGGCATCTTCGTTGCGCTCCTGCCGCATAACCCACCGCTGTGGTGCTACTTCGCGTTGCCGCCGCTCGTGTTCGCGATTGAAACCGGCTGGTACACCGTCGTCGCACTGTGCTTTTCGAGCCAGCGTCCGCGCGACGTCTATCTGCGCGCCAAAAGCTGGATCGACCGCATTGCGGCTGGCGCCATCGCGGCGCTGGGTCTGCGCCTCATCTTCAGCGCCGGGCATCGCGGCATCTGAGGCCACTGCACCGGACGCGGCCCAGCGGTCGCGCCCGGCGTCCCGGATTTTTTCGCATAAGATGCTTGACAATCTATCTTCCAGTAGATAAATTGGAGCCCATGGATACGAAGTTGACAGTGCGGGAGCAGGTTCTCGACCACGCCATCACCCTCATGATGCTGCGCGGCTACAACGGGTTCAGCTACCGTGACCTGTCGGAGCTGGTGGGCGTGAAAACGTCGAGCATCCACTATTACTTCCCGTCGAAAGACGACCTGGTGCTGGAAGCGGTGAGCCAGTACAGCGGCGAAGTCATGGCGGGATTGCAGTCGATCGACACAGCGCTCCCGGCACGCGAAAAGCTCGCTACGTACACGCGACTCTTCGGCAAGACGCTGGGGGACGGCAACCAGATCTGTCTGTGCGGCATGCTGGCCGCCGACATCGAGTCGCTGCCGGAAGCCGTGCGTCACGCTGTGCAGACGTTCTTCCGCGCCAACGAACACTGGCTGGCCGAGGTGCTGGCCCAGGGCGCGAAAGAAGGCACGCTGGTTGTAAGGGGCAAGCCCGAAAGCGCGGCCCGCACGTTGTTCGCGGCGTTGCAGGGCAGCGTGCTCGCGAGCCGGCTGTTCCATACGAAGTCGCGCCTCGAAGATGTCGAAGCGATGTGGTGCGTGGCGCAGTGAAGTATTTTTGCCCGTAATACGGGGCGGTTAGCCGCCTCTTTTATTAGCCCATTTGTTCTATCTTCTGATAGATAGCTATAAAGAGGAGCATCATGAACGTGTTTCGACGATCGGAAATCTATCTGGCAATAGATAGAGCGCAAAGATTGACGACTGGAAACTCGCAAGCGTTGCTCTTCTGCTGGACCCTGGTGCACATGGCTGTCGCCTTGCATCAGTAAATTGAACGCTGTACTCCGCCGTACCTTTAACGAACCGTCTTTGCTCAAAGGAGCCTGTCATGTCGATCGAAAAAGTCCTCTACCGTGCCGAAGCCAACGTCACCGGTGGCCGTGATGGCCGCGCCGTGATCCCCGCCAGTAACCTGGACCTCAAACTCACCACACCGCGCGAACTCGGCGGCGCGGGCGGCGACGGCACGAACCCGGAACAGCTCTTCGCCGCGGGCTATAGCGCGTGCTTCATCGGCGCGATGAAGTTCGTCTCGGCGCGCGACAAGATCGCCCTGCCCGCCGATCTGTCGATCACCGGCAATGTCGGCATCGGCCAGATTCCGAATGGCTTCGGCATTGAAGTCGAATTGAAGATCTCGCTGCCCGGCATGGACCGCGCGGCGGCCCAGGCGCTCGTCGACAAGGCACATATCGTGTGCCCGTATTCGAACGCGACGCGCGGCAACATCGACGTGACGCTCACGATCGTTTAAGCGTCACGCTCCACGCGAGCGACACGCAGCACGAGTCGAGGGCCGCCATAAGCGGCCCTCGACTTTTTTGCTAACTGCTCACGCGGCCTGCGCGTCGCGCGCGAGACCTGCCATGAGGCCGCTTGCGCGCTGCACCTTGGCGAGCACCGCGCGATCGAGCACGGAGCGGCCCTCGGGCAGTGCGAGCGTGAGGAACGAACGCGCACGCGTGATGCCGGTGTAGACGAGTTCGCGCGTGAGAATGGGGCTGTACGTATCGGGCAGCACGAGCGCGGCGTGCGTGAACTCCGAGCCCTGCGATTTGTGGACGGTAAGCGCGAACACGGTTTCCACGCCCTGCAGCCGGCTGGGCGACACCCACTTCACGCCGCCCGAGCCGTCGCCGGCCGGGAATGCCACGCGCAACACGGGCGGCTCGCCTGCCGCAACGGGCAGGTCCAGCGCGATGCCGATATCGCCGTTCATGAGCCCAAGCTCGTAGTCGTTGTGCGTGACGAGCACCGGCCGGCCCGCGTACCAGTCGCCGTGTGGGTCGACGAGCCCTTCTTCATGCAGGAGGCGCGCCACGCGCCGGTTCAGGCCTTCGACGCCCCACGGACCGCGCCGCAGCGCGCACAGCAGCTGAAACGCGCCGTGTGCCTTGAGCACGCCCGCGGCCCAGCCGGAAAGCGCCTCGGGCGTAGCGCCCGGCTCGGGCCGGGTCGTTCGCATCGTTTCCAGGTAATGCCGGTAGCCCTGGCGTTTCGCAACGCCTTGTTCGCCCACACGGCCATCGACGATCAGCGAGCGCAACGGGCCGTCATCGTCGGCGGGACAGACGAGCCGCGCGAGATCCTCGTAACCGCGTGACCAGATCTTCGCGACACCCACGGCATCGCCGGTATTGACGAGTTCGGCCAGCGCGCCGATACCGCTCTCCGATGCAAAACGATGGCTCTCACGCAGCATCGCGATGGCCTGGTCGAGCGGCAGGCCGTGCGCGTCGAGCATGGCTGCATCGATGCGCTCGCCAGTGGCCGTTTCGAGCCACGCGCGCGACGCTTGCGTGTAGTGGCCTTCGCGCGCCCGATCGCACAGTTCGCCCAGCACCGCGCCAGCTTCGACCGACGCGAGTTGATCCTTGTCGCCGAGCAGGATGAGCCGCGCCGAGGGCGGCAGCGCGTCGAGCACGGCGGCCATCATTTCAAGGTCGACCATCGAGGCCTCGTCGATCACGAGTACGTCCACAGGCAGCGGATTCGCGGCGTCATGCCGGAAGCGCCGGCTGCCGGGTCGCGTGCCGAGCACACGATGCAGCGTGGTCACGACAGTCGGAATCGCATTGCGCAGCGCCACAGCGTCCACGTGTGCCTGCAGCGCGTCGAACGGCAGCCGCTCCACCGCGCCCGCAATCGATTCGTTCAAACGCGCCGCGGCCTTGCCGGTGGGCGCGGCGAGCCGAATGCGCAACGGCCGCGCGGCAGGCGTTCCTTGTCCGCCACGGCCCAGTGCGAGTGTTTGCAGGAGTGCCAATAATCTCACGACCGTGGTCGTTTTGCCCGTGCCCGGGCCGCCCGTGACGATGCTGAACGCGCTGCGCGCGGCGAGCGCACAGGCGAGCTTTTGCCAGTCGGCGGCGCGCGGTGCTTGAGCGGCTCGTGTCTCGGCGGTGCGCGGCACGAACAGCGCATCGAGCGCCGCGCGCGCGATATCGAGCGGCAGCGCGGCTTCGAGTTGTGCGGCACGGGTGAACCGGCGCTCGATCCCCTCGCGCACGTCCTGCTCGTATTGCCAGTAGCGCCGCAAATAAAGCCGCGTGCCCACGAGCACGAGCGGCGCGTTGCCTTCTGCAGCGTCGGTGACCGCTGTCTCTTCGCTCACCAGATCGGGAGCCGCGAGCGCCGCGCGCCATTGCGCGAGCGTGACGCCCGCGAGCACTTCGGCAGGCGGCTGCGCCGGCACCGCGGCCAGCACCTGCGGCCCATCGGGCGGCAGGGAAAGCGCGAACGCCGGATCTTCCAGCGTGGCCTTCAGGTCGAGACAGACATGACCGCGCCCGAGCTGATGGCTCGCAAGCGCGGCCGCGAGCAGCAACAGCGGCGCACTGTGCGGCGCTTCGGTCCACAGAAAGCGCGCGAATGCGGCGTCGAGCGTACGCAGCCAACCGCGCTCCACCCAGTTGTCGAGCACGCCGAGCATTTGCAGGGCCGTTTCGTGCGCGGCGCCGGGCTCCGTCTTCGACTCGACGTCCGGCATGTCCAGATTCCCGAACAGATCGCCGGTGAGGTCGTCCTGCCCTTTCGTGCGGCGCCTCGTCATGCCACATCCTCCAGCGTGTCCAGCGTGTTGCGACGCGCGAAGAGCGCATCGAGTCGTTCGATCAGCTCACGCGGCGGCCGCTCGCAATGCAGCCCCTGCCCCGGTGCGCGTCCGCCGCGCAGAAACAGGTACACGGCCCCGCCCACGTGGCGGTCGTAGTCGTAATCGGGCAACCGCGCCTTGAGCAGTCGGTGCAACGCGAACATATAGAGCACGTATTGCAGCTCGTAACGCGAATGGAGGATCTGCGCGCGCATTTTCGCGGGCGTGTATGAGGCATCGTCTGGACCGAGCCAGTTCGACTTGTAGTCGGCTACGTAGTAGCGGCCTTCGTGTTCGAACACAAGATCCATGAAGCCCTTGAGCATGCCGTTGAGCGTGGCGGCGTCGAGCGCGGGGCGCGCCTCGCCACCCAGCGTGAATTCGGTGACGAGCGCATCGATTGCAAGCGTATCGACGGCATGGGCCGTGACCCAGAACTCCAGTTCGGCCATATACGCACCGGGTTCGAACTCCGCGAACGCCACGGGCTCCACACTTTCGCCTTCGATATCCGGCAGGCGCAGCGGCGTGCGCACGAGTTCGAGCATCCACGCCGTGAGCGTGTCGATCCAGTGCGACCAGCCGCGCATGCTGCAACGGCGCGCAACCATGTCGCGCACGCGCGCTTCGTCTTGCGCGATTTCGGCGAAGCCTTCGTTGGCCGCCCATTCCATCAGTTCGTGCAGAAAGGTGCCCGCGTCCGCGCCGCGCTCGAAGCCGTGCATCGGCGCATGCGCGGGTGCGACGGGCGCTTGCCCGGCGCTTGCGAACGCTTCGTCGTCCTCGGGCGGCATGCTCGCGTCGAGCAGTTCGAGGAACACGTCCTCACTGCGCGTGTCGGGCGCGCCGCGCGCATCGTCCGCTTCGACGGGAACGCCCGAACCGATCGACGTTTCGAGCGTCTTCAGGCTCGAATAGCTCGCGATCCACCAGCGTTCGCGCTCGCGATGGGCAAGCGTGCGCGCCTCACCACGCACGGCGCCGGTGTCGCGCAGCGCGAGCACGTCGCGACGCGCTTCGGGCGCGAGCGACACGGCGATGTCCGTGCAGGGTCCGCGCAACGCGTCGAGAAATACTTCGGTTTCCTCAGCAGGGACGGCCGCGCCGCCACCCAGAAGATAACCGAATGCACTCGCCTCGACGCCCGGCACCGGTCCATAGCCGACCCACGTCGCGTAACGCGCGCGCGTCAGCGCCACGTAGAGCTTGCGCAGATCTTCGCCAAGGCGTTCGCGATCGGCCTGACGCAGCACGCGCGCGTCGGCCTCGAGCGTGACGCGCAATTCGCCTTCTTCGTCGTGCCATTTGAAGGGCACGTCGTCGGGCTTCACGGCGCGGTGCGCGCACGCGAACGGCAAAAACACGAGCGGATACTCGAGGCCCTTCGACTTGTGAATCGTGACCACCTGCACGAGCCCCGCGTCGCTTTCCAGACGCAACTGGCGCGCGTCGCCCCCGCCGCCCGCGCTTTCATCTTCGCGCTGCTCGTCGAGGTAGCGGATCAACGCGTGCTCGCCGTCAAGTTGCGTGCTCGCCTGCTGCAGCAGTTCGGCGAGATGCAGCAGGTTCGTGAGCGCGCGCTCGCCGTTCAGCCCCGCGCCAGCCGCCTCGCCAAGCAAGCGCTGCGGCACATGAAAATCGTTGAAAAGGCGGCGCAGCATCGGCAGAACACCCTTCCTGCGCCAGCATTCGCGGTACTCGCGGAACTGCAGCACGCGCGACTCCCACGCGATCTCGTCGTGCCCGAGCCGGTCGAGTTCGGCCCATTCGAGCCCGAGCGTGGGCGTAGCGAGCGCCGTGCGCACGAGGCGGCCGTCGTCGGGGTCGGCGCAGGCCGCCAGCCAGTAGCGCAGTTCTTCGGCCTGCGGCGTCTGGTAGACCGAATCGCGATCCGAGAGATAGACGCTGCGCACGCCGCGCGCAGCCAGCGCTTCGCGTATCGCCTGCGCCTCGCTGCGGTTGTTGACGAGCACGGCCATGTCGGCGGGCTGCAACGGCCGCATGCCGTGCTCGCCCGAGAAACCTGCTGCAAGCTCCTGGCCGAGATTGAGCAGGCGCACCATTTCGGTCGCGCAGCTCCCCGCCATCCCAGCGAGATACGCGCCCTTGCTGAGCGGCTTGCCATCTGCGGCAGGCGGCATCCAGAAGACGTTGAGCGCGGGCAGCGCCGCGCCGGCGGCAACCAGCTTCTCGGGCCGTCCATGTGCATCGGCAGCGACGAACGGCAACGCGTTCTCGCGTCCATCAGGGCTGCGAAACAAAAACGCACCGCTGCCCTCGGGCCGGGTTTCAGCCGCCTCGAAACAGCGGTTCACTGCCTCGACCATCGCGCGCGTGGAGCGGAAATTCTTCTTGAGCGTATAGAGCCGCCCTTCGCAAGCACGGCGCGCGCGCAGGTAGGTGTAGATGTCCGCGCCGCGAAACGCATAGATCGCCTGCTTCGGGTCGCCGATCAGGACGATTGCCGTCCCGGTGTCGTGCTCGGCGATACGGTAGACCGCATCGAAAATCTGGTACTGAACCGGGTCCGTGTCCTGAAACTCATCGATCAGCGCGACCGGGTACTGCTTGCGGATGATTTCCGCCAGACGCGCGCCGTTATCGCGCTGCAGTGCCGCACGCAGCCGCGTGAGCAGATCGTCGAAGCCCATTTGCGAGCGGCGCGCTTCTTCTTCCTCGAAGCGGCGCGCCACCCAGCGCGCCGCGTGGCACAGCAAGTCCTGCTTCGCTTCGGGCGACGCAGCCAGCGATTCGCGCAACGTTTCCATCGCCACAAAGGCGGCATGTTCCGGCGGTTCTCCCTTCACCCAGATTTCGGCGAGGCCGGCGGGCGTGAGGCGCGTCCACACGGCCGCCTTGTCTTCGAAGCCCGGATGCGCGGATTCGGGATCGTTGGCCCAGTTACGCAGCTTGCCGATCCACATTTCGCTGTGCTTCACATTCAGCTTTCTGGCGTCGAACTGTTTAGCCGCGCGCGCCGCGTTCAGCAGCGCCTCGACCTCGTCGATCCAGACGCGCCAGGGCGTCTTCAGCGTTTCGAGTTCGTCGCGTGCGCGCTTGCGGGCGTCTGCGAGCGCAGCGTCCGGGTCGCATGTATCCGGCAAAAGATCAGCGTGGGCGAGCAGCCCGCGTATCGCGTCGTGCAATTCGTCCGGACTCGCGAACCACGCTCTCACTTCGGCGGCGCTTCTCGCGTCGAGGGGCGCCATGAAGGTACGCCAGTAGTCGCGCACGACTTCGGCGCGCAATTCCGTCTGGTCGGTTTCGAGCGTCTGCGAAAAGAGGCTGTCGCTGTCGAACGCGTGCTCGCTCAGCATGCGGTTGCACCAGCCGTGGATCGTCGAGACGGCCGCCTCGTCCATCCATTCGGCCGCGAGTTGCAGGCGTCGCGCGCAGGCAGGCCACTGCTCCGGCGAGTAGTCCTCGCGCAAGTCGTGCAACAGGTCGACGCCGGGCTCGCGCTCGGGCACGTCTTCCGGCTCGACGCGAAAGCATTCGGCCGCTTCGATGAGGCGCGCGCGTATGCGCTCGCGCAGTTCCTTCGTTGCCGCGTCGGTAAACGTCACGACGAGAATCTCGGGCGGCGTGAGTGCGCGGCCTGCCGTGCGCGCCTCGTCATCGACATCCGCCTCGCCGCTTGCCGCATTGAGCGCGCCGTGACCCAGTACGAGGCGCACGTACAGCATGGCGATCGTGAAGGTCTTGCCCGTGCCCGCGCTCGCCTCGATCAGGCGGCTGCCATACAGCGGGAAGCGCAGCGGCTCCAGCACGTGTGCGTCCATGGTCCCGAGCGGATTCATGGCGTTTCTCCTGCCTCGCTCGAGGCTCGCTTCGCACGCGACGACGCGTGTGGCGCGCGGCTTACCGGCAGCAGCAGCGTCGTGGCGAGCTTGATGAAATCGTCGTGGGCGACAAGCGCCTCGAAATCGGGGAAGGCCCGGCGCAAATACGCATTCGTCTCGCGCTCACCGGGCGTGCGCCCATGGCCCTCGTAAGCCGCGCGCGCCGCTTCCCAGGCTTCGGCCGGCACCGTGGCGCGCGCGCCGTCGAAGGTGTCCGGCAACTTGCGCAGCCACGCAAATGCGGTCTTCACCGCGAGCGGCAAAGGGCGACGCGCACCATCGTCCGATGCGGCAAGCAAGGCGAGCAGATAGTCGCGCGCAACCTGCGCCTCGAGCGGCACGAACTCCACTACGCCCACCTTGCTCACGATCACCGTGGTCACCGGCCCGGCCGCGATCTGCGCGGCGACGTGCGCGACCCAATAAGGCACGAGACGATCGCTCCGATAGCGTTTGTCCTTCACGAGCGTGCCCGGCTCCAGAATCACGCGGCCAAGTGCGCCGTCCGGGGCCGCGCGCAGATCGTCGAGCCAGTCGTCGAGCGAAACGATGCGGCCTTCCAGCGTCGCATCGAGACGAATTTCGTATTGATGCTCGAGCGGATCGGGCCAGCGCGCGAGCGCCTTGCGATATTCGGCGAAAAGCTCGGGCATGGGCGCAAGCAACTCTTCGCCGATCACCTCGCCAAAGCCACCGGTCGCGAGATCGCCGCTGCGATGCATGCGTTCGAGGCGCGCGAGCGCGGCCGGTTCGAGATCGTCTTCGCCGCGCTCCATCGCCATGACCTGCGCGCGGATCAATTCGTCTTGCAACTGCCACGCCTGCAATGCGTCCACCTCGAAGGGCTCGTGATTTTCGCTCGCCGAATCCGCGCTTTCGAAAGCCACGCGCAGACGCTGCCGGAAGAAGCCGCGCACCGGATCGCGCAGAAAATCGCCTAGCTCGCGAATCGAAAGCGGCTCGTCACGCTCGGGCGGGGCGAGGACTTGCGCGTCGGCTTCAGCCGTAGGCCGCACGTCAGCGGGCTTGCCCCACTCGTGCGCATACGTGTAAAGCGTCGCCTCTTCTGGGCGCGGCGGAAAATAGTCCGGGCTGAACGGCTGCAAGCGATGCTCGATGGTCAACGCTTCGAGCAGCGCGTCCCCGTTGACGGCATCGAAGCCTTCGAGCCGCCAGCCGGCCTTTAGATGATCTCGCAACTGTCCCACCAGTACCGAAGGCGGGCGCGGCGTGTTGTCGGTCACGCTGCGCCCGATCCACGAAACGTGCAGATGGTCGCGCGCCGAGAGCAACGCCTCGAGGAACAGATAACGGTCGTCTTCGCGGCGCGAGCGGTCGCCCGGACGGTAGTCGCGGCGCATGAGGTCGAAGTCGAGGGGCGTACGGCTGCGCGGATAGTCGCCGTCGTTCATGCCGAGCAGGCACACGCGCCGGAACGGAATCGCCCGCATCGGCATGAGCGTGGCGAACGTCACCGCGCCCGCGAAGAAACGTTGCGAGAGGCCGCCGCCTTCGAGCGCCGCGAGCCAGTTCTCCGCGACGATGGCGAGCGGCAAGGTCTCCGTGAGCGCGGCTTCGTCGCAGGCTTCGCGCCACGTTTCGAGCGCGCCGTCGAGGCGATCGAGCGTGTAGGCGTCTTCGTCCTGGGCCGAGAAAAACGCCGCCTTCAACGCACGCAGACGTTCGCACCACACTTGCACCGTGGCCGGTTCGCGCAGCGTGCGCCATGCGTGGTCGAGCGCATCCACGAGGCGCGTGAGCGGGCCGAGCAATGCCGCGTCGAGCCCGCCGATTTCGCTGTACGGCTCGATGCCGCGCCATGCTCCCGCGCGCTCGCCCGCGGCGTAGCCCAGCAGCATGCGCCGCAATCCGAACGCCCAGCTATTGGGCGCGCTCAGTTCGTCGGCCTGAGGGAGCCCGAGGCTCGCGCGCTGGCTCGCGTGCAGACCCCAGCGAATATTCGCGCCATCGATCCAGTTGCGCAACGTGGGCACGTCTTCGACATCGATGCCAAAACGCGCGCGTACGGCCGGCACTTCGAGCAGGTCGAGCACGTCGCTCACCGTGACCCGCGAGTACGGCAGCGAAAGCAGCATTTCCAGCGCGCCGATGAGCGGGTCGAACGCGCGCTGCGCACGGTCGGCCACGCTGAACGGGATACTGCGCGGGTCGTTGCCGTCAAGCAGGCCGAACACGGCCTGGATGTGCGGCGCGTAGACTTCGATGTCGGGCACCATCACGATCACGTCGCGCGGGCGCAACGTGGGGTCCGCCGCAAACGCGGCAAGCAGGCGATCGTGCAGAATCTCCACTTCGCGCTGCGCGCTGTGCGCAACGTGAAAGCGAATTGATTCGTCGTCCTGTACGTTGACGGGCTCCCAGTGCTCGCGCGTCTCGCCAAGCGGCCGCAGGTCGCGGATGTCGTCCTGCAACTGCGAGAGCAGCGTGAGCGCGTCTTCGCCGTCGAACAGATCGATACGCTGGCCAATGCGCGTGAAGTGCGGCGTGTACGTCTCGCGCGCTTCGTCGCTATCGTATTCGTCGAGCAGGCCGATGAAATCGCGCCCCTGCTTGCCCCAGGCCGCGAGCAGCGGCTGCGAATGCAGATGCAGCTGCGCCTCGTCGAGTTGGTCCGGCGCGCCCGCGCGGCGGCGCTGGCGCGCGTGGCGCGCGCGCAGCAGATCCTGGTCGGCGACGATATCGGCCCAGTAGTGCATGCAAGGGTTGTGCACGCACATCAGCACCTGGCTCCAGCGCGCGAGCGCCGCGAGCACTTCGACAGATTGGCGCGCGAGGCTCGAAATGCCAAATACGACGAGGCGGCGCGGCAGCCCTTTCGGCCGCGCGTCGCCCTCCTGCCACGACTGCGCGCGGGCCATGAAAGCCTCGTGCACAGCGGCGCGCCCCGTGTCACGCAAGCCGATGCCGTCTTGCGCCTGCGCGCTCACGTCCGCGAGCAGCGCGCGCCAGAGCGCCGCTTGCCAGCGCGCCTCGTCGGGCAACGGCACGCGCGCGTTGCGCGCATCGATCAGCACGTCCTCGTTCGCGGCCCACGCAGCGAGCCAGTCCGCGCGATAGACCTGGTACTGGTCGAGCAAATCCGCCACGCGCTGCGCAAGCTGGAAGCACTTGCGCTGGTCCGCGTCGTTGGCCATGAAGCGCTTCAGCGGCTCGTAGCCCGGTTCGTCGAGCAGCGCCGGCAGCATGCGCATGAGACGCCAGACGAGGCGCGATTTGTCGAACGGCGAGACCGCGGGCACCGCGTCGTGGCCGAGCACGGCGCGATACACCTGCCACAGGAAGCGCGACGGCAGCGACATTTCGAACGCCGCCGCGATGCCGCAGCCGCCCTCTTCGGGATCGGCTGCGAACGCAAGCTTGAGCCACTGCGCGATGCCGTTGCTCTGCACGAGAAACATTTCCTTCTCGAGCGGCGCGACCGGGTTCTGGCCGATCCAGTTCACGATCAGGTCGCGCATGCGCTCGGGCTGATTGCCGTGAACGAGCATCAGCCCCGTGGGCAGTTCGCGCGCGATCAAGCGAGGCTCCGTCGCGCGGGATGCGCGTGGCGGACGTCAAGCGGCGCGCGTAGGGCCGATTGGGCGAGGAAGTGGAGAAAAGGGATTGCGGCCATGTCGCCAGTTCGTGTTGGGTGCCGGTACTTGCCGATACGAATTGCACAGGCGGCTTTTGCGCCCGCGTGATGCGACAGTTTACGACAATCGTGACCGCGGCGAGCGGCGTATTCGCGCGCAGGCCGCGGTTCTGGCACGCACCTCGTCAGACCGTCGCGGCGGGGCCCAGGCGCTTACCCGTAGCCGGATCGAAGAAATGCAGGCGCGCCGGCGGCAAGTGCACCGCAAGCCTCTCGCCGGGCGTAGGTCGCGTTTCGTGCGGCAAGCGCACCACCACATCCGCGCTGCCCCAGCGGCCGTGCGCGAGGTTGTCCGCGCCGAGCAGTTCGCAGGTCTCGACTTCGAGCGTGACCGCTTCGTTAGCGCCGCGCCCGTGCATATGCTCGGGCCGCACGCCCAGCACGCACTCCGCGCCCTTCGGCAGCCAGGCCGGCGCATCGCCAAGCGGCAGATGCGGCCCGTTGCCCTCGATTTCGAAGCGCCGGCCGTCTTCGCTCACGCGCCCGCGCAGCAGGTTCATGGCCGGCGAGCCGATGAAGCTTGCCACGAACATCGAAGCGGGCCGGTCGTACACTTCGCTCGGCGTGCCGATCTGCTCCGCGCGGCCGCCGTTGAGCACCATCACGCGCTGCGCGAGCGTCATCGCCTCGATCTGATCGTGCGTGACGTAGAGGCTCGTCGTACGCAGGCGCGCATGCAGACGCTGGATTTCAAGGCGCATCTGCACGCGCAGCTTCGCGTCGAGGTTCGAGAGCGGCTCGTCGAACAGGAACACCGAAGGCTCGCGCACGATCGCGCGGCCCATCGCCACGCGCTGGCGCTGGCCGCCCGAAAGTTCGCGCGGCTTGCGCTCCAGCAGCTTGCCCAGTTCCAGGATGTCGGCGGCCGCCGCCACGCGCGAATCGATCGTCGCGCGGTCGAGCCCCTGCAATTTGAGGCCATAACCCATGTTGCGCGCGACCGTCATATGCGGATAAAGCGCATAGTTCTGGAACACCATGGCAATGTCGCGATCCTTGGGCTCCACGCGATTCACCACCTTCTCGCCGATGGCGATCTCGCCCGACGTGATGGTCTCCAGCCCCGCGACCATGCGCAGCAGCGTCGATTTCCCGCAGCCAGACGGGCCGACGAGCACCATGAATTCGCCATCCGCCACCTGCACGTCGATGCCGTGCAACACCTGTTGCGCGCCGTCGTACGACTTCGTGACGCCCCGTATGCTCAATGCCGCCATGCCGTCTCCCGAATTGCGTCCATGCTTATTTCTCCACGTCCACGAGGCCGCGCACGAACCAGCGCTGCATGGCCAGCACCACCACGAGCGGCGGCAGCATGGCGATCATCGTCGCGCACATCACGAGATGCCATTGCGTGGCCGCGTCGCCGCTCGAAATCATGCTCTTGATGCCCACCACGGCGGTCGTCATCGAGGCCGTGCTCGACATGAGGATCGGCCAGAGATACTGGTTCCAGCCGTAAATGAACGTGATGACGAAAAGCGACGCGATGTTCGTTTTGGAAAGCGGCAGCACCACGTCCCAGAAGAAACGCAGCGGCCCCGCGCCGTCGATACGCGCGGCCTCGATCAGCTCATTGGGCAGCGTGAGGAAGAACTGGCGGAACAGAAACGTGGCCGTGGCCGAGGCGATGAGCGGCAGCGTGAGGCCCGCGTAGGTATTCGTGAGATGCAGCGTGGCCGCGACCTGCACCGTGGGGAAAATGCGCACTTCCACGGGCAGCATGAGCGTCACGAAGATCAGCCAGAACGCGAGACGCCGGAAGGGAAAGCGGAAAAACACGATCGCATAGGCGGAGATGATCGAAATGGCGATCTTGCCTACTGAGATCACGAGCGCCGTGATGACGCTGTTCATGAGCATCGTGCCGAACGGGCTCGCGGCACTGCCCGTTCCCACGTTCCACACGGTGGCCATGTTCGCGAACAGGTGCGTGCTCGGCACGAGCGAGAGCGGCACTGAAAAGACTTCTTTCTCGTTCATCGTGGCGGCGCAAAACGCCACGTACACGGGGAAGGCCACCACCGCCACGCCGAGCAGCAGCATGACGTGGCAAAACAGGTTGAAGTATTTGCGGTTCTCGACCATCAGTACTGCACCCGTCGTTCGATGAAGCGGAACTGGAAGATCGTGAGCGCCGTGACGATCAGCATCAGCACGACCGACTGCGCGCCCGAGCTGCCGATGTCGAGGCCGCGAAAGCCTTCGTCGAAGATCTTGTAGACGAGCGTGCGAGTGGCCTGGCCGGGGCCGCCACCCGTTGCCGCGTCGATCACGGGGAAGGTGTCGAAGAGCGCATAGACCACGTTCACGACGAGCAAAAAGAAGCTCGTGGGCGAAAGCAGCGGAAACGCAATGCCGAAAAAGCGGCGCACGGGCCCCGCGCCGTCGATGGCGGCCGCCTCGAAAAGCGATTGCGGAATCGACTGCAGGCCCGCATAGAAGAACAGGAAGTTATAGCTGATCTGCTGCCAGACCGATGCGATCACAACGAGCGTCATGGCCTGGCCGGGGTTGAGCGCGTGATTCCACGTTACGCCGACGCGCGCGAGCGCGAAGGTCACGAGGCCGATGCTCGGGTTGAACAGAAAGCCCCAGAGCACGGCAGCGATGACGGGCGCGACCGCATACGGCCAGATGAGAAACGTTTGATAGAAGCGCTTGCCGCGCGTCACATGGTGCGCCATGGCCGCAAGCAGCAGCGAAATGGCGAGGCCCCCGAACGTGACGAGCGCCGTGAACACGAGCGTGGTCTGGACCGAGGCCAGATACAGCGGATCGTGCAGGAGCCGCGTGAAGTTGGCGAAGCCGACGAACACCGACGACGTGCCGAAGGCATCCTGGGCCTGTGTGGACTGCAGCAGCGCCACCCCGGCCGGCCACAGGAAAAAGATCACGGTCACCGCAAGCTGCGGGCCGACGAGCAGGTACGGCAGCAGGCTCGCCCGGAAGCGGGAGCGTTGTTCCATTGCGTCACTCTCCTCGAGTGGCGGCGTTCGGCTGGGCGCGAACACCAGTTGGCGCGGCTTGCTTATCGAATTGAGCCGCTTCCTGGGCGGCGCCGCGTTCGCATTCTAGCCGAGACGCGTGACAGTGAGGATCAACGCGCGGATCGAGACTTCATTCGTCTCGATGTGTTGCACCGAGCGTCGCGATGAGCCGTTCCACCACGCCGATGACATGGGCCGGCGTGATGGCCTTCGTGCACTGATAGCGGAACGCGTCGCCCGCATGGCGTGGGCACCAGCCGAAGTCGCTGTCGTCGGACTCATAGCGCGTGTCGTTGTAGCAGCTATTGCAGGCGTGGAAGTTGATCACGCGCCATGGCGTGTGGAATTCCGCCTTCGGGTGCGAGAAGCCGCTGATCAGCACGACCGGCACGCCCACGGCCCATGCGAGCCACGAAAGGCCGCTGCCAAGGCCGACGAAAAAATCGGCATGGGCGAGCAGGCTCGCGCGTTCCGTCAACGCTCGCGCGCCCGTGAAATCTTCGGCGCCTTCGGGCATGACGTTCAGTTCACCCGGCGCGCCATATTCGCGATCGCGGTCGATACACAGCACCCGGTAGCCGCGCGCCTTCAGGTGCGCGACGAGCGCCGGCCAGCCATGCGGGTTGTTCCAGTATTTGCACTGCGACGAGGCTTGCGTGGCGATGCATACGTAGCGCCCGCCAATGGCGCGCTCGGAGTTCGCGACCGAAACGCGCGGGCGGCGCTCGATCGCCGGCACGCCCAGCATGTACGAAGCGAAGTCCTGCAGATTGCTTACGCGCAGGTCGGTAGGCTGGTGATCGCGGTCGGAGAGTGGCCGGTAGGCGCCGACGCGGTAAGTCGCGTAGACGGGCTCGCCGGTTTCATCTCCGGCACCCGCGGCAGCCGTGAACGCGATGGCGGGATAGCCAGCCTCGAACAGCGCATGCAGCGAGGGCGCCATCCGTACGGTCAGCGCACACTCATGCTGCGCGCGAAAGGCCTCGAACGCCGGCATCCAGGCGATCGCATCGCCGATCGCGC
Organism: Paraburkholderia flagellata; assembly: GCF_021390645.1. GTDB lineage: Bacteria > Pseudomonadota > Gammaproteobacteria > Burkholderiales > Burkholderiaceae > Paraburkholderia > Paraburkholderia flagellata. Next base: position 1,421,839 of record NZ_JAJEJT010000002.1, read on the forward strand.
CCGATCCCACTTCCACACGCACGCGACGCCCTGCCGCATCGAAGGCATGCGAAAAAACGCGGCGCGGACCGTCGAACACCTCTAGCAGAAAGCGCACATAGTATTTTCGGCGGCTCGTGGCGATCTCGCCCGCGTTCAACGTCTCGTCGAACAGCACATTGGCCGTGTCGAGATCGTGTATGCGTACGCGCCAACCGTCTTTCGGCACTTGCACACGGCAACCGAAATTGAAGTCGTAGCGGATGCCCTCCGGGCCCGCCAGCGCAGGCGCGCCGGGCTGCGCGAACGCGGTGGACTGGAGGCCGCGCTGTGCGCAGGGAGAGAGACTAGCGGAGGAATTCATCGGGCGATCGGGCTGCGGGGAGTGTTGATCCGACGCGCAGCGTATCCCGGTCGCGAAAATAACGGGGACGTCACCGTCCCCCTGACTTCATCGTTGAATTCGCCGCTCAGGCAAGCGCCGCCGCGGCAAATTTGCCCATGTCCGTGGCGGGATCGCGCAGCGCATCGAGGTCGAGCTTCACGCCCTTGCCCACGAGCTTCTTGCCGCACAGGAAATCGGGCATCGAATTGACGGCGTCGACTGCGAGCAGCACGCGGTCCTTCAGGTAGTACACCGCGAAGCGGCGCGCGGCGGGGTCGCCGCGCACGACGGCCTCGTCATAGCCCTCGAGCAGGCCCACCGTCTGGAGCTTGAGGTCGTACTGATCCGACCAGAACCACGGCGCGTCGCACGCGGGGCGCGGCTTGCCGACGATCGCCGCGGCCGCGAGCTTCGCCTGCTCCACCGCGTTGTGCACGCTTTCCAGGCGCCCCGCGCGGCCATAGTGCGCAAGCGGCCGGTGAGCGCAATCGCCGATGGCGAAGACGTCGGGGTCGCTCGTGCGCGCGTCGTCGTCCACCTGGATGCCGTTGGCGCACGTAATGCCCGCCGCTTTCGCGAGCGCCTCGTTCGGCAGGATGCCGATGCCGACCAGCGCGAGCGTGGCGGGCACGATCTCGCCATCGGCCAGCTTCACGCCGGTGAGCTTGCCGCCCTCGCCCACGAGCGCCTCGATCTTCGCGTTCAGACGCAATTCCACGCCCTGCGCGCGATGCTCATTCGCGTAGAACGTGGAAACGGTCTCGCCCGTCACGCGGCCCAGCACGCGCGGCGCCGCTTCGAGCACCGTGACCTCGTGGCCAAGCTGGCGCGCCGCCGCTGCCGCTTCGAGGCCGATATAACCGGCGCCGATCACCACGAGCTTCTCGCCCGGCTTCACGCGCTCGCGCAGAACGTCTGCGTCCGCGAGCGAGCGCAGCGCGATCACGCCCGCGAGATCGTGGCCCGGCACCGTCAACGCGCGCGGCGTCGAGCCGGTGGCGAGAATCAGCTTGTCGTATTGAACGTGGCTGCCGTCGGCGAGCGTGAGCGTGCGGTTCGCGCGGTCGAGCGACTGCGCGCTCGCGCCGAGCGCAAGCTCGATGCGCTGCTCGTCGTAGAACGCGCGCGGCTTCAGCCACAGGCGTTCGACGTCGGCCTCGCCCTTCAAATAGGCCTTGCTGAGCGGCGGCCGGTGATAAGGCGGCACCGGTTCTTCGCCGACCAGCACGACGCGGCCGTCGAATCCATATTGCCGCAGCAGCGCCGCGGCGTTGCCGCCCGCGTGCCCTGCCCCAACGATCACCACCGTGCTGCCGTTTTCTTGCATGTCCGCTCCCGCTTTATCCCGCTCTTTACCCGTTAATTGATTCATCGTGCGCATCGGCGACCAGGACTCAGGTGCACACTGCAATCCACGCCACCCGCCGCGCCAGGAACGAGATCATCTCATGGTTCGCATGCGCACGCCGCGCCTAGTCGAAGGCGCGATCGTTCGGCGCGGCATAGAGCGCGCGCAATTGCTCGCTCATCCGAAACTCGAAATTCACGCCTTTGGGCGGCACCGGCTTCTCGAACCACTTCGCGTACATCGCGTTGATTTCGCCGCTCTTCATGAGCCCCGCCATCGTGTCGTTCACGAGTTGCCGAAACTCCGGGTCGCCGTTGCGCATCATGAAAGCGTACGCTTCCCACGATTGCGGGGTGCCCACGATCACCCATTCGGTGGGCTTCACCGTGAGCGAGCGCGTGCCGGCGAGCAGCACGTCGTCCATCATGTAGGCCACTGCGCGGCCCGACTCGAGCGTGGCGCGCCCCTCGGCATAATCGCGCGCGCTGATGATGCGCATGTTCATCTGTTTCTCGATGTTCATGCGCCGCAGGATGCGCTCGGACGTCGTGCCCTGGTTCGTGAGCACCGTCTTGCCCACGAGATCGGGAAAGTCGTGAATGCCCGAGTCCTTGCGCGTGAGCAGGCGCGTGGTCGCAATGAAGAACGTATTGGAAAAGCTCACCTGAGCCTCGCGCGCCTTCAGGTTCGTCGTGACGCCGCACTCCAGATCCACGGTGCCGTTCTGCACGAGCGGAATGCGGTTTTGCGAAGTGACGGGAATGAAACGCACCTGCAGGTTCGGGCGCTTCGTTCTGTTCTTGACTGCGTCGATCACCTTGTCGCAGATGTCCTGTGAAAAGCCGATCACCTGGTTGTCGCCAATCACGTAAGAGAACGGGACCGAAGTCTCGCGGTACCCAATGGCGATCGCGTTCGCCGAGCGAATCTTGTCGAGCGTGGGCTGCGCGACCTGGGCGGCCGCCGGCTGCAGCAGCGCGAGGCACGCCACGATGGGCCAGCAAGCCAGCGAGAGCAGCTTCAGTCGGTTCATGGGTCGGTCCTCTTCTTCTCTCGTCGTTGTCTTGCGCGCTCAGAGCCTACATTTGTCGCCACAATCGAATATCGCGCAACATGCGGGAAATACCAGGGCTTTCCCGAGATGTTAAGCCGACGATGAAAAAAAGCAGCGGCATGCCAGCCGCGCCCACCGAGAGAGCGAGCATGGCGAGCGGCACGTTGTTGTCAAAGCAAGTAACAGGAAGACGCCCGAAATCTCCCTGCCCTGGGGCCTGGCGCTAAAATCGTCGAACTCACTCTCGACGAACCCTTTGCATGGAGGACCGCGCGACATGAATTCGATCCCGCTGCCCCGCCGCCCGCGCGTGTATCTCGCCGGCTTCGACGTCTTCCGGCGCGACGCGCTCGAGCACGGCGCACGCCTCGTCGCCGCATGCGCGGAATATGGCTTCGAGGGCGTCTATCCGCTCGACGCGCAAGCGCCCTCGGACCTCGACGGCCCGCGCCAGGCTGCATGGATCTATCGCGCGAACATCGAGGCGATCCGCGCCGCCGATATCGTGATGGCAAACGTCAACGACTTTCGCGGCCCCGGCGAGCCCGACTCCGGCACCGCCTTCGAGATCGGCTATGCAGCCGCACTAGGCAAGGAAATCTGGGCCTACACGTCCGACGAAGGCACGCTCATCGAACGCGTGCCTTCCGTGCCCGACGCGCAGGGGCGCGTGTGCGAACGCGGCTATCTGGTGGAAGATTTCGGCCTGGCGAAGAACCTGATGATCGCGTGCGCGGCGCGCCTCGTGCAGGGCGACGCGCGCGCGTGTCTCGACGCGATGGCGCAAGGGCGCACGCGCTGACAGCGCGTGCGTTTGCGCAAGCAAGCGCTTCAATGATGCATGGTGCTCATCGTGCTCATGCGCTGGAGAGCGCGAATGCGCGCCACCGCGGGGCGGTCCGTCACGGCGACCTGATAGAGCTTCGCGACATCGGCCTTGAGCGCCGTGCGTGAGCCGGCGTCGAGATACACCATGTGCCCCGAGGGATAGAAGCGTGCGCTCAGGTTATTGCGTACCTTCTGATCGAGGAGCGGCATCTTCTGCAGGTCGATCACGGTCTGGTAGAACGGCGTGACGAAGTCGTAGTAGCCGTTCGCCGAAAGCACGCGCAAATCCGGGTTCAGCGCCATCACTGCCGCGAGATCGCCGGCCGTGTAGAGCACGATATTGCCCTGCGCGTCCACGCCCTTTTGCGCGCCCGTCGGATCGATATGACCGAAGTCCCAGTTCTTGAACGCCTGATCGTTCAAGTCCGTGAACGACGAGTTCGTGCGGAACTTGAGCTGCTCGTTCAGGTAGCTGTTCCACATCGCCGTATAGACGCCGCTCACCGCCGTCATGGTGGGATCGTTGCCGCCCGAGTTGGGGTCGATGTTGCCGGCAATACCCGTGTCGATGGCGGTCACGCGGCCGTCGTACGAGCCGAGCGCCACACCCTTGTCCTTCATGAGCGTGGTGAGGAATAGCGAATTGCCGCGGCTGTCGTACGCGGCGATGTCGAGATTCCACGACTCCAGCGTTTGCGTGTCGATGCCCGTGTATTGCGACAGCGTCTTGAGCGTAGCCGGAATGGTCTTGTCCTTGGGATCGGGAAACTTCGAGAGCGCCTGAAGATAATCGGTGCGCGCGAATTGCGCCACCTGCGCGGCGAACGCCTGCAAGTCCTTCGGCGCGGGCGTCACGCCAAGGCGCTTGTGGTACCAGGCGTCGGCGGCCGCCGTGGGCAGCGCGCCCACCGGATTGCCGCTTTGCGTGTAATCGAGTATCGACGACTGCAGCGTGATGCCGTTCAGATCCACGCCATCCTCGTGCAGCCGGTAGGCGAGCACGCAACTGCGCGCCGTGCCATACGATTCGCCATAGAGAAACTTCGGCGAATTCCAGCGATCGTTCGCCGAGAGGTAGCGCTTGATGAACTGCTTGAGCGAATCCGCGTCCTGATCCACGCCCCAGAAGTCGCGGTTGTGATGCGGTGCGATCGCGGCCGAATAGCCCGTTCCCACCGGATTGATGAAGATGAGGTCGCTCTTGTCGAGCAGGCTGTCCGGGTTATCTTCGAGCGCATAGGGCGCGGGCGGCGTGAAGCCCGGCATCGACGTCTTGATGCGCTTGGGCGCGAACGAGCCGAGCAGCACGAAAACGGAAGACGAGCCCGGGCCGCCGTTGTAGAAGAACGTGACGGGACGGTCCTGCGCCTGCACGCCGTCCTTGGTGAACGCCACGTAGAACATCTTGGCATTGGGCTGCGAGCTGCTCGGATCGACCGTCACGAGATGACCCGCCGTTGCCGTATAGGCGATGACTTCCTTGCCGATCTGAATGGCGTGGTGCGTGATCGCGGCGTTCTCGGTCACGTCGGTGACGAAGTCGTCGGGACCGTTGCCGTAAGCGGTGGGATCGAAGCAAGGCTGGTCGGCCTGGGAGCGATGCTTGCCGTTACCGCTCGCGGGGCTGGCCCCTTGAGCGCCGCCGTTGCCCTTGGTGGACTGCGCTTCGTCGTTCATGTCGTCTCCACTTTCTGTGTGTTCGCGTTTGAGACAGTGAATGCAACTTCGAATGCAACCTCTCATGTAACCCGCATCGCGCCCGCCACTGCCTTCCTGGCGCGGCGGCACGCCGCGCTCATCCTACGCCGAGCCGAGCGCCGTTGCCACCTTGGTGCCCACCGGCGTGCCGAGGCCCGTGCAGGCGTCCCAGCCGGGCGCCGCCGAGAAGTCGCCGTTGCTGCCGCTCGTCACGTCGTTGAAGGCGCTGGGCTGCGCGTAGAGCTTCGCGTTCGCGAAGCCCACTGGTGTGCCGCGCGCCGCGTTGATACGCGCGATCAGCGCAGCCCACAGCGGCGCCACGGCGCTCGTGCCGCCCACCACGGTATCCGCGCCGGCCACGCGTACCTCGTAACCCGTGGCCGGGTCGGCGTCGGCGGCGACATCGGGCACGCCGCGCCGCACCAGCGCGCCGGCCCCGCCGCTGCCACGCACGACGCGCAGGCCCTTTTGCCAGTCCGGCAGCGCGAACGTCGCGCTCACGCCGCCGCCGGTCGCGCCATCTGCGCCGTCGTTCCACACGCTTTCTTGCGAGATGCGTCCGTTCGACGCCGTGATGTGCGTGCCGCCGCAGCCGAGCGCATACGGGCTCGAGGCGGGAAAATCGACATGATCGGCGCCGTCGCCCACGCCGTCCGACGAGCCGCTGTCGCCTGAAGCCGCGCACACCGTCACGCCGAGCGCGACCGCCGTTTGCATCGCGTCGTTCAGCGCGCCGAGCGTTTGCTGCGACCACGCCGACTCCGGCGCGCCCCAGCTGATCGAGATGACCGATGGCTTGCGCTGGCTGTCGTGCAGCGCCGCGCTCACCGCATCCACGAAACCGGCCTCGCTGTTCGGCGCGAAATACACGGCGATGAGCGCCCCGGGCGCCAGCGCACCCGCGATTTCCACGTCGAGCGTGACTTCGGCGTCGGGCCCGTTGGGGTCGCCGGTCGGCGCGTTCGTCGCCTGATCGACGGAGACGTCCTCCACGCGCGGCGCGCTCACGCCCAGTTCCTTGAAATACGCGCTGAGGTCCGCCGTGTCGTATCCGCCGCCCATTTCGATGATGGCAATGCACTGGCCGCTGCCGTCACCCGCAGGAAAGCTGTAAAGATCCGCGAGCTGCAAAGGCGTGAACGACCGGGTCACCGCGCGCGCGGCGCGGATTGGCGGGCGGATGGGCGCGCCTGGCGCTTCTGCCGCTGTCTGCGCGTCACTAGCCAGTGCATTGGCCAGATTCGTCGGCACGATGCGAAAGTGCGGCTGCGCCTTCGCGCGGTTGTCGAGCCCGACCACGGCGGTGACGACCTCGTGCATGTCTTGCGGCAAATGCAGGGGGCCGCTCGGCTGGTGAAAGTGATGCGTAGTTTTGCCGACCTGATGCTCGAAACGCTGCAGGTCGATGCCAAAGGCGGCGTTGTACTGCTGCACCGTGCCCGAGAGCACGACCCGGCGCGCCAATGCATCGGTCTGGTCCACGGTAAGGCCGTGCGCGCTCGCGAACTGTTCGACACGCTTGATGTCGGCGGCGCTAGCGCCAAAGCGCCGCTCATAGTCCTCGCGCGAAACTGGCTTCGCGGCGGGATCGTTCGCGGTGAGCCGGTCCACCAGCGCATGGAATTCGGCCGACGCCTGACGACGCAGGATCAGCACGATCTTGAAGCGCTCCGCCGGGTCGCATGCGCCGACGCACTGCGCGCCGGCGGGCGCGGGATGTTCACTGCCTGCCACGGGAAGGTGCCTGGTCATGGCCGCTTTCTCCTTCGTGAAGCGCTTGTGTGTGACTGGATTCTGGCTCTCGGACACGCGTTGAATGACCGGAGTTCCGCGCGCCAATCGGGCCCGGCATGCCGCACAATCTTTGGAATATTCACGCAGCATCGCCACCGCACGAGCGGTCAGCGGCGCAGCGTGAATCCAAACGAAACAGTGTGCGCATTCGGCGTGCCCGCCAGAATCGTTATACACCGATGACGATTGCAAATCTCTCCGCGCGCAGGCGCCAAGTCGCGTCACGAAGATCGTGTGGGAGAAATGCGAGTTGTGCGAAAAGCGCGCGGGCGCCGAGCCCGCGCGCTGCGAAGTGTCCCGTAGCGTGATTGTGCCGCTGTGAAGTTCTTATGCCGCAGCAGCCAGCGCGGCCGGCAGATGCGTTTGCAGGTACGCTTCGAATTCCTCCTTCACCTCCGGATGGCGCAGCGCGAACTCCACGGTCGCCTTGAGGTAACCGAGCTTGCTGCCGCAGTCGAAACGCGTGCCCATATAGCGGTACGCGAGCACCTGCTCTTCGGTGAGCAGCGACTGCAATGCATCGGTAAGCTGCAGCTCGCCGCCCGCACCCGGCTTCAGCGCGCGCAGATGCTCGAAAATCGTGGGCATCAGCACGTAGCGGCCCACCACGCCGAGATTCGACGGCGCGACTTCCGGCGCCGGCTTTTCGACGATGCCCGAAAGCTTGAACACGTCCTCTTCCCACTCGCGGCCATCGACGATGCCGTACGACGCGCTGTTTTCACGCGCGATCGATTCCACACCGATCACCGAGCTGTGATAGTGATTGAACGTGTTCACGAGCTGCTTCATGACGGGGGTGGGGCTGTAGAGCAGGTCGTCCGCGAGAATCACGGCAAACGGCGCGCCGCCCACAAGCTTTTCCGCGCACAGCACTGCGTGCCCCAGCCCGAGCGCCTCGGCCTGGCGCACGTAGAAGCAGTCCACATCGGCTGGCTTGATGCTGCGAACGAGGTCGAGCAGTTTTTGCTTGTTGCGGGCTTCGAGTTCGCATTCGATCTCGTACGACTTGTCGAAATGGTCTTCGATCGCGCGCTTGCTGCGGCCGGTCACGAAGATCATTTCGGTAATCCCCGCAGCGATCGCCTCTTCCACCGCGTACTGAATGAGCGGCTTGTCGACGATCGGCAGCATTTCCTTCGGGCTCGCCTTGGTGGCGGGCAAGAACCGCGTCCCAAGGCCTGCAACAGGAAATACCGCTTTGGTTACTTTCAGCATGATGTCCATTCCCAGATCGTTCGTTTGAGTCTCGGTCTCGCAGCGAGGCAAGCCGACTTCCCCGAGGTTCTGCCTTGGCAGATTCTTGTATTGAATAATATTGTTTACCGCCTTTTAAGGAATAAAAAAAGGCCAGTAAATCCAGATTGCGAAATTCCAGCATGACGCCGGAAATTATTGCCATTCATACCGAATAATTTCAACCGGACCGGCATGAATTTCCTGATCCGGTTGGCGGCAATGACGCGTCTCGTTCGGGCGCAGTCTACTCCGCCTCGTCGGCGGGCGGCAACGCGCCGGAGCGCGTGCGTGCGCGCCGGATGGGCTCATTACGCAAGGCCTCACGATACGCGGACACCCCCACGAGTATCAACAGCACGGCCACGCCGGCCAGCAAGTGCAGGTTCATCGGATTCTCCAGCGACCATAGTCGATCACACTCAAACTAGCATTCCAAATTCCATAAATAAACCGCTTTGTTTTTCAATCCATTTATTTCTCCATTTCTCGCATCTTCGCGAATACATTTTGAAAATCTTTTGCTTACTTCCCTCGCGCGCGCGCCCCTAAGATCGCCGGGTACTCTCCCCAAGGACCGGCTGACACCGATGAGCGATCCCGTACTCCAAACCGCCATGCCGCCTGCATCCGCGCTGCCCACCGCTGCTGCCACCACAGCAGCGCGGCCCGCGACCGCGACCCGCGAGCTTGCCGGCGAGCATCTGATCGAGGCCTTGCGCGGCTTTGCGGCCCTGCTGGTGGCCTATTTCCATTGCCGCCAGGTCACCTGGATCGGCATGGGCGCGTTCCACCAACTGCACGCCAGCCTCGCGAGCCCCGGCACCATCGCCGCGTGGCTCACGTTTCCCATTGCATGGGGATCGGCGGGCGTGCCGATTTTCTTCGTCATCAGCGGCTATTGCATTCACCGCAGCGGCGCGGCGCGCCTGAATGCGAACCCCGATTTCCGGCTCGACGCGCGGCAGTTCTGGCTGCGCCGTTTCGTGCGCATCTATCCGGTGCTGCTCGCCGCGTTGCTGCTCACGCTGGCTGCCGATTCGATCAGCCTTTCGCTGCTTCCTGTGAGCCACAAGATCAACGGCATCGGGGCACGCGACTTCTTCGTCAATCTGTTCTCGCTGCAAGGCGTGGCCGGTAAGACGTATGGCTCGAACGGCGCGCTCTGGACCCTTTCGCTAGAAGTGCAGTTCTACCTGGTTTACCCGTTGCTCTTCGCCGCGCGCCGCCGTTTTGGCCTGAATGTCGTGCTCGCTGGCGTGGCGCTCATCAACGTCGTATCGGCGTTGACGCTGGAGCGGCACGACATCGTTGTCTTCACGTCCTACTGGTTCTCGTGGATGCTTGGCGCATGGATCGCCGAAGTGCGGTTGCGTGGCTCGTCCGGCTTTCGCTTTGCCTACGCAGCTGCGGCGCTTTTTGCCGCGGCCGGTTGCGTGGCGTTCCACTTTGGACAGTTCGGCGCGTTCCAGCTCTGGGCCTGCGCGTTTGCCTGCTATCTCGTGAAGGCCCTTGCGCAGCCTGCGCCTGCCTCTTTCGGCGTGGTGCACTCGCTGTTTTCCAGACTCGGGGATTTCAGCTACTCGCTCTATTTGATCCATTTGCCGCTCTTCGTGCTGCTCGGCTCGCTGCTGTTTCGCTCTGAACTGCAAACGTCGATCTGGCCTTCGTTCGGTTTTACGCTCGCCGTCATTCCGGTGGCATGGGTGTTCTTTCGGCTCTTCGAGCGGCCTGCGCTTCTTGCCGCTGCGCGGCTCAGGAAACGGGTCACTGCTTGATTGGGGCTCCTCGCCTCTTTGTTGGCCTTTCCTTGTATTCGCGTCGGTCTGCATGCGTTGCCCCTGTGCGGGGCGGCACCTACTTTTCTTTGCAGCGGCAAAGAAAAGTAGGCAAAAGAAAGCCGCTCAAACCGCTAATGCCTGCCACAGTTCACCTCTTGCCGTTCATGCCAGTGGCTCCGGAGCGTCTGTCGCCTCGCACCACCGAGGTTAGTGACAAAGGGCTCATTCATCCCGCTGCTCGCTACGCGCGCAGCGGCCGGGTCTGCAAGGAAAACCGAACGTTACGGCTGAACATGGGCGAGAACTCATATGCCCTGACGGTCTTGGACTATGCCCTTCGGCGCGCGCAGCGCCGCCGGAAGGATGAGCGCCTTGTCACTCCGGTTGAGGGCGAGTGGCGGCAGACGCTCCGGAGCCACTGGCCGTAACGGCCAGAGGTGAACTGTGGCAGGCGCTGGCGGTTTGAGCGGCTTTCTTTTGCCTACTTTTCTTTGCCGCTGCAAAGAAAAGTAGGTGCCGCCCCGCACAGGGGCAACGCTCGCATACCAACGCGAATACAAGGAAAGGCCAAAGCGCCCAGGACCCGCAACAAAAGCCCAAAAAAATTACCGGCCACGCGCAACAACACCATCGAGCACACGCTCGACAGCATCGACATATTGCTGCTTCCCAAACCGCTCCCGCGCAGTAGCAAGCCCTTGCGCAGCAAGCCCTTCCCGCAACGCCGCATCATCGTGCAGCCTGGCGATCGTCGCAGCCAGCTCCTTCGCGTCGCCTGGCGTGCAGAGCAACCCGCTCTTGCCATGCTCGACGATCTCGGTCACACCGCCATCACGCGAGGCGACTACAGGCCGCTGCGCCAGCATGCCCTCCACGACCACACGGCCAAACGGCTCAGGCGTGATAGATGTATGCGCGATCACATCAACGGCCCGCATGCACGCCGCGATGTCATGACGGAACCCAAGAAAATGCACGCGCTCCTGCAACCCATTCGCTTCGACGAACGCACGCAGCTCCGCAGCATAGGCATCCTCACCAAATAGCGGCGCACCGACAAACACCGCATGCGCACGCGGCTCGCTGAGCAACGCTTCAAGCAGCACATGCTGACCTTTCCAACGCGCGAGCCGGCTGAACGCACCCACGAGAAACGCATCCTCCGGTAGCCCGATCTGCGCGCGCAATTGCGCCTGCGGCACACGCGCAAGCGCACGGAACGGCGATTCATCCACGCCGTTATGCACGACGTCGATGCGCTTCGTATCGAAGCGCGTGAGTTGCGCGAACACCTTCGCCGAAGCGTGCGAATTGGCGATCACATGCGCAAGCCCCAGCTTCGCACAGCCCTTGATCACAGCGCGCTGCACGCGGCCGAAGTGCTCGTCGCTGACGATGTCACGCAAATGCCAGACCACCGGCTTACGCGCAAGCTTGCCCGCGAGCACGCCGATCACCATGGCGCGTTGAGTGTTGGCGTAAAGCACGTCGGCTTTGCGGGCGCGGCGGCGCGTCTCGCGCACGAGTGCGGCAATGCCCGCGAGCACGCCCAGACGCGGTGCTGCGCCGCCATCGCGGCGCACGTTGCTCAACGCGCCCGAATCGATCACCTCCACGCGCGCGCCAGCCTTGTCGAGCGCCTCCCTGAAGGGTCCGTCGTTGAAGAGCAGCACGTCGATACGCGAGCGCAAGCCCTTCACCACTTCGAGCAGCGATAGCTCGGCGCCGCCCAGCACGCCGCTCTGGTCGATGGCGAGAACACGCGGTGCTTCCGTTGCATCCGCATCGATCTCGAACGGCGGTGCGCCGTGAGCGGAGCCCGCTTGAGAGATCGCCGGCACCGCCTTCGCCACGCGTGCGAAGAACTGCTCGCGGAAATGCCGCGAAGAAAAGCGCTCCGCGTTCGCGCGGCAATCCTCGGCGCGGAATCGGCCGGGATCGCTTTCGAACGAATCGACCGCTGCGATGATCGCGTCCGCGTTTTGCTCTTCGAAGAAAATGCCCGTGGGGCGCGAACCGGTGTCACGCACCGTTTCTAGCGCTCCGCCCTTCCCGAATGCAATCACGGGCGTGCCGCAAGCCTGCGCCTCGACCACGGAAATGCCGAAGTCCTCTTCCGCCGCGAACACGAAGGCTTTGGCGCGCCGCATGCGGTCGTGCAGTACGGCGAATGGCTGATAGCCCAGCACTTCCACGTTGGGCGTCGCCTTCGCGCGCACCTTGTGCATGTCCGGACCGTCGCCGATCACCACGAGACGGCGCTCGGGCATGCGCGCAAACGCCTCGACGATCAAGTCGATCTTCTTGTACGGCACGAGTCGTGAGGCGGTCACATAAAAGTCTTCCTTCTGCCTTTCGAGATCGAACGCGTCGACATCCACGGGCGGATACACCACCTCGGCCTGGCGCTGATACACCTTCTGAATGCGGCGTGCAATGAACTCCGAGTTGGCGACGAACTGGTCTACTGAATTCGCAGTGCGAACGTCCCAGTTGCGGATGTAGTGCAGAATCAGCCGCGCGAGCATCGACTTCGGACCGCGCGTGAGGCTCGACTCCTGCAAGTACTGATGCTGGAGATCCCACGCATAGCGAATCGGCGAGTGCACGTAGCTGATATGAAACTGGTCCGGTCCCGTGAGCACGCCCTTGGCGACCGCGTGGCTGCTCGAGATCACCACGTCGTAGCCCGAGACGTCGAGCTGCTCGATCGCGAGCGGCATGAACGGCAGGTACGCGCGATAACGCTTGCGTGCGCCGGGCAGCTTCTGGATGAACGAGGTCGTGGCGCGTTTGCCGCGCAGGAACGTGCGGTCCTTCGCATCGACGAAATCGACGACCGAGAACAGGTCTGCGTCAGGGAAGCAGGCAAGGATCTGCTCAAGCACGCGCTCCGCGCCCGCGTAGGTCACGAGCCAGTCGTGCACGATAGCCACGCGCGGCGCACGGCCCGCGGCGAGCGCTGGACGCAACGGCCGCAGCGGCATGACGGCGCCCGTTTCGGGGCGTCGGGCTTGGGTGGCGGCGCGTCGTTGAATGGGCGCGGCGGCGCTTTCGGACGGCGCCGCTTCGTCGATCAGTTCGTGACTCATGCGCTTTTCCGTGAATTCAGTCGAAAGAGAAGGGAACGGGCGTAGCCGCGCAGCATAGGTGTGGTCGCAACCGACCACACCATGTTGGCGAGCGCCAGTACGACACCGGCGCCGATTGCGTATAGCGCGTCCGGCAGCCACCACGCGAGAGCGAGCGCAGCAGCGAGAAAACTCAGGTGTGCAAACATATCGATGACGATCGTGCGGCTATGAATGCGCGAAAGCCACAGCAGCACGACGTAGTCGAACAACGCGCGAAACAGGACGGCGGCGGCGGCGCCCGGCAAGCCGAAGCGCGAAATGCCGAGCCACAGCAGGCCCGCGAAGAGCGGCAGTTCCACGAGCCCTACGCGCGCGGCGGCGGCAGGATTGTTCTGCGACTGGATGAGAATGCGCGTCACGCCCGCCTGCCCGACGAGCCACACAGCGATGATCAGCACGCGCCCAACCGGCGCACCATGCTCGGCGATCACGGGACCCACCCACGCATGCAGGAAGGGCTCGAGCGCGACGATCGCGCCGATGGCAATGGGCGTGAATACGGCATTGAGAAATTGCAGCGACTGCGCGGCGATTTCATCCGCATGCTCGCGGCCGAGCGCGGAGAGGCGCGGAAACAGCGTGCGCACGAGCGCGTTGGGCACCATGTTCAGGCGCGTGACGAGGTTCTGCGGCACCGTGTAGTACGTGACGAAGCGCGCGCCGAGGCCCGCGCCCAGCATCATGCGGTCGAGCGAATCCGCGACCATCGTGGTCATGCTCGCAACCAGCATCCAGCCGCCGAAATTGAAGAGCGCCTTCGAGGTATCGAGGCGCGGTCCGCGCACCTTGCGAATGCCGAGTACGCGCAGCGCGGAGCGGCCGAGCAGGATGGCGGCCGCGAGACGCGCGAACACGGCGGCGGCCAGCACGGTCTGCAGATTCGGTTCGTACGCCCAGGCAGCGGCGAGCGGAAGCAACTGAAACAGGAAAGTGCCGAGCGTCTGGTTCGTGTTGTAGATGCCGAAGCGCTCCGCGCCGTTGATCGCGCCCGCGAACACCCACGAGACATTCGCCACCGGAATCGCCACGGCAAGCCATGGCAGCGCGAGATAGACCTCGTGACGCAATTCGGGCGTGACGTGCGTGAAATATGCGGTATAAAGCGCGCCGCCCGAATAGATCAGGAGGCCACCAATCGCGCCGGTCGTGAAGTTCAGCCAGAACGCGCTCCAGAACACACGCTCGCAGGCGTCGGCGTCTTTGGACGCATACGCCTTCGAGATCTGGTTCTGGGCGGCCATGCTCATGCCGAGATCGAGCACGCTGAAGTAGCCGATCAGGGTCCACACGAGCGCGATCACGCCGTAGCGCTCCACGCCGAGCATGCGAATATACGAAGGCACCGTGACGAGCGACACGAAGGTCGGCAGCACGAGACCGAACAGATTGATTGCGACGTTGCGCAGTATTCCTTTATCCATTAGGTATCCAGTTGCGTGGCCCGTGAGGGTCAGGCCGGTTTCCAGCGGTACATGAGGACCTTGCCGCGCGCGTCTTCCTCGACGAACACGAGGTATTCGCCGTTCGCCTGGCGATGCGCGGTGATGCCGAACGGCACGTCGACCCAACCCGAGGTATTGCCCACTTCCGCGCCCGGACCGAAGGTGCCGATCTCCTTCGCGCTGTCCTTGTCGTACACATGCACGTTGCCGGCGGGTTCGACCACGAACACGTACTGGCCTTCCACCGTGAGCCCCGCGGGCGTGACAGGCGGCTTCGCTTTCGGGTCCCACGGCAGGCGCAGCATGTAGCGCTGTTCGGGGTGGCCGCTCGACCACTTGTCATAGCGCACCAGCACGCGCCCCGCTTCCTTCCAGAAGCCGGGATCGTGCGGTGCGTCGGCCGTATAGCCCGTCACGTAGAGCGTGTCGGTCTGCGGTTCGTAGATCGCGCGATGCACCTCGGTAAACGGCGCGGGAATCGCGTACTTGTCGAGCTTGTCGTACGAGTAGATCGGGTTGCCCTTCGCGTCGAGGCCGCCGAAGCGGAAGCGCCAGATGCCCTTGTCGTCGCGCGCGCGCCAGATGTCGCCGCGCGTGTCGATCCACCAGCCCCACCCGCCTGCAAGATGATCGCGGCCCGGATTACGCGTGAATTCGTCGGCATCGAAGGCGCCGTTGCCGTTCGCATCGCGCCAGATCCAGTCGCCGCCTGGCGGCGCGTTCGGCACGTTCTGCACCCCGCGGCCGCGTCCCGCGATGAAGCCCGAAGGAATCGCGGTCTCGCCGTCGCGCTGCGCGTCGAAGCGATAGATCTTCAGGTGGTCCGCGTACATGTCGGTCAGGAACAGGAACGTGTGCCCGTCCAACGCGCGCGCGGTCGGCAGACCCGGCCACTGGTCAGTGTGAAAAACCGGGTCGTCGGGATAGCGGAAGCGATTAGACAGGAATCCGACATATTTCCAGTCCTGCCCCGGCGACTTCGACAAATCAAGTTCGAAGCGCTTGTTGCCCGTATAAACGCTGTTGGGGCGCTGTGGGTCCACCCACGCGCCATCCACGAAGAGCAGGCCTTCCAGATTCCACAGGCGCTTGCCCGCAGGCGTGTACGCCTCCAGCGTCGCGCCAAGACCCGCGCCGATGCTATCGTCGTGCTGCGGCCCGACGCCGTTCGTCGAAACGTAGATGTTGCCGCGCGCATCGGTGCCGACGCCCGTCAGGCCGTTGAACCGGCCCGGCCCCGGCCGGCCGGCGACGCCAGAGAAGATACCGCCGCGCTCGCCGAGCGTGGCGCTCTGCGTCCACGTCCGGCCGTTGCGCGTGAAGATGAGGATCTGCTGGCGCGGCCCGTTATCGGCGATCAGCAGGCGTTGCTGCGGATCGAACGCGAGATCCACGGGCACCGAATCGTCGGGCAGCGCGAGCGTGTCGTCGAGGCGCTTGCCATCCGCCGAGAAATGCTCGATGCGCGGTTGAGCAGCGCCCTTACCCGCTCCAGTGCCCGTCAGCACCCACACCGATCCATCGGCCGCGAGCGCGATACGGCCCGGCGCCTGCACATCCCATTGCGTCTTGCGCTGCATCGAGTTCGCGTCGTACACCTCGATGCGGTTCATCGGCGTGTTGCTCACGTAGAGCGTCGAATCGGTGGCGACGAGTCCGCCAATGTCGGCATGGGTGCCCGCGGGCACTTCGTTGATCTTCAGGAACGACGCGGAAAGCTGCGCATGCGGATTGAGCGGATCGGGCGAAGCCTGGAACGCGGCGGCACGCCTGGGTTCGTCGAGCGGCCGGCGCGTGATGCCATACCACTGGCTGCCCTTCGCAGGCCAGATGCCGCTGCCGACGAGATGCCCCTTCTCGTTGCCCACGCCAACCGCCGCATACAGATAGCGATGATTCACGGCCACGGCGTTGCCGCCGGCGCCGCCCCAGCCATGGGTGCCGCCGGCAAAGCCGAGCGGCTTGCCGTCCTGGTACGCGCTGATCTCGGCGCCGCTCTCGTCCCACGGGGCGTTGGTGAACACCTTGCCTTCGGGTGTGACGGCAATGGCCGTGACGTTGATTTGCATCCACGTGCCCTGGCCGTTGCCGAAGGTATTGCCGATCCACGAGGTCGTCACGTTGAGTTGCGGCGCGGCGATGGTCTGAACCGAAGACGTGCAGATAAACGTGCACATCGCGGCTAGTGCCAAAGTCCTGCGCAAGCGGCGATCGGGATTCGAAAACGGCAAGGCAATTCCTCCGGTCAGATGACGGCAATCTGCCAGGATCATGCCGCACAAACCGTGTGAAAAATCGCCCCTAAAAAAGGGAAAATAATTCAAAAAAATTCAGTATTTATGACCCATTTCCGAGTGCGCCGGAAATAAATTCCAGAACCCGAACGGAAATCCCGCAAGCCCTATACGGCGGCGCTTATCCGGATTTCCAGACAGCAATGCGGATTTCATATCGCGCAATTTCCAGGATTTCAATTTAAAAATCCATCACCAATATATTTCGGCTTTTTGAACATTTAATTCTTTCTAGAATGAATCGCGAAGCAATCGCGTATGCATGACCCCACCGGAGAACCGATGACCGTTAGCCACCTGGTCAAACAGCCTGGCCCCGCCGACCATTCCCACCGCATCGTCCAGCTGGACGGTCTGCGTGCCTTCGCCGTGCTCGCCGTGTTCGCGCAGCACGCTTTGCACGCGCCGCTGTGGATGGGCGTCGACCTGTTCTTTGTGCTGAGCGGCTTTCTCATCACCGGCATCCTGCTCGAGCGCAAGGCGCGCGGGCAGTCGTATTTCAGCTACTTCTACGCGCGCCGGGTGCGCCGCATTCTGCCGCCTTACCTGCTGCTGCTCGCGGTGTCGTCGCTGCTGTTCGGCTTCGGCTGGGCGCACTACTGGCCGTGGTATGCGTTCTTCGCCACCAATATCGGCGACGCGCTCGGCCAGAGCGGCCACGACAGCCTCAACATTCTCTGGTCGCTCGCCGTAGAAGAGCAGTTCTACATCGTGTGGCCTTTCGTCGTGCTGCTCCTGCCACAGCGGTTCATGGCCGTGGTGGCCGCCGCGCTCATCCTGCTCGTGCCCGTGCTGCGCGCCGTCGCGACACCATGGTTCGACACGTATTGGCCGATTTACTATCTCACGCCGTTCCGCATGGACCTGCTGGCCACCGGTGCACTGCTCGCCGTGCTCGTGCGCCGCGACCGCAACGCACTCGAGCCCTTCAAGTGGCCCGCCGCCGTGCTTTTTTTCGCAGCGCTCGGCGTGCTGGCCTGGCTGCACTTGCACTACCCGCGCTTTCGCGCCATGAACACGCCGCTCTCGAACGCGATGCTCTATAGCATCTCGCTTGTACTCTGCACCTCCATCGTCGTGTTCGCGCTGCAATCGAAAGGAATCGTGCGGCGCCTGTTGTCGAACCCGGTGCTCGTATACATCGGCACGATCAGTTACACGATCTACCTCATTCACCTCACGATTCTCTATGCCGTGTGGCCGCTTCACTATGGCCGCATCGAGAGCGCCGCGATTGCGCTCGTCCTCACGCTCGCTTATGCGAGCGTGAGCTGGTTCCTCTTCGAGCGCCGCCTCACGCGCGGCCCGCGCCGCCGCTCAGCGGTCGAGCCGGTGGACATCACCGCGCGCGTGAGCCAGTCGAGCCCGCAATCGTAATTCCTGAATCCCGTTCGCTACTTCAAAGGCACATCACATGAACGAACGTCGCAAAGCGATCATCACCGGTGTTTCCGGCCAGGACGGCGCCTACCTCACGCGCCTTCTGCTCGACAAGGGCTACAACGTCACCGGCACTTATCGCCGCACCAGCTCCGTGAACTTCTGGCGCATGAACGAGCTGGGGATCCTCGACCATCCGTCGCTCGAGCTCGTCGAACATGACCTCACGGATGCGGGCTCGACCCTGCGTCTCGTCGAGCGTGCACAAGCGCAGGAGGTGTACAACCTCGCGGCCCAGAGCTTCGTGGGCGTATCGTTCGACCAGCCCGTCACGACCGCCGAAGTCACCGGCATCGGCGTGCTCAACATGCTCGAAGCGATTCGCGTGGTGAATCCGAAATCGCGCTTCTATCAAGCTTCGACCTCCGAAATGTTCGGCAAGGTTCAGGCGATCCCGCAATGCGAGGACACGCCGTTCTATCCGCGCAGCCCTTATGGCGTGGCCAAACTGTTCGCGCACTGGTCCACCGTCAACTATCGCGAGTCTTACGACATCTTCGCGACGAGCGGCATCCTCTTCAACCACGAGTCGCCGCTGCGCGGGCGCGAGTTCGTCACACGCAAGATCACCGACAGTGTCGCGAAGATCAAGCTCGGCAAGCTCAACATGCTCGAACTCGGCAACCTCGACGCCAAGCGCGACTGGGGCTACGCCTCCGAATACGTCGAAGGCATGTGGCGCATGCTGCAGGCCGATGAACCCGACACCTACGTGCTCGCCACGGGCCGCACCGAAACCGTGCGCGACTTCGTGAAGATGGCCTTCACGGCGGCCGGCATCCAGCTCGAATGGTCGGGCAAGGGCGAGCGCGAAACCGGCATCTGCGTCGCCACGGGCCGCACGCTCGTGCGTGTAAGCCCGCGCTACTACCGCCCCGCCGAAGTCGATCTGCTCATCGGCGACCCGACCAAGGCACAGGAAAAGCTCGGCTGGCAGCCGCAGACCTCGCTCGAGCAACTCTGCCAGATGATGGTCACGGCCGACCTTGCGCGCAACGAACGCCATGACACATTCTGATCCCGCTAGCCGTCCGCGCGCGCTCATCACGGGCATTGGCGGCTTTACGGGCCGTTATATGGCCGCCCGCCTCGCGGCGGACGGCCACCGTGTCTGGGGCACCGTTCGGGCCGGCGAATCGCTAAGCGCGCAGGCCTTCCCGTTCGGCGCCACGGCGATCGAAGCCGACCTGCTCGAACGCGACGCCATCGCGCATGCGCTCGAGTCCGTGCAACCCGACGTGGTCGTGCATCTCGCCGCGGTGGCCCACGTGGCCGACAGCGACGTTGCGCGCACCTACGTCGTGAACGTGGTCGGCACGCGCAATCTGCTCGAAGCCCTCGCGCAGCAGAAGCACGTGCCGCGTGCCGTGCTGCTGGCGAGCAGCGCAAATATCTACGGCAATGCCACGAACGGCGTGATCGACGAGCACGTCGAGCCTCAACCCGCCAACGACTACGCAGTCAGCAAGCTCGCGATGGAATACGTCGCGAAGCGCTTTCAGGCGCAATTGCCGATCATCATCGCGCGCCCGTTCAACTACACGGGCGTAGGCCAGTCGCTGGACTTCCTGATCCCGAAGATCGTCGAGCACTACGCGCGCGGTGAGAAGCAGATTTCGCTTGGCAACCTCCACGTGGCCCGCGACTTCTCCGATGTGCGCGATGTGGTGAACGCCTATGCGCGGCTCATCGAAGTGGCGCCGCGTGGCGTCACCGTCAACGTCTGCTCGGGCAGCGGCCAGACGCTTGGCGCGCTGCTCGGCATGCTTGCGCGTATCGCCGGCTACGAGATCGAGGTGCACGTCGATCCGCGTTTCGTGCGCGCCAACGAAGTGCGTCAGTTGATCGGATCGAATGCGAAGCTGCGTTCCCTCGTCGGCGACAGCTCGCGCAAGCACCTGGAAGACACCTTGCGCTGGATGTACGAAGAAGCGCGCGAACGCGTGCTCGAAACGCAATAACGCCCTGCTTGATTCTTCTCTTCTACACATCAACCGCCGCTCTCCCGAGCGGCGGCTTTCTTTTGGTCTAACGACCCGCTTCAGTGGGCGGCGATCGCTTCCGCGTAAACACCGGCTACGCGCTTCGCGATCACGGCATTATCGAAATGCTCACGCGCATACGCTTTGCACGCCGCTTCATCCGGCAGCTTGATGCGGCCCGAAAGCGCGCCGTCGATGCCATCGGCGATCGCGTTTGCGCCCGTGCTTGGCAGCACGAGATCCTGTGACAGCCCCGCCACCGCTTCCGGCAGGCCGCCAACCGGCGTCACCAGAACCGGCGTGCCGGCGGAAAGCGATTCCACCGTAATCAAGCCGAAGCCTTCCAGCGCGACCGTCGGCACCACGCTCAGCGTAGCGGCGCGATAGAGCGACGGGAGGTGCGCGTCAGGCACGAAGCCAAGCAGCTTCACGTTGTCGGCCAAACCCGCTTCGTCGATGCGCTGCTGCAGTTCGGACTCCAGACGGCCTCGCCCCGCGATCAGCAGGAGCACGTCCGGATGGCGTTGCTTCACCATCTTGATCGCGTCGATCAGATCTTCCAGACCCATGCGGCGCACGAGGCGGCGCACGGCCAGAATGATCGGGCGCCCTTGCGGCAGCTGGAGCCTCAGGCGTGCCTCGGCGACCGTGCACGCCGGGTCGAAATGCGCCGTATCCACGCAGCCCGGCACGATACGCACGCGCTCGGGCGAAATGCCATAGCGGCGCGTGAGAATGTCGCCGAACGCCTTCGAAAGCACGATGAGCCGCGACGCGCGCTCATACACCGACTGCTCCAGCGAGTGCTTGACGCGCTGGCTCAGCGTCGCCGCGCCTTCTACGAGGCTTTCGTCGGCCCACGGTCCCTGGAAGTGCGAAACCTGCGGAATGCCGCGCGTGACGTCGAGTCCTGGGAAGGTGTAAAGGGCGAAGTGCGAGGAAATCACGTCAGGGCGATGGCGGCGAATCTCGCTGCGCAGCGCGCGGCGCGCGTCCATGAGGCGAAACGGCAGCGAGCGGGAAGCCGAGCCGAAGCCTTGAATCGCGCCGCCGCTGTCCTGTGCCACCTTGGGCGAGCCGGCCACGACGCCGCGCACGCGCACGCCCGCACCGGGCAGCGCGCCAACCAGCGAGTAGTACATGCGGTCGAGGCCGCCTGCGCGCTCGGGAAACCAGTGCATGCCGATCTGCAGCGATTGAATGGATTGTGTGGTCATCGCGTGTCCTTGTTCTGCACGTATGCGGTTATCAGGGGGTTTCTGCGCGCTGGAGCGGTTGACCGCCCGGCAGCGTCGCAGCAGCGAACGCGGGTTCTTCGCGGCGCACGGCCTCGCTCGCGTCGCCGGCCAGTTGCCGGTAGAGCGCGATGTATTGCGCCGCCATGCGCGCCCAGCCGAACTCCGTGGCAAGTTCCGCCGCGGCCTCGCCCATCGCGAGGCGGCGCGGCGTGTCGGCTGCGAGCGTTTTCACGGCGTTGGCGAGCGCGGCCACGTCGTCGGGATCTTCGAGCACGATGCCGCACTCGGGTGTGATGATTTCAGCGCCACCCGCCGTGCGCGCCGTCACTACCGGAAGTCCCGCCGCCATCGCTTCGAGCAGTGACAGGCTCATTGCTTCGTAGCGCGAAGGAAATACATAGGTATCGACGGAGCGCATGAGCGTGGGCATCTCGCGCACGAGGCCGAGAAAATGCACGCGCGACTCGATGCCAAGCTCGCGCGCGAGGTCGGGATACGGACTGCCCGGCAGGTAGCCGGCCACGGCCAGATGCACGTTGCTGGGCATTTGCTTGAGCGCATGCAACACCGTGCCAAGGTTCTTGCGCGGCGTGCGCAGGTCGCCCACGAAGAGCAGCAGGAACGCGTCTGCGGGCAGCGAGAACTTCGCGCGGTCGGCGCTCGCGGCCGAAAAGCCGCGCGTGTCCACGCCGTTGTAGATCACGTCGAGCCGCTCCATGGGGTTGCCGCCCGACGCGCGGATTTCGTCCGCGACCTTGCGGGAGACTGCGGCGATCACGCGCGAGCGACGGTACGCCCAGCGCTCCAGCACCGCATTGGCGCGCGTGTAGACGAACTGGTAAGCCGACCACACGCCGCGCGTGAGACCAAACGGGTAATACTTGCTGCGCGCCCAGCCGCCGTGCACGAAGTGCGCGGTGTTGACATCGGCGTGCGCCCAGGTGATGAAGCCGTTCACATGGAGCACGTCGTATTCGCGCCGGTTGCGGCGCAGCCACAGCGCACTCTTCAGCGCGAACACCTGCTGGCGCAGCAGGTTGGTGGGCCACGCGCGCGATGGTTGCACGCTCACCCATTTCACCTTGGGATGTGCAAGCAGTTCGGGCGCGACATGCGAGGCGACCAGCGTCACCTCGAACCCCTCGTCGAGCGCGGCGCGCGCGATTTCATGATTGACGCGGCCCTGGCCGTCGTTGTGGCGCACGACATGCGTGACGATTGCGACTCTCAATCGGAGACCTCCGTGGTACGGACATTGGCCTGGCGTTGAAGCTTCGTCCAATGCCCCGCGCTGAGAATGGAAAACACGCTCGAAAAGAGCAGCAGGCCGCCGGTGCCCACGAGCGAGTTGGTGAATACGAGCATGGCGAAGATCGAAATGGCGAGGCTCAGGCACGCGCAAACGTAGCGGTCTTCAGGCAGACGAAACGACACGCGCACGGCACGCACGAGCAGCCACAGCACGCCCGACATATAGAGCAGCGTGCCGGGCCAGCCGAGCACGAACGGAATATTCATCACGCCGCTGTCGAAGCTGCCGTACTGGCCGAGCTGGCCGTTGTTACTGGAGAGCTTCGTCGATGCGCCGGTGGCGCCGAGGCCCTCGCCCGTCACGTCGGTGAAGGCTTTCTTCGCGAAGTCGGCATAGAACTGGTTACGTGCTTCATAGCTCTGGTCGTCCTTCAGGTTCACCAGCGTATTCAGGCGCTGCTGCATGCGGTCCGCCACCGGACCGAACGTCAGGAGCGGCACACACACGCCCGCAAGCACGAGCGCGCTCACGATGATGCGAATGCGCACCTTGTTACTCGACTTCATCAACTGAATGACCATGGCGATCGCCCAGCCGCCCCAGGTCGAGCGCACGAGCGAGAGCGCGAACGAGAAGAAGCCGAACGCAGCCGCGATCCAGCGCACGCGATGCTTCGCGGCCATCACGAACACCATCGCGCCCATCATCGCGAACGCGAACGGGCCCGACGAATTCATCGTGCTGAACACGCGCACGCCGAGCGGCACGGGGTCGCCCTGCGAGTTCATGTCCGAGCCGATCATCCACATCGCATCCCACGGCGGCATGATGAAGAACTGCACGAGTCCATATGCGCCCATCACGAGCATGCCGTAGATGAAGGTGTTGATGATGGTCTTGCTGCACTCGGGATACTGGCGCGTGAGCACCATGATGTGAAAGCCGATCAGGAACGGATAGATCCAGTTGGCGAGGTCATAGACGGCCGCCGCCGGGCCGCTGCCCACGACGCCCACCACGAACCCATAGCCGATGCCGAGCAGCGCGAGCAGGAGCGGCAGGCCGCGCCTCTGCCCGAGGATCGGGTAGTAGCGCAGCAACGAGATCCCGCTGATCATCGTCACAGCGAGCGGTGCGACCTGAATGAGGCTGGTAGGCGTGAAGCCGCCCTTGCCGAAGTCGGCCAGACGCCGCACTTCCGGGCTCAGGAACCACAGCCACCACATGAAGCCGATATAGCGCACCGGGTTCACGAAGTAGAGCCAAAAGCCCACCGCGATCGAAAGCACGGGGAACGCGAGCGTCAGCACCGTCCCCTGGTGCGCGCCGATCAGGAGCGCCGTGAACAGCCACAATGCGAGCGGCGGCAGCGTATCGCGGCCCAAGAGGCTGCGCAGGCCTGACCGGCGAGCACGTTGCGGGCTCGCCGGCTGCGGCGTCGGTGCGGGGATAGCGGTCGTGACATCCATGATCACATCCCGCGAGCAGCGACGCCCCGGCCTCGGGGTTCGCTCGCGATCGATTCGCCATTGAGCGCGTCGCGCTCATGCAGCATTTCGCGCGTGAGTTGTGCGTGCTGGCGCGCGAAGTGCTGCGTCGTGAGATCGCGCGTGCGCAGTTGCTCGCAGGCTTCGCGCGCCTGTTCGAGCGCACGCGCCGGATCGGCCACGAGCGCATTCGCGGCGTCGCGCAACTGCTGGACATTGAACGGCTCGACATACGAAGCGGCCTTTTCGTCGAAGTAGTCTTCGAGCGCGCCGACCTTCGTCGCGATCATCGGCTTGCCGAGCGCCGCCGCTTCGAGCATCACCGTGATGCCTGAAGCGTGCGTGTTGGGACGCAACGGCACGACAACAATGTCCGCCCAGTCATAGAGCGCATGCTGCTGCTTGATGCCGGAAACGCGGACGATTTCGACGTTCTCCGCGCGTGCCGATGCCGGCATGCGCCGCCGCGTGGCAATACGCACGTGGTAGCGCGAATCGTTGCCGAGCGCGCTGACGAGCGTGGTCCAGTCGCGGTCGCGGTCGTTGCCGATCGCGGCCACGCGCACCGGCGTATGCGGCTGCCACTCCGAAGGCGGGCGCAGCGGAAAATCGCCGGTATTGAGCCCATAGAGCACGTGACGCGCCTCGCGCCCGAAATACTCGCCGCACAGCGCGGCATTCTCGCTCGCGAGCGTGGTGAGCAGATCGGCACGCTTGAGAAGCCGTTTGTAAATCGCGCGGCGCAGCGCGCCATAGCCCGGCCAGCGGTCGAGCAGCCACACGCTTTGCGCGAGCAGCAGCGGGCGCGCGCCGCCCTTCTTCGCGTTCATCAGCAGCACCAGCGCGACGGCCAGATGCTCTTGCTCGGTGTGCGTCCAGATTACATCGGACTGCAGAATGGCTCGGCGATTGCGCCAGGCATGAATGAAATCGAAACCGAACGCCGCCTTCAGCCCGCGGCGCATGAAGCGCATGGGCGTGCTCTCGCTCGCATCCTGCGCGTAATTGAGGGCGAATTCCGCAGATTCCGCGTGATGGTAGCCGTACAGGCTGCCGATATTCTCGCCTTTGCGATAGCGGCGCGGATCGGCGCCATAGAAAAGGTGGACGTGGACTTGCGTACCGCTCATTCGGGGTCCTCCGTGTAGTCGTTGGCCGCGCTGCTCAAACGAGCGCGCGGCGCGCCTCTCGTGCGCCGCCGCGCACCGCGCGCCAGCGTGCGAACGCCGCGCCCGCGGAATCGCCGCGCACGGCGCTCAGGCCCGTATGCACGAGGCCCGGATACACGCGCGTGCCGACGAGCGCATACCACCACCAGGCGGTTTCGCGGCGCAGCGGCGTGAGATGGCCGAGCAGGATGAGATGCAGGTTGTAGGCGGCGTTGCGGATCGAAGCGAGCGTCTGCGCGTTGCGCGGGTCTTCGCCCGGGCGCGGCGCGGGGTAATGGTCCACGGCCACGAGCGGGTCGTACACGAGCTTCCAGCCCGCGCGCTTCACGCTCATGCTGAACGCCATGTCGTTATGCGTTTGCGCGCCGGTGCCGCGCAGGCGCCGGTCGAAACGCAGGTCGCCGATCGCCGCACGGCGATAGCTCATGTTCGCGCCCTTGAGCAGATCGACTTCGCGCGCGCCGCCCGCGCCAAGATGATGGTTGCCGACGATGCGGCCCGAGCGCTGCAGTTTGCCCACGAGCGTGCGCTCGCCGTCGATCATGCGGCCGCCTTCGTGCACCCAGTCGCGGCCGCCAAGCGCCCCGAGTTTCGGGTCGGACTCGAAGGCCGCTGCAATGCGCGCGACCCAGTCGGCGCGCGGCGCGGCGTCGTCGTCGGTGATGGCGATCACGTCGCCCGTCGCAGCCTCGATGCCGCGGTTGAGCGCCGCCACCTGCCCCGGCTCCTCGACGATGGCCACTTCCACGTTCAGCACGCGGGGCGTGACGTGGTCAGCCAGGCACGCGTGCGTTGCCTCGTCGTCGGCGCGCGCCACCACCACGATTTCATCGGGCGCGCGCTGCTGGCGCATGAGCGCCGAAAGGCAGCGCGACAGATCTTCAGGACGCCGATATGTCGGCACGAGCACGGTCACCTTCATCGCGTGTTCTCCTTTGCTGTGCTGGATGGGTGTGTAGGCGTCATGCGCTCAGGTACTCGCGCACGTTCGCATAGCCATAGCCATAGTTGCCTCGCGTGCGCGCCGGCACGCCGTTGAACACGCCGCCCTGCACGCGCACGCCGGCGTTGCGCAGACGCTTGAGCGCCTCGGCGATTTCGCCTTCGGTGTGCATACCCGAGCGCAGCACGAGGAACGTCGAGCCCGCATGACCGCCGATGATGGCGGCATCGGTCACGGCGAGCACCGGCGGCGTGTCGATGAGCAGCACATCGTAGCGGTTCGACAGCCCTTCGAGGTACTGGCCGAGGCGCGGCGACATCAACAGCTCAGAAGGGTTAGGCGGACGGCGGCCGCACGAGATGAAGTGCAGGTTGTCCACTTCGGTCGCGCGAATCGCCTCGTCCAGCGCAATCTGCCCCGAGAGCAGTTCGGAAAAGCCGTTTTCCTGCGGGCCGCCCAGATAGCGTTCGAGCGCGCCACGGCGCATGTCGCCATCGATCATCAGCACGCGCTTGCCCGAATGGGCGAGCAGCACGGCGAGGTTGGCGGTAAGGAAGCTCTTGCCCACGCCCGGCACCGAACCCGTCAGCATGACGACGCGATTGCGCGCGTCCATCACGCTGAACTGCAGCGAGGTGCGCAGGCTGCGCAGGCTTTCGACCGTGAGGTCCTTGGGGCGCGCGTTGGCGAGCACTTCGCGCAGGCGCGTGCCGCCACGCACCGGGCCGCGCTTTTCGAGCGCCAACTGCTCCGGCGAAAGCGGCACGAGACCGTACACGGGCAGCTGGAACGAGCGCTCGATCTGGTCCGGATCGACGATGCCCTTGAACATGTTGCGGCGCATGAGCACGAAGCCCGTGCCGAGAATGATGCCGAGGAGCGACGCCGCCGAGACGATCAGCAGCTTCTTGGGCTTCGAGGCGCTACCGGGACGCAGCGCCGGATCGATGATATGCACGTTGCCGCCCGTGCCTACGCGCTGCACCGAAAGCTCCTGAATGCGATTGAGCAGCAGCACGTAGATGTCCTCGGCCACCTTCGCGTCACGCTGCAGTTGCACGGCCTTCACTTCCGTGGCCGGCAGGTCGCGGAACTTCGTATCGTACTTCGCGCGCTCGCCCTGCAGTTGCGCGAGCTGCTGGCGCGCCGCGATCAGCACCGGATGCTGGTCGCCAAAACGCTGTTGCAGCGAGGCGATCTGCAGTTGCAGCGCCGAAATCTGCTGCTCGTATTGCACGCTGCCGTCGAGATAGATCTTCGCTTCGTCGCTCGCGTTGATCGAACCCGACTTGCTTTGATACGCCGTGAGCGCCGCTTCGGCGTTCTCGAGGTCCGACTTCAGGCGCGGCTGTTCGCTGCGCAGAAAGTCGAGCATCTTGCTCGCGTCGGCCTGCTTGGTCGCCACGTGCTCGCGCAGGTACGACTGCGCCACCGCGTTTGCGATTGCTGCCGCATGCTCGGGGTCGTTGTCTTCGAGCGAGATGTCGATGACGCCCGTTTGCTTGCCCTGCTCCTGCACCTGGATCGCGTTCTGGAAGCCGCTGATCGCGTCGAGGTCATTCAGGCGCACGACTTTGAAGCGGGTGCCCGGGCGAGCCACGAGCTTGCTCACGAGCAGCTTCACGCCGCCGCCCTGTTCGACCTGGCCGACGCTGCCTTCGAGCAGGCGCGCGCCGTCCGGCGTCGAGATCACGTAGCGGTCGTTATCGAGCGCGGTGAGCGTGAGCTTCTTGCCTTCGAGCTCAGGCGCGACCTCGACCGAGTCGATGTTGATGACCTCGCCGCCCCACGCATAACTGCTGAGCCAGTTACTGAGCCCGAACCACGGACGCGCGGGCGTGCCCGGCGTCGCGAGGCGTGCGGAAAGGCTGCCGATCAAGGGCAGCGTGACCGGCGTGACAGTGGTGTTCAGCTTGAACTGCTTCACCACCGGCTCGACCACGCTGCGGCTCTTGATCATCTGGATCTCGGCGTCGGTGGGCAAGCTGCCCGCCGACGATCCGGAGCTGATGTTCGCGCCGGTTTGCGTTTGCGTGAGGGCCTGCGACGTGTAGTCGGAAGGCTCCACGCGAACCTGGGTGTCGGCCGTATAGACCGGCTTGGCGATGAAGCAGTAGAACACGGCCATGGCGATCACCGCCGCCGCGATCGCGATGAGCCAGCCGATGTCGTCGATGATGACGCGCAGCAACTGGCCGAGGACGACGTCCTCTTCCTCGGTGCGGGCCGCCGGGGCCGCCTGGCTATTGGCTTGTATGGTCACGATTCAATCCCGTTGTTTAGGTGTTGCTCCTGCGTCTTCTCTGGAAGCTCGCGCTTACTTCGCGATCTGCTTCAGATAGAAGACGGTCTGGATGGTCGGCAGCACCTGCTGCAACACACGGTTGAAGGTCGTCGAAGCGGCCGTGCCCACGTACACCACATCCAGCGGCTTGAGCTGGAACTGCGACGAAAGCATGATCGCGTCGGGCTTGGTCATGTCGAGACGGTAGATCTCGGGCTGCGTCGGGTTGTCCTTCATGCCGCGCATCACGAAGATCTGGCGCGGGTTCGCGTCAGTATCGAGAATGCCGCCCGCCTGGGTGAGCGCGTCGGCGATCGTCAGGTCGCCGCGAATGAGGTTCGTCTGCAGCGGCGTCTTCACTTCGCCCATCACAAATATTCTGCTATCCGAACGATCCGGAATATTGATGACGTCGCCGTTCTGCAGCAGCACGTCCTGGGTCGAGTCGCCGCCGTCGAGCATGCGGTTCGCATCGAGAATATAGAGCTTGCCGTTGCGCGTGAGACGTACGCGGTTGATGTCGGCGCTATCGGTCGTGCCGCCCGAGCGCGTGATGGCGTCCACCAGCGTGAGCGGCACGTCGCTCATCGAGAGCGGGCCCGGCGTCTTCACATCGCCCGTGATCTGCACCTTCTGGCTGCGGTACGCGAGCACGCGCACGTCCACCTGCGGGTTCTTCACGTAGGGGCCGAGGCCGGCTGCGAGCTGGTCGCGGATCTGACCGGGCGTCTTGCCCGCGGCCATGATGCGGCCCACGAACGGGAAGAAGATCGTGCCGTCCTTGGCGACGGTCTGTCCGTACGGGTCGGCCTGGCCGGGCAGCGCGTTGGTATAGGGCTGCGTGAGCGCCTGACCCACGGTCTGCGTGGTGTTGCCGCCCGTCGAGAACGTCGAGCCCTGCGGCGTCGAAAGTTCCGGGTGATCGAACACGGTCACGCCGAGAATGTCCTGCGGCGCGATGTGATAGACGTAGTCGGCAGCGTTCGCGAACTTCGAAGGCGGCAGCGGCGCTTTCGGCGCGGCGGCTGCCGCCTGCGCCTGCTGCAGCACGACTTGCTGCGTGATGAGCTGCACGTTGAATTGCTGCTGCGGCTGGTTGTTCGGCTCTTCTTTCAGGCTCGACGTGTCGAGATAGTTGCCGGGCGCGGTTGCGCACGCGGAAACGAAGACGCTCAACGCGACCACCGCCGTCAGTTTCAGTTTTGTCATTGGCATATTCGGCTCAACCATCCCTTAACCATACGATCCATCAATTCAAGACTCTGGCGATACGCGGACTCGTGGAGCCCATGCGGATCGCTGACATCAGAGTTTTCCCAGTTACCGAGCGCGTACACCTTGCCGCGCGCGGTGGGTTCGATACGCTCGACAGCGGCGACCTGGCGGCGCTCGGTCACGAGCACGAGGTCTGCCGAGCGCACCAGGCGGCTCGTGAGGCGGCGCGACTGATGCTCGCCCACCTTCATGCCGCGCTCGGCAAGCAGCCACTGCATCACGGGGTCCATGTCGTCGCCGTCGCGCGCACGCAGGCCCGCCGATTGAAACGATTCCGCCCCCGAGCCTTGCTGTTCGCGCAAACGCTCGCGAAAGAGCTGCTCCGCCGCCGGCGAGCGGCAGACGTTGGCGTGGCAAACGATGAGCACGTTCTTGATCATGGTCGCGTGACTCCCTTCCTTGACATGCGCGATGCGTGGCCCGGCAACGCTCAGGCCAGTGCCTGCGTCGCGGCGGTTTCGGCGCGCGCGCGGCTCGCCTGCGTCGCGCTCGCGCGGCCCACGGCGTGGTACTCGATGCCGAGTTCCTGCAATGTGGACGGCTCGTAGAGATTGCGGCCATCGAACACGATCGGCATCTTCAGCTGCTGCTTGAGCGTTTCGAAATCAGGCGCCTTGAAGACCTTCCATTCCGTTGCGATCACAACGGCATCGGCGTCGCTCGCGGCTTCCATCGCATCGGTCACGAACGACAGCCGCGCCTGATGTTCCGGCGCGTGCGCGAGATCGAGCGCAAGAACACGCTTCGCCTCGGCGGTCGCGACCGGGTCGTATGCCTTGACCGTGGCGCCGCGCGCGAGCAGTTCGGCGATGAGCGTGCGGCTCGGCGCCTCGCGCATGTCGTCGGTGTTCGGCTTGAACGCGAGACCCCAGACGCCGAACGTGCGGCCCGTGAGGTCGGAGCCGAAGCGCGTGACGATCTTCTGTGCGAGCACCTGCTTCTGCGCTTCATTGACGGACTCCACGGCGCGCAGGATCTGCAGCGGTTCGCCGAAATCTTCGGCCGTGCGCATGAGCGCCTTCACATCTTTCGGGAAGCACGAGCCGCCATAGCCGCAGCCCGCATAGAGAAAGTCGTAGCCAATGCGCGGGTCCGAGCCCACGCCGCGGCGCACGGCCTCGATATCGGCGCCCACGCGGTCGGCCAGGTTCGCGAGTTCGTTCATGAACGAAATGCGCGTGGCGAGCATGGCGTTGGCCGCATATTTGGTGAATTCCGCCGAATGCACGTCCATGTAGAGCGTGCGCTCGTGATTGCGGTTGAACGGCGCGTAGAGCCGCTTCATGACCTCTTTCGCGCGCTCGCCGGGTACGTCGTCGTTGCAGCCGAGCACGATGCGGTCCGGCCGCGCGAAGTCCTCGACTGCCGCGCCTTCCTTGAGGAACTCGGGGTTCGAGACCACCGAGTACATGTGGCTCTCGCCGCGCTTGCGCAACTCCGAGGCGATCGCGTCGTGCACGAGCGCGGCCGTGCCAACCGGCACCGTGGACTTGTCCACCACCACCTTGAAACCCGTCATGTGACGGCCGATATTGCGCGCGGCCGCCAGCACGTATTGCAGATCGGCCGAGCCATCTTCGTCGGGCGGCGTGCCCACGGCGATGAACTGCACGTCGCCGTGCGCGACCGCCGCTTCCACGTCGGTCGAGAACTTGAGCCGGCGCGCGCGCACATTGCGCTCGATGATTTCCTTCAAACCCGGCTCGTGAATCGGCACGACGCCTTGATTGAGCAGATCGATCTTGCGCGCATCGACGTCGAGGCAAAACACGTCGTTGCCGATGTCGGCAAGACAAGCGCCCGTCACGAGACCCACATAACCGCTGCCAATGATCGTCAGATTCATGCCCACCTCAAAAGTGATTGGTTCTTCGTGTCATGCGAAACGTTGCGCACACAAGCCGTGCGCGCACTCGCTTCGCCTCAATATGCGTTCTGGCCGGCGAACCCCTTCCACATGGTCATCGCCACGATGCGCAGGTCGAGCGCGAAGCTCCAGTGCTGCATGTAGTGCAGATCGAAGCGCACGCGGTCGCGCATCTTTTCCACGCGATCGGTTTCGCCGCGAAAGCCGTTGACCTGCGCCCAGCCGGTAATGCCCGGCTTGATGCGGTAGCGCGCCATGTAGCCGCGCACGAGGTCCTTGTAGATGTCGTCGTGCGCGAGCGCGTGCGGGCGCGGCCCCACCACCGACATCTCGCCCTTGAGCACGTTGATGAATTGCGGCAACTCGTCGAGGCTCGTGCGGCGCAGGAACGCGCCCACGCGCGTCACGCGCGGATCGTTGCGGCGTGCCTGCGTAACCTGGCCCGGGACCTCCGCATGGACCTTCATCGAGCGGAACTTGTAGATCTCGAATTCGTTGCCATCCAGCCCCTTGCGGCGCTGCTTGAAAAACACCGGGCCCTTCGACGTCAGCTTCACGGCGAGCGAGATCATGGCGAGCAGCGGCGCCAGCGCGACCAGCACGCCGCCCGCAAACACGATGTCGAACACGCGCTTGGGCAGCACGCTCAGGTCCGTGACCGGCGAGGCTGCGAGATTGATGGCCGGCACGCCGAGCAGATCGACCACGGGCTGGCTGAAGAACGAGAGGCTGCGCACATCCGGAATGAAGCGGATGTTCACGAAGTCGTTACGCAGTGCCGTGACGATGCGATGGATCGTGCGCTCCTTGGTGATCGGCAAGGCGAGCCACAGTTCGCGGACTTCGTTCTCGCGCACGAACTCGAGCATGGCCTGGAGGTTGCGCTCCAAGGGCACACCGTCGATCGCGGCAGCGCCGTCCGCGTCGCTGTCCTCGTCGAACACGATCGCCGGGTGAAAGCCCGCTTCCGGGTGAAAGCGCATGTGTTCGATCAGAAAGCGCCCATAGCGCGGGCCGCCCACCACGGCGACGGCCTTCTGGTTGAAGCCCTCGCGGCGAATGCCACGCAGCACCATGTGCACGAGCGCCTTCGAGACGATCAGCAACGCCACCGAGGCGACGACCCAGTAGGCGAGCCACAGGCGCGAGAGCGAATCGGCGCGGTGCAGGCTGAAGCTCAGCAGGATGCCCGTGCCCTCCACGGCGAGCCAGGCGGCGCACACGCGGGCAAAGAGCGCGTACAGCGACTTGCCGCGCCATGACTTGTAGATGCCGAACGCCGGGAACATCCAGATCGCGAGCACGCAGTTGAACGCGAGCGCCACGCTCTCCGCGTCGGTGAGCGGCACGAGCTGGCCACGATGCAAGGCGGCCGCGAGCAACGCTCCAGCGGCAATGGCGGCAACGTCGAATATTCTGGCTAGAACGCTGAGCATGTCCGGCACCTCGGGTTTAAAAAATGAATCGCGGCCACGCACTGCACGCCATGGCCGTTCGCTTCAAAAGTTTCTGGGACTGCGTCGCCGCGAGAAAACGCTTGGCGCCGCTAATTCTGATCCGAATAAACCCTAATAAGGCGCGATAAAAATTCCGGCCGCAAGCCTCAAAAGTATCTCCAATTGTTTCGCCCCTTTCAGGCCATTTTTTTGTGAATTTTGTCGGCAAAGATTGCCGGAATCCGCTTCCACATTGCCTCACGACGCCGACAATTCCGGCAGATTTTTCCTGTCTGGATGCCTGATTTTGGGTTCCGAGAGGAAATTTCGGTGATCGTCAGCCGAATTTTTATTGATTTTTTTATCGATATTCAAATGCATCGCAGATGCGATTTAAATTTAATTCTAATATTTTCCGTTTTCTTCTTTACGACTCGATTTATGACGATTTTAAGCATGCTACAAATCGCATCACCGAGACCTTTACAGGAGAGCGAGATGACGGATACGGGTTCCGCTACGGCATCGGCAAAAGCGTCCCAGACGCGTGCCGAAACGCGCAGTGCATTGCAGGTATGCCCTGTGGTGCTTGCGGGCGGCGCGGGCTCGCGGTTGTGGCCACTGTCGCGCGAGCAATATCCAAAGCAGATGATCAACCTCGTAGGCGAGCAGTCGCTGCTTGCCAACACCGCGGGCCGCCTCGATGCGCTCGCCGAGCGCGTAACGCTCGCAGAGGAATTGCTGATCGTCTGCAATGAAGAACATCGATTCACCACCGCCGACCAGGTTCGCGCGGCGGGCAAGCATGCGCGCCTGATTCTCGAGCCCGTGGGCCGCGATACGGCGCCCGCGCTCACGGTCGCCGCCATGTCCGTGGTTACCTCGCATGAGGACGGCATTCTCGTGGTGATGCCGGCCGACCATGCGCTCGCCGACCTCGAAGCGTTCCAGAACGCGGTGGCCGAAGGCGTGCGTCATGCGGCGAACGGCCAGATCGTGACGATGGGCATCGTCCCCACGCATCCCGAAGTGGGCTATGGCTACATTCACGTGGGCGAGCCGCTCGCGAATGCCGAGCCGGGCGGCGCGCGGCGTCTGAACGGTTTCGTCGAAAAGCCCTATTTCGAGCTGGCGCAGCAATACGTCGCTTCGCAGCGCTACTGGTGGAACAGCGGCATTTTCATCGTGCGTGCATCGACCTGGCTCAAGGCGATTCGCCATTTCCATCCGGCCATCTACACCGCATGCGCGGAATCGATCGAGCACGGCAAGGCAGACGGCGACTTCTTCCGCGTGGATAGCGAAGCGTTCGCACGTTCGCCTTCGAACTCGATCGACTACGCCGTGATGGAACCGCTCGCCGGCGACCCGACGGTCGCAAGCGGCGTGGTCGTGCCGCTCACGGCCGGCTGGACCGACCTCGGTTCATGGGACACCGTCTGGCAAGTTTCGCCGAAGGACGACGAAGGCAACGTCGCGCACGGTCGCGTGATGTTCGAAGGCGCGACCGACACCTTCGCGCATTCGGACGGAAGGCTCGTGGCCTGCCTCGGCACCAGGGACCTCGTGGTCGTGGAGACCCCCGACGCCCTGCTCGTCGCCGACCGCTCGCGCGCCCAGGACGTCAAGAAGATCGTGCAACGCCTGAAACAGGATCGCCGCACGGAAGCCGTGGCGCACCGCCTCGTGCATCGTCCGTGGGGGCACTACGACAGCGTGGACAGCGGCGAGCGCTTCCAGGTCAAGCGGATCGTGGTCGAGCCGGGCGCACGCCTCTCGCTGCAGATGCATCACCATCGCGCCGAGCATTGGGTCGTCGTACGCGGCACGGCGCTCGTCACGCGCGGGGAAGAACGCTTCATCGTTTCGGAAAACGAGTCAGCGTATATCCCGCTTGGCGTGTCGCATCGACTGGAAAATCCGGGCAAGATGCCGCTCGAGATCATCGAGGTGCAGTCGGGCTCGTATCTCGGTGAGGACGATATCGTGCGTCTCGACGATCAGTACGGCAGGCAGTGAGGAAAGCAGTAGAGGCAATGCAGGAAGGCTGCGCGCATCGCGCGCGCGGCCTTGCAAGATCAGCGCGTGAGCGTGCGGTAGCGCGTTCCGCTGGTGCCGGCAGTGCGGCGTTCGGCAGTGCCGGACGACGCCGTACTGGCTTCGCGAGCCTCGCTGCCCGGCAGCAGTGCGCCCGCGGCGGTATAGCGCTGTACCGGCGGTTGCAGCGGTGTGCGCCGCACGTTGCCCGGCACGGCCGGAGGCAACGCGCGTGCGGCGGCGGCATTCGACGGGTCGCCACGCGTCACGCTCGCGCTCTGGGCGCACGCGTGCGGTGCGGCGCCCGGCAACGTGGTTTGCGAACCGCTTTGCGCCGCGCCCTTCAACGCGGAATGTTTGGCGAGATGCGAGCCCGGCCACGAAACGCCGGACTCAGCCGAGCCTTCGCGATCGAGCCATTCACGCGCCCAGTCGAAGGCGAAATTCCGCGCGGATTCGCGATCCTGGAACGGCGGCCCGATCAGACCCGAGCGCTCGATGCGCTTGCCATCCTTGAGAATTTCCACGGCCCCGCGGAACATGCGGTTGCGCACGGGCTGCACGGTCAGGCTCATCGTATAGCCGCGCCATTCCGCGACCTGCACCACGCCGCCCGCCGGGTGCGCGCCGCGATGCGACGCGTCGCGCGGCATCGCGCGAGTCGCAACAGGCTTGCTCACGCGGGAAGGCGAGAACGATCCGAACGGCGTTTCGTTTTGCGAACGCGTCGCACTCGCAACGGTCGTTGCCTTCGTTGCGGCCGATACGACCGGCGCGTCGATCGAAGCGGGCAATGCCGGTTCGCCGCCGGCGAGTTGACGCATCATGCTTTCCATGGGATCGGCAAGCGGCGCGTCGGCGAGTGCGGCGGGCGCCTGCCAGGCTTCGGGGCTCTTCCAGAACACGGCCGGCTGGCCGTCGTCCTCGGCGACTTCCTCGACTGCGACTGCAACGGGTTGCGTATCGGCCTGCGCGGGCTGAGGCACATAAACGAACTTGCGGCCGCGCTGCGAGAGCAACTCGACCAGTTCGATCAGCGTGCCGCTGCCGTGCCATTCCTCGAAACGGCGGCGGCAAGTGGGCCCGGACGGATAACGCGCGGGCAGGCGCGACCAGGACTCACCGGTGGTGAGAATCCAGAGGACGGCATTGGCCACGACGCGCGGCTCGGCGCGAGGGCGGCCGCGCCGGTTGAGTCTAATAGGAGGTTCATCTGACACGAGCGAGGACACCTGCGTCCACTCGTCGTCGCTCAGTTCTTCGAAATTCATGCTGTTCTCCACGCAGCCGGACCGGGGCTGCAGTGACGGAGCATTGGCTAGCGGGTCTTGTTGCCCGCGTTGGCTAGCTCGGTTGCACCATATGCTTGGATGACGTGTTCATTTGCGTCGCGACGCGCACTCTGGCAGTGCGTTCTTTCACTGTATTGACGCAATACACGTGGTCTCACTCGTGCAAGGGAGAATTTGTGCAGGAAGCATACCACCTGAAACCAGCCGATGAGGAGGGCCGTAATAAGTGTTACGGTTAGAAACAATCTCCATCTTGAATCGTCGGGAATACTGCCAGAAAAGGCCTGTAAACGTGGTGTTTTACAGCGTCGATACAGTTGTAACAGGTTCATTCGTTGCGTAGTCGGCGCGTGGTCCGCGTCCTGCACGACTCCGAATGCATGCATACCACTTGAGACATCCCCGCCTCGGCAGACTTCGGCTTCGCTCCCGCAGCGTTATCGTTGTGCCCGCAACAAATGACATGCCGATGAAATCATTAGATGCATCATGAAACGGTCACGGTGAGACTCAGCGATCGTGCATTGCACAGGTTGCACCATCGCTAACCGAACGCTCGTGCGGCGTCACGTAGCGAAGCCGCGCAAACGAATCCGTCTATAGTAAGGGCGCACTGAACCACTACGGAGATTCGTGTATGCAAACCTCTGTCCCGCGCATCGCCACGGCGTTGATGGCCACCCTGACTCTGGCGCTGCTCGCCCCCTGGGGCGCCGCACAGGCGCAACTTGGCAACCTGCTCAACCAGGGCGGCAGCAACAGCGGTTCGGCGCAGGGCGCGCTCAGCAATCTGGGCGGCCTCGGCAACTCGCTTTCCGCGTCCTCGCTCACGTCGAACAGTCTCGGCAATGTCACTGGCGTGCTGCAGTACTGCATCAAGAATAATTTCTTGAACGCCAACGCCGCGAGTAACGTAAAGGACTCGCTGCTCAGCAAGCTGCCCGGCGGCGCGAACACCACCGACAGCGGCTATACGCAGGGCACGAGCGGCATCCTCACGGCCGGCAATGGGCAGAAGCTCGACCTCACGGGCAGCGGCCTCAAGGAAGAAGCCACGAAGCAGATCTGCGACAAGATCCTGAGCCAGGCGAAATCGATGCTGTAAGGGCTCCGATCGGGGCCCCGATCGCGCATGCGGATGTGTGCGGGCGCACGTCCCGCGCAATTTATGCGCCGTAAGCTTTGAACACGAACGAAGTCCCAGTGTCGAATGGAGTCAACCGGTCTTCTCTCGGCATTGCTGCTCGTAGCCATGACCAAGCGCCAAACACCCGTGATATTCGCGTTCCCAGCCACTATGCGGCGGGCCGCGCTAAGCGGCCTTGCCGCTTTTGCCGCCCTGCTGGCGCCGCTGGTCGCGCACGCGCAATCCAGTACGCGGGACCAGCAGTTCGACTGCACGTCCGATCCCCACACGTTCATTTCGTCGCTGATCGACGATAAATCCATTGAGCCGGAGCCGAGCCGCGTCGAAGCGAATTCGGTCAACGCGTTCAGCCCCGTGCGCGGCACCCGTCTGAGCGCGTTCGGCTTTCCCATTTACGTAGTACTCGGCTACGACCGCGACGACGCGCTCTTCAAGCGAGGCGCGGGCAAGGAGATCGCCTCGCCGCTTTACGGCGTCGTCGTGTCCGCGCCCGCGGAGAAGGTGCGCTCGCGCGTGCGGGAAGCCAACAGCGACGCCACAGTGCAATCGGTCGTGCCGCTGTTGCTCACGGCCATCGTGTGCGGCGGGTGAGCACTCAGCCGCCGAAGAACGCCAATGCGCCCAGGCCCACGCCAACGATGGCCACGCCCACCGACGTATTGAGCAGCCAGCGGCGCCGCGTAAGCAGCGTAATTGCCGTGAGCGCGATCGAGATCTGAATGAGCGTCGTGGCCTGCGCCCAGCGATGATGGCCGTGCAGCACCTGTTCGCTTAGGGCATCGTCCTGCTCGACGATCTTTTCGAGCGCCTCCGCCTTCGCGCGGATCGGCTCCTTCTGCTGGCGATAGCGGTCGGCGTCGGCGGCAAAGCGCTTTTGCGCAGCCTCCGAATTCGGCGCGAG
Organism: Paraburkholderia flagellata; assembly: GCF_021390645.1. Classification (GTDB taxonomy): domain Bacteria; phylum Pseudomonadota; class Gammaproteobacteria; order Burkholderiales; family Burkholderiaceae; genus Paraburkholderia; species Paraburkholderia flagellata. The sequence continues at coordinate 1,460,562 of NZ_JAJEJT010000002.1, forward strand.
CGCGGAGAGTTGCGCACCCAGTTCCGCCAGATTCTCCTTCTCGCCTTTCGCCTGATAGTAAGCCCATTGATTCGCGGCTTCGGTCTTGCGAATCGCCGCTTCGTTCTTGTAGTAGAGCGCCAGGTTCTCGCTGTTGCCGCTCTGGTAGGCAAAGATCGCTCCAATAGAAGCGAGGATCGCCGTCATCACCGCCATGCGCCCCGGAAACGCATCGCCCTCGCCGTGCCCGCCATGGCCCGCCGCGGCGTGTTCGACCGCGTGGTCATGCGGCCCATGCACTTCGTACTCTTCAGACATCCAAAGACTCTCCGCTTGATCTGACTTTCACTGATTCGCTGTCCTGCCGCCATTCGCTCTCGCCGCTCTCGCGACGACGCGCGCCGCCTTTTCCCCGTGCGGCGCATCCGATATGGGACGCTCAATTATCGTGTGCGCGGCGCGCTTGTCCAGTACCCGGAATGCATTGGATGTAACGAAACCCGAAATGTCTTCTGACGAAAGCAAATCGTAGGTTTTATCGTCTATTCATTCAAAACAGGTACCCCGGGATGTTGCAGCGCGTCCCCTCCCGCCTGCTGTTTGTAAATGTGGATTTGTGCCCTGAGCGCCGCCGGCGTCGTTGCAGTGCCACATGGCCCTAAATGCGACACACGCAAGGCATGCCCTGAGGCCTACTGCCGCTCACAAATTCCAGCCTGGAGACCGTCATGGGGCCCACACCGGCCGCGCACGCTGCGGCTATCGATACTGCTGCACCCAGCGCTCGCGTGAGGCACTCCGGGCCGGATGAAACGGGCAGCCTGATCGACGCGATCTACGACGCAGGGTTCGACGCGCAGCGCTGGCCGGATGTCTGCGCGCGCATTGCGCGGCGCATCGGCGCGCAGCACGTCAATCTCACCATGCTGCCGCCCGAAAGCACGTTCTCGCTCGCCGAGTGGGACGGCATCGACGCTTCGTTTGCCCATTCGTATGCGCAGCACTACGGCCGCTTCGATCCGCTCGTACCACAGGTGCGCCGCTGGGCCGCCGGCACGCTCGTCACCGACACGATGATCCACCCGCAGGGCAGTTTCGAACGCAGCGCCTTCGTGCAGGAATGGGTGCGCCCGCAGCGCTTCTACACGGTGGCCTTCGCGAACGTGCTGCGCGAAGGCGACATGGCCGCCGTGCTCGGCGCGCTGCGCCACGAAACGCGCTTCTATAGCGAAGACGAGCTGGATGCATTGCGCGACCTGCTGCCGCATTTGCGCAATGCATTGCGCGTGCAGCGGCACACTGCGCGCACCCTCGCCTCGCATGACAAAAGTGGCCATGCCCCCGCGGACGCACTTGACGCGCTCGCGCACGGCGTCCTGATCGTCGACGCCGACGCGCACATCGTGTTCGCGAATCGCGCCGCCACGGCGCAGCTCGCACGCGCAAACGGGCTGCGCACCGAACACGCCGCGCTCAGCGCCGCCACGGCCGCCGCCACGCAGCAGTTGCGTGCGCTGATCGCGCGGGCGGCCGGACGCGACGTACGCGGGCGCACGGGCGGCGCGATGCTGATCGCCCGCCAGCCGCCCGACGAGCCGCTCCAGGCGCTCATCTCGCCGCTAGGCGCACACCGTCACGTCGATTACTTCGCGCAAGCCGCGCGCGCCGGCACCGCTATGCTGATCGTGATCGATCCGCAGTCGTCGCGGCGCGGCGTGGAAACGCGTCTTGTCGCGCTGTTCGGCCTCACGCCTGCGGAAGCGCGCGTGGCCTGCGAAGTCGGCAAGGGCCTCAATCCGAAAGACGCGGCCGAGGCGTTGCAGGTCCTGCCCTCGACCGTGCGCACGCATCTGCATCACGTGTTCGCGAAAACGGCCACGCGCCGCCAGGCGGAGCTCATGCGGTTGATCGCGCAGCTTGCGATTGCACGCGGCGATTGATTCATCATTCGGGTGCAAAAAAGGAAACGGCCCGCGCAACACACGTTCGATGAACGCGGATTGCGCGGGCCGCAGCGCGGCACGACGTCAGACGATCAACCACCCAGATAGGCGCGCTTGATATCGTCGTTGGCGAGCAGATTGTCGGCGCTATCGGCGAGCACCACACGCCCGGTCTCCAGCACATAGCCGCGATCGGCCACATGCAGCGCCTTGTTCGCGTTCTGCTCGACGAGGAACACCGTCACGCCTTCCTCGCGAATCGTGCGGATGATGTCGAATATCTGCGCGATCACGAGTGGCGCGAGGCCGAGTGTGGGCTCGTCGAGCAGCAGCAAACGCGGCTTGCTCATGAGCGCGCGGCCGATGGCGAGCATCTGCTGCTCGCCGCCCGACATCGTGCCCGCGCGCTGTTTCGCACGCTGATTCAGGCGCGGAAACAGCTTGAACACGTGCTCGATGCCCGCATCGATCTCGTGCTGTGAGGCGAAGAAGCCGCCCATCTGCAGGTTTTCGAGCACCGTGAGGCTCGGGAACACGCGGCGGCCTTCTGGCGAAATCGCCATGCCCTTGCGCATGATGTCGTGCGTGGGCGTGCGCGTGATGTCCTCGCCTTCGAACGTCACTTTCCCCGCCGATGCGCGCGGCGTGCCGCACACGGTCATCATGAGCGTGGTCTTGCCGGCGCCGTTGCTGCCGATCAGCGTAACGATCTCGCCTTTGTTCACTTCGATCGACACGCCCGCCAGCGCTTCCACCGCGCCATAGTGGGTATGGACCTTTTCCAGCTTCAGCATCAGTCCTCTCCGAGATAGGCCTTGATCACGCGCGGGTCGTTGCGCACTTCGCCGGGCTTGCCGATCATGATCGGCTTGCCGTGCTCCATCACCAGAATGCGGTCGGACACGCCCATCACGAGGCTCATGTCGTGTTCGATCAGGAGTACGGATATTCCGAACTCGTTACGCAGGCCGTCCACCATCTGCTGCAACTCGACCTTCTCCTGCGGATTCAAACCTGCCGCGGGTTCGTCGAGCATCAACAGACGCGGGTCGGTGATCATGCAGCGCGCGATTTCGAGCCGGCGCTGATGGCCGTACGAAAGCGTGCCCGCCTCGCGGTTCGCCACTTGCTTCAGGCCCACGCGTTCGAGCCAGTACGCGGCGCGCTCGAGCGCGGCACGCTCAGCCCGGCGATATGCAGGCGTCGCAAACAGGCCGCTCAGCATGTTGCGGTTCACCTTCAGGTGCTGCGCGACCATGAGGTTTTCGAGCACCGTCAACTGCTTGAATAGGCGAATGTTCTGGAACGTGCGCACGAGGCCGCGGCGCGCGACCTGGTGGCTCGGCTGACCGGTGATGGCGTGGCCTTCCAGCACGATGTCGCCTGCGGTGGGCTTGTAGAAGCCGCCGACGCAGTTGAACACCGTGGTCTTGCCCGCGCCGTTCGGCCCGATGATCGCGAACACTTCATTCGGACGCACGTCGAAGTCGATGCCGTCCACAGCCAGCAAACCGCCGAAGCGCATCTGCAGGCCGGCTACTTTCAACAACGCTTGTGCGCTCATTGCGGCAACTCCACGTGCGGACGGCTCGCGGGCAACAGGCCCTGCGGACGCCACATCATCATCAGCACCATCACCAGACCGAAGATCAGCATGCGGTACTCGGCAAAGCCGCGCGCCACTTCGGGCAGCGCGGTCAGCAGGATCGCGGCGAGCACCACGCCCAGTTGCGAACCCATGCCGCCCAGCACCACCACGGCGAGAATGAGCGCCGACTCGATGAACGTGAACGACTCGGGCGTGACGAGCCCCTGGCGTGCCGCGAAGAACGCGCCCGCGAGACCCGCGAACGAAGCGCCCAGCGTGAACGCCGAGAGCTTGATGCGCGTGGGATTCAGACCTAGCGAGCGGCATGCGATCTCGTCTTCGCGCAGCGCTTCCCAGGCGCGGCCCATCGGCATGCGCAGCAGGCGGCTCGTGACGAACAGCGTGAACGCCACCAGCACGAGTCCGAGCAGGTACAGGAAGATCACCATGTGCTCGCCGCTGTACTCGATGCCGACCAGCTCGTTGAACGTCTTCGCGCCTTCCACGCTCGCGTGGCGGGCCATTTCGAAGCCGAACACGGTGGGCTTGGGAATGCTGGAGATGCCGTCCGGGCCGCCCGTGATGCTCGTGAGGTTATTGAGCAACAGGCGGATGATCTCGCCGAAGCCGAGCGTGACGATGGCGAGATAGTCGCCGCGCAGGCGCAGCACCGGGAAGCCGAGCACGAAACCGAACGTGGCCGCAGCGAGCGCCGCGAGTGGCAGGCATTCCCAGAACGTAAAGCCGAAATACTGGTTGAGCAGTGCGTACGTATAGCCGCCCACCGCGTAGAAGCCCACGTAGCCCAGATCGAGCAGACCCGCGAAGCCCACCACGATATTCAGGCCCAGGCCGAGAATCACGTAGATGAGCGCGAGCGTCGCCACGTCGATCGCGCCACGCGAACCCATGAACGGAAACACCGCGCCGAACGCGAGCAGCACCCAGATCGCCACGCGCTGCTGGCGTGCGCCGAGCGCCGGCGCCTTGGGCAACCGCACGCCACTCGTTGCGCGCACAAACATCGGTTTGACGAGCTGGAACACGAACACCACGGCGGCCGCGATCCACACGGGGCGCCAGTGCTGCTGCAGCACGACCTGATAGCCATCCAGTGTGAGTTGCAGGCCGAGGATGGGCGCAGTGAGGATGATGGTCGCAACGGCGGCGGCAAGCGCCCCCTTCACCGTTTGCGACGACGTGGCGCCCTGTGCGGATACCGGTACCGAAACAGTCTGACTCATTTCGACCTCACACCTTTTCGACGTCCGGCTTGCCGAGCAGGCCGGTGGGACGGAAGAGCAGCACGAGCACGAGCAGGCCAAAGGCCACGACGTCCTTGTACTCCGCGGGCATATAGCCCGAAGCGAAGGTCTCGGCGAGACCGAGCAGCACGCCGCCGAGCATCGCGCCCGGAATGCTGCCGATACCGCCGAGCACGGCGGCCGTAAACGCCTTGATGCCCGCAATGAAGCCGATATACGGATTGAGCTTGCCGATCGTGAGACCGATCAGCACGCCACCCACCGCCGCGAGCATCGCGCCGAGCACGAACGTGAACGAGATCACGCGGTTGGTGTCGATGCCGAGCAGGTTGGCCATCTTCATGTCTTCCGCGCAGGCGCGGCACGCGCGGCCCATGCGCGAGCGCGAGATGAAGAGCGTGAGCGCGATCATCAGCACGAGCGTCACGCCGACGATCAGCATGCGCGCGTAGGGAATCGTCACTTCGAAGTTGCCGCCCATGTTGAAGTCGAGCGCGCCGGAGATGAGCATCGGCACGGACACGTCGCGCGCGCCCTGCCCGATCTGCACGTAGTTCTGCAGAAAGATCGACATGCCGATGGCGGAGATGAGCGGCACGAGGCGCGGGCCGCCGCGCAGCGGCCGATACGCCACGCGCTCGACCGCGAAACCGTAGAGCCCGGTGACGAGCACCGAGACGATGAGCGCCGCGCCCAGCACGAGCGGCAGCGGATAACCCGCCGAGGTGCCGATGGCCGTGAGCGTGACGAGGCCCACATAGGCGCCGATCATGTAGATCTCGCCGTGAGCGAAGTTGATCATGCCGATGATGCCGTAGACCATCGTGTAGCCGATGGCGATCAGCGCATAGATCGCACCCAGCGTGAGCCCGTTGACGAGCTGCTGGGTGAACTGAGGAAGAAAATCATTCATGCGTAAGCCCCGCGGCCGTGAAGCCGATGAGAGACCCTTAGAGAGACCTTTGAGACCGATCCTGTTGCTTTGGTTGTGCGCGCAACTTCCATAAAAACGCCCCGCCACGAGGAGGCGGGGCGTTTGCGGCGTGCAGCGCCGGGATCAGTTCGCGGCGGTCTTGGTGGCGTCCTTGTGCCACGTGTAGACGACGAAGTGGAACGACTTCAGGTCGCCCTGTGCGTCGTACTCCACCTTGCCGATCGGCGTGTTGAACGCGTTCTTGTGCAGGTAGGCCGCGACCTTGGTCGGGTCCGTGCTCTTCGCGCCGGCAATGCCGTCGGCGATCACTTCAACGGCGGCGTACGACGGCATCTGGAACGGGCCGTTCGCGTCGCGCTTGGCGTCGGCGAATGCCTTCACGAGCTTGGCGTTGGCCGGGTCCGATGCGAAGTCGGCGGGCAGCGTGACGAGCATGCCTTCCGAAGCCGGGCCGGCGATGGCCGTCACGTCCTTGTTGCCCACGCCTTCCGGACCCATGAACGTGGCCTTCACGCCCTGTTCACGCGACTGGCGCATGAGCAGGCCCATTTCCGGGTGATAGCCGCCGAAGTAGACGAAGTCCACGCCCTGCGACTTGAGCTTCGTGACGACTGCGGAGTAGTCCGAATCACCGGCGTTTATGCCTTCGAACACGACGACGGGAATGTGCGCCTTGTCGAGCGCCGCCTTGACCGACGTGGCGATGCCCTGGCCGTACGACTGCTTGTCGTGCAGGATCGCGACCTTCTTCGGCTTGACCTTGTTGATGATGTAGGCGGCGGCGGCCGGACCTTGCTGGTCGTCGCGGCCGATGGTGCGGAAGACGAACTGGCGCTTCTTGCCTTCGGTCAGTTGCGGCGCGGTCGCCGACGGCGTGACCATCACGACGCCTTCGTTCTCGTAGATGTCCGAAGCGGGAATCGTCGAGCCCGAGCAGACGTGGCCGACCACGTACTGAATGTGTTGCGAAACGATCTTGTTGGCGACGGCGACAGCCTGCTTCGGCTCGCACGAGTCATCCATCAGGACGGCTTCGAGCTTGTTGCCGTTCACACCGCCGGCGGCGTTGATCTGCTCGATGGCAGTCAGCGCGCCCGCCTTGACCATGTCGCCGTACTGGGCGACCGGGCCGCTGAACGGGCCGGCAATGGCGATCTTCACGGTGTCGGCGTTTGCGCTTGCACCAAATGCGAGCAGCGCGGCGGCCACGGAAACGGAGGTAAGGCGGTTAAGGCGGGACAACGGCGTCATCAGGAGCTCCTCGATTGTTTTCGGGTCAACCGGTCAGACGGAATGACCTGCGCAAACGAACAGCGCCCCAATGACCTTCAATGGGGAACAACCACGACGAGCACCAGAAAAAAAGACGTGACGGGGCCCGGCGTGTATCAGCGCCCTGGTAGGCGGCTGAGTTCGGAGAGACTGCTGAGTTACAGACTCTGTTGCGCAAGCGATCCGCCTGCCCCGTTCGCTGCAATTCGTACCGGAAAGGTGGACCGGGCCGAATCAGCGACCCGCGGATGCTATCAATAATCCATTTTTACGGCAACTAAGGGTTTTTTCGGATATCGACTTGAGTTTTGACATCGGTCAATTGAGGGGAATACTGGAAAGCGCTTGAAAAGGCTCGGGAAAATGGCTTTTCATGCGGGTTGAGCACCGCGCCCCCGGCTGAGATGACCAACTGGCGCGGGTGTGCGGAAAGACCGTGTTTTTGATTTTTACGTGATATCGATCGTCATTTTCATTTTCGATGAGATTCAATCGATGAATTGTAATTGCCAAGAGAATTTTCCTTAATGAATAATCACACCAATTTCGCCAATTTCATTATTTATATTACGGGAATACCCTAAATGCAGAATGCGCCAAATCGTTGATTCTCAAGGAGAAATATTACAACAACCTTAAAATTAAGATTTTGAACTGGTCGCATAATCTCCATCACCTTCGCCCCACCCACACTTTCGCGCCCAATCCGAAAACGAGAAAGCTTTCGTTGAAGCCCAGAGTTTTCCCATAATCAGATCGTGCAATCTCGAATTAATCTTCGCGACACCGTCGCGCGGCCGCCTCACTGACCCGCCAGCGCGTTCCAGCCCCGCAAGAGTCGGTGGTATCCTCGCTCCCTCGCCGCGCCCGTATGCACCACTTCGGCGCATGCCGCGTGCTCTCGCGCCACGCGTGAAGCCGGCGACGCCGCACCCTGTAGCTCCGAAAAAACCGCAAGAACCCAGCACTCGGGGGAGATCAAACAGCATGAAGACCTTCAAGCAGGCAGCCATTGCCACCACCCTTTCCCTGATCGCCAGCGCCGCCGCGCTCGCGCTGACTTCGGGCGCCGCACGCGCCGCCGAAACCGCGACCGTCGAAGTGCTGTCGATCGTCGAGCACCCGGCACTCGACGCGATCCGCGACGGCGTGCGCGACGAACTCAAGGCCGCCGGCTACGACGCCGGCAAGAATCTCAAGTGGGAATACCAGAGCGCGCAAGGCAACACGGGCACCGCTGCGCAGATCGCACGCAAGTTCGTGGGCGACAACCCGAGCGCGATCGTGGCGATTGCCACGCCCTCGGCGCAAGCCGTTGTGGCCGCAACGAAGTCCGTACCCGTGGTGTACTCGGGCGTGACCGACCCGGTGGCCGCGCAGCTCGTCAAGACGTGGACGCCGAGCGGAACGAACGTCACCGGCGTTTCCGACAAGCTGCCGCTCGACAAGCAGGTCGCGCTCATCAAGCGCGTCGTGCCCAACGCGAAAACCGTCGGGATGGTCTACAACCCCGGTGAAGCGAATTCGGTCGTAGTCGTGAAGGCGCTCAAGGAACTGCTCGCGCAGCAAGGCATGACACTCAAGGAAGCCGCCGCGCCGCGCACCGTGGATATCGGCCCGGCTGCGAAGAGCCTGATCGGCAAGGTCGACGTGATCTACACGAACACCGACAACAATGTGGTTTCGGCGTACGAAGCGCTCGTGAAGGTCGCCAACGATGCGAAGATCCCCCTCGTCGCTTCCGATACGGACAGTGTGAAGCGCGGCGCCATCGCGGCGCTCGGCATCGACTACGGCGACCTCGGTCATCAAACGGGCAAGGTCGTCGTGCGTATTCTCAAGGGCGAAAAGCCGGGCGCGATCGCCTCGGAAACCAGCAGCAAGCTGCAACTGTTCGTAAATCCGGCCGCCGCGCAAAAGCAAGGCGTGACGCTCTCGGCCGACTTGCTCAAGGACGCGACCACGGTCGTGAAGTAAGCCACAGGCGTGACGCATCGCACGCAATCACACTGCCAGGCCCGATAAGGGCTGCTCATTTGCGCAACGACGGTGCGCAACGGCGCGCCGCCCCATCCGGGCGGTGCGCGCCGCGCATCGACTCCGGCGCACCGCCGCCGCAGACCGCAACAGGATTCTTCCTCATGTCCCTCTACTCGCTTCTGGGCGCGCTCGAGATCGGCCTGATCTTCAGTCTCGTGGCCCTCGGGGTGCTGATCTCGTTTCGCATCCTCAACTTCCCCGACCTTACCGTCGACGGCAGCTTTCCGCTCGGCGGCGCCGTGGCGGCCACGTTAATCGCCGCAGGCCACGATCCGTTTCTCGCCACCGCGTGCGCGATCGTTGCGGGCGCAATCGCCGGCTTCATCACCGGCTGGCTCAATGTGCGCCTGAAGATCATGGATCTGCTCGCGAGCATCCTCATGATGATCGCGCTCTACTCGATCAACCTGCGCGTGATGGGTGCGCCGAACGTGCCGCTCATTTCCGAAGCCACGGTATTCACGATCATCCAGCCCGCGTGGCTGCCCGACTACGTGCTGCGCCCGCTCGCGCTGCTGGTCGTCGTGCTGGCCGCGAAGTTCGGCCTGGACTGGTTCTTCTCGTCGCAATACGGTCTCGCGCTGCGCGCAACGGGCGCGAACCCGCGCATGGCGCGCGCGCAGGGCATCGCCACGGGCCGCGCGACACTCGCCGGCATGGCGCTCTCCAACGCGCTCGTCGCTTTGGCTGGCGCCCTCTTCGCGCAAACCCAAGGCGGCTCGGATATTTCGATGGGCATCGGCACCATCGTGATCGGGCTTGCGGCCGTGATCATCGGCGAGAGCATCCTGCCCGCGCGCCGACTCGTGCTCACCACGCTCGCCGCCGTGCTCGGCGCGATCCTTTATCGCTTCTTCATTGCGCTCGCGCTCAACAGCGACTTCATCGGCCTCAAAGCGCAGGACCTGAACCTCGTCACCGCCGTGCTGGTGACGATCGCGCTCGTGCTGCCCGCCACGCGCAAGAAGCTGTTCGGCCGCAAGAACGGGAGGGCATGAGATGCTCAGCGCCAAAGACCTCAAACTGACCTTCAACCCTGGCACGCCGATCGAAACGCGCGCGCTGCGCGGGCTCACGCTCGAAATCCCCAGCGGCCAGTTCGTGGCCGTGATCGGCTCGAACGGCGCGGGCAAGTCCACTTTCCTCAACGCGATCAGCGGCGACCAGCGGGTGGATAGCGGCACGATCACCATCGACGGCCATGACGTCACGAAGAAACAGGCATGGGACCGCGCGCATCTCGTCGCACGCGTGTTTCAGGACCCGATGGCCGGCACCTGCGAGGCGCTCACCATCGAGGAAAACATGGCGCTCGCGATGGCGCGCGGCAAGCGCCGCGGCTTCGGTCCCGCGCTGAAAAAGCAGGACCGCGAACTGTTTCGCGCGAAGCTGCGTCTCTTGAATCTGGGACTCGAAAATCGTCTGAGCGATCGCATCGGCCTGCTTTCGGGTGGCCAGCGCCAGGCGGTGAGCCTGCTCATGGCGTCGCTGCAGCCCTCGCGTATCCTGCTACTCGACGAGCACACGGCGGCGCTCGATCCGAAAACGGCCGCTTTCGTGCTGGAACTGACCGCGCGTATCGTGGAAGAGGCGAAGCTCACGACCATGATGGTCACGCACAGCATGCGCCAGGCGCTCGACTACGGCCAGCGCACGGTGATGCTGCACCAGGGTCAGGTGGTGCTCGACGTGTCGGGCGATGCGCGCCGCGGACTCGACGTGCCGGACCTGCTGCGCATGTTCGAGCAGAATCGCCATGAGAAGCTCGACGACGACGCGCTGCTCTTGGGATAACGGTTCGAAGCGGCACTAAAAAGCCCGCCCCCCGTTCGAGGCGGCGGGCTCTTTCTTTTCCGCGAATTTACTTCGGATTCCGATTCAATGCCCCCCCCCAACGCGGGCGTCAGGAAGTCTTCGAATACTTGAACGTCCCCTGCGCGCTCGCGATCAGCAACCGATCGTCCACCCATGCCTCGGCACGCGCAAAGAAGATCGAGCGGCCGCCACGCTCCAGAAAACCCTTCGCCCGCACGAACTGCCCAAGCCCCTTGTCGAGGTAGTTGGTCGTGAGCGAGAGCGTGAAGCCATGGCGGGGCGGCTCGCCAACCGGCGAGAACAACCCCGCATAGCCGGCGGCGGCGTCGAGCAGCGTGGCGATCGCGCCGCCTTGCAGCACGCCCTGGCGATTGAGCTTCGAGGCGTCGATGGGCATGACCAGCTCCGCGTAGCCCTCGCGCCACTGCGCGACGCTCACACCGAGCGTTTCAAGAAACGGATTGTCCACGGCGAATTGCGACATACGCTGTCTTCCTTGCTTTATCTGGCGATGCGATTGATTATAGGGTGGCTGTACAGAGGCCGCAGCGCAGCGACGCCGCCCGAACGACTGTTCAGCGAATTTCCGCACAACTGTACATGGCCAGCGCTGCCGCGCCGCACAACACTGCCTTAAGGCGCCCCAAACGCGCCGCCCACGCAAACCACTTCCCGGTAAATCAAGGTACCCAAGATGAACGACAACGCGCTCCACCCCGATCCGCTGACCACTTCGCGTACTGCAGCGGCGGCGGCCGGGGCCGCGCCCGTGCCTTGTCCCACTGTCGATACGCTCGACCGCATCCTGCCCGAGGAGCCGCTCCTCATGATGGGTGCGGGCCCCGTGCCGATTCCCGACGCCGTGGCCAAGGCCAATACCGTCGTCATCAATCACCTCGGCGACACCATGGCGCGCGTCATTCACCAGGTGAAGACGATGGCGCGCTACGTGTTCCAGACGCGCTCGAACTGGGTGCTCGGCGTGGCCGGCCCGGGCTCGGCGGCCATGGAGATGGCGATCTCTAACCTCGCGTGGCCCGGCACCCGCGTGCTCTCCATCGTCAACGGCTTCTTCAGCCAGCGCATGGCCGAAATGGCGGGCCGCGTGGGTGCCGAAGTCACCACGCTCGACGTGGCCAACCGCGAGATCGCCTCGCTCGAAGCCGTGGCGCAGGCCATTGAACGCACGCGCCCGGCTGTCGTCACGATCGTGCACGGCGAAACGTCCAACACGGTCTGGAACCGTGAACTCAAGGAAATCGTGCAGCTCGCCAAGGCCGCCGGTGCGCTCGTGGTGGTGGACGCCGTGTGCACGCTGAGCACCATGCCGCTGGAAATGGACGCCTGGGGCATCGACGTCGTCATCACGGGGGGCCAAAAGGGTCTCTCGTCGATCCCCGGCGTTTCGCTCATTGCCTTCTCGGACGCCGCATGGGAGCGCGTGCGCACCCGCACCGTGCCGAACACGCACTGGTGCCTCGACGCCATGCTCGCCGAAAACTTCTGGCACAACGCCGGTTACCACTACACCGCGCCCGTCTCGGGCGTGCTGGCGCTGCACGAGGCGCTGCGGCTCGTGTGCACGGAAACGCTCGAAAAGCGCTTTGCACGCCATCTGCGCTGCTCGCTCGCGCTGCAAAGCGGTGTGACTGCGCTGGGCCTTGCGCTTTATACGCCGCAAACGTGCCGCCTGAATTCCGTGGTCGGCATCGAGCTTCCCGAGGGCGCGACCGCCAGCGCGGTGTGCAACCATATCTCGCAGCAATACCAGGTGGAGATTGCCGGATCGTTCGGTCTCCCGATCGTTCGCATCGGGCAGATGGGCGAGCAGTGCCGCGAGCACAATCTCTTTCGCACCGTGCACGCGCTTGGCCGCACGATAAGCGACCTCGGCGTGAAGGTCGATCTGCCCGCTGGCGTTGCCGCGCTCGAAGAGTCGCTCTCGGCCGGCTCGCGCGAAGCGCGACGTTAAGCGCTTACCGCGCCACCTGTCCGCTCAAAAACTCAAACGCGCCGCGCGCGCACGCAAATGAACGCCGGCGCCTGTACGAGTTCGGCGTGCAGCGCCGGCGATACCGCCTTCATTTCCGGTTGTGGCACGGGCTCGAGCACGCGGTCGATGGCCCACCCCGTTTCCATGAGCGCGTTGAAAATATCGGCAAGCGGGCGCCTGAATGCTTCCACCCAAGGCTTCGGCTCGCCGAAGCCGCCCCAATGCAGGCCGAACCGCGTCGTCTCGAAGTAGGTGCGCGAACCGCGCGTGCGCGTGTCGATCCAGTCGCGCATGGGATGGGACATCGAAAACACCAGCAATGCGCCGGGGCGCGCCACGCGGTGAAACTCCTGAAACGTCGGCGTGAGGTGCTCGACGTAATCGAGCGCGAGCGAGCACACGATGCGGTCGACCGAAGCACTTGCGAGCCATTCGAGCGGGCGCGCGAGATCGCCCTGCGCGACGTCGACTGCGAGGCCCGCGCAACGGGTCTTCGCCAGTTCGACCATCGCAGGCGTGACGTCGAAGGCCTGCACGCGCGCGCCCTCGCCCGCCAGCTCCGCGCTCACGATGCCGGGCCCGCAGCCCGCGTCGAGCACATCGAGCCCCGCCACCGCGCCTAGCAGCGAGCGAGTGGCGGGCCGCTCGTAGAGCGCGTTGTGTGGCTTGACGGGAGCCTGCTCGGCGTAGCGTTGCGCGAACTGCGTGTAGCTGGCGCGGCCGGGAGGTTCGTTGGGCACTGGGGCGGAGTTCTTGTCGTCGGTGGACATGAGAGAGGTTCGATGGCGATTGAGTACGCTATTGTCCATCGTTTCGCAGCAGCAGACCAATGCCATACCCGGCAGGACCTGCCCGGCCAGACTAGAACAGCACCGAAATGCCCGCCATGCCGACGAACTGCGCGTTCGTCGACGAAGGCGTCGCGTTCTGCGAGTCACCCACGGTCGCCACGGCACCGGCGATAGCGCCTGTTGCGCCGAGCGTTTGACCGCTCGCGCGCTGATACGCCTGCAACGCATAGAGCGTGGTGCGCTTCGAAAGATGCCACGACTCGCGCAGCGAGTATTGCTGGTAGCGCGCCGCGTTTGCGATGCCGTTCGCCTTCGCGGCCATGGTGTACGAGAACGCACCCGCGAAATCGACCGCCGGCGTCGCGCGCCATGCCGCCAGTGCGCCATACGTGTTGAACACGGCGGTATTCGCGAACGCCGCGGTGCCGCCCGTCAGATACTGCACGTTGGTGTAGTTCAAGCCGAAAGTGAAATCGCCCAGCGTGTAATTGCCGGCCGCAGCGATGTTCTGCACCGCGCGCGCCGACGCATAACCGCGATTCACCGCCGAAACGGCAAACGAGCCCGACGCGTTCGGATCGAAGTTCTGCGTGCGGCCCGTGTTGTTCAAGCGCAGATAACCGGCCGCGAGGCTCAGCGGGCCGCCCGTGTAGCGCAGCGCGGCGCTGAGGCTCTGTCCCGCGCCCGGGCTGCCGGCTATGCCGCTGAACCCGTACAGCACGCTCGCGCTCACTCCCATGAACACCGGCGACGTATAGGTGAGCGCATTGTTGATGCGCACCGTCGTGTCGAGGCTGTCGTAGTCGCCGGGGTGCGCGCCCGTCGCGCCCGTGAGCCAGTTGCTGGAGGCGAGCGGCCCGACGAAGAGCATATAGGGCGTGTACTGGCGGCCCATCGTCAGGGTGCCGTAGGTGTCGTTGGCGAGGCCCACGTAGGCCTGGCGGTTGAAAAGCAGTCCGGCCGACGATGCTGCGCCCGTGTTCGCGTCGAAGCCCGCCTGAAGATCGAAGATCGCGCGGGTGCCGCCGCCCAGATCTTCGTTGCCGCGAAGACCGAACTTGGAGGCGTAAAGGTTTCCCTGTCGCAGATAGACGTTGGAGCTGCCGTTCTGGTTGTTGACGTAGCTGATCGCATCGTCAACGACGCCGTATAGCGTGACGTTCGATTGCGCCTGGACGGGCGCTACCTCGCAGATTGCTGCCGCAAGCAAGAAGGCGCGCAGTGTAGCGGTTTTTTTCATCAGGTCTCCTTATGTTATTGAACGGACTGGCTGGTCGAACGGAGTCGGTAGGTAATCCGCCACGTCATCCGACAACCGACATCATAGAAAAGCGAAGCCATCGTAGATTTGCACCTGGCCGCCGTCAAGCGCACCCCCAGCGATGCGCGGGCCTTTTATAGTAAAAGCGTGATTTCGCTCAAGCAGTTGAAATATAAAGCGCTTGAGGCCTGTATCGACGTTATCTGCATGAGTTGCGTATCTTGACACTTGCCGGCGGCAAACTTAGCATCAGCGAATACATAGATGTGTGTCGTCGTATAACTAATAACAACCCGGCATGGGCGACAAACAGCACCTGCACGCAAACCCATCTTTAATTAGTAGTGTGAACTGATTTCGAAGCGCAACGCGCCACCGCGCCCGGAAACAGGAGGAGACAAAACTTGAAAGCAGTCAAAGGCCTGCGCTGGTGGATCATCGCCCTCGTTTGCGCGGGCACCATCCTGAACTACCTCGCGCGCAATTCGTTGGCGGTGCTCGCGCCCGAACTCCGGCACGTGCTGAACTTCAGCACGCAGCAATATTCGTATATCGTCGCCGCCTTTCAGATTGGCTACACCATCATGCAGCCAGTATGCGGCATCATCGTCGACCTGCTCGGGCTGCGCATCGGCTTCACGCTGTTCGCCGCGCTGTGGTCCGCAGCGGGCGTCATGCACGGCTTCGCCACGGGCTGGCTCTCGCTCGGAGCGATGCGCGGCCTGCTCGGCTTGTTCGAAGCCGCCGCCATTCCCTCGGGCATGAAAGCCGTTGCGGAATGGTTTCCCGACCGGCAAAAGTCGGTGGCAGTCGGGTACTTCAACGCGGGCACGTCGCTGGGCGCCGTGCTCGCGCCGCCCGTCGTCATTTTCTTTTCACTGCGCTTTGGCTGGCAAACGGCTTTTATTGTGACGGGCGCGGTCGGTTTCATCTGGGCCGCCGCCTGGTACGTGCTCTATCGCGCGCCCAGCGCCCACCCTCGCATTAGCGAAGGCGAGCGCGCGTTCATCACGCAAGGGCAACATCGCCCGGCGGCGCAAGGCAAGGCGAGCACGCGCGAGGTCGTGACCTCGCGGCGCTTCTGGGCGATCGCACTGCCGCGCTTCTTCGCGGAACCAGCCTGGCAGACCTTCAGCTTCTGGATCCCGCTCTATCTGGCGACGGAACGCCATATGGACCTCAAGCAAATCGCCGCGTTCGCATGGCTGCCCTTCGTCGCCGCGGACCTGGGCGGCATTCTGGGCGGCTATCTCTCGCCCTTCCTGATGCGTCATTTCCGTTTGCCGCTGCTGTGGTCACGCGTGGCGGGCGTCGTGCTCGGCGCGTTCATGATGATCGGGCCCGCGTGCATTGGGCTCGTCGCATCGCCGTATATGGCCATTGCGCTCTTTTGCGTCGGCGGCTTCGCCCACCAGATGATCTCCGCGCTCGTCAACACGCTCGCCGCCGACGTGTTCGATCCGCGCGAAGTGGGCACGGCAAGCGGTTTCGCGGGCATGGCCGCGTGGATCGGCGGCCTGAGCTTCTCGCTCGTAGTCGGCGCACTCGCCGACAAGGTGGGCTACGGCCCGCTGTTCGCGAGCCTTGGCGCATTTGACCTGATCGGCGCCGCGCTGCTCGTGTGGCTCATCCGCGGGCAGTCCCGCAGCGATTACAAGCTGGCGCGCGCATGACAGCGCCCGGCAAGACAAACAAGGACTATCCATGACGACGCTCCTCCATCCCCCCAGGTTCGCGCTCGCGAAGCACGACGGCCACCACCTGCGCCTCGAAAGCGCGCAGGGCGCGACGATCGACGTGTTCGTGCTCGAAGAAGACATCGTACGCGTACGCGTGTTGCCAAACGGCCGTGCGCATGGGCCACGCACATGGGCCATTGCACCAGGGCTCGACGACGTTCCGTACGAAGGCCGTGACCGGCTCGATACAACCGGCTTCGCGTTGCCTTCGTTCGGCCTCCTTTCGAATCCGGACGAGATCCGCGTCGAGACCTCGCAGATCCGGCTCACCATCGCGCTGGCCGGTGGCCGCTGTACGTGGGAGATCCGTCGCGACGATGGCTGGCACTGCGTCTTGCAAGACCGCGCAACGCAGGCCTACAACTTCGGCTGGTGGGACGAACGCGCCTACCATTACGTGCGCCGCCAGCCCGGCGAGATGTATCTGGGCCTCGGCGAACGCGCCGGATCGCTCGACCGTGCGAACCTGAGCTACCGCATGATCAATGTCGACGCGATGGGCTACAGCGCGAAAACGACCGACCCGCTCTACAAGCACATCCCGTTCTACTTGACCTGGCAGCGCGATACGCGGCTCGGTTTCGGCCTCTTTTACGACACGCTCGCGGACTGCAGCTTCGACATGGGCCGCGAACTGGACAACTATCACGGCCCTTACCGTCACTTCGTCGCCGACCACGGCGATCTCGACTACTACTTCATCGCCTCGCCGCACACGCCGCTTGCTGCCGTGCGGCGCTTCACGTGGCTCACGGGACGTCCGGCGCTCATGCCGAAGTGGGGCCTCGGCTACTCCGGCTCGACCATGAGCTACACCGATGCGCCCGACGCGCAGCGCCGCATGGGCGAATTCCTCGAGCGTTGCCGCGAGCACGATATTCTTTGTGATTCATTTCATCTGTCGTCGGGCTATACGTCGATCGGCGCGAAGCGCTATGTGTTCAACTGGAATCACGAGAAGTTTCCCGACATCGCACGCTTCGTTCAGGATTACCTGGAAAATGGCGTCAAGCTATGCGCGAACATCAAGCCGTGCTTGCTGCGCGATCATCCGGAGTTCGAACAAACCGCGCGCGACGGCTTGCTGATCGAGGACCGCAACGGCGAACCGGCGTGGGTGCAGTTTTGGGACGACGTAGGCGCGTATATCGACTTCACGAACCCCGACGCCGCGCTCTGGTGGAAGGACCACGTGAAAGACGCGCTGTTGCGTCATGGCATCGCCGCCACCTGGAACGACAACAACGAGTTCGAGATCTGGTCGCCCCACGCCATGGCCCACGGCTTCGGCACGCCGTGGCCCGCGCGTGAAGCGAAGGTCCTGCAAACGCTGCTGATGATGCGCGCCTCGCGCGACGCGCAGCGCGAGCACGCCCCCGACAAGCGCCCCTTCCTCGTTTCGCGCTCGGGCGGCGTGGGCATGCATCGCTACGTGCAGACCTGGTCGGGCGACAACTCCACCTCGTGGGAAACGCTGCGCTTCAACCTGAAAATGGGCCTGGGGCTGGCGCTTTCGGGCGTATCGAACATCGGCCACGATATCGGCGGCTTTTCGGGGCCCGCGCCCGAGCCGGAACTGTTCATCCGCTGGATACAGTTCGGCGTGTGGATGCCGCGCTTTTCCATTCACTCATGGAACGACGACGGCACGGTCAACGAGCCGTGGATGTACCCGTCGCTTACGCCCCAGGTTTCGGCGCTGCTCAAACTGCGCTACCGGCTGCTGCCTTATCTGTATCAGTTGCTCTGGGACTCGACGATGCACTACGAGCCTGTGCTGCGCCCGACCTTCGCCGAGTTTCCCGACGACGCGCGCTGCTACGCCGAATCGGACGACATGATGGTCGGCGCTTCGCTGCTCGCGGCGCCCGTGGTCGAGCCGGGGCAAACAGAGCGCGAAGTATGGCTCCCAACCGGTGCGCGCTGGACCTGCTACTGGAGCGGCGAACAGTTCGAGGGCGGACAGAGCGTAACGCTGCCCGCGCCGTGGGACCGGCCCGTCATGCTGGTGCGCGAAGGCAGCGTGATTGCGCTTAACGTCGCCGTGCAGCAGTTCGGGCATCGCGGCGACCAGCGCGCCTTCATCGTGGTGCCTTTCGCGGACGGCGAACGCGTTTGCCGCCGCTATGTAGAGGACGACGGCGAAACCGAGGCGTGGCGGCATGGGGCGTTCGGCAAGTGGACCGTCTGTGCGCAGGGCGACGCGAGCACCCTCACGCTCGCCGTCGAAGCGACCGGGCCGATGCCTCGTACGCCTGCTTCCGCGGAAATCCTGTTGCCCGCAAGCGAAGCGCGCGGCGTGGCTGTTGCCGCGGGGCGCATCGTCAAGGACGAACGCATGGGCGGCTGGCGCCGCATCGTCATCGAACTCGGTTGATGTAGCGGGAAATAACCAGACTGGACACTTTCGCGCCACGGAGATGGCGCCGCTCGGCCCTACGATGCAGGCACGCCCGGAGCGCTTGACCGGGTGTCAAAACATCAATGGAGACGAGCATGAGACGACTGGTACAGCGAGCGGTGCGCGTGATCGCCGCAATGGCGCTCGTGGCAATCAGTGCTGGCGCACTGGCGGCGAACGGCAAATTCGTGGTGATATCGCACGCACCCGACGCGGATCCGTTCTGGAACGTCGTGAAAAACGGCATCGCCGACGCCCAGAAGGACTTCGGCGTCACGGTCGACTATCGCAATCCGCCGAACGGCGACCTCTCCGACATGGTGCGCCTGCTCGAGCAGGCCGCCGCCCACAACTACGATGGCGTGGCAACCACGATCGCCGACTTCGATGTGGTTCAGAGCCGCGTCAAAACCATCGTGAGCAAGGGCATTCCCGTCATCACATTCAACTCGGGAACCTCGCAGCAAAACGCCGCGCTCGGCGCGCTGCTGCACATCGGCCAGCCTGAATACGAAGCGGGCAAGGAAGCAGGCTTGCGCGCACGCGCCGCCGGCATCAAGTCGTTCCTGTGCGTGAACAATAACGTGACCAATCCTCTTTCGTTCGAGCGCTGCCGCGGGTTTGCCGAGGCGATCGGCGCCAACGCGAAGGAATCGATGCTCGACTCCGGCAACGACCCGACCGAGGTCGAGAACAAGGTCTTCGCCGCGTTGCGCCAGCGTCCGGACACGCAGGCCGTGCTCGCGCTCGGGCCCACTTCGGCGGTGCCCGCCATGCGCGCGATCGCCAAGCTCGGGCTCACGAACAAGATCTTCTTCGCGACGTTCGACCTGACGCCCGAGGTCGACAAGGGGATCGAGGCGGGCACGGTCGCCTTCGCGATCGATCAACAGCCCTATCTGCAAGGCTATATTCCGGTCGCGCTACTGGCGATCATGAAGCAGGACAAGTCGCATGACATCCACCGGGCCGTCGCGGCCTTGCAGACCAACGCGCAATTTCAGCAGCGCATCAAGATGTACGGCCTGACCCCGCGCTTTACACCCGATGGTGTCGATACAGGGCCCGGCTTCGTCACGCGCAGCAACGTGGCGCTCGTCGAAAAATACGCTGGCCAGTACCGCTGATACCCCACCACACATGGCGGCCCGCCCTGGGCCGCCCGCCTCAGTCATTTGCCCGCGAAAATCGCATGCAAACGCGACCCCGGTTATCATCGCGCTCTTGCGTACGCGATCCCGCTTTCCGTCCTCCGAATGCGATTCCGATGCGCGCCGCATGACGCAACCGCAACCGCAGGCCACTGAAAGCAACCGCAGGCAAACGATGTCCCCCATCCCTTTCGACGCCATCCTCTTCGACTGTGACGGCGTTCTCGTCGACTCAGAACGCATTACGCACGTCGTACTCACGCAGATGCTGGGCGAACTCGGCTGGACGCTCTCAGTGGACGAAGCCATGCGCATCTTCGTCGGCAAGGCCGTGAAAGACGAGGCCGCGCGCATCGAGGCGCATACGGGCTTCGCGATTACGGATGGCTGGCTCGAAGGCTTTCGCGCGCGCCGCAACGAAGCGCTCGAGCGCGATCTCGTCGAGATTCCCGGCGCGCCCGCAGCCGTACGCGCGGTGCATGCAGCGATGAATGGGCGCATCGCCGTCGCCTCGGGTGCGGACCGGCGCAAGGTCGAGCTGCAACTGCGCAAGGTGAACCTGCTCGACTGCTTCGAAGGACATATCTACAGCGGCCACGAAACGCCGCGCAGCAAGCCGCATCCCGATGTCTATCTCGCGGCGGCGGCTGGTCTTGGCGTGGACACCGGGCGCTGCGCCGTGATCGAGGACACGGTCACGGGTGCGCGCGCCGGGCTCGCCGCGGGCGCCACCGTGTTCGGCTACAGCCCGCCCGAGCCCGGCCACAGCAGCGCCCAGGCGCTGCTCGAAGCGGGCGTTGCGCACGTATTCACCGACATGGTGCAGCTTCCCGCCCTGCTTGCGGGCTGGTCAAATCGTTAAGCGCGTATAAAACAAGCGCAAATCCGCCGCGAACCTCGCGCACTGTTGGCCGCACGCATCACTGCCCACCACGCAGAACGCAGCCCGCCCACGAGTCGCATACCATCCGAGTCGTGGCGCTGCGAAAAATAAAGATAGTTTGCTATCGAATCGCTTTGGGCTATTATCCGCCGATGTCGAATCTTCATACTTTACGCCTTGCGGTTAGCAGCACGCTCGTTGTGGCGGCCCGCAAATGGCGCCGCACCACCCACGGCGCCCTCACCGCATACAACGTCTCCGAAGCGTGCGCCGCGCCGCTTCTCACCGCCGGGCGCCTTGGGGAAGCCGTGCGCCAGGTGACGCTCGCGGAGCACGTCGGCATTGAAGGCCCATCGCTCGTGCGCCTGCTCGACCAGCTCTGCGCCGCGGGCCTCGTGCGCCGCGACGAGGACCCCGACGACCGCCGCGCAAAAACGATCTCGCTGACGAGCGAAGGCCGCGCCGTGACCGAGCGCATGGAGGACGAACTGCGCTCCCTGCGTGCACGTGTGCTCAAGGGCGTGAGCCGCGCCGACCTCGAAGCGACGCTGCGCGTGCTCAACGCGTTCAATGCCGTGCCCCCCGCAGACCAGGCTGACCGGGCCTTACACGACTGAAAGCAGAAAGCGGACCCATGACCTACCCCTCCATCCGCGACTGGCTCTTTTCGGTCAAGACCTTCGCCGCGTCGATGCTTGCGCTCTACATCGCGCTCGTATTCCAGTTGCCGCGTCCCTACTGGGCGATGGCGAGCGTGTACATCGTCTCGAACCCCTTCGTGGGCGCCACGCGCTCGAAGGCGCTTTATCGCGCGCTCGGCACGGCGCTCGGCGCGGCCGCGGCGATCCTGCTCGTGCCGCCTTTCGTCGAAACGCCGCTGCTTTTCAGCGTGATCGTCGCCACGTGGACCGGCACACTGCT
Source organism: Paraburkholderia flagellata (assembly GCF_021390645.1). Classification (GTDB taxonomy): domain Bacteria; phylum Pseudomonadota; class Gammaproteobacteria; order Burkholderiales; family Burkholderiaceae; genus Paraburkholderia; species Paraburkholderia flagellata. Next base: position 1,482,538 of record NZ_JAJEJT010000002.1, read on the forward strand.
TTATCTGGCGATCTCGGACCGTACCGCGCGCAGTTATGTGTTCATGCTCGCGGGCTACACCATGCCGCTCATCGCGCTGCCCACCGTGACCGATCCCACCACGATCTTCGACGTGGCCATCGCGCGTACGCAGGAAATCACGCTCGGCATCATTTGCGCGAGCGTGGTGGGCAGCAACATTCTGCCGAGCCGCCTCGCGCCCACGCTGATCGAACGCGCCGACGCGTGGTTCCGCGACGCCGCCTGGTACGGCAGCGAAACGCTCTCGGGCCATATCGTGGGCAACGCGCTTTCGGCCTGCCGCCAGCGCATGGCGGCCACGGTGAACCAGCTCGAATTCCTGCTGAGCCAGTTGAGCTACGACCACACGCACCCGGAAATCCTCGCGCGCGCCGAATCGATGCGCGGACGCATGCTGCTCTTTCTGCCGATGATTTCCGCGCTCGCCGACCCGCTCATCGCGCTGCGCCGCGATCTGCATGTGTGGCCCGAAGGCCTCGACAGTCTGCTCGACGATGCGGCCCGCTGGTTCGGCGAGCCGCTGCCCACGCGCGCCGCCGACATGCACGACGACGCGGGCGACCCGACCGCGGAAAGTCTGCGCAAACGCATCGCCGCGCTGCAGCCCGCGCGCGACGCGCTCGCGAGCTGGCAAGGCGCGCTGCTCTCCAATGCGCTCTGGCGCCTCGGCCAGGTGATCGACGTCTGGCAGGACTGCCGCGCGCTGCGCGCGCTCATCGCACACGAAGCGGGCAGCACATGGCGGCCGCGCTATCGGCACTGGCGGCTTGGCGGCACTGAGCGCTTCTACGATCGCGGCCTGATGGTGTTCTCGTGCCTCGTGCCCGTGAGCGCGATCCTCGTGGCCTGCTGGCTGTGGGTGAGTTCGGGCTGGCACGACGGCGCGGGCGCGGTGACGCTCGCAGCCGTGGCCTGCTGCTTCTTCGCGGCGTCCGACGAGCCCGCGCCGCTCGTGTTCCGCTTCTTCCTCGCCACGGCGGCAAGCGTGGTGTTCGCGGGCCTGTACCTGTTCGTCGTGCTGCCCAAGGTGCACGACTTCGCCATGCTCGTGCTGCTGTTCGCGGGGCCGTTCATCCTGATCGGCACGCTGATTCCGCGCCCCGCTTTCAATATGGTGACGATGCTCGTGGCCGTGAACACGGCGACCTTCATCAGCGTGCAGAGCGCCTACGAGGCCGACTTCCTCGTGTTCCTCAACAGCAATATCGCCGGCGTGGCGGGCCTGCTGTTCGCGTACCTGTGGACACGCGCCACGCGCCCGTTCGGCGCCGAACTTGCGGCGCGGCGCCTGCTGCGCTCGAGCTGGAGCGACGTCGCGCTCTCGGCCTCGCACACGGCCATCGCGGACCAGCGCAACCTCACCTCGCGCATGCTCGACCGGCTCATGCAGCTCATTCCGCGTCTCGCGGCCTCCGACGACCATCGCCATCCGTCGGTCGAGAGCTTTCGCGATCTGCGCATCGCGCTCACCGCGCTCGATTTGCGCCGCTCGCTGCGCAAGCTCGACGCCGACGTGACCGATGCGATCGACCGCGTGCTCGCGGGCGTGAGCGACCACTACGCACGTTGCGCGCGCGAGCGCGAGCGTCAGATCGCGCCGCCCGCACTGATGGCGCACATCGACGACGCCATGCGCCGCGTCGCGGCCCACGCCCGCGCGCAACTGCCGCCCGCCACCGTGGCCGACGCGGATGCCCAGAGCGCGCCGCGCGCGCTCGTCTCGCAGCGCTCGTTGAGCAACACGCTGCACGCGCTCGTGGGCATGCGGCTCGCGCTCTACCCGGCTTCGTCGGCGCAGTCGCCTTCCAACCCGGACGCCACGGTATGAACGCGCATTCCTCTTATCCTTTTTCGAAACCCGCATCATGATCGGCGAAATCGATATCTTTGGCGTGTTCGTGCCCGCCGTGCTTGTGTTGATGCTGATCGCGTACCTCATCAATGTCGTGATCGGCAAGGTGCTCACGCGCGTCGGCTTTTACCGGCTCGTGTGGCATCGTTCCATTTTCGATCTTGGCATTTATGTCTTTGTGCTGGCTGCTGTCGTCATCGTGTCGCATCGCTTCGTGAAATAACGTGAACGTGAAAAAAACCTGGTTCTCCGCAGGACAGATCCTGCTGACGCTCATCGTCGTCGTGGTCGCCGCCCTCGTGCTGTGGCGCATCGTCAACTACTACATGTTCTCGCCGTGGACACGCGACGGCCGCGTGCGCGCCGACGTGATCCAGGTCGCGCCCGACGTAGGCGGCCTCATCACCGGCGTCGACGTCGTCGACAACCAGCAGGTCAAGCAAGGCCAGGTGCTGTTCGTGATCGACCAGGCGCGCTACGCGCTCGCGCTGCGTCTCGCCCAGGCCACGCTCGAGCAGCGCAAGGCCACGCTCGCGCAGGCAAAGCGCGAATACGCGCGCAACATTGCGCTCGGCAATCTCGTGGCGGCGGAAACGCTCGAGGAAAGCCGCACGCGTGTCGATCAGGGCGAAGCCGCGGCGGCCGACGCTCAGGTCCAGGTCGACACCGCCAGGCTCAATCTTCAGCGCACGACGATCGTGAGCCCCGTGGACGGCTATTTGAACGACCGCGCGCCGCGTGTTGGCGAGTACGTCACGGCAGGCCGCGCGGTGGTCGCCGTCGTGGACATGCATTCGTTCCGCGTGGATGGCTACTTCGAGGAAACGCGCCTGCACGGCATCCAGATCGGTCAACCCGTCGAGATCACGGTGATGGGCGAGGCGCGCCCGCTACGCGGTCATGTGCAAAGCATCGTCGCGGCGATCGAGGACCGCGACCGCCAGGCGGCGCCGAACCTGCTGCCCAACGTGAATCCGGCGTTCAGCTGGGTGCGTCTTGCGCAGCGCATTCCGGTGCGCGTGGCGCTCGACGAAGTGCCCGCCGATTTCCGCATGATCGCGGGCCGCACGGCAACGGTGGCCGTGCGCACGGAGGCGAACAACGACCGCAAGGCCGCAGGCGCGAAGAACGCGAGCGGCGCCGTCGCCTCGCAGCCCGCCATGGGTGCGAGCGCTGCTGCCGCTTCACAGCCCGCTCCACAGCCCGCTTCACGGGCCGCCGGAGCTTCGCAATGACACGCCGCAGTCTCTGGCGCAGCTTTGCCCTTACGCCGCTCGCGCTCGCACTGGGCGCGTGCATCACGCTCGGTCCCAACTACCACGTGCCACAGGAAGCCGCAGTCAATTCGCCACTCGCGCAAGGGCCGATCGAAGGCGCGGACCACGCGCCCGTGTCGCAACTGGGCGTGCCCGCCAACTGGTGGCAGCTTTACGACGACCCCACGCTCAACGAGCTCGTGCAGGAAGCGCTGAAGTCGAACACGGACCTGCGCGTCGCGGCCGCGAACCTCGCGCGCTCGCGTGCGGTGGTCGATGTCGCCAACGCACAGGGCGGTTTCTCGGGCAGCGCGCATGCCGCCGTCGAGCGCGCGCAGGTGTCGGGCGAGCAGTTCCTCCTGTTCGAAAAGGTGCCCGTTGCGACCCTGGGCGACCTCGGCATCAACGTGTCTTACGAATTCGATCTGTTCGGCAAGCTCAGGCGCGGCGTGGAAGCCGCGAACGCCGACGACGCGGCCGTGGAAGCCGCCGCCGATCTCGCGCGCATCACCGTGGTCGCCAACGTGGCCCAGGCTTACGTGGAATCGTGCTCGGCAGCTGAGGAGCTGGAGATCGCGAAGGAATCGCTCAAGCTGCAGAAAGAACGCGTGGCGCTCACGAAGCGCCTGCGCGACGCGGGCCGCGGCAACCAGCCCGACGTGACGCGCGGGCAGACTCAGGCCGACACGCTCGCCGCCGATATCCCGCGCTTCGAGGGACGCCGCCACGTGGCCCAGTATCAGCTCGCCATGCTGCTCGCGCGCGCGCCCAAGGATCTGCCCCCCGCCGCGCTCGCGTGCAACCGCCTGCCCAGGCTCAAGCAGCCGATTCCCGTAGGCGACGGCGCCGCGCTCCTCAAGCGCCGGCCCGACGTGCGCGAGGCCGAGCGCCAGCTTGCGGCATCGACGGCGCGCATTGGCGTGGCGATCGCCGAGATGTACCCCGACGTCACGTTCGGCGCGGGCGTGGGCACGATCGGTCTGACCAGCGATCTGTTCACTCCTGCGACCAATGCGTGGTCATTCGGACCCCTGATCAACTGGACCTTCCCGGCCAATGGCCAGCGCGCCCGCGTGCGCGCAGCGGAGGCCGCGACAGGCGGCGCGCTCGCGCACTTCGACGGCGTGGTGCTGAACGCGCTGCGCGAAACGCAGTCGAGCCTCGCGACCTACGCCGCCGACGACCAGCGCGCCGATTCGCTGCGCACGGCCTACACGTCCGCGCAGCAGTCGGCGGACGAAACGCATCGCCTCTATGCGGCGGGCCGCGAAGCGTTCCTCTCCGATCTGGACGCCACGCGCACCCTGACCACCGTGCATGCGCAGGTCGCGGCGGCCGAAGGCCAGGTTGCGCTCGACCAGGTGCGGTTGTTCCTCGCGCTTGGCGGCGGCTGGGAAGGGAATCAGCAAACGCTGCAGCAGCAAGGTGCGCAGGGATCCCACAGCGCGCCGGCAGCCGCCGCGGCGACTTCGCCCGCGCCAGCGAATTAAAGGCGCTTGCTTCTCCCTTAGCGCGCCACGCCGCCTTGCGCGGCGTCGGCGCGCATCGACTTCTGCGGCTTTGCAAGCGCGCCGCGCACCTCGAAACGCACGGTATCGGTCACTTGTCCTCGCGCATCGACGAGTTCGAGTGTGTGCTTGCCTGGCCAAGGCAGCCACGCCACGCGCGCGGCGCCGCCCAGCGCCTTGCCGTCCAGCCGCCAGTTCACGCGCGCGCTCGAGCCCGTCGCGCGCTCGAACCATACGCGCTGACGCTGCGCCGGAATGTCGGGATCGAGCGCGAAGATCGTGCCGTCCACGGGGCTGCCGATCTGCGCCGGGCCGCGCGCGAGATCCGCGGCGTTCGAGGCGAGGCCCACCAGCGGCGTTGACGTGCCCGCGATGAACCACTCGGTGCGCGACGGCTCCACGGCATCGGCGAACTGCACGCGCACGCGTTCGACGCCAGGCGGCGCGGCAGGCGCGACACTTGGCACGCGCCGATGCAGATAGCCGACGATCGCGGCCCACACCGGCGCCGCGCCGCTCACGCCGGAAACGTCCCACATGGGCGAGCCGTCCGCGTTGCCGACCCACACGCCCACCGTATAGCGCGACGTGAAGCCCACGGTCCAGTTGTCGCGCATGTCCTTGCTCGTGCCCGTCTTGACTGCCGAAAACATGCGCGTATCCAGCGGGCTGTCGAAATCGAAGGTACGCGTGCGCGCGTTGTTGTCGGCGAGGACGTCGGTGACGATGAACGCGGACTCGCGGCTGAATACGCGCTTTGACGCGCTATTCGACGCAACCTTCGCAGGCGCAGGCAATTCGACGATCGGGCTCACGACGCCGCCGTTGGCCAGCGCGCGATACGCATTCGTGAGCGTGACGAGGCTCACGTCCGCGCTCCCCAGCGCGAGGCTGAAGCCGTAGTAGTCGCCCGCTTGCGTAAGCGGCAGGCCGAGTGACGTGAGCGTCTTCGCGAAACGATGCGGCGTGACCATCACGAGCGTGCGCACGGCCGGCACGTTCAGCGACGAACCGAGTGCAGTGCGTACGCTCACCCAGCCCTTGAAGCCCTTGTCGTAGTTCTGCGGCATGTAGAGGCCGCCGCCCGCCGCAAGATCGAGCGGCGCGTCGTCGAGCAGCGAAGCGGTCGTAACGCGGCGCTCGTCGATGGCTTCGGCGTAGAGAAAAGGCTTGAGCGTCGAGCCCGCCTGGCGCAGCGCAAGCGCCGCATCGACCTCGCGCGCCTTCGATAGGCCTCCTGATGACCCCACCCAGGCGAGCACTTCGCCCGTTGCGTTATCGAGCACGACCACCGCGCCATCCTGCACGTTGCGTGGATGCGCCCGCGCGTTGAGTTCGATGAGCGTGCGCGTGAGCGCGTCGCGCGCGTAGCGTTGCAGGTTGGCGTCGAGCGTCGAGCGCACGCGCATGCCGGGCGCGGGGTGCACGGCGTTCGCGATCTGGCGCGCGAAGTGCGGCGCAAGCTGCGGCGAGTTTTCGCTGCGGCCGTCGAACGAGGGATCGTCGGCGGTGATGGATGGGCGCGCGAAGGCCATCTGCACGAAGGCATCGAGATTCGGGCAACCACGATCGCCGCTCGCGGCGCGCATGTCGCGCAAAATTCGGCACGCGCGCGTGGCGACCTTCGTATAGGGCGCATTGGGCGCCCGGATCAGCGCGGCGGCGACGGCCGATTCGCGTTCGTCGAGCCCCGATGGCGCCTTGCCAAACAGCGTTTGCGAAAGCGCGGAAAGCCCCACCGACTCGCCGCGGAACGGCACGAGGTTCAAATACGCTTCGAGAATCTGGTCCTTGCGCCAACTGCGTTCGAGCCGCAGCGCGTCCACCGCCTGCACGGCCTTTTGCGCGAGCGAGCGCTGGCCCGAGTGCTTCGGGTCGTCGTCGAGCAGGCCCGTGAGCTGCATCGTGACCGTGGACGCCCCGCGTGTACGCGTATTCCACAGGTTCGCCCAGGCGGCGGCGGCGGCGCCGCGCCAGTCCACGCCGCTGTGCTCGTAAAATCGTTTGTCCTCCGAAACGACGATCGCCTCGCGCAGCGCCGGCGAAACGTCGGCGAGCGCGACCCAGTCGCCGCGCCTCGCGGTGTGTTCCACGCGCGTGCGCTGCAGCGGCGTGCCGTCGCGCGCGAGTAGGACCCAGTCGGAGCTTTGCCACTGGCTGCGCACGTCATCGAAAGTCGGCAGTGCGAACGCGGGCAGCGGCAGCAGCACGAGGCACAGCACGGCAACGCCAGGCGCCCGCGCGAAGCGATGCCGTCGCGCGAATGGGCGGCTCATTGCGCTGCCTTCACGACCATCGGCGCGTTCGGCGCGACGCCGAACGTCGCGGGCGCATAAAGCGCCTCGACGCGCGTGGGCGGCAACCCGAACGTGCCGACGTTATTGAGCCGCACGGTGTACTCCACCGAAATCTTGCCCTTCGGCAGAAACTCGTAATAAGCACGATAACCGTCGAATCCGCGCTCGATGAATGCTGGCCACGGACCGTTCTCGTCCTGCTTCTCGCCCTGCGTCGCCACGGCCGAATCGCGTCCGAGCCCTGAGCCGAGGATCGTCGCGCCCGCGGGGATCGGATCGTTCACGACGACCCACGTCATGTCGGTCTGCGCGTCGATGTCGAGGCGCACGCGCACGATGTCGCCGCGCGTGTACACGCCCTTCACCGCGCCGCCCAGCGGCGTGATGGTCTTCGCGATGCGATAGCCCGCCGCGAACGGCGCACGCAGCGCGACCGCCGCGAGGCCTTCCACCGTGGCCCAAGGCTTGCCGGTTCCTTCGTGAGTCAGCGTGAGGGGCGCGGCCGCGTTCTGCTTGGGCCACGCGAGAAGCGTACTGCGCGCGGGCGCGTTACGCGTCGCCGCCGTGGCCCCGCTGGCGCTCGATGCCGCTTGCGCAGCGGTTTGCGCCGCCGCGTTCCAACCGACGACGCGAGACGTATCGCCGAGCTGGATCTTCGTCGCGCCCGTCACCGGATCGCGCTCGAACACGCGCGAGAAGCGCTCAACCGCAAGCGAGCCGTATGCGTTCGCCGTCGTCGTGCTCCATGCGCCGTTGTGTTGCAACGCGAGCAGCCCCGCGATGAGCCGCGGCATTTCATCCTTCCACGCCGGGTTATCGGCAAACGCCAGCGCGAGGCGCGCCGCGTTGACCTCCGTGCCGGTCATGAGCCACCACAGATCGTCTTCGGCGGCGGTGGAGAACGTCAGCTGCGTGCCCTGCCACGTGAGACGCGAGCGCAGGATCTGCTCGAGCTGCGCCAGCTTCTCCGTGCGATCCGGCACGTCACGCATGCGCGCGAGACTTTCCGCGTAGTCGATCACAGCCGATGTGGGCCACTGGTTCGGCGCGATCTCGATCGAGCCAAACTGGCGTGCGTTCGCCGCGCCGTAGCGCGAGAGCGCATCGATGGCCGCGAGCTTGCGCAGATCGAGGTCGCGGCGCGGCGCCCAGGCATTGCGCTCGATGCGGCCTTCCACGAAGCGCGTGAGGCCCTCCACCATCTTGCTGCGCAAGGCGTCGGGAAGCGCGAAGAGTGGGTCGAGCTTCGACGCCTCGTCGCTCACCGTGAGCAGATACGCGGTGAGCGCGGTGCTGCCGTGGCTCGCGCTGCCGTCGGCGGGCGGGAAGTAGTTCGCGAGGCCGTCGCGATCCAGATACACGGGCAGGCGCGCAAGCTCCGCCTGCCAGCGCACGGGGTCCCGCAGGCCGATCGCAATCGACGTTTGCTGCTCGAGGCAGGAATACGGATAGCGCGTGAACCAGCGGCGCACGCCGGGCAAGCCATCTGCGAGCTTCGGCTGCAGCGACACCGCGATGCCGCCTCGCACGACGCCTGCACGCGTCGCGCTCGCATTGGCCGGCGGCGCAACGGGAATCGAGAGCGTGCCGTCCACTTGCGCGAGCGTGGCCTGCTGCACCGTGACAGGTATCGCCGCGCTCACCTGCTGTGCGAGCTTCACCGCGTCCGCGGCATGCGCGCCGCCCTGCTCCGCCGCACTCACGTTCCAGACGAGCGCGGGCCGCTCCGCTTCTGCGAGATCGTCCGGAACCGCGGCTGTCCACGCAATCTCGCGCGAAGAATTGGGTGCGAGGTCCACGGTCTGTGCGCCAAGCGCGAGCGGCGGCACGTTCGGCGTGACCAGCACTTTCATCGCGCGTGGAGTCGTATTGCGCAGCGTAAATTGCGCGCGGAAGGTGTCGCCTTCGCGCACTTGCGGCGGCAGGCCCGAGATCAGTTGCAGGTCTTGCGTGCTCTCGATCGTCGCGCTGCCCGTGCCAAAGCGCGCCACTCCGCTCGCCGCGATTGCAACAATACGAAAGCGCGTGATCGAGTCATTCAGCGGCACATCCACTTGCGCCGCCCCGTTCGCGTCGAGCGTGACGCGCGGGTTCCAGTAGAGCAGCGTGTCGAAGAGTTCGCGCGTCGCGCCATGGCCGCCGCCGCCACCCGCCGGCACCGCTTTACGCCCGAAGTGACGACGACCGACAATCTCCATCTGCGCCGTGGCCGTTTCCACGCCGTACGCACGTTGCTGCAGCATGGCGTCGAGCAGATCCCAGCTGCGATTGGGCATGAGTTCGAGCAACGCTTCATCCACGGCCGCTACAGCGATCTGCGTACCCGCGGGCACCGGCTGCCCGCCGGGAAGTTGCACGCGCAACTGTACGTGCGACGTTGCGCGCACCGCGTAGCGTTTCGCGTCGGGCGTCACGTTCACCGCCAGGCGGTGCGCCGCGTCGCCCACACGGATTTGCGCGAGGCCATAACGGAAAGCGGGCTTGGAAAGATCGACGAGCGGCGTGGGCGCTTCGTACTGGCGGCCTTCGTACCAGAACGCACGCGCCCATTCGAGCGGCGCTTTCCAGCCCCAGGTGAAGAACGAATACCACGGCACTTCGTGAATGCGCCCGCGCAGCGCGAGCACCGAAACGTAGACGTTCGGCCCCCACGTGTCGCTCACCTTCAACTCGACGGTCGGGTCGCGCCCGTCGAGCTGTACCACGTGCGTTTCGATGATGCCCTCGCGCTCCACGGCCACGAGCGCCGTCGCGAAGCGAAACGGCATGCGCACCTGGAAGCGCGCGGTCTCGCCGGGTTCGTAGCTCGTCTTTTCCGGCAACACGTCGATGCGGTCCGTGTTCTCGCTGCCGAACCAGAGTTCGTCCTCGCGCGTGACCCAGACCGAAGTCGTCGCCGTGGACGCATGGCCGTCGCCGTCGCGCGCCGTGGCCACGAGCTGGATGTTGCCCGCTTCCTTGAGCTTCGCGTCGCACGTGAGCACGCCGTGATCGTCGCTCGTGCCGCTGCACAGCGTGCCGAGATCGCGCGTTTGCGTGTGGTTGTCGTAGGCGTAGAAACCGCCCACCATGCGCTTGCGCGCCGTGGTCGTGATCTTCGCGACACCACGCACTTCGAGCTTCACGCCCGCGTGCGGTTTGCCTTGCAGATCGAGCGCAATCGCCGTCACCGGCACCGTCCTGCCCACGGAAACCCAATGCCCCGACTTGATGCCCGCCACGACGGCCGCTGGCCAGAGCGTGGCCGCGCCGCTGATGGTCTGCACCTCGCCGTTCGGGTCCGCGAAGGTCGCTTCGAGCGCAAAGCGCTTGGGCGCATCCACGCTCGGCAGGTTCTTCAGCACGAGCGTGCCCGCGCCGTTGCGGTCGAGCGTGAGCGGCTCCTTGTCGGCCACGAGCTTCGCGACCTCGTTGTCCTCCTGCGGGCCGCTCTCCTCGTCTTCAGATGTGTTATCGGCCAGGTTCCCCTTCACGTACGGTGTGAAACTGAAATCGTTGTACGTGCTGGCGAATGACGGTGTGGTGTCCTTCACGAGCGCCGAAACCTGTACGGGCAGATTCGAGGCCGCGCCGCCTGACACGTAATCGATCTGCACCGCGACACTCGCCTGCGTGGCCGCGACGAGCGGCGACGTCTTCTCGTTCTGTACGGCTATCGTGCCCTTGAGCACCGGCAAGCGGAATGCTTCCACGCGGAAGCTGCCGCCGTCGTAGCTCATGTGTATCGCGTCCGCGCTGTTGCCGCCTTCGTCGTTGCCTTCGTCCGCCGTGCTCGCATTCGCGTCGCCGTCGTCGAGCGAGACGTCGTATTCGCCGAGCTTCGCTTCCGGCGGCAACGCAAAGGTCGAGTCAGCCGTATGGTCGGCGGCCCACTTGAGCGGCAGATGCCACGTCTGCCCGCTGCCCGCATGCCGTATCGTCACGCGCGCGGGGTAGTGCTGCGGGAACGCGAATCCCCGCATCGTCTGTGCGCGGATGAAGTGTTTCATCGACACCGTCTCGCCCGCGCGCAGCAGCGTGCGGTCGAACACCGTACGCGCGCGCACCGTGGGCTCCACGCTCGTGTCGGTCGGCACATTGAAGCGCCACGACTCGATGCCGCGATTCCAGTCCGACTGCACGAACGCCATGTCGGGGCCTGTTTTCGGATCGTCGATGCGCGCCGAAACAAACAGCCCGCCATAGCTGTTTTCGCTGCAGTCGCGGCGGTTCGAAAGCGGCCCGTTAATCGTCAGCAGTCCGTGAGAATCCGTCTTTCCCGTCGCGATCGTCTCGCCATTGCAATCGGATACATGCACGTCGGCGCCCGCTACCGGCTCGCCCTTGTCGAGCGATGTGACCCACACCACGCTGTTCTCGCGGCCCTGCTTGAAGTGCACGCCGAGATTGGTGACGAGCACGGTCGTGCGCACGTACATGGGCGCGGGCTTGCTGAGCAGGGATGCCCCAAGCGTTGGCGATGCGAGCTCGATCACGTAGAAGCCCGGTTTCGGCACGGGTATGCCCACCACTTCGAACGGCCGGAGCGACTTGGGATCGGATTTGGGCAGCGCAAGCGTCTGCACGCCCGGCTGACCTTCGAGCAGCGAGAGCGAGCGCACGTCGATGATGCGCTCCTTCGCGTCGTCGTCCCCCTCACCCGTCGTGCGCGGAATCACCACGGGCGACTTCGCACGTGCGAGCAGCCCAGGCATCAGCTTGTCGATCGACGTTTCGCTCATGCCGAAGTTGTCGAACTGATCGACGAGACGCATCCAGCGGCGCATGTCGGTATCGGACTGCACCGCGAGTTTTGCGAACTTCGCCTCGCCCGTGTTGAGCCCCTGCACGTGCAGGTCGGCCTCGACGTTGCGCAGAGTGACCGGCACGAGCGGCGGCGTGCCCGGCTCCGCATAGCGCTCGATGATGCCGAAGGTCGACGACGGAAATTTCGCGAGCGGCGGCATCGGCGCGGTCGCCGTATGCAGTGGGAACAGATCGGCGTTTGCGAGCGCTCGCCCGCTTACGTCCTTGAGGCCCGCGGGCGCGGTGATCGTAAGCGTCGCGTGATCGGGCAAGGGCGCGGCGAATGAGATCGAACTGACTTCGTTGTCCTTGTCGTCCGTGCGGAAGGTCGGCGCGACTTCGCCCTTCGGGCCTTGCAGGCGGAATTTTTGCGCGTCGGCGCGCGTAATGGGCGCGCTCAGATCGACGCGCACGGGCCGCAGCGGCGTGCATGGCGCCTTCGCATTCTCGCGCTCGCAACTCATGCTCGCGGTGAATGGCGCGCGCACCGTGAAATCGAAGCGGCGCTCCACGTCGTTGGGCGTACCGTTCGGTCCCGCCACGCCCTTTCCGTACACGAGTTGCATCTTCGCGCTGGAAGGCAGCGTTTGCTGGCAGGCGAGCGTGAGCACGCTCGCGCTGTCCTTGTCGAGCCGGAAATGTTTGAGCAACACCGCGCGCGTGGACGCATCGACAGGCTGCACGGGGATGCGGTTGCCGAGTCCACCCGACTCACACCAGACGTGCTCGCGCACGGAAGCCGGCGTGGCTGGGCCATTCAGCTTCAGCACGAATACCTGGTTCTCCTCTATTTCTCCCCCATAGGGACGCACGCTCACCGGAAACGGACCGCCCGTCGAGAACGTGAAGCGGCGCGCGCCCGTCACAGCGTTGCCCGCCTGCGATTTGAGCCCGTCGGCGAGCGTGACGCTGCATTGCACGTCGGGCGGCAGATCGGCGGCGAAATCGTAGGCCCAAGTCTTGCCGTCGATCCAGCGGCCCTGGCCCGCACTGGCCGCCGCGTTGCTGCATTGCAGGCGCGCGGGGTCCTTCGCATCGGGTGCGCCGAACGTCACCATGGCCTCGTCGAACTTCACCACCACCTGGCGCACCTGCGCCACGGTCCCTTGCGGCGATACGCTCACCGCACGCGCTGCATAGGCGCGCCACGCCCAGACCATACATAAACCCAGCACCAGAGCTAGCGCCAACGTCCACCACCCGCCAGTTTTTCGTGTTATTCGTTGCATCGACCGGTCCTCGTTTGCGCGCACGCCGCGCGGGCATTGCCGTGCGGCGTGCGGTGAATGGTACAGGGCGCCGCGCGCTCACGCGCCGGGAATGGCCGGCCACGCGCTCGCGCGGGCGGGTCGCGCAGAATGCGAGCGCCCGCGCGCAGCATGCCGCGACCTGGCAACCGGTGATATCGGAAACCGCTGAATTTTCGAACGGGCTAGGGCGAAGGGGGGACCGCCAGGAATACGCTAGCGCGGCTTGCGAACGCGAGCCGGTGAGAGATGGGGTGAAGGCGTGGCGACGGTGCGTAGTAAAGGCGCGCTGTGGGGGCCGCGCACCTCGTGGCTCGCTACGCAATGCGAGCGACCGGTGGCCGCTCGCAATACATCGGATTACGCGGCTTCGCGATACCGCGCCGCCGGCTTCGACTGGCCGAAGTTCGCGAACATTGCAGACCGGGCGGCTTCGTAATCGGCCCACTGCTGCGCTTCGGGCAACGGCGGGATCGTCACTGTCTCGCGCCGGTCATAGCCCACGAGCGCCGCGTCGACGAGGTCATCCACTTCCATCACGGCCGGCAATGCGTTCACGTCCTTTCCGGAGCGCTCCCAGATTTCGGTGCGGGTGGCGCCGGGCACGACGGCCTGGACATACACGCCTTTGGCTCCCAGTTCCAGGTGCAGCGACTGCGAAAAGTACAGCACGAATGCCTTCGTCGCACCATACACGCTCGAACGAAACTCCGGCGCGAGGCCAATGACCGAACCGACGTTCACGATCGCCCCGTTGCCTTCGCGCGCAAAGCGCGGCGCGACCGCTGCGGCGAGGCGCGCAACCGCCGTGACGTTCAGATCGATGAGGCCGCCCACTGCTTCCGGGCCCTGTTCGACGAATGTGCCAGGCAGGCTCGCACCGGCGTTATTGATCAGCACTCCGATGCGTGAGTCTTCTGCGAGGCGCACCTCAAGCAGCGCGAGATCGGCATGCGAGGCCAGATCGGCGCGAACGATTTCCACGTTCACGCCATCGCGCTCGCGCAGGCGCGCCGCGAGGTCTTCCATGCGGGCGCGATCGCGCGCCACCAGCACGAGGTCATGACCGCGCTTGGCAAAACGGTCGGCGTACACGGCGCCGATACCCGTGGATGCGCCAGTGATCAGGACAGCAGGTTTAACAGACATCGAAACTTCTCCTTTGGGATTCCGTTTACATGATGAACGTCATGTAAACGGAATCATGATGACGATCATGTATAATGTCAAGCGTCGATCGAAGGAAACGGGAGAGAACAATGAGGGTCAGTCGCGAACAGGTGGAGATCAATCGCCAGCAGATCCTGGAAGCCGCCGGCAGGCTCTTTCGCGAGCACGGCTACGACGCGGTGACCGTCGCGGACGTGATGAGCGCCGCCGGGCTCACGCACGGCGGGTTCTATGGGTATTTCAAGTCGAAAGACGAGCTGATCGCGCAAACGCTCGCCCACGTCTTTGCACAGGGTGAAGGCGGCGATTCGGATCTGGCGCGCTATGCGTCGCGCTACCTCTCTGCCGAGCATCGCGACAACGTGGCCGGCGGCTGTCCAACCGCGGCGCTCGCCGCTGAAACGGCGCGGCAAACGCCCGAGGCGCGCGCCGTCATGGCGGCAGGACTCGAGCGTCAAATCGAGCGCTTGAGTGCGGGCATGAATGGCGCCGGCGCCGCTGCGGCGCGCCAAGCGGCAATTGGCGGCTGGGCCGCGATGGTGGGTGCGGTCGTGCTTGCGCGGCTGTGCGACGATCCCGCGCTATCGAACGAGATCCTCGCGTCCACGCGCGCCTGGATTCGCGAGCGCGAAGCGCCGCGAAGCTGAAACCGGCGGTGGTATGTGATGTGAGGGCGAGCGGGCGGGAAATGAATCAGCCCGCCGTGCGCTTTCGCGCCGTCGCGGGCTGATATTCACCATGCGGCTTGCATTGACTTCGTACTGCTTTCAAACTCAACGCACGTTATACACCGGCGGCGAATAGCTGCTCACAGCGCCATCGGTACGCGAGCCGCTTTCAGAAGAACCGCTCGTTGCCGGGCCGTAAGCGCCGTTTTGCGCATTTACGCGCGCCTGGGCACGTTGCAGATCAACGGGATAATACAGATCGTTCACCGAAGGACGATAACCCGCGGCTTCGAGCTGCACGAGATCACTGCGCACCTGCGCACGCGTCACAGGACCATTAGTGCCTTGCGACTGCGCGAATGAAATGGCCGGCACTGCAAGCACGGCAGCGATCGCAACGGCCTTGATAAGTGTTCTCATGACTAACCTCCAATAACTTGATCGAATCGGTGCAGTGGCTTGTCTGCATCCGTTGACTACAAGTCTAGGAACGTTAGCCTTGCGAATAAATGCGGCAAAAGCGAATTTACTATTCTCGCAGCGCAGATAATCGGCGCTCATTGCTCGAATGCATAAGCTTCTATCCGGATGGAATATGGACCATACGTGCAACGCACTGTTCCACTCTGATGCATGATAGGGACTCTTCCGAATCTTCGATGAGGAGGCAGCAATGGCGACGTGGCAACCGGACCCGACCTTCTACCCGTCTGCGCGCATGGCAGGCGATGCCCCGCCGGAGACACTGGCGTACGTCGCCAGCTTCGACCCCACGCGCAGCGTGCCCGATTCGCTCGACGTGATCGATCTGGACCCGCGCTCGCCGGAATTCGGGCGCATCGTGCACCGGCTGGCTATGCCCAACGTCGGCGACGAGCTTCATCACTTCGGCTGGAATGCCTGCAGCTCGTGTCTGTGCCCCAACGCTCCCCACGCGCATAGTGAGCGCCGCTATCTCGTCGTGCCCGGGCTGCGCTCCTCGCGCATTCATATCGTCGACACGAAGCCCGACGCGCGCCGCCCCCATATCACGCGCGTGCACGAACCCGAGAGCGTCGCGCAGCGCGCGGGCTACACGCGCCCCCACACCGTGCATTGCGGGCCGGATGGCATTTATGTGACGTCGCTTGCGAACGCGCAGGGCGAGGCGCCCGGCGGCGTCTTCCTGATGGACCACGAGAGCTTCGACATTCTTGGCCAATGGGAGATCGATCGCGGCCCGCAACAGCTCGCCTACGACGGCTGGTGGCACCTCGGCTATGACACGCTCGTGACGAGCGAATGGGGCCTGCCCGCGACTTTCGAGAACGGCCTCGTGCCCGAAGTGTTGCTCGGCGGCCAATACGGCCATCGCCTGCACTTCTGGGATCTGCACTCGCGCCAGCACAAGCAGGTGCTCGACTTCGGCGCGGAAAACCAACTCGTGTTCGAACTACGCCCTGCGCACAACCCCACGCGGCCCTACGGTTTCGTGAATTCCGTGATCAGCCTGAAGGACCTCTCGGCCTCGCTCTGGCAGTGGTATCTCGACGGCGACCAGTGGGCCGCACGCAGGATCATCGAAATTCCGGCCGAACCGGCCGATCCCGAACATCTGCCGCCCATGCTCAAAGGCTTTGCGGCCGTGCCCCCACTAGTCACCGATATCGCGCTCTCGCTCGACGACCGCTTCCTCTACGCGGCGTGCTGGGGAACGGGAGATTTGCGGCAGTACGATGTGTCGGACCCCGAGCATGCGCGCCTGACGGGTTGCGTGCGCATCGGCGGCGTTGCGGCGCGCGCGGCGCATCCCTCTGCGCCCGGGCGCGAGCTGAACGGCGGACCGCAAATGGTCGAAGTGAGCCGCGACGGCCGGCGCGTCTATTTCAGCAACTCGCTTTACGGTGCGATCGACCCGCAGTTCTATCCCGAAGGCATCGATGGCTGGATGGTGAAACTCGACGCCTCGCCCGAAGGCGGCCTCGAATTCGACCAGCGATTCTTCGTCGAATGGCCGAAGTCGCACCGGCCGCACCAGATACGGCTCGAAGGCGGCGACTGCTCATCTGATTCGTACTGCTACCCATAAGCGCGGGGCATCGTATGGAGGAAGTCTTCGGCGCGCATTGGGGCGCCTGGGCAGCGGTGGTGGGCAGCGGCGTCTTTCACGGCGTGAACCCGGCGATGGGTTGGCTCTTCGCGACCGCGCTCGGGCTGCAGCGCGGAAGCCGCGCGGCGCTGCTGCTTGCTTTGCCGCCCATCGCGCTCGGTCACGCCGCGTCCATTCTGCTGTTCACGAGTTCGACGGCAGCGCTGGGCGCGCATCTGCCGGGCGCCGCGCTGCATTGGGGGCTGGGCGCACTGCTGATCGCGTGGGCCGCCTGGCAGCATGCGTATGGGCACCGGCACCGCGCGCGCGTGGGGATGACCGTGGGCTTTGCCGGGCTTGCAGCGTGGTCCGCGTTGATGGCCACGCTGCACGGCGCGGGACTCATGCTGATGCCCGCCATGCTGCCGCTGTGCGGTGGCGCAGCGGGGCTCGCGAACCCGCTTGCGCTTTCGTTTGCGTTCACCGCACTGCATACGGTCACGACGCTCGCCACCACGGCGGGAATCGCGCTGCTCGCCTACGAGTATCTCGGCCTTGGCGTACTGCGGCGCGGCTGGATCAATTTCGACTGGCTCTGGCGCGGGGCGCTCGTGGCGACCGGCACGTTGATGATCGCAACTGCTTGAGCCTCTGAGTCAACTCCCCGCCGGATAATCCGTGCCCAGGCTCAACTCGCGCCATGCCTCGATATCGGCAAGCGCCGCGCGCAAGCGGTTCGCCACCGCATCCACGCCGAATGCGCCCAGCACGAGATGCCGCGGCGGCTTCTCGGCTTCCGTGATGCGTATCATCGCCTGCGCCGCGCGCACCGGATCGCCCGGTTGATGCCCGCTGCCCTCAGCCGTCCGCTTCATGCGCGCGCCCGCCGTTTCGGCATAGTCATCGATACGACTCGGCGTCTGCACGAGCGAGCGGCCTGCCCAGTCCGTGCGAAACGGCCCCGGTTCCACGCAGGTCACCTTGATGCCGAGCGGTCCGACTTCCGCCAGCAGCGAATCGGAGAATCCCTCCACAGCGTGTTTTGAGGCCGCGTAGTAGCCAGAACCCGGGAAGCCCGCGAGCCCCGCCACCGACGTAATGTTGATGACGTGTCCCTTGCGGCGCGCGCGCATATCCGGCAGCACCGCTCGCGTGAGCGCGAACAGGCCGAATGCGTTGGCATCGAACTGCGCGCGGATCGCGTGCTCCTCGCCCTCTTCGATCGAACTCTGATAGCCGTAGCCCGCGTTGTTGACGAGCACGTCGATCGCGCCGAACTGCTTTTGCGCGGCCGCGACGGCGGCGTCGACTTGTGCGGCATCGGTCACGTCGAGCGAGACGGGCAGCAGGCGATCGCCGGCCTCGGGCGCGAGATCGTCTAGCGACGCCTTGTTGCGCGCAGTTGCCACGCAGCGCCAGCCGCGCGCTAGCACGGCACGGGCAAGCTCGCGGCCAAAGCCGGTCGAACAGCCGGTCACGAACCAGACCGGCGACGCATTCTGGGAATCAACGGACATGGGATAGCCTCCCGGAAGAAGGGGCAGACAAGGCTGCCGAAGACATGGGAAAGCAAAAGATGGCGCCGCCGCCAAGAGCGAACGCATGCGCAGAATGAGATGATACCGGTCACGCACGAACTCTGCAGGCGCGCCCTGAGCCCGTGCCGATGAACGCCTGCGCCAATCGCCCGACCCATGTACCATACGGCGCTTGGCGCCGCGATCGATTTCAGCGCCCCGATTCAACTGTCACCTGCCGGAGAAGAAACCCGATGTCCACCGTCACCACGCCCGCGCACCCCGCTGCCGAAATCGCCGATGCCATGCGCGCCCTCGAAGCGCGCTATGGCACGCCGTGGTCCGCGCCGCTGCCGGCCTGGAACGATACGCTCGACACGCTGCTCGCGCATCGCTCGGTGCGCAATTACGCGGACCGTCCGCTGCCTGAAGGCACGCTCGAAACGCTGATCGCAGCGGCGCAATCGGCCTCGACCTCGTCGAACCTCCAAACGTGGAGCGTCGTTGCCATCGAGAACCCCGAGCGCAAGGCACGCCTCGCCGAGCTTGCGGGCGGCCAGTCGCATGTTCGCGCGGCGCCGCTCTTTCTAGTGTGGCTCGCGGACCTCTCGCGCCTCGAAGCGGCTGGCGCGCGCAGCGGGGCAAGCGTCGACGGTCTGCATTACATGGAGACGCTGGTCGTCGGCATGATCGACGCGGCGCTTGCCGCGCAAAACGCCGTGGTCGCGCTCGAATCGCTCGGCATGAGCGCCGTGTATATCGGCGGCATCCGCAATCAGCCTGAGCAGGTGGCCGCGGAACTGGGCCTGCCGCCGCGCGTGCTCCCCGTGTTCGGCCTGTGCGTGGGCTATCCCGACGAAACGCGCCCCGCGGATGTGAAACCGCGCTTGCCGCAGGAGGTCGTGCTCCACCGCGAACAATACGACGCGCCCTCGCAAGCGGCGGCAATTGCACAGTACGACGAAGTAATGGGCGGCTTCCAGACCGCCCAGGGATTGAGCGCGGCAGGCTGGACCGTGCGCTCGCTCGCGCGCTGGCGCAGCCGCGAGTCGCTGCACGGCCGCGACCGCTTGCGCGACGCGCTGGGCGCGCTCGGCTTCGAGCTGCGCTGAACACGCCGGCACGCCGCCGAATATCACAGGCAACGACGTTCGCACGCCACACAGGAGAAACGCAAATGAAAGTCGCCGTCATGGGCGCAGGCGCAGTAGGCTGCTTTTTCGGCGGCATGCTCGCGCGCGCGGGACACGATGTGGTCTTGATCGGCCGGCCCCAGCACGTCGAGGCCATTACGCGCGACGGGCTACGTCTCGAAGCGCAGCAGTTCGACGAGCGCATCGGCGCGCCGCATCTCACGGCCAGCACCGAAGCGTCGGCCGTGGCAGGCGCGGACCTCGTGCTGTTCTGCGTGAAGTCGACCGACACCGAAGACGCAGGCGCCGCGATCAAACCGTATCTGGGTGCCGACACGCTCGTGCTCACGCTGCAGAATGGCGCGGATAACGCGGAGCGCCTGCGCACCGTGATTGCGCAAGACGTGGCGGCCGCGGTGGTCTATGTCGCCACGGAGATGGCGGGGCCCGGACACGTGCGCCATCACGGGCGCGGTGAACTGGTGATCGAACCTTCACGCGCGAGCGACGCCACCGCGCGCACGCTCATCGACGCGGGCGTGCCCACGGAAATCTCGCCCAATGTGCGCGGCGCGCTTTGGGCCAAGCTAATCGTGAACTGCGCGTACAACGCGCTCTCGGCGATCACGCAATTGCCCTATGGACGTCTCGTGAAGGGCGCAGGCGTGAGCGAGACGATGCACGACATCGTCGGCGAATGCGTGGCCGTCGCTCGGGCCGACGGCGTGACGCTGCCGCCGGACATCGACAGCGCCGTGCCGCGCATCGCGCAGACCATGCCGGGCCAGTACTCGTCCACGGCGCAGGATCTCGCACGCGGCAAACTCAGCGAGATCGATCACCTCAATGGCTACGTCGTGAAACGCGGCGCGGCGCTTGGCGTACCCACGCCTGCGAACCGCATGCTGCAAACGCTCGTGCGGCTCATCGAGGACAAGGCGCGCGCGGCGATCTAGTTCGCTCGTCGGTCGCGCGCCGGCCACAACGCATCAGCGGTCGAATACGAGCAAGGTGGAAGTCGCGGATGCGTAGAGCTTGCCCTGCGCATCCGTGATGCTGGCCTCCGTGAACGCGGCGCGGCGGCCAATGCTGAGCACGCGCCCTTCCGCGCGTACCACGCCGGTATCGGCGGTCATGGGCCGGTGGTAAGCGACCTTCAGTTCCAGCGTGGTATAGCCCTGATTCGGGCCGAGTCGCGAGTGCGCGGCGCAACCGCACGCGGAATCGAGCAGTGTCGCGGCATAACCGCCGTGCACCGTGCCGATCGGGTTGTACACGTGCAAACCGGGCGTGCCCTCGAACACGGCGCGGCCCTCCTCGACTTCGACAAGCCTGAAGCCGAGCGTTTCGCCAATGGCCGGGCCACGGCTTCCGTTCAGCATGTGCAGCAACTGTTCGACGCCGGTCAGGCCGGCGGGCATTTCAGCAACGAGATTCATCGAGACGTCTCCGACGTTTGGCGCGCGACCGCGCGCGCCTTTGCGATTCGCCATCGTAACGCCTTTCGAACGATCGTGCTTAAATCATCGCGGGCTTTTGACGGGTTTCGATTCAGGCCTCGATTCATTGCATCCGGACGTTTCAATACGTCTCGAAATGCAACCGCCCTTCCCGTTTGAGACGGTCCCACAAGGGCTCCCAGCCCATGCCGTGCTTCTCGGCGATCTCCTGAAGCGCCTGCAGCACGCCATCCTCCATGCCCTTCAACCCGCAGACATAGACATGCGTGTTGCCGTCCTTGAGCAGTTGCGCAACGTCCACGGCGCGCTCGCGCATGGCGTCTTGAACATAGCGCTTGGGCTCGCCCGGCGTACGTGAAAAAGCGAGGTTCGTGTCGATGAAATCCTTCGGAAGATTCATCAGGGGTCCGAAATATGGCAATTCCTGCTGCGTGCGCGCGCCGAAAAACAGCATGAGTTTGCCGGTCCCGCCCTTGAGCCTGCGGCGGCGGCGATATTCGGTCATCGCGCGCATGGGCGCGGAACCGGTGCCCGTGCAGATCATCAGCAGATGCGAATTCGGATGGTTCGGCATGAGAAAGGTATTGCCGAACGGCCCGATCACGGTCACCACGTCACCCTTCTTCAGGTCACAGAGATAGTTCGAGCACACGCCATCGGTTGCGTTGCCGCTGTGATCGCGCGTCACGCGCTTCACCGTGAGCGAGACGTTGTTGTAGCCGGGACGCTCGCCGTCGCGCGGGCTGGCGATCGAATACTGGCGCGCATGATGGGCCCGCCCTTCCGCGGTCGCGCCCGGCGGCAGGATGCCAATAGACTGCCCCTCCAGCACCGGGAACGGCATGGCGCCGAAATCGAGCACGATGTGATGGATGTCGCTTTCGGTGGTGTCGTCGGTGAGGCGATAGTTGCCGACCACGGTCGCGGTGGTGGACGCCTTGTGCGTGTAGAGCTGGACATAGGGGCGCGCCGCCGACCAAGGCGGCACGGTCGAGCCGCGCACCATGTCGGAGCCGCCGACGGGCGAATCAGAGGTACTCGGCGCCGCTTGTGCTTCGCTGGGCCGATCGCCCGATTCCTGCGCGACGGCTGGCGCTGCAACCGATGGGTTCTGCGCGGGCAGCTCGTCCCACGTGAACTGCTCATCAATGGTGTACGCCTCGGCCTTGAGCACGTTGCGCCAGTTGTCGATCGCGCCGGTGGGACATGGCGGTACGCAGGCCATGCAAGCGTTGCAGACATCGGCCTTCACGACATAGTTGGTGCCGTCGTGCGTGATCGCGTCGATGGGACACGTTTCCTCGCACGTATTGCAGCGTATGCAGATTTCAGGATCGATCAGGTGTTGCCTGACAATTTCCACGGGTAGCGGACCGTTCATGTTTGTCTCCCACCGCGGCGCGCGAACTCGTCGCTGCGCACCGCCGCTCCCCTCAATTAAAGCGCACGTACTCGAAATCGATTGGCTGCCGATTGATGCCCATGGCCGGCGGCGCGATCCAGTTGGCGAACTTGCCCGGCTCGACCACGCGGCCCATGAGCGAGGCCACGTAGGCGCGGTCTTCCGCGGTGGGCAGCCATTTCGCCTCATTTGCGGCCCATTCGGCCTCGCCGATCACACGGCCGTCCGGCGAAACACGCACGCCCGCGAAGGTGCCGATCTGGCGGTTGAACGCCTTGTGCGGCACGATCAAGCGAGCATCGATGCCAGCCTTTTCCAGCACCTTGTTCCAGCGGTTCACGCCCGCAATCGAGTCCTTGATGTAGTCGTCGCGCAGCACTTCGTTCATCGCATTGAGCATCGGCACTTCACGCTCCACGAGCTTGCCGTCCTGCACGTCGAGCAAGCGGTATTGCTGGCCTTCGAGCTGGTGGTCGTCGTCTCGTTTGGTCTCTTCATAGCGGCCCTTCAGGCCCGAACTGTAAAACGTCGCGGCATTCGATGAATGGTCGGCGCCGAACAGATCGATCGTCACCGAATAGTGGAAATTCAGGTAGCGCTGGATCGTTTCGAGGTCGATCACGCCCGCGGCGCGCAGGCGCTTCGCGTCGTCGGTCTTCAGTTCGTTCATGACCTGAGCGGTGCGCTGCACGACACGCGAGATGCCCGATTCGCCGACGAACATGTGATGCGCTTCTTCGGTCAGCATGAATTTCGTCGTGCGCGCGAGCGGGTCGAAGCCGGATTCGGAAAGCGCCGAAAGCTGGAACTTGCCGTCGCGGTCGGTGAAATACGTAAACATGTAGAACGCCAGCCAGTCGGGCGTTTTCTCGTTGAATGCGCCGAGAATACGCGGGTTGTCATCGTCACCCGAGCGGCGATCCAGTAATGCTTCGGCTTCCTCACGACCATCGCGGCCAAAGTAGCGATGCAGCAGATACACCATCGCCCATAGGTGCCGGCCTTCTTCCACGTTCACCTGGAACAGGTTGCGCAGGTCGTACATGGAGGGCGCGGTTAGGCCGAGATGACGCTGCTGCTCGACGGAGGCGGGCTCCGTGTCGCCCTGAGTGACGATGATGCGGCGCAGATTCGCGCGGTGCTCGCCCGGCACGTCCTGCCACGCGGCCTCGCCCTTGTGCGCACCGAAATGGATCTTGCGATCCGCTTCGCCTGGCGTGAGGAAGATACCCCAGCGATAGTCAGGCATTTTCACGTGGTCGAAGTGCGCCCAGCCGCCCGCGTCGACGCTCACCGCCGTACGCAGATAGACGTCATAGCCGTGCGAACCGTCGGGGCCCATGTCGCCCCACCACGAGAGGAAGTTGGGCTGCCACTGTTCGAGGGCGCGCTGCAGCGCGCGGTCGTCGGCGAGGTTGACGTTGTTCGGGATCTTTTCGCTGTAGTTGATCGTGGACATTGCGGTTCCTTGCGGCAATTGCGGCGGCGGATACGGCTATCAGACGCGGGCGACGTCGAACTGCGCCTTGCTGCCCTTGCCGTACACCTTGAGCGCGCCCTTCTCGCCCACGGCGTTGGGACGGTTGAAGATCCAGTTCTGCCACGCGGAGAGCCGCCCGAAGATGCGCGTTTCCATCGTCTCCGGGCCATTGAAGCGCAGGTTTGCTTCGAGGCCCGTGAGCGCGTCGGGCGACATGACCGCGCGTTCTTCCAGTGCGAGACGGATTTCGTCGGGCCAGTCGATGTCGTCGGGCGAGGCCGTCACGAGGCCAAGACGCTCCGCCTCGACCGGCTTGACCGCCCGGCCTATCGTTGCGCGCACGGCATCGATCGGTTCGGCCTCCTCATAGAAACGCCGCGCGAGGCGCGATTGATGCGTGACCATCGGATAGAGGCCGAAGTTCGCTTCCGAGAGCGTGATGGCCGGCTCCTCGTCTTCGTTCGCGGGCAGTGCGGCCATGTACGTGCGGTCGGCCGCGAACGCGAGTTCGGCGAAGGTGCCGGCAAAGCACGAGCCCGGTTCGATCAGCGCGAACAACGAACGCGAAGAAACATCGATGCGCGCCAACGTACGGCGCAGCATGCCGATGGTCTCGCGCACGAACCAGTGGTCGCGGTGCGCGAGCAGCGCGGCATCGGCGGCGAGTACGGTGCGCGCATCGCCTTCGGTCTTGAGGATCCACGTGCCGATGTCGAGTTCGTTCGTGCGCATGCAGAGAATCGCGTCGTCCAGTTCTCGCGCGAACTGCAGCGGCCACCATGACGCGCCGACGGCGACAATTGATTCGATATCCGAAGCAGGTACTTCCGAGGGCGCTTTCGCCGTGAACGTCGCGGTGCGCTTCGCGCGGTCGATCGTGACGTCGACGGTTGTGTAGCTCAGACCATTGCCGTGCTCCACGCGCTCGATACGCGTAAGCGCTACGCCCTTCACGTTAGCTGGCCGATCACTCGCGGCCGCCAGTTCGAGCGCGCGCGCCTGCACGGCCTGGCCGAACTGATTCGGCTTCACGACTTCATCCACGAGGCGCCAGGCTTTTGCGCGTTCGCCGCGAATGCCTTCCACCACGGTGCAGAAGATGTCGGCGCGGTCGTGGCGCACCTTGCGCTTGTCGGTGAGACGCGTGAGGCCGCCCGTGCCCGGCAGCACGCCGAGCAGCGGCACTTCCGGCAGCGCGACCGAGGAGGACCGGTCGTCCACGAGCATGATCTCGTCGCAGGCGAGCGCCAGTTCATAGCCGCCGCCAGCGCAGGCGCCGTTCACGGCCGCAATGAACTTCAGGCCTGAATGGCGCGACGAATCTTCCATGCCGTTGCGCGTTTCGTTGGTGAACTTGCAGAAGTTGACCTTCCACGCGTGGGTGGAGAGGCCGAGCATGAAGATATTGGCGCCCGAGCAGAACACGCGGTCCTTCAGGCTGGTCAGCACGACGGTGCGCACTTTCGGATGCTCGAAACGGATGCGCTGGAGTGCATCGTGCAGTTCGATATCGACGCCGAGGTCGTATGAATTCAGCTTCAGCTTGTAGCCGTCGCGAATGCCGCCATCCTCGGCGATATCCATGCCGAGCGTCGCCACGTTGCCGTCGAACGTTAGCTTCCAGTGCCGGTACTGCGAAGGTTCGGTGCGGTAATCGACCCGCTGCGGGGCGACGGCGGTTTCGACTGCGGCCATGAGCGTCTCCTTTCTGCACTTCGTTTCAATGAACGATAGTGCAATGGAATACTCATGTAAAGCACATTAGTGCATTTTAGTGCATGCTAAGGGGTAAACCCGCAACGCCGTAGCACGCGGGTGCGATTTACTCGATGCGAGGCGCCTCAGCGGCCAGGCGCGCGGCGAGCCGGTCACGCAGTTGCAGGTAGGCGTCGGCGAGGGTCTTTTCGCTGGTGTCGAAGGTCATATCGGCGCGGCCATACAGTTCGCTGCGGCCCGCAAGGATCCGTTTGAGGTCGTCCATCGCCTCGCTGTTGCCCGAATTGCCCGACATGGGGCGCAGGTCGCCCTGCGCCACGACGCGGCGCATGTGCTCTTCAGGCGCGGCCTGCAGCCAGACGGTGAAGCAGTGCGCGAGCAGCACATTGAACGTGGCCGGCTCGGAAACGAGGCCGCCCGGCGAGGCGATCACGGCGCGCGGATGCTCCGCGACCACGGCCTCCAGCGCCCGATGCTCATACCGGCGATATGCGCTTGCGCCATACAGCGAATGAATCTCCGACGGCGGACAACCCGCCAGCTGTTCGATCACGCGCGTCAGCTCGACGAACGGCACCTTCAACTCCTGCGCGAGCATGCGCCCCAGCGTGGACTTGCCCGCGCCGCGCAGGCCGATGAGCGCGATACGCTCGTTGCGATGCGGATCGGCGCTGGTCTGCGAGAACATCTCGGCGAGCGCCACTCGCGCGCGCTGCAAGGCAGCCGGGTCGCGCCCCTGCAGCAGCTCGCGGATCAGGAGCCATTCCGCCGACGAAGTCGTGACGTCGCCGATGACCTCGGCGAGCGGGCAGTTCAGCGTGTTCGCGATCTGCCGCAACACCAGCACGGAGGCATTCCCCACCCCGGACTCCAGATTCGCCAGATGCCGCTCCGAGAGCCCAGTTTCCGCCGCGAGCGTCTTGCGCGTCATGCCACGCCGCGCGCGCAGCATGCGCACGCGCTCGCCCATGGCGGTCAGAAACGGATCGCGTTCGGCGCGCTCGCCGCGTGCGGCGTCGTCGGCGGCTTCCGCTGGCAGCTCGGCAATGTAAGTTTGCTTCATCTTAGGGAATCTCTGAATCCGTCTTTATGTACTATAGTGCTTGACATGCATTTTGCTAACCGCTAATTTTCCGCGAAAAGGTCCGTCGACGACAAATCCGATCGTCGCAGACAGAGCGGAGACAACACCGTGCAAATCGAGGCATCGCCAGAACACGCCGCGGCCGTGCCGCCGCCCGCGCAATTCAACTTCGCCACGCACCTGTTCTCGCTCAATGCTGCGCGCGCTGCGAAGACCGCTTATATCGACGACACGCTCTCGCTGAACTACGGCGAACTCGAAACACAGGCCCGCCGCTTCGCGGCCGCCATGCGCGCGCTCGGCGTCCACACGGAAGAACGCGTGCTGCTCGTGATGCTCGACACCGTCGAGCTGCCCATTGCATTTCTCGGCGCGCTCTATGCGGGAATCGTGCCGGTAGTCGTCAACACGCTGCTCACGCCAGCCGACTACGTGTATATGCTCACGCACAGCCGCGCGCGCGTGGTGATCGCGTCGGGAGCGGTGCTGCCCGCCGTGAGTGCGGCGCTTTCCGAATCACAATGTGAGGACTGCCAGTTAATCGTTTCAAAGCCCGTTTCGCAGCCGGTTTCAGATGAACCACGAACCATCCTCGCGGATCTGATCGCGCGCGCCGAACCTGCCCCGCGCGCCGCGCAAACGGGCTGCGACGACATCGCGTTCTGGCTCTACTCGTCGGGATCGACGGGAAAACCCAAAGGCACGGTGCATACGCACGCCAATCTCTACTGGACCGTCGAGACTTACGCGAAGCCCATTCTCGGTATCCGCGAGAGCGACATCGTGTTTTCGGCGGCCAAGCTGTTCTTCGCCTATGGCCTCGGCAACGGTCTTTCGTTTCCACTGTCGGTCGGCGCGACCACGATCCTGATGGCCGAACGCCCCACCGCCAACGCCGTATTCGCGCGCCTCGTGCAGCATCGGCCCACGGTGTTCTACGGCGTGCCCACGCTCTACGCGAGCATGATGGCCTCGCCCAACCTCCCCGCACGCACCGATGTCGCGCTGCGCGTGTGCACGTCCGCAGGCGAAGCGCTGCCGCGTGAACTGGGCGAGCGCTTCAGGGATCACTTCGGCAGCGACATTCTCGATGGCCTCGGATCCACGGAAATGCTGCACATCTTCCTGTCGAACCGGCCAGGCGTCGTCGAATACGGCACTACGGGCCGCCCCGTGCCCGGCTACGAAATCGAACTGCGGGACGAAACCGGCGCGCTCGTGGCCGACGGCGAGATCGGCGACCTCTTCATCCGCGGGCCGAGCGCGGCCGTGATGTACTGGTGCAATCGCGAGAAGTCGCGCGCGACCTTCCTCGGCGACTGGGTGAGGAGCGGCGACAAGTACCGGCGCCTGGCCGGAGGCGCCTATGTCTATGCGGGCCGCAGCGACGACATGCTCAAGGTGAGCGGCCAGTATGTTTCGCCCATCGAAGTCGAAATGGTGCTCATGCAGCACGACGCGGTGCTCGAAGCGGCCGTGATCGGCGTCGATCAGGGCGGGCTCTTGAAAACCTGCGCTTTCGTCGTCCTCAAGCCGGCGGCGGTGGACACCTCGCACGACGCGCTGGCCGAGCAGTTAAAGGCGTTCGTCAAAACGCGACTCGCGCCGCACAAGTATCCGCGCGACATTCTGTTCGTCGACGATCTGCCGAAAACGGCGACCGGTAAAATCCAGCGTTTCCGCCTGCGTCAGCAGTTTCAGTCGTGACAGTGACAAGCGCCATGAACGAAAGCGAATTTGCCTACCTGCCCGCCACGGACACACACGATGCGTTGCGCATCGAATACCGCTGGATCGGCGCGGCGGACGGTGATGCGCCGCTCGCCGTCTTCCTGCACGAGGGTCTCGGCTCGATCGCGATGTGGAAGGATTGGCCCGCCGCGCTTTGCGAGCGCCTCGGCATGCGCGGGCTCGTCTATTCGCGTCCGGGTTACGGGCGCTCCACACCGCGCGCGCCTGGCGTGAAATGGCCCGTCGATTTCATGGCCCGGCAGGCGCGCGAGATCTTGCCCGCTCTCCTCGACTCACTCGGCGTAAGCGCGGCCGAACGCACGCGCATGTGGCTGATCGGTCATAGCGACGGCGCATCCATCGCGCTGCTCTACGCCGCCGCTTTTCCCGAAGCGCTCGATGGCGCGGTGGCGATTGCGCCGCACGTGTTCGTCGAAGACATTTCCGTCGAAAGCATCGGCGAGGCGAAGGTTGCGTACGAAACGACCCGCCTGCGCGAAAAGCTTGCGCGCTACCACGACGATGTCGATTCCGCGTTCTACGGCTGGAACGATATCTGGCTCGATCCCGCCTTCCGGGCCTGGAACATCGTCGGCGATCTGGCGTCGATTCGCGCGCCGTTGCTCGCCGTGCAGGCCGTGGACGACCACTACGGCACCATGGCGCAGGTCGAAGCGATTGGCACGGCCGTGCCGCACGCGCGCGTCCACGCGCTCGCACATGGCGGCCATTCTCCGCATCGCGACGCGCCGCAGCCGCTCAACGACGCCATCGAGCAATTCATTTGCGCGCAACGCAAGCCCGCGGCCTGAAGGCCGCACAGACACGCCTCAGCGCCCCCGCAAGCCCTTCCAGCGCCCATCGAATGCCTCCCGAATGGGGCGAATCGATGCGCCGCGCATAACACTCCTCCTCCAGTAGGGCACCGAAGCCCATCAAGGGACGCAACAGGCCTCATCGCTGCAATCCTTTGGTGATATTGTCTTTCTTTGCCGGGTGGAGACGGGGTCCGACCACGCGAGACCGCCGGCGGAAAGCGAGAAGCACGGGGAACCAATAAAGCGAGACGCAAGAAGACCGGCGCGGGCCGCGCGCGCCGGCCAGAACGATGAGCGATTCCATCCTGATGAACGTTTCAAGAACCTCGGTGCGACTGAGGCGAGCCTGGGCGTCGATGCGTCTGCGCTTCGTGCGCGCCTTCGCGCCCGCGCTGCGCAACCTGCAATACGTGAAGCGCCGCATGCGCCCGCTTGCCGTCGTGGCGAGCGTGGGCTTCCCGCTTTACTACTACGTCTGGAAAGACCTCTTTCCTCAGCCGTATGAAAATCTCACGCTGCGCCTGATCGGCTCGTTTCTGTTTGTGCCGATTCTGGCGTTCGAGCGCTGGCCCGCAGCGCTGAAAAAGCTGCTGCCGTGGTACTGGTACTTCGCCACGCTCTACGCATTGCCGTTCTTTTTCACGTTCATGCTGCTCAAGAACAACGGCAACGAAGTGTGGGTGGAAAGTGCGCTGATCGCGGCGTTCGTGATGGTGCTGCTGCTCGACTGGCTCATGCTCGTGCTGCAGTTCCTCGTGGGCATCAGCCTCGCCGTGATCGCGTATTGCCTCACCACGTACCCCATCGTGCTCGGGCCGAGCTACCTCACCCATCTGGCGATCTTTTCGTTTGCGGTGGCGATCGGCGCGCTGGCCAATTACGACCAGGATCGCATTCAGATCGAACAGGAGCGCGCCATGCTGGCGACGGCGGGCAGCGTGGCGCACGAACTGCGCACCCCGCTCGTGGCGATACGCGTGGGCGCCGCAGGTCTCATGCGCTATTTGCCTGCGCTGCTCGACACCTATCAACTCGCCCAGCGCAGCCGCTTGCCGGTGCCCAAAATACGCGTGGCGCATCTGCATTCCCTGCAAGGCGTGGTTGGCCGCATTGAACAGGAAGCACTGCATTCGAATGCGATCATCGACATGCTGCTCGCCACGGCGCGCTTCACGGGCGGCAACATGCAAAACGCAACGACGTGCTCGATCGTGCATTGTGTGGAAACCGCGCTCGCGCGTTTTCCGTTTCGCGAAGGCGACCGGCGTCGGGTAATCTGCAATCTGCGCCCCGATTTCGAATTTCACGGATCTGAAATGCTTACCGTTCACGTGCTCTTCAATCTGCTCAAAAATGCCTTCCGGCACATGGGCAGCATCGACGGCGCGCAGATTTCGATTCGTCTTGAATCAGGGCAACGGGCCAATCGACTGATTTTCAGCGATACGGGCACCGGTATTTCCCCTGAGGTATTGCCGCACATCTTCACGCGCTTTTATACTTCGACAACCGCCACCGATGACGTGACGCTCGGAGCAGGAATCGGGCTGGCATTCTGCCGCGATGTCATGCAAGCGATGGGTGGAGCAATTACCTGCTCTTCCGTAAAAGGCGAATATACCGAGTTCGTTTTGACATTCCCTGCGCCATGACGAAAGCCATTCAGCCGTTCTCTTATCCGACCACCGTCGCATTCGTCGACGACAGCGCCGCGTTCCTTTCGAACCTGAGCCTGCAACTCGACCCCGACCTGGCCTTCCGCCTGTTCAGTTCGCCCAGCGAGGCGCTGAAATATCTCAATGGCCGCGCCGGGCCAGACCGGGCCGCGGAGCCCATCTTCAGCCCGTATCTGGACCGCACTGAAGAAAACGATGCGCACCAGGTCATCGCCATGCGCGTCGATGCGATACGTAGTCTCGTACATAACGC
Source organism: Paraburkholderia flagellata (assembly GCF_021390645.1). Lineage (GTDB taxonomy): Bacteria > Pseudomonadota > Gammaproteobacteria > Burkholderiales > Burkholderiaceae > Paraburkholderia > Paraburkholderia flagellata. Next base: position 1,513,680 of record NZ_JAJEJT010000002.1, read on the forward strand.
GTCGCGCTTCGAGTCGGTTTCGGTCGTGGTCGTCGATTACGACATGCCCGAACTCAACGGCATGGAGTTTTGCCGCCGTATTACCGACCCGTCGATCCGGAAAATCGTGCTGACTGGCAAGGCCGACGAGCACGTGGCGGTGAAGAGCTTCAACGAAGGGCTGATCGACCGCTTCATCCGCAAGCATGAAGTCGATGCGGTGGAAACGCTGAACCAGGCGATCGGCGATATGCAGCGCGCGTATTTTGACCGCTGCTGCAGCACGGTGCTCGAGGCACTCGCCGTTTCCGAATATGCATTCCTCAAGGATCATGCGCTCGCCGCGCACGTGAAAGGCATTGCCGATTCACTCGGCATCGTCGAGCACTATCTCTCGTACCAACCGCACGGACTCCTGATGTTCGACGGTGTCGGCACCGCGTACCTGCTCGTCATTCATACCGACGAATCGCTGCGCGGCGTGCGCGAGATCGCCGTCGAACAAGGTGCGCCCACAAGCTTTCTCGCGGAACTCGACAGCCGTCGCAGCCTGCCCTACTTCTGGCGCACTGAAGGCTATTACCCGGCGCAGTGCGCGGAATGGCAGCCATATATGCACCCCGCATCGGAATTTCACGGCGAACGCCGCTATCTCTACGCGGTGGTGAAGAAGCCGGCGGGGCTTGCACTCGACAACGTGCTGCCCTACGACCGGCATCTCGACCAGCTTGACCGCGAGATCCAGGCGGCGTGGGACTCACCCTGATTTACGGCGCCGATTTGCGGAAAGTTTTCCGCAGGCCGTAAATCGGGTGCACCCCCACGCTATCGCTGCCTCGCTACCTCGCTCCACGCCGGCTCACGCTGCCACGGCCACCGCCGGCATGTTCACCACAGCCTGCGGCAAACGCACGCGCGCACGGACCGCGTTGCGCTCGTTGCGGCGCGTGGACGGCCAGTTCCACATCTGCACCTCATCGCGAATCTCCGCGCACACCTCCACGAGCCGCTCCAGTTCCTCCTCGCACAGCGCCGCGTTGAGCGAGAGCCGCACGAGCGAGCGGTTCTGCGCCGTGGCTGGAGCACAGAACACGGAACCAAAAATGCCGCGCGCTTCAAGCGCGTCGCGCAACACGATCGTCTGCGGCTCCGGCCCGGCTTCGAGCGCGATGATCTGCGTTTCGCTGCCGTTCAGGTTGTAGCCGAGTTCGGCAAGCCGCCCGCGTACGTAACGCGCGTTGGCCGCGACACGCGTGCGCCGCCAGTCTTCGCGCTCGATCACGTCAAGTGTCGCCGCGAGGCCCGCCGTTTCATGCGGCAGCAGCGTCGAGCTGAAAATAGCCGGCAGCGCCTCGCACTTGAAATACTCCTGGAAGCGCCGCGAACAACTGATGATGCCCGCGCGCCCGGCAAACGCCTTTGCGAGACTGGCCGTGCGGAAATGCACGCGGTCGCCCAGCCCGAGTTCGGCCACCATGCCCGCGCCGTGCGGGCCGTGCGTGCCGAGCGAATGCGACTCGTCGACGACGAGCACGCAGTCGTGCTCGGCGCACACGTCGGCAATTGCCGTAAGCGGCGCCACGCTGCCGTTCGTGCTGTACACGGAATCGACGATCACGATCCCGGCCCCGTAGCGCTGAATGCGCTGCTCAAGGTGATCGACATCGTTGTGGAAGAAACTGACCGCGCGCGCACCGGCGCTGCGTATGCCCTCCCACAACGACATATGCGCCATCATGTCGACGTACACCGGCGTTTGCGCGTTGGCGATCGACTGGATCAGCCCGGTATTCGCGGCAAAGCCCGACTGGCACAACACACTCGCTTCGGCGCCCATGTATGACGCGAAGCGGTCTTCGAGCGCGAGTTGCGGGCAGTCGTCGCCGTGCAGGAACACGCCCGACATCAGGAGCCCGTTGCCCTCCGACCGGATGCTCATGCACATTGCATCGAGAATCTCGGGGTGGCGCGCAATCGAAAGGTAATCGTTACTCGAAAGGTGCAAGGCATCAGCATCGGCAACACGTCCCTTCATGATATGGCCCCCGGCCCAGCTTTCCTGCACGCGCTCGGTGTAGTACCGATCGACACGCGCTGCGAGGAATGCGGGCAATGCCGCGTCGTTGTTATGTGCGTTACGCCAGTTGCTGCCAACTTTCATCTCAGGCTCCTTGTGGTTAAGGCCGCCCCCGGACGCGACTTGTCTGGTCAGGATGGATGCCGGGAGGCAGGCCCGTAATGTGCCCGCAGCGAAACGACACGCGCGATGAGACATGACGTGCGCGTTCCGGCAGCGGACTTTTGAATGTGGGTGATGCAAAGACTGGCGAGCGCGTGAGTCGCGGCGCGCGGCGGGGAGCGGAGATGCGGCCCAGGCCGGCGGCGCCAGAGCGCGCTTGAATGCGGAGCGAATTCGAAAACCAATGCGGGCGCAGGGCGCCGGGAGCTGGCGCCTTCATATCCGCACGAATCCCGCATCGCGTGATCGCCACAGGTTACAAGGGAAGAAACGCCCGCCCGAAAATTTTTTGAGGCGCGCCACGCAGGCCACCTGGACCATGCACGTCATGCAGCGAAAGCGCCTTCACGCTGCACGCAACGTCAGTCGCGCCATTGATAATTATCGTTTAAAAACAGCGCTGTTAAGACCTTCGCGGCGTGCAACTATGCGTATCGCATGGAGTTTCGACAAGGAATGTCCGTCGCACCGCGAAAGGGCGCGACCGTTGATTCACAACGCATAGATCGCGCGAAAGGGACCGGCAGAATCGTCAGATGGCCACGACGCGGTCGCGCCCACGTGACTTGGCGACATAGAGCGCGGCGTCGGCGCGCGCCATCAATGTGGCGAGCGAGTCTTGCGCCTGTGCTTCATCCACGCCCGCACTGAATGTGAGGCCGTCGTGCGCCTCCTGCCCGGATTCACGCGCGTGAGCGTCGGCGCTGCGTCGCACGGCGAGGGTCAACACGCGCAATTCATCGAGACGCCTCACGGCGTCGTCGCGGGTCATGCTGACGAAGAGCAACGCGAATTCTTCGCCGCCGAGGCGCCCGAACACGTCCTCTACACGCACACCACTCTTCACGACGCGGCAGAACTGCGCGAGCACGCGGTCACCTGTGGCGTGTCCGTAACGGTCGTTGATCGACTTGAAGTGATCGATATCGACAATCGCGAACGTGACCTGCTGTCCCTTCTCGCGCGCGGCTTCGAGCGACGCGCTCGCCTGGGCCAGAAAGGCGCGGCGTGTGAGCGCGCCGGTCAGCTCGTCCTGATTCGCGAGGCGTTCGAGCCGCTCGGCCATGCGATCGTGCGCGAGCAGGACCATGCCGATCGAAAGCGCAGGCAACACGAGAATGCCGAGTGCAAGCCATGCCACGTTGAGCGGCGTGAAGTCGAGCAGCCCGTACTGCTTCACGATGCCGCTGCCGTACATCGCCCCGCGCAAGGCGTGCGCGAACGCGCCCAGCCAGGCCGCCAGCGTCACGAACCGGTAGCTGTAGACGGGGCGCGCGGGCGGCCGGCAACGCAATGCGAGCCAGCCGATCGACGTGTAGATGGCCGCATGAAACGCGGAGACGACGGCCACGCGCGCGCCGAGACTGGGCGTCACCCAATACCACCACGCAATACCCGTTGCGAGCGCAACGGTTCCCGCGTAGGCGAGCGGCACATGCGGCTTGAGCCCGAAGAACTGGCGGCAGCCCTCGAGCATGCGCACCACGGCTAGCGCCAACAACGTATTCGAAACGAAGACGGTAAGGATGGGAAAGCCAAGCCGTTGCAGACCCGCGAGCAGGAGCGCGACGCTCGCCATCAAATAGGCGCCGATCCACCGCCCGACACCGGGAATACCCGCAGGCCGCAGTGAGCCGAGAATGGCCAGGCTCATGATGCTCGAAAGCACCGTGACAAGAAGAATATTGACCGGATCTAGCATGTACGGCATGGTCTGAAGATATGTCTGAGTTTACGGCATCATTATGAAAAACATTCGCTTTGGCCCCGTGTAGAGGGTTTATTCAGGAACGGATAGCTGGCTGTGATTCGCCTCGATGAGAAAAAACCACGAATCCTGCGGATTCTCTTTGGACTCCAAACCTTAGTCTTCATGCAGAAGGCTGGAAAAGCCGCCGCATCATCCCGACGCTTGACGAACGCCCCGAAGCACCGCGACCATACCTGAGACGCCACGACGTCACAGGAGCCATGTCATGACCCAACACGCGTTGTACGTCGAGCTGCATGCGCAGCCCGGCAAGGAAGAGGAACTGGCGGCATTTCTCGCGAGTGCGAAACCGCTGGTCGACGCCGAACCCGCCACGCCCGCCTGGTTCGGCGTGCGATTCGACAAAGCGACGTTTGCAATCTTCGACGCATTCGACAATGAAGCCGGCCGCGAAGCGCATCTGAACGGCCAGGTAGCGGCGGCTTTGATGGCGCGTGCGGGCGATCTGCTGGCCGCAGCGCCGCAAATTCGCCGCGCCGACGTGCTTGCGGACAAACTTCCCGCCTGAACGACTGCTTGAGCGCCCGCCAGATCGTCTGCCGTGGCCTGCGCGTGTCCACGCCGTTTCCACGTCCGTAAAATGGGCGCGCGCAGGTAAAAAGGTGCCAGGAATGGCATCTGCGGGAAGCATCGTGATCTTCGAAGGAGAAGCCGATGAAGCCTGCTCCCGCTTGCGCGGCAACACGAGCCGACACCCCCGGCGAGGCGCGCTCGAACGCCGAGGCGCTGACCGGGCGCGTGCTGCACGCCCTCGAATGCGTCACCTGGCCTGCCCACCCTGCCACGCTGATCGAAAGCGCCGAGCGCAGCGGTGCGCCGCGCGACGTGATCGAAGCCCTTCGCCAGTTGCCCGACGAGGCGTTCGGCAGCTTTTCCGAGGTCTCGGCCTCCATCGTCGCGGCGCAACTGCGCGCGCGTGAATCCCCCACCCACCGGGGCGCAGCGCCACAAGGATGACGAACGAAGCCGAACAAAATCCCGCCCGCCCGGCACGGGAACGGAAATTGCGCGCTACGGGACGGCCGCCGGATGCTTTCGGCCCGCCGCGACGCGATCGCGAAGAACAAAGGCACAGCCGCCACGCTCGGCCGGGCCGCTCACGCAAGAAACGTATGACTACCGTATTACTAGTCGACGACGACACCAACGCACTCGATGCGCTGAAGGAACTGGTCGGGCAGGAAGGCTATCGGGTGCGCACCGCCGCAGACGGCTCGGATGCGCTGCAAAGCGCGCTCGACGACCCTCCCGATGTCGTGATCTCCGACTGCATGATGCCGCGCATGGACGGTCTCTCCCTCATGCGCGAAATGAGGCGCAGCAGCAAGCTCGCGCGCGTACCGCTCGTGCTCGTTTCCGCGCTCGTCACCCTGCCCCCGGACGCCGACGTCGCGGGCTTTCTGCGCAAGCCCTTCGCCGTTGCGCAACTCCTCGACATCCTCCACCGGGTCGCCACGCCCTGACACGCTTGCGCCTCGTGCACCGCGTGAACGATTTACATCATCGTTGTAGCGACTTACGCAGCGCAGCGGCGCGTAAGTCGCCCACTCGCTCGGCCTTCCTTGATTCGGCTTCCTGATCGATGCCTGCACTGACGCGCCGCGGCATGACCGATGCGGTGGAATCAGCGTGGCCGGTCCATTTCGGGCGGCCCGGGGATCGAACCCTCAAGCCGCATCGCTTCGTAATGCGATGCGCATATCCAACGGAGGTCGAAATGAGCGAATACGCAGGCCGCTCGCACGACGAGCGCGTAGCGCAACGCAAGCGCCAGAAAAAGGGCGCCACCCAGCCGCCGGGCGGCGATATGGCCGTGCCCGGCACCGAGCCGGACGCCACCCACAGCAGCGGCGAACTTTCGGAGCAAGGCAAGGAAGTGTGGCGCAAAGGCGCGGGCATGGACGGCGGCGGCAAGAGCGACTGAATCCCGCTTCAAGCCACCACGGCCGCCTGGGCACATCGTTGCGCCCTCACCTTATGCAACGTTCTGGATAACCGGCGCGCGCCGCGCACGGGAGACGCCCGGCGTGCGTGTTTCATCATGAACAAGGAGAACATCATGGCCTATTCGCAAACCCCAGTCGGTTCAGCGCCACGCAGCGGCGACGGCGCACGCATTGTCCGCCGCGACCGCTCGGCAACACCTGGCCCCGGCCCCGACGTGATGGCGGCCAGTACGCTGGACAGCGACCGCGTGCTGAGCTCGGACGGCGACGAAGTCGGCAAGGTCAAGGAGATCATGCTCGACGTGGAAAGTGGCCGCATTGCCTACATGGTGATATCGAGCGGGGGCTTTCTCGGCATCGGCGACAAGCTGCTCGCAGTGCCATGGAATGCCCTCACGCTCGACGCGGCACGTAAATGCTTCGTGATCGCACTCAACTCCGAACGCGTGAAGAACGCACCGGGCTTCGACAAAGGCGAGTGGCCCTCGATGGCCGATCGCACCTGGGCCAGCTCCGTGCACCAGTACTACGGCCGCGAGCCGTACTGGGGCGAAGACGCTGCGAGCCTGCCGCTTGACGAGCCGGGACGCGAGCCGCCGGAAGCCGGCGGCGTGAAGCTCTGACGCGCGCACGCGCACACACAAGTGTTCATCGAGCGCCCGCGGCGGCGCCAACGTGTCATGCTAATGGTCGCGAGTACAACGACAACAACGCGAACACACCATGACTTCGATGGACCGCCGTGATTTCCTTCGCGCCGCCGCCGCCGGCGCGACGCTCAGCCTGGCTTCGCCCGCCATCCAGCGGGCGCTGGCCATTCCCGCAAACAACGCAACCGGTACGATCGAAGACGTGCAGCATATCGTCGTCTTCATGCAGGAGAACCGCGCGTTCGACCACTATTTCGGCACGCTGCCCGGTGTGCGTGGCTTCTCGGACCGCATCACGATTCCCCTGGCCGCCGGCGCCAATGTCTGGCAGCAGAGCGACGGCTCGCGCACGCTGCTGCCGTTCTACCTGGACAGCCGCAAGGGCAACGCGTTGCTCGCAGGCGGCGCACACAACTGGGCCGACGCCCAGGAGGCCTGGGACCATGGCCGCATGACGCACTGGCCCAAGTTCAAGAGCGAAGCCTCGATGGGCTACTTTCAGGCCTCCGACCTGCCGTTTCATTTCGCGCTCGCCAACGCCTTCACGATCTGCGACGCCTACTATTGCTCGCTGCACGGCGGCACCAACGCGAACCGGCTCTTTCTGTTCACCGGCACCAATGGCCCCACGGCCTCGCCTTATGCCGTGATCGACAACAATGGCTGGGACAACATCGGCGCGCCGGTCACGGGCCTGAAATGGACCACGTATCCGGAACGCTTGCAGGCCGCAGGTGTGACGTGGAAGGTGTATGAGAATCAGCCCGACAACTACACGGACAATCCACTCGCCGGGTTCGCGAGCTATCGCAAAGTCCTCGAGGAAATCGACGGCTCGCCCAACTTGCCTTGGACCCAGGCGATCGAGGCGCGCGAGCCCCTGTATAAGGGTATTGGCAATACGATGCCCGATGGCGGCTTCCTGCAGGCGCTCAATGACGATATCGCGGCGAACCAGTTGCCTCAGGTGAGCTGGATCATCGCACCGCCGGCCTATTCCGAACACCCCGCCGTTTCGACGCCAGGCCAGGGCGCCTACTACCTCCAGAAGCTGATCGAAGCGCTCACGCGCAACCCGGACATCTGGAGCAAGACCGTGCTCTTCGTGAACTACGACGAGAACGATTGCTTCTTCGATCACATGCCGCCGCCCTGCCCGCCCTCGCCCATCAAGGACGGTCAGTACGCGGGCAAGTCCACCGCCAGTACGCGCCACGAATACTTCACCATGCCGAACCCTCCCGGCGATGGCAAGCCGGTCACGCCAAACGGCTTGCCGTTCGGGCCCGGGCCGCGCGTGCCGATGATCGTCGTCTCGCCGTGGAGCACGGGCGGATATGTGAACTCCGAAGTCTTCGATCACACGTCGGTGCTGCGCTTCATCGAAACGCGCTTCGGTGTGCGCGAACCGAACATCAGCCCGTGGCGGCGTGCCGTATTCGGCGATCTCACCTCGGCGTTCAACTTCAGCACACCGAACGAAAAACCGGTGCAGACGTTTTCCGCGCCGACGAAAGCCGACGCCGACGCGTTGAACAAGCAACAGAACGCCCTCAAGCCCGTGCCAGTGCCACAGCCCGACATGCAGACCATGCCGCAGCAGGCGCGCAAGGCGCGACCCTCGCGCGCACTGCCGTACCGCCTCAACGTGGATGCGAGCGTCGACGGGCGTCATCACAAGGTTCAACTGGAGTTCGGCAACGAAGGAAAGGCCGGTGCCGTCTTTCACGTGTACGACCAGCTTCACCTCGACAGGCCGCCGCGCCGCTACACCGTCGAGGCAGGCAAGACACTGCACGACACGTGGACACCCACGGCCTCCGACGACGGCGCATACCGCCTGTGGGTACTTGGGCCGAACGGCTTTCATCGCGCATTCGAGGGCAACGTGCGCGCGACAGCGCACGGACCGAATCCTGAAGTGCGCGTGCGCTATGACGCCGCGGGCAATGCGCTCGAGCTTGGTATCGCGAATCGCGCAAGCGCGGCTTCGAACGTGACCCTGGCGGCCAACGCCTACCGCAGCGACGGGCCGTGGACCTACGCATTGCGCGCCGGCGAACAGGTTCAGTCGAACTGGGCGCTCGCCGATTCGGGCGGCTGGTACGACTTCACGATGAGCGCGGAGAACGGTGTGATACGGCGCTTCGCGGGCCGTGTGGAAACCGGCAGGGACAGCGTGAGCGACCCGGCGATGGGGGTGTGAGGCGACTGAAGCGCCCGGGAAAACGTTCAGCGCCGCTGCGCAGTACACTGCCCGTTCCCTTCACGATGGCCGCGCCCAGCGTTGCGCCTCCGAACGTTCAACGCGCGTTCACAAGCGTGGCCTGCCTCCCCCTCAAGGAGCCCGCATGAAAATCGATCTGACTGGAAAACTCGCGCTCGTCACCGGCTCGGCTGCCGGCATCGGTCTTGCCGCGGCGAAAGGCCTCGCGCTCGCGGGCGCCGACGTGATCGTCAGCAGCCGTCACACCGAAAGCGTGCGCGAAGCGGAGGCTGCGCTGCGCACTGCGGCGCCCGGCGCGCGGGTGCAAGGCTTCGTCGGCGATCTTTCCAACGCTGGGGGATGCGATGCGCTCGTGAAGGCGCATCCGCAGGTGGACATCCTGGTGAACAATCTCGGCGTGTTTCAGCAGCAGGACTTCTTCGAAATTCCCGATGCCGAATGGCTGCGTTTCTTCGAAACGAATGTGATGTCGGGCGTACGGCTCTCGCGCGCTTATGCGAATGCGATGGTCAAGCGTGGCTGGGGGCGCATCGTGTTCATCTCATCGGAATCGGGGTTGAACATTCCCGCCGACATGATCCACTACGGCATGACGAAAACCGCGCAACTCGCGCTCGCACGCGGCCTCGCCAAGCGCCTCGCGGGAACGGGCGTCACGGTCAATTCGGTGCTGCCGGGCCCGACGCTTTCAGAAGGCGTGGCGCAGATGCTCAAGGACGAAGTGGCCGCTTCGGGCAAGACAGTCGAGGAAGTCGCCGCGCAGTTCGTGCAGACGCATCGGGCCTCTTCCATCATCCGCCGCGCGGCAAGCGTGGAGGAAGTAGCGAACATGATCGTCTACGCGTGTTCGAAAGAGGCATCGGCCACGACGGGCGCGGCATTGCGCGTGGATGGCGGCGTGGTGGACACCATCGCGTGACGCCCTCAGCCGGGGATTTGATTCGTTATACGAAATAGCGAGAAACAGCGCGTCGACCACAAAATTACAGCCCGCGCGGGCGGGCTGTAATTCGACTGCAAAGAGGCGTGGCTCGCTGATTAACCCCTTCTCACGACGCCAAGCAGCAACGTGACGAGGAAAATCACGAGGAAGATGAAGAACAGGATCTTGGCGATCGATGCCGCACCCGCCGCGATGCCGCCAAAACCAAACACGGCTGCGATGATCGCGATGATAAAGAAAATGACAGCGTATTGAAGCATGACGTCCTCCTGCACCCGGTGTGATCCGGCTCAAGGGTGGTCGCCGCGCCCCGGCGCCGCGTGCGGTCGCCTGATGCCCGGCATCTGGTTGAGCGGGACGGATCTGCGCGAGCGTCCCTGCAGGATCACTGGAGCAAGCGCGATGCCTGAGGTTGGGCACACGCTCCCGGTAATCGTATGACGCAGGGATGTTGGCAAACGCGCGCGCTTCGCGATGCGTTACGCCACTTGCGGATGCCAGCCGGCGCGCTGGAACGCCGTGGCGAAGAAGAGCACCTGATAGCGGATCGAGTTCGACCAGTAGGACCACGTATGGCCGCCTGGACGTTCCGCGTAGTCGTGAGGCACACCCAGTTCGACGAGCTTTTCGTGCAGCGTGCGGTTCGACTGCACGAAGAAGTCGCTCACGCCGCAGTCGATGGTGAGCGCGATATGCGCATGCTCGAAGTCCTGCGCACTATCCACGATCGCATTGTTGTTCCAGAACGTCGCGTGCCGCGCGGGATCGCCGAATACGTGATCGATGCCGGGCTCGTCCTCGCAATTGCGCGGATCGACTGCGCCGCTAATGCTGCCGGCTGCACCGAAGGTCTCCTGCCGGTCCAGCGCAATGCGCAGCGCGCCGAAACCGCCCATGCTCAAGCCCGTTATCGCGCGCGCCTCGCGCGTGGCGATCGTGCGGAAATGCGTGTCGATATACGACACGACCTCGCTGCCCACATACGTTTCATAACGACTGCTCCGATCGAACGGGCTGTCGATGTACCAGCTCTCGTGACCGCCGTCCGGCATCACCAGCACCACGTGGAAACGGTCGGCGAGCTTGCCGATGCGGGTGTTCGAGGTCCAGTCGGCATAACTGCCGCCCGAGCCGTGCAGCACGTAGATCACGGGAAACCGCGCGGCGTGGTTGCCGCGCGCGTAGTCGTCGGGCAAGACGACGGTCGCGTCGAACGAGCGCTGCATCGCGGCGCTGGGGATCGAGACGACGCGCGTCTGGTATGCCCAGACGGGTGCACTGAGAAGCAGCGCCAGAACGAACCAGCATGTGCGGACAATAGCCATGAGAAGTCGCTCTTGTGTTGACTGCCACGAAAGACAACTGCTTTCACGGACTCTAACAAGGGCCACTTACAGCCAAATTTCAACGTGCCATACGAATTGTTTGCGAACGCGGGGGAACCCACATGGCGGGATGAAATGCCCGCGCGGGCCATTTTCGAGAGAACCCGCTATCTCACTGAGTCCGCGGCGCAGGCCAACGCTCAATCGCCATTGCGCCGCCTGCGTCGCAGCCGTCCCTCTGGCTCACCCTCATGCAGCAAACCCTTTTGACGCGCCGTGAGCGGATCGGTCAAACACGGCTCGGCGTCGAGTACCTGCTCGAAACGCTCCCACATGCCAGCAGGCGTGTTCGCCGTGCCGACGCGCTTGCCGATCGTGAGCCGGATCTGGTTCGCCCGGCTGATGGTGGAGCGCAGCCGGTGGATTTCCCATAGCAGCCGCAATACGACGGGCAAGGGATGCCGATCGTAGATTTCAGCCAACTCCGCTGCCGTGAGCGGAGGGAAGTGACGATGATCCCGTCCCATTTTCCGCCCCAAAACACTGTATATTTATACAGCCTATCACATGTCAGAATGATTCTGAAGGACGGGACGGAGAGACGACTATGTGCACGAACTACGCCGCCGCACGCCGTGACTACCTCTTCAGGCATTATGGCGTCCTGCCGCCGGACGACCCATGGCGCGACGAGATCTACAAGGACTATGCCGCGCCGGTGATCCGCCGTGCGAGCGCGGCGCCCGAGGCACGCGAAGCCCTGCTCGCGACGTTCGGCATGGTGCCGCGCAAGCACATTCCGCCCGGCGTGAAAGTGTTCGACACGATGAATGCGCGCGCCGAATCGGTGGGGGAAAAGCGCAGCTTCAGCGGCGCGTGGAAAAAACTGCAGCTTTGCCTGATACCCTGCTCGGCGTTTTTTGAGCCGAACTACGAGACCGGCAAGGCGGTGCGCTGGCGCATAGGTCTTGCCGATGGCGCGCCGTTTGCCATTGCGGGCTTATGGCGCGAGTGGGACGAGGGTGAGTCCGGCAAGACGCACTCGTTCACGATGCTCACGGTCAATGCAAACGAGCACCCGCTCATGAAACGCTTTCACAAGCCCGGCGATGAGAAACGTTCCGTGGTGATCGTGCCGCCTTCCGAGTATGACAACTGGCTTGCGAGTCGCTCGATGGATGAGGCGAGGTCATTTCTCAATCTTTACCCGGTGGATGGGATGGCGGCGGAGCCTCAGCCCTTGCCACCGCGCGCGACGCCGAAGCCCGATTCGAGCAGCCCATAACAAACGACCCGGCATAGCCGGGTCGTTTGGCACTCCACGTTAATCAAACAAGCAACGCAAATCAGAAGTTGAAGTTATCGATATTCGAAGCGTCGAACGTCGTGGGCGGCCCGAGAATCACTTCACCGCTCTTGCCGATCGTGCGCTTGCCGAGCTTACCCGCGTCAAAGGACTCGCCTTCCTTGCCCGTGATCGTGCCCGAAGCAAGATTGGCCGCAGCGTACGCAGCCAGATAACCCAGTGCACCCGGATCCCAAAGCTGGAACGCCTTCACGGTGCCGTTCTTCACGAACGCGCGCATCTGGTTAGGCGTGCCGAGGCCCGTCACCGCCACCTTGCCCTTGCTCGGCGACGAAGAAATGTAGCGCGCCGCCGCCGCAATACCAACCGATGTGGGCGCAACGATCGCCTTCAGGTTCGGATACGCCTGCAGCAAGCCTTGCGTTTCGACGAAGGACTTTTGGTCATCGTCATTGCCGTAGGCGATCTTCACGAGCTTCATCTTCGAATACTCGGGCTTCTTCAGTTCTTCCTGCATCCACTTGATCCACGTGTTCTGGTTCGTCGCGTTGGGCGTGGCCGAGAGAATCGCGAACTCGCCCTCGCCGCCCATCAGCTTCGAAACGAGCTGGATCTGGCCGCGGCCAATGCTTTCGGCATTTGCCTGGTTCACGAAGATCTGCCGCCCCTCGGGCGCCGTGTCCGAGTCGAACGTGACGACCTTGATGCCTTGATCCATCGCGCGCTTCAAATACGGCACGAGCGCGTTCGCATCATTGGCCGCGATGACGATCGCGTCCTGGTGCTGCGTGGTGAGCGTATTGATGTACGAGACCTGCGAGGACGCGCCCGCATCCGAAGGCCCGACCGCCTTGCCCTCGCCCTTGAATTCCTTGATTGCGTCCAGGCCGCCGTTATCGGCGATCACCTCGTAGGGATTGTTGATCTGCTTGGGCACGAATGCGATCTTCAGCCCTTCCTTGATGCCGGCCGCATGCGCCGCGACACCGCCTCCCACTAGCAACGCGCACAGCAAGGCCGTGCACACGTGACGTACTGGCTTTTTCATGAATCGTCTCCTCGATGGGTACCGGACGCATCCGGTTGATTGACTGCCTCTTGACTTCCTTGCCCTCTTTCACACCACGTTCAAGCCGCCCGCGCAAGCGCGCGCCGGTCGCGCAGCGTGCGCCAGCGCGCCGCGAGATTCGGAATCAGCACCGAAGCGAGCAACAGCGCACCGGTCACGATCGTGAGCGTTTCGCTCGACACATCGACGAGCGTGAGCGCATTCTTCAGCACACCTACGATCAGGAGCGAGAGCAGCACGCCATACATCGACCCACGCCCGCCAAAAATGCTCACACCGCCAAACAGCACCGCCGCGATCACCGAAAGCTCGAAGCCCTCGCCGTTGTCCCCGCGCGCGCTTGTGAAGCGCAGCGTATAGACAATGCCCGCGAGCGCGCTCATCACGCCCGACATCACGAACAGACGTAGCTTGATCTTCGGCACGTCAATGCCCGAGAACGACGCGGCCGTGCTGTTCGCGCCAATGGCGTAGAGGCTGCGGCCGAATGCCGTGGCCTGCAGCAGTATCGTGAACACGATGGCGCACGCCGCGACGATCAGGAACGGCAACGGAATGAAGGTGCTGCCCAGGTTGCTCATGCCAAAGAGCGTATAGCCCGGCGGAAAGTCGGCGATTGCCTGGTCGCCGAGCAGCACGTAAGCCAGCCCGCGAAAGAGCGCGAGCGTGCCGATCGTCACCGCAAGCGATGGCAGATTGAGCTTCACGATCACGAGCCCGTTGAAGAGGCCCGCGAGTCCGCCCGCCACGAGCACGAGCGCCATTGCGACCGGCATCGGCAAGCCCATGTGCCAGAGCACGCCGAGCAAGGCGCTCGATGCGCCGAGCACCGACGCCACGGAAAGATCGATTTCGGCGGCGACGATGATGAGTGTCATCGGCAACGCCATGAGCGCGACTTCGGAGAGATCGGCGAGCACGTTGCTGATGTTCGCGCCCGTGAGGAACACGGGCGAGAGCACTCGCCCCACCACCAGCGATGCAACGAGAATGATGACGAGCAGCGCTTCCCAGCCAAGCGGCAAGCCGGGTTTGCGCGTGAGCAGCGCGGCGTCGGGTTTCGGGGCGTTCTTAGCCATGGTCGCGTTTCCTCATCATGCGTTTTGCCACAGAGCGGGCGAGCAGCGTATCGGCTGCGATGGCGGCCACGATCAGCGCGCCTTGAATCGCCTGTTCCCAGAATGGCGAGACATGCAGCACCACGAGCGCGACGCTGATCACGCCCAGCACGAGTGCGCCGAGCGTCGCGCCGAGTATCGTGCCCACGCCGCCAGTGATCGCCACGCTGCCCACCACGGCGGCCGCGACCACCTGCAGCTCGATGCCCTTCGCGGTGCTCGCATCCACGGTGCCAAAGCGGGCGAGCCACAGCGCGCCAGCCAGGCCCGCTATCGCCCCGCTGATCAGAAAGCCCGTAGCGACACGGCGCTCCACGTTGATGCCAGCGAGCCGCGCCGCTTCCGGGTTCGAGCCGATCGCGTAGTACTCGCGGCCCGGCCGGAACTGCTTGAGATACACGGAAAGCCCGGCGAGCAGCACGAGCGCGATGAGCGCCAGCACCGGAATGCCGAGCACCGAGCCGGTAGCGAGCCGCGAAAACGCGTCCGGCAGGCTCGTTGCGTTGATCTGGCCGCCATGCACCCACGCGTAATCGGCGCCGCGGAAGATGTAGAGCGTGGAGAGCGTCGCGACGAGCGACGGCACCCGCCCCACGGCCACGAGCAACGCATTGATTGCGCCCGCAACGAGTCCAATGGCAAGCCCCGCGACGAGCGCCACGAGCACGGGCATATGCGGAAACACCACGTAGAGACTGCCCACGCCATAAGCGCTGATGCCGACTGTCGACCCGATCGAGAGATCGATATGGCGCATCAAGATCACGATCGTCATGCCCGCCGTGAGCAAGCTCACGATGGAGACATTGAGCAGCACGTCACGCAGATTCTGCAGGTTGAGGAATTGCGGCCGCGCGAGCGCCGTGCCGCCCACGATCAGCAGCAGGACCACAAAGAGCGTGGTCTCGCGGCTGCGCGCCAGCGCTTCGGCCCACGCGCCCGCGTTGCGTCGCTGTGCGCGCGGCTCGCCGCCGTGCAAGGGATGAGGAGAAGTGGAATGGCGCATCATGCGGCGTGCCCCAGATGGATGTTGGTTTCGCCGAGCGCGGCGCTCATGATGCGCTCTTCGTTGGCGTCGGCACGTGCGATATCGGCGGTGATGCGGCCTTCGTGCATGACGAGCACGCGGTCCGCCATGCCGAGCACTTCGGGCAGTTCGCTCGAAATCATCAGCACGGCCATGCCCTCTTTCACGAGTTCCGCGAGCGCGCCGTAGACTTCCGCCTTCGCGCCCACGTCGATGCCGCGCGTCGGTTCGTCGATGATGAGCACCTTCGGCCCCGTCGCGAGCCACTTGCCGAGCACCACCTTCTGCTGGTTACCGCCCGAAAGCGTGCCCACCGGCGCGTTCAGATCGCTCGCCTTCAGGCGCAGGCGCGTACCCCACTGCCCGGCAAGCTGCACTTCGCGCCCCGTGGAGATGAGGCCGAAGCGCACGAGCCGCCCGAGCACCGTGAGCGACGCATTGCGCGCAATGCTCAGTTCGAGCGCAAGACCTTGCTGACGCCGGTCCTCTGGCACGAGCGCAAGTCCTGCTTTCACTGCGGCGGCGGGCATGCCGGACGCGAGCGGTTTGCCCGCGATCTGAACCTGCCCCGCGTCGCACGGGTCGATGCCGAATATCGCGCGCGCCACTTCGCTGCGCCCCGCGCCCACGAGTCCCGCGAGCGCGACGATCTCGCCTGCGCGCACGTCGAACGATATGTCCTTGAATACGCCGCGGCGCGTGAGGCCGCGCACGCGCAGCATCACATCGCCGGGCTGCACGTCGGCCTTCGGGTAGAACGTGGCGAGGTCGCGCCCGACCATCTTCGCGACGATGTCCTGAGTCTTGAGCGTGGCCGTGGGCGCGTCGAACACCTTGGCGCCGTCGCGCATGATCGTCACGTGCTGCGTGAGCGCGAACACTTCTTCGAGCCGGTGCGTGATGAAGAGGATCGCCACGCCCCGGTCGCGCAAAGTGCGTGCAATCGTAAAGAGCCGCTCGACTTCGGGCAGCGAGAGCGCGGCAGTGGGCTCGTCCATGATGAGCACGTTCGCGTTGAGCGAAAGCGCCTTCGCAATCTCGATCACCTGCTGGTCCGCAATCGATAGGCCGCGCACGAGCCGCTCGGGCTTCAGTTCCACACCGAGCGATTCGAGCAGCACAGCCACTTCGCGATGCATCGTGTCGTAGTCGATGCGGCCCACGCGATCCACAGGCTGACGGCCCATGTAGATGTTCTCCGCAATCGAAAGATCGAAGAACAGTGTGGGCTCCTGATAAATCACCGCGAGGCCGGCGTCGCGCGCCTCCCCGGGTTTCGCGAACGCGCGCGCCACGCCGTCGATGAGCATTTCGCCGCCATCGGGCTGATGCACGCCCGCGAGAATCTTCACGAGCGTCGACTTGCCCGCCCCGTTTTCGCCGAGCAGCGCGTGTACCTCGCCGGGCATGAGCCTCAAGCTGCCGTCGATGAGCGCGCGCACGCGCCCGAACGACTTGCTCGCATTACGCAGCTCGAGCCGCGCAATGTCACCGGCCCTGACTTTTGCTTCTGCTTCCACGGCTGTCTCCATGTCGTTGCGCGCACACTCAAATGCGGTAGATACGTTCAGCGTTGCCGCGAAATAGCGCCGCGCGCTCGCTCTCGCTCGCTCCGCTCACGATCGACGCATACGCATGCCAAAGCTTCGGATAGCCGCCGAACAGGCGGTCAACCGGAAAATTCGAGGCGAACATCGCGCGATCCGCACCGAATGCATCGATCGTTTCCAGCACGTAAGGCCGCAGGCTTTCGACGTTCCACGCATGGTCGAACATCGCCAGTCCGCTGATTTTCACGGCCACGTTCTGGCATGCCGCAAGCAAGCGCAGACCTTCGCGCCACGCGTGGTAGCCCGCCACGCTGTTGCGGTCGACGAACATGCCCGCGTGGTTGATCACGAGTTGAATGCCGGGATGCGCACGCGCGAGTGCGGCCGCCTCTTCCATTTGCGACGGATAGAGTTGCAGGTCGAACGAAAGACCATGCTTTTCCAGCAGCGCGAAGTTCTCACGCCACGTTGTCTCGCGCATGTAGTGCCGGCCCACATAGTCGTACAGCTTGTTCTCGTGGACGTTGAGAATCTGGCGAATGCCGCGCGTGCGAGCAAACGCGGCGTGCGCTTCGAGCACCGCGCTCGCGTTGGGCGCGCTCAGGTCGCAGGCAGCCACGATGGCGTCAGGCAACGCGCGGGCTTCCCCCGCGTTCGCTGCGCTGTCCGCGATCGACTCCAGCCAGCGCGTTTCTTCCACTGGGTCTTCCGGATCGTGATTCGCCTCGACGTGCACGACCTTGAGCACGTCGATGTCTCCGGCCTCACGCAGCAAGTCGCCAGGCAGGTAGTTGTGCTTGAGCTCGCGTGCATCGCCGACGAACGACGTGCCCGGATTCGCGAGCCACGGGTAATGATGCGTATCGAGGTTCCAGAAGTGGACGTGCGGATCGACGACCTGCATGGCATGTTCCTCGCGTGTGCTCATGGCAAATGAAAAACCGGCACGAGTGGCTGTTGCAGCGGTACGTGTTGCGCGTCGGTCTGCATGATGTCGGCCATGTAGTCCCACCATTTGCGCATGACGGGCAACTCGGGCAGCGCGTCCATCGTGTGATCGTCGCGGCGTTCGAGCACGGCGAAGAGATGATGCGTCGCCTCGTCGAGAAAGATGCGGTAATTCTTCACGCCTGCATCGCGCAGCGCGCTCGCAAGCTCGGGCCAGATTTCGCGGTGACGCCGCTCGTATTCGTCCCGCTTGCCGGGATCGAGCTGCATGCGAAACGCAATTGTCTCCATGATCGTGTCTCCGTCCAGCTTTGTTTCGGCGTGCGTATATGCCGCTTATTCGATTTGGGCGCGCGTCGCCTCGGTGTTTGCCCTGGCATCGCAGCGCGCAACGGCACGCGTTTTTACGTGGTTAGCCGCGTTGTGATCCGACTATAATTCCCGCATCGATAGCCAACCAATCCGATGTTGGGATCGGGCGATGCACAAACCGGATCGCTCCATGAATCATCAAACTGCCGTCGTCGCGCTCGTCAACCGGCTCAGATTCAAACATCTCGCCCTGCTCGTCGCGCTCGACGACGCGCGCAACGTTCATCAAGCCGCCGATGCCATCAACGTCGCCCAGCCCAGCGCGAGCCGCATGTTGAGCGACATCGAGGAAGCGTTCGGCTTCCGGCTCTTCGAGCGCAACGCGCGCGGCATGCAGCCCACTGCGCTCGGCGTCGTCACGCTCGCCTACGCACGCCGCGCGCTCGCCGAACTCACGCGCTTTGCCGAAGACCTCGATGTGAAGCGCCGCGGCGGCCACGGGCAGCTCACCGTCGGCGCGATCATGGGCGCCGCGCCCGACTTGCTCGCGCAAGCCGTCGCCACGCTCAAGACCGAACGGCCGCTGTTGCACGTGCGCATCCTCGGCGAAACGAGCGACCAGGTCGTGCAACTGCTGCATCGCCGCGAAGTCGATCTCGCGCTCGGGCGCCTCACCACGCCGCTGCAGCACAACGATTTCAGCTTCGAGCCGATCGCCCGCGAAACGCTCGTGCTCGTCGTGCGCGCGCGCCATCCACTTGCCCGGCGCGAGCAGGTCACGCTCGCGGAACTGATGGACTGGCCGTGGGTGGCGCAGCCCATTACGAGCCCCGCGCGCGAACTCTTCGAAGGCGAACTCGCACGCGCGGGTCTTGGCACGCCCGCCAATCTCACGGAGTCGGCTTCGATCTTCGCCACGCTGCAACTGCTCGAAAGCTTCGACGCCGTGGCCATGCTGCCCGAGCCGGTCGTGCGCGACCATGTGCGTGGCAAGCTGCTCGTCGTGCTGCAGCTCGAAATCGGCAAGAGCCTGCCGGGCTACGGGGTGCTCACGCGCAAGAACGAGCCGCTCGCCGAGCCCGCCGAGCATTTCGTCGGCTTGCTGCGGCGCTTTTCGCAGCCCTTCAAGATGGACGATATCGCTCACGGTGGTTCGCACGCTGCCGCGCTCGCGCCTCATTGATCCGTTTTGATCCGATTGCCCCGGGCTCACTGCAGATTCACGAAGAGCCCGCCATCGACGAGCAGCGCTGCGCCCGTCACATAGCGCGCGCGGTCCGAAGCGAGAAACACCACGCATTCGGCCACGTCCTCGGGTGCGCCCAGCCGCCCCAGCGGAATGCGCTTTTCGAAGTACTCACGCTTGCTTTCGTCGCTCAAATCTTCGGCGTTCAGGTCGGTGGCGATGGTGCCGGGCATCACCGAATTGCAGCGTATGCCAAAGGGTCCGAGCGCAATCGCGCACGACTGCATGAGCGAATGCACACCGGCTTTGGTGGGCGTGTAGTGCGTCTGCATGCCGCCGCCCACGAGCGCGCTGATCGAACTCGTCGCCACGATCGCGCCGCCCGTGCCTTGCTCCTTCATTTGCCGCGCAACGGCCTGGGTCACATAGAACGCGCCGTTCAGGTTCACCCCTATCGTGCGTTCGAGCACGGCGGGCGGCATGTCGAGAAACGAGTGGAACGGGCAGATGCCCGCATTGCTCGCGAGCACATCGACCTTGCCGAAGCGCTCCACCGTCTGGCGCACGAGGTCCACGCCGGTTTGCGGCGCGGCCACGTTGCCTTCCAGTGCAATCGCGCGGCGCCCTAGCCGCTCGATTTCGCCCAGCACCTCGTCGATCGCCGAGCGGCGGCCGTACGAGGCGTCGTTGTCGCCCCAGTAGTTGATCGCGACATCGGCACCCTCACGGGCGCTTGCGATCGCAATGGCGCGGCCAATGCCGCGCGACCCGCCGGTGACGATCACCACTTTGTCCTTGAGCAGCACGTGTTTCTCCTCGTCGCTTTTGATGAGCCTCGATCAGTGCACTTTCACCACGCCTAGTGTGTATAAGGACGCGAAAGTTTGCAGTCCGGATTAAGGCGAACGCCGAAGCCGGGCGCGTCCGGCACCTTGAGCCTGCCCTTCACCGGCACCGGTTCGTCGAGCAGGAGCGGCGTGAACATCGGCACCACCTTGTCGGCCTTCGGCGCCATCATGAGGAATTCCGCGAACGGCGAGTTATGGCGCGTCACGACGAAGTGATAGCTGTACACCGACGAGCCGTGCGGCACGACCAGCACGTTGTGCGCATCGGCGAGCGCCGAGATCTTGATGAGTTCGGTCATGCCGCCGCACCAGTTCACGTCGGGCTGGATCAGGTCGCAGCAGCCCATTTCCAGCAGCATGCGAAAGCCCCAGCGCGTGGCCTCGTGTTCGCCCGTGGAGACCATCATGCCGCGCGGCACATTGCGGCGCAGTTCGGCATAGCCCCAGTAGTCGTCGGGCGGCAGGCATTCCTCGATCCACTTGAGGTCGTACTCCTTCGCGGCCTGGGCGAGGCGCGTGGCATAGCGCACGTCGAGGCTCATCCAGCAGTCGTACATGAGCCAGAAGTCGTCGCCCACGCGCTCGCGCATGGTGGCGAGCAGTTCGAGGTTCTTTCTGAGGCCCTCCTCACCTTCCGCGGGACCGTGCAGGAGCGGCAGCTTGCCGCCAATGAAGCCCATTTCTTTCGCGAGGTCTGGGCGCGCACCGGTCGCGTAGAACATCAGCTCGTCACGCACGGGGCCGCCGAGCAGTTGATACACCGGCTCCTTGCGGATTTGCCCGAGCAAGTCCCACAGCGCGAGATCGACGCCCGAGATCGTGTTGAGCACGACACCCTTGCGGCCATAGTAGAGCGTGGCGTAGTACATCTGATCCCACATCTTTTCGATGTCGGTCACGCGCTGGCCTTCCAGAAAGCGCGCGAGATGCTTCTCGACGATGAACGCGCCAATCTCGCCGCCCGTGGTCACGGCGAAGCCCACGGTGCCGTCGCTCGCCTCCACTTCCACGACGAGCGTGCCGAGCACGTCGATACCGAACGAGCGGCGGCTCTGACGATACTCGGGATAACGCGCCATGGGCGTGGAAATGTGGTCGTCGATCCAGTGGCCGTCGGGTTGATCGTGATAATCGGCGCCGCCGCCGCGCACGGTGAAGGCTCGCACGTGTTTGATGGTTGGCATGGACATGTGACGTAGCTCCTGTGTAGTGGATTAACGCGCGCGCCGCACGGGCGGCTCGAACGACCGGGCCGCCGGCGTTGCGGCGCGCGGCGCGACGATGAGAATGAGCAGCGCGGCGGCAATGCTCGCGAGGCCGAGCAGTTCGAGGCCCGCCGCGTGTGAAGCGAAGTTCCGGTCAGCGGCGGCGCGCAGCATCGGCGCGACGAAACCGCCCAGACCGCCGAGCGAATTGATGAGCGCAATGCCGCTGGCCGAAGCCGCGCCTGCGAGATCGCGCGCCGGGAAGGTCCAGAAGAGCGGCTGCGCAGCGATGAAGCCGCTCGCAGCACAACACAGGCCGAGCATCGCGATGATCGCGCCCGCTGTGCCGCCAAGGCCTCCTGCCAGACCCGAGACCGCAATGCCGACACCCGACATCACGAGCAGTCGCGCAGCCCATGCACGATGACCGCCCACGCGGTCCACACGGCGCGGCACGATCCACGTGAGCGCCACGGCGCACAGCCAGGGCACGGCTGCGAGCAGGCCCACCTTCAAACCCACGGACGCGCCCACGAGCGAGGCCACCTGTTGCGGCAGAAAGAAGATCACGCCGTACACGCTCATCTGGATCAGCGCATAAATGCCGGCATAGGCGAGCACGCGGCGGTCGAATAACGCGGCGAGCGCATCGCGCGGACCGTGCGCGGCGGCCTCGCGCGCATCGAGCTGGATTGCGCTGGACAGCGCGCGGCGTTCATCTGCGCTCAGCCAGCGCGCATCCGTGGGCTTGTCGACGAGATACCAGAAGGCCCACACGCCCACGGCCGATGCAAGGCCGCCTTCCACGAGAAAGAGCCACTTCCAGCCCGCCAGCCCGAAGGTGCCGTGCATGTCGATCAGAAGTCCTGACAACGGGCCGCCGAAGATGAACGCAAGCGGCGCGCCGAAATAAAACACGCCAATGGCGCGCGCACGCGAGGACTGCGGAAACCACTGCGTGAGGTAATAGATGATGCCGGGGAAGAAACCCGCTTCGGCCACGCCCAGCAGGAATCGCAGCACATAGAACGAGGTGGGCGACTGCACCCACGCCATTGCCGCGGAAATCAGGCCCCACGTGACCATGATGCGGCACATCCAGATCCGCGCGCCCACGCGGTGCAGCGCGAGATTGCTCGGCACTTCGAAAAGCGCATAGCCGACGAAGAACACGCCCGCGCCGAAAGCGAATGCCGCGTCCGACAGGCCCGTATCGTGCTGCAGCGCCTTTTGCGCGAAGCCGATGTTCGCGCGGTCGAGAAACGCGAGCACGTACATCAAGAGCAGAAAAGGCAGGAGGCGGCGCATTGCCTTGCGGCAGGCGGCTTCTGCCAGGGTTGATGCCTCGGTCAACATCGATGTCTCCTGTCGGCGCTTTTCTCTTACCACTGCGCCGTTATCGTGTTCCCGCGCGCTCAATCAGGCCCATGCGCGCGGGTCATGCTTCCCGCCTCAATACGTCGCGCGGCCGCCCGAAAGATCGAACACCGAGCCGGTGCTGAAAGCGCAGTCTTCGGTCGTGAGCCACACGATCATCGAAGCCGCCTCGTCCGGCATGAGGAAGCGGTTCATCGGGATCTTCGCAAGCATGTAGTCGATGTGCTGCTGCGACATCGAATCGAAAATCTCGGTCTTGGCCGCCGCCGGCGTCACCGCATTGACGAGCACGCCCTTCGTGGCAAGCTCCTTGCCGAGCGACTTGGTCAGCCCGATGACACCCGCCTTCGATGCACTGTAGTGCGAAGCATTTGGATTGCCTTCCTTGCCGGCCACGGAGGCGATATTGACGATGCGCCCATACCCCTGCTCGATCATGCGCGGCACCACGGCGCGGCAGGTGAGGTAGCTGCCGATCAGATTCACTTCAATCACGCGGCGCCACACGTCCACGGGCAGTTCCCACGTGAGGCCATTGCCGCCCGTAATGCCTGCGCTGTTCACGAGCGCGTGAATCGCGCCGTGTGTCTTCACCGTTTGCTGCGCCGCTGCCTCGACCGAGGCTTCATCGGTCAGTTCGACCTTTACCACCGAAACGTTGCCAAGCTCCGACAATTCGCTGCGCGCGCGTTCGAGCCGTTCAGCGTCGATGTCCCACAGCGCGACCGCCGCGCCCGAACGCAGTGCACGTTGCGCCACGGCATAACCCAGTCCGCGTGCGCCGCCCGTCACCACCATCACGCGATTCTTCAGATCCAGTTGATTCATTGCGCCTGCCCTCCTTGTTCCGCCACGAGGCGTTGCTGTTGTTCGCCGAGCCCGCTCACGCCCAGTCGCATGGTCTGGCCTGCGCGCAGATAGACCGGCTCGGGCTTCTGCCCCATGCCCACGCCCGGCGGCGTGCCCGTCGAGATCACATCGCCGGGCTGCAGGCTCATGAACTGGCTGATATAGGAAACGAGCGTGGCCACGTCGAAAATCATCGTGCGCGTGTTGCCGTTCTGGTAGCGCTTTCCGTCGACTTCGAGCCACATGTCGAGCGCCTGCGGGTCGGCAACTTCGTCGCGTGTGACGAGCCAGGGGCCGAGCGGCGCGAAGGTGTCGTAGCCCTTGCCCTTGTCCCACTGGCCGCCGCGCTCGATCTGCCATTCGCGCTCGGAGACGTCGTTGACGACGCAATAACCGGCCACATAATCGAGCGCGCGCTCGCGCGGCACATTGCGCGCTTCCTCGCCGATCACCACGCCTAGCTCGACTTCCCAGTCGACTTTCTTCGCCCCCGGGGGAATCAGCACGTCGTCGTAGGGGCCAGCGATGGAACTCGTGGCCTTGAGAAAGAGCACGGGCTCCTTGGGTACGGGCATGTTCGATTCGGCGGCGTGGTCGGAGTAGTTCAGGCCCACGCAGACGATCTTGCCGACGTCGCCCACGCAAGGGCCGAGGCGGGTATTGGCGGGAACGAGCGGCAAGGTGGTGAGATCGAGTGCCGCGATTTCACGCAGCACAGCCGCGCCGAGGCGCTTGCCGGCCACCTCCGGAGTGACGCTGGAGAGATCGCGCACGCGCCCCTCGCTGTCGATCACACCCGGCTTTTCAGCTCCCCTACTGCCCCAACGGACCAGCTTCATGCGGTGTCTCCTGATATTGGAATGCGTCGTTGACAGCCAATATAGGTGCGCCGCGATAGCCGAACAATCCGAAAGCCACATGGGGCAATAGCAAAACCGGATCGCGCCCCTTCAAGTGTTATGCGCCATAGGTGCGCAGATAAACAAAAGCCCGCGAACGCCTTGACGTTCGCGGGCTTGGTGCACTGCAACGCGCCTGCGATGCAGGCACGACAGGTGTCAGTGCATCGCGTGCAGGTAATGATAGAGACCGGCCGCAGCCGCGCCGCCGGCGAGCGGCCCGAACACCGGAATCCAGGCATAGCGCCAGTCGCTGTCACGTTTACCCGGAATGGGCAACAGCGCGTGCATGATGCGCGGCGAGAGATCGCGCGCCGGGCTCATCGCATAGCCAGTCGGGCCGCCGAGCGAAATGCCGATGCCGAGCACAAGCAGGCCCACGGGCAGCGCATCGAGCGCGCCGAGTCCCACCTGCGGCGAAGCCAGATAGAGCACGCCGAGGATCAGCACGAAGGTGCAGATCGCTTCCGTCAGCACGTTGTGCCGCTTGCTGCGAATGGCGGGTGCCGTGCAAAACACCGCGAGCTTGATATCCGGATCGGCTTCGTTTGCGAAATGCTGTCGATACGCGAGCCACACGAGCAGTGCGCCCGCCATGCCGCCGAGCATTTGCGCCGCGATATAACCGCCAACCTTCGACCACGCGAACTTGCCCGCGAGCGCGAGGCTGATCGTCACGATGGGGTTGAGGTGCGCGCCGCTGAACGAGGCCGTCACGTAGACCGCCACGAACACGGCCATCGCCCAGCCCATCACGATGACGATGAGGTCTGCGCCCTTGCCCTTCGTTTTCGCGAGCAGCACGTTTGCCACAGCGCCGTTACCTAGCAGCACGAGAATGGCCGTGCCGATGAATTCCGCAATATAGGGTGACATGATTGTCGTTGTCTCTCTCTGCCCGCGCGGTGCATGCGCACGTGGCGCATGCGATCCCGCTTCGGGTTATGTTAATTAGTTATGCTTGGAAATAGAAAAACGGATTGCGCGGCTCAGTGTGAGTCGTCCGCCCAGGCCTTGGCCGCACGCACCGCACGCTGCCAGCCCGCGCGGCAGGCGTCGACCTGCGCGGATTTCATCGACGGCGCGAAGCGCCGGTCGAGCTTCCACTGGCTCTGCAACTCGCCCACGTTCTGCCAGTAGCCCGTTGCGAGGCCTGCGAGATAGGCCGCGCCGAGCGCCGTGGTTTCGGTGATCCTCGGGCGGACTGCGTCCACGCCGAGCAGGTCGGCCTGGAACTGCATGAGCAGATTGTTCGCGCTCGCGCCGCCGTCCACGCGCAACTCGCCCACGCTGATGCCCGAATCCGCTTCCATCGCGGCCAGCACGTCGAGCGACTGGTATGCGATCGAATCGAGTGCCGCGCGCGCGAGATGCGCCGAGGTCGTGCCACGCGTCACGCCGAACAGCGTGCCGCGTGCGTGCGCGTTCCAGTGCGGCGCGCCGAGGCCCGCGAAGGCCGGCACGAGGTACACGCCATCCGTATGCGCCACGCTCGCGGCGAGCGCCTCGATTTCCGGCGCGCTCTTGATGATCCCCATGCCGTCGCGCAGCCACTGCACCACCGCGCCCGCAATGAAGATGCTGCCTTCGAGCGCGTAGTTGACCTCGTCGCCGATCTGCCAGGCAATCGTCGTCACGAGGTTGTTCTTCGACTCGATGGGCTTCGTGCCCGTGTTCATCATCAGGAAGCAGCCCGTGCCGTAGGTGTTCTTCACCATGCCCGTGCTCGTGCACATCTGGCCGAACATCGCGGCCTGCTGGTCACCCGCGATGCCGGCCAGCGGAATCTTCGAGGCGAACACCGTGGTCTTGGTGGGACCATAAATTTCGGATGACGAACGGACTTCAGGCAGCATGCTGCGCGGAATTTCGAGCGCGTCGAGCAGCTCGTCGTCCCATTGGCGCGTGTGAATATTGAAGAGCATGGTGCGCGACGCGTTCGTCACGTCGGTCACGTGCAGTTCGTGCTTCGTGAAGTTCCACACGAGCCAGCTGTCCACGGTGCCGAACGCGAGCTTGCCTTGACGAGCCTTTTCGCGCGCACCGGGAACGTTGTCGAGAATCCAGCGTATCTTGGTGGCCGAGAAGTACGAATCGATCGGCAGGCCGGTCTTCGCGCGCACTTTCTCTTCGAGACCGCGCGCCTTGAGCGAGTCGCAGAAGTCGGCCGTGCGGCGGTCCTGCCACACGATGGCGTTATAGATGGGATGGCCCGTTTCCCGGTCCCAGACGATCGTCGTCTCGCGCTGGTTCGTAATGCCGATCGCGGCGATGTTGGTGCCGTTCATGCCTGCACGCGTGACGGCCTCGGCGGCCACGCCGGCCTGCGTCGACCAGATTTCCTGCGGATCGTGCTCGACCCAGCCAGGCTGCGGATAAATCTGCTCGAATTCCTTCTGGGCGATCGAAACGATGTTGCCCTGGCGGTCGAAAAGCATGGCGCGCGAACTCGTGGTGCCCTGGTCGAGCGCAAGAATGTACTGTTCCTGCATGTCTCTCATCTCCGTGTGTACTAGTTGTGATTACGCGCCGCGGGGAACGGCGCGTGGGGGTCCGTGCATGGTGTTACGTAAAATCGCTTGCGTGGTGATGCCGGCGAACTTCAGTGCTGCGCGGTCGCCGTCGCGCTTGTTGCGGCAAACCAGTGATCGATTGCGGCGGCCACGCCATTGAGCGTGCCCGGTGCGACATGCAGGCCCAGCTTGGAGCGGCGCCACAGCACGTCTTCGGCGCGCGTGGCCCATTCGGCGGCGCGCAGGTAGCGCAATTCGGCCTCGTAGATGCCAGGCGCGACTTCGGCGCCGAGGTCCGCAAGCGACTGCGCGTTGCCCACGAGACGCTCGGCGCGCGTGCCGTACGCGCGCGCGTAGCGGCGCGCAAGTGCGGCAGGCAGCCACGCATGGCGCTTCGCGAATGCCTGCGCAAAGGGCTCGAAACGCGCGTTCGCGATATCGCCGCCGGGCAACGGCGCACCCGCTGTCCACGAAGGCGCGGCATGGTCGAGCGCGCGGCACAGCATGTCCGAAGCTTCTTCCGCGAGCTTGCGGAAGGTCGTGATCTTGCCGCCGAATACCGAAAGCAGCGGCGCGCCAGGGGTTTCGTCGAATTCGAGCTTGTAGTCGCGCGTGACGGCGGACGCATTCTCCGCACCCTCTTCCTCGAGCAGCGGACGCACGCCCGAGTAGGTCCACTGCACGTCGGCGGGCGAAATCTTGCGCTTGAAATAGCGGTTGATCGACTCGCACAGATAGCGCGTTTCGTCGCCGTCGATCGACACCTTCGCGGGGTCGTTGTGATACTCCACGTCGGTCGTGCCGATGAGCGTGAAGTCATGCTCGTACGGAATCGCGAAGATGATGCGCTTGTCCGGGTTCTGGAAGATGTACGCGTGGTCGTGATCGAACAGGCGCTTCGTCACGATGTGGCTGCCCTTCACGAGCCGCACGCTGTGTTGCGCACCGCGCCCGAGCGCGCCGTGCAGCACCTCGCCCACCCACGGGCCGGCCGCGTTGGCGATGGCGCGCGCGCGCACGTCGAAGATGCTGCCGTCCGGGCGGCGCAGGAGCGCCTGCCATTCGCTGTGCGCACCGTTCGCGGCATTCGTGCGCACGGCGGAAACCAGCTTCGTGCGCGTGAGGATTTGCGCGCCGCGCTCTTGCGCGTCGAGCGCGTTGAGCACGACGAGGCGTGCGTCGTCGACCCAGCCGTCCGAATACACAAAGCCGCGCTGGATCGAATCGATGAGCGGCTCACCCGCCGCATGACGGCGCATGTCGATGCCGCGCGAGCCCGGCAACAGTTCGCGCTTCGCCAGATGATCGTAGAGGAACAGGCCCATGCGAATGAGCCACGCGGGACGCAGGTTCGGCATGTGCGGCATGACGAAACGCAGCGGCCACATGATGTGGGGCGCCGCGCGCAGCAACGTTTCGCGCTCCTGCAGCGCCTTGCGCACGAGCCCGAATTCCTTGTACTCGAGATAGCGCAGCCCGCCGTGGATCAGCTTGGTGCTGGACGACGAGGTATGCGAGGCGAGGTCGTCCTGCTCGCAAAGGAGCACCGACAACCCGCGGCCGGCCGCGTCGCGCGCGATGCCCGCGCCGTTGATCCCGCCACCCACGACGAGCAGATCGTACCGGTTCTGTTGAGTCACCCTGCTGTGTCCCTGAAAGAAAAACGAACCTCGGAATGTTCGAATTCGAAATTTATCGAACATGAACGAAAAAGTAAAGGTTCGAATTTGCAAATCAACGGGCGAAAGGCGAGCGTAAACGAACATGCTTTGAACGTTCGCGAGGCGCGAATGAAAACGGGGCGCTCGCGCGTTCCCACGAGGCAACGCGCCGGATTTCAGATCGGAAATGGAGAAAATGCGCAGACGACGCGCTCAGATAAAGCGCGTCCGAAAATCCCGCGGCTTACGCCGCGACGTGAACCTGCGTGCCTGCCGCCAGAACCGCCTCGTTCATTTCTTCGGGCAACGGCTGGTCGGTGAAGAGCGCGTGAACCTGGCTCAGATGTCCCTGGCGCACGAGCGCCGGGCGGCCGACCTTCGAATGGTCGGCGACGAGGTAGACCGTGCGCGCATGCTCGATGATGGCCTGCGCCACGCGCACCTCGCGCGTGTCGAAGTCGCGCAGCGTGCCGTCGGTCTCGATGGCCGACGTGCCGATGATCGCGTAATCCACCTTGAACTGGCGGATGAAGTCGATGGTGTGCTCGCCGACGATGCCTTTGTCCCAGGGGCGCACGACGCCGCCCGTGATCATCACTTCGCAGTCGGGATAGCCGCTCATCAGGCTCGCGACGTTGAGGTTGTTCGTGACAACGCGCAAGCCCCGATGATGATTGAGCGCGCGCGCGACTTCCTCGGTCGTGGTGCCGAGGTTGATGAAGAGGGATGCCTGATCGGGAATGTGCTGGGCCGCGAGCGCCGCAATACGGCGCTTCTCCTCATGGAACATTTGCTGCCGCGCGCTGTACGAAACGTTTTCCGAACTCGTGGGCAAACTCGCGCCACCGTGATAGCGGCGCAGCAGATTCATGTCGGCGAGCCAGTTCACGTCGCGCCGGATGGTCTGCGGCGTGACGTCGAAATGCGAGGCGAAATCGTCGACCGTGACGAAGCCGTCACGTTGCACCCATTCGAGCATTTCCTGCTGGCGCGCGTTCAGGGTGAGGCGAGGATCTCGTGTCATTGGCTCGTTCGGCGGACGTATGAGGACTTGGCCTATTGTAAAGGCTCGTCCACCTGAATCAGGAGAAAGCCGATTCGCGCAATCGAGGAAACCGCGTGGGGCGGTTACCACACCGAGTTCTATCCCACCTACGACTACACGGCGCTCGCCGAGCAGGCACGCTCGCACAACGGCAAATAATGGGGGCTGCGGGCGCGCGGTCGAACTGTGCGCCATGAAGCGGGCGCGCCGAGGGCTCTCCCTCAGCTTCCGTTAAAATGCTGCGCTTTCTCCGCTCACCAGCCGCATCGCGATGCAATCCGCCTCATCGACCCCACGCGCCGCCACCCACGGCGCCGACGACACCGCCCCCACGCACGACCTCGTCTATGGCCCCAACGACCGCCCCGCGCCAACCATCGCCTTCGTGGCCGCGCTACAGCATCTGCTCGCGATCCTCGTGCCGATCGTCACGCCGGGCCTACTGATCTGCCAGGCGCTGGGCGTTTCCAGCCGTGACACCACGCTGATCGTCTCGATGTCGCTGGTTATTTCCGGCATCGCCACGTTCCTGCAATGCAAGCGCGTCGGGCCGCTCGGCGCGGGCCTGCTCATCGTTCAAGGCACGAGCTTCAACTTCGTCGGCCCGCTCATCGCGGGCGGCAGCCTCATGGTCAAGCAGGGCACGCCAGTCGTTACGGTGATGGCCGCGATATTCGGCGTCGTCATCGCAGGCTCGTTCGTCGAAATGGCGGTGTCGCGCATCCTGCCCTTCATCAAGCGCCTCATCACGCCGCTCGTCACCGGCATCGTCGTGCTGCTGATCGGCCTCACGCTCATCAAGGTCGGCCTCATCAGCATGGGCGGCGGCTATGGCGCCATCGCCAAGGGCAACTTCGCGAGCGTCCAGAACCTCACGCTCTCGGGCCTCGTGCTCGGCACCATCATCGTGCTCAACCGCGTGCCGATCGTCTGGGTGCGCAGCACGGCGCTCGTCATCGCACTCGCCATCGGCTATATCGTTGCGGGCGCAATGGGTCGGCTCGATTTCACCGGCGCACGTGAAGCCGCGTTGTTCCAGATTCCGACCCCGCTGCATTTCGGCCTGGGCTTCTCCTGGTCGCTCTTCGTGCCCATGCTGATCATCTACCTCGTGACCTCGCTCGAAGCGATCGGCGACGTCACCGCCACCAGCAAGGTGTCGAAAGAGCCGGTGGAAGGCCCCGTGTGGATGCGGCGAATCAAGGGCGGCGTGCTCGTCAACGGCTTCAACTCGCTGCTCGCCGGCTTCTTCAACACGTTCCCCAGTTCCGTGTTTGCGCAGAACAACGGTGTGATCCAGCTCACCGGCATCGCCAGCCGCCACGTGGGCCTCTGGATCGCGGGCATGCTCGTCGTGCTGGGCCTCTTCCCGCCCGTGGCGGGCGTGCTGCAGGCCGTGCCCGAGCCCGTGCTGGGCGGTGCGGCCATGGTGATGTTCGGCGCGGTGGCCGCTTCGGGCATCAACATCCTCGCGGGCACTCGCCTCGACCGCCGCGCGCTGCTCATCATCGCGGTGTCGCTCGCGCTGGGCCTCGGCGTCTCGCAGGTGCCGGAAATCCTGACCAGCCTCCCGCATGCGCTCAAGAACGTGCTGGAGTCGGGCGTCGCGACTGGCGGCATCTGCGCGCTCGTGATGAACTGGTTCCTGCCGGAAAAACGGTAACGCGCCGAGCGCGCGGCCCTGATACCGGGCCGCGCGCTTTTTATTGACCACGATTTCCAATTTACTGGATAATAACTCCATCATCTTGGAATCGAACCAAATGGACAGCCCGACCGACGGCGGAATCAACGAGCGCATCGCCCGCTGCGTGCGCGACTTGCGCGCAACGCGCGGCCTGACGCTGGACGCGCTCGCTACGCGCAGTGGCGTGAGCCGCTCGATGATCTCGATGATCGAGCGCGGCGCCGCCAGCCCCACGGCGGTGGTGCTCGAAAAGCTCGCGGCGGGGCTTTCGGTCTCGATGGCGAGCCTCTTCGGCGCTAGTGGCGAGAGTGCGCCCGCTGACCCCCTGGTACGCCGGGAACAGCAGGCACAGTGGCGCGATCCGCAGTCGGGCTATATGCGCCGGAGCGTGTCGCCGCCGAACTGGCCTTCGCCGATCCAACTGGTCGAAGTGGATTTCCCCGCCGGCGCGCGCGTCGCCTATGAAACGGGCGGCCGCGACAATGTGATTCACCAGCAGGTCTGGGTGACGGAAGGCAGGATCGACGTGGAGTTGGGCAATGAACGGCATTCGCTCCATGCGGGCGATTGCCTCGCCATGCGGCTCGATCAGCCACTGATCTTCAGCAACCCAGGCGCCCGCGCCGCGCGCTACGTCGTTGCCATTTGCGACGTGAGCGGCATCTGAACCCGCCTGATGCGCCTCAATCTGCCACCCTTTTCATTTAAAGAGGATTCCCTATGAATTCGAATTCACGGAGCGACGGCGTGCGTTTCATCGATTGCAACGAAGCGGACCATGCGTCGGCGATTCTCGAGATCCTCAACGACGCGATCGTCAATTCAACCGCGCTCTACGACTACAAGCCGCGCCCGCCCGAGGCCATGGCCACGTGGTTCGGCACCAAGCGCGCGAGCGGCTTTCCGGTAGTGGGCGCCGTAGACGAAGCCGGCACGCTGCTCGGCTTCGCGAGCTGGGGCACATTCCGCGCGTTTCCCGCCAACAAGTACACGGTCGAGCACAGCGTCTACGTGCACCACGACCAGCGCGGCCGTGGCCTTGGCGAACGCCTGCTGCTGGAGTTGATCCGCCGCGCCCGTGAGAAACAGATTCACGTGCTCGTGGGCTGTATCGACGCCACCAATGGCGGAAGCATTGCGCTGCATACCAAGCTTGGATTCACGCACTCGGGCACGATCAAGGAAGCGGGATTCAAGTTCGGACACTGGCTCGACGCCGCTTTCTACCAGCTCAACCTCGAGATGCCCGTCCCGCCTGTGGATGGCTGAAGTTCGTAGCGCCTTAGCGTGCGCTCGAGCGAGCCGCAGCCGCTGTCATGGCATTGCGGAGATGGCGCGCACGCAGCGGCGCGCGTGCTGCGCGCTTCGAGGCGCACGCCGCGCGCGTAGCACGCAGCTTCGCCTGACTGCGGTTGCGTGACGCGGCCTCGCGCGTTGCGCGCCGCGCTTGCCAGCGCACCACGAGCAGCACGCAGCCTATTGCCGCGAGCACGGCCACCCGAAACGGCGACGACTCGAAGGCGCGTTCCGGCACGTGCAGCAGCAGGATCGATATGAACACGGCGACCTGGATGAGGATCGCCGAAAGCGAAGCAACGAACAGGTACGCGTGCAGGCGATCGGTCGGCGGCTTCATGGCGCTGCACTCCCGAAAGTTGTGCGGACAACGATATCCAGGCTGGCTGGTTCCACCCTACGCCTCGCGAATGTCAGGCGCATGGCAACGCGCGACGCTGGGCAGGATTACGAGATCGTGCCTGCGCCAAGCTGAAGAGAACCTTAAGAGAAGGCGCCTGCGAATACGCTTTTTTCGTCGGAAGAGAATCCTTTGCGCACCTTACTAACCAGTGCCTTTCATCGCCTTTCGACTTACCTCGATTCGCACGCAGCGTGACAAGGTTTCTTGCGGTTTATTCAGTGCTTACGTAAGGTTGACTTAAGCTTGTGCGCCGTACCCTTGCACACTGTAATCCGTACGGCAATGCAGTCATGAATCGCACCTATGAATATCGCGGCTACGCAATCCGCGTTGGCGTCGAAGCGAATGGCACGATCCCGCTCGAGCGCCCCGAAATCAAACGTCCTCGCTACGCGGCCGTGGTGAGCATCGCGCCCAACGGCGAGCGCGCATTTCCCTCGCCCCTGAAAATCGAGAGCGCCGCCGGCCTTCCCTTCAGCTCCGATATCGACGCCTTGATGGGCGGCTACAGCGCGGCCCGCCGCCTGATCGACGAACAGCTAGCCGAAACCGCGGCTTGACTCAAAAGAAAAAACGCGCGACAGCTGGAAGCCATCGCGCGTTTTTTTATCAGGACGCAGGTCGTGCGTCCTGCGTCTACGCTCAGTCGCGGTTCGCCTGCAACACGGTCAAGGCAGCCATGTTGATAATCCGTCGCACCGTCGAGCTCGACGTCAGCACGTTCACCGGCGCATTCACGCCCAGCAGGAACGGGCCGACCGCCACGTTGCTGCCCGCACCCGTCTTGAGCAGGTTGTAGGCGATGTTGCCCGAGTCCACGTTCGGGCACACGAGCAGGTTCGCCGCACCCTTGAGCTTCGAATGCGGCAGGATGCGCAGGCGCAGTGCTTCGTCCAGCGCGCAGTCGCCGTGCATTTCCCCGTCGATTTCCAGATCGGGATTCTTCTGCGTCACGAGCTTGAGCACTTCGCGCATCTTCGTGCCCGAAGCCGAGCTGCCCGAGCCAAAGTTCGAACGCGAGAGCAGCGCGACCTTCGGTTGCAGATTCAGCCATTCCATCTGGCGCGCAGCCGCCAGCGTGAATTCGGCAATCTGCTCGGCGTTCGGGTTGTCGTTCACGTGCGTGTCGACGATCGCCACCGTACGCTTGTCGAGCAGCAGGATATTCATCGCCGCATAGGTGTTCGCGTTCGGATGCATGCCGATGGCTTCATCGACGAAGCGCAGGTGGTCGTGATACGCGCCCACCGTGCCGCACACCATGCCGTCCGCGTCGCCCAGGCGCACCATCATCGCGCCGATCAGCGTGAGGCGGCGGCGCATTTCCACGCGCGCCATTTCCTTCGAAATGCCGTCGCGGCAGCGCAGTTCCCAATAGGTTGTCCAGTACTGGTGGAAGCGCTCGTCGTACTCGGGGTTCGTGACTTCCACGTCTTCGCCGAGCTTCAGGCGCAGGCCGAATTTCTCGATGCGGGCGAGCAGCACTTCCGGGCGGCCAATCAGGATCGGACGCGCGAGCTTCTCGTCGACGATCACCTGCACCGCGCGCAGCACGCGCTCTTCCTCGCCTTCGGCGAACACGATGCGCGACTTGCCGCCGTCACGCACGAACTGCTTCGCGGCCGCGAAAATCGGCTTCATGAACGCGCCCGAGTGATACACGAACTGCTGCAGCTCGTTCGTGTAGGCGCCGAAGTCGTCGATGGGACGCGTGGCCACGCCGTCTTCCATCGCCGCCTTCGCCACGGCCGGTGCGATACGCACGATCAGGCGCGAATCGAACGGCTTCGGAATCAGGTACTTCGGGCCGAAGCGCAGATCATAGGCGCCGTATGCGGCGGCGACCGAATCGTTCAGCTCTTCTTCCGCGAGCTTGGCGATCGCGTGCACAGCCGCGATTTCCATGTTGCGCGTGATGGTCGTTGCGCCCACATCGAGTGCGCCGCGGAAGATGTACGGGAAGCACAGCACGTTGTTGACCTGGTTCGGGAAGTCCGAACGGCCCGTGGCGAGCACCGCGTCCGGGCGCGCTTCGAGCGCGACCTCGGGGAAGATTTCCGGCGTGGGGTTGGCAAGCGCGAGAATCAGCGGCTTGTCAGCCATCTTCTTGACCATTTCCGCCTTGAGCACGCCGCCCGCGGAAAGGCCGAGGAACACGTCCGCGCCTTCGATCACGTCGGAAAGCGAGCGCGCGGAGGTGTCCTGGGCGAAGCGTTCCTTGTCCGGGTCCATGAGCGTCGTGCGGCCCTGGTAGACCACGCCGTCGATGTCGGTCACCCAAATGTTCTTCAGCGGCAAGCCGAGATCGACCATGAGGTCCAGACACGCCAGCGCCGCCGCGCCCGCGCCCGAGGTCACGACCTTGACCTTCGTAATGTCCTTGCCAATCACTTTCAGGCCGTTCATGAACGCGGCCGAAACGGTAATGGCGGTACCGTGCTGATCGTCGTGGAAGACCGGAATCTTCATGCGCTCGCGCAGCTTGCGCTCGACCGTGAAGCAGTCGGGGGCCTTGATGTCTTCCAGATTGATGCCGCCGAACGTGGCCTCGAGGCTCGCGATGATGTCCACGAGCTTGTCCGGATCGCTTTCGGTCACTTCGATGTCGAACACGTCGATGCCGGCGAACTTCTTGAAGAGCACCGCCTTGCCTTCCATGACCGGCTTGGAGGCCAGCGCGCCGATGTTGCCCAGACCGAGCACGGCCGTACCGTTCGTGATCACGCCCACCAGATTGCCGCGCGCCGTGTAGCGGAACGAGTTCTGCGGATCGGCGACGATCTCCTCGCAGGCCACGGCCACGCCCGGCGTATAGGCGAGCGCGAGGTCGCGCTGGGTGACGAGCGGCTTGCTGGCCGTCACCGAAATCTTGCCCGGGGTGGGAAATTCGTGATATTCCAGAGCGGCCTGACGATCGGTCTTGTTCATGTTCCTCACTCGATATGGATGGGCCCGGCTCGCGCCGGCCAACCTGGATCGGGGCTGGCGCGGCCTGGCGTGTTCGAATGAGGCGATTCTAGAGAGCCCTCATAACGTGTCCATTTTGATTTAGTATGGGGCCATCATTTTTTCGTAATACCCTGGGGAATCGTGTCTTTCAGCATTGACGACGTGACGAGGCGGTTGAATACGCGCCTGAAAATGCGCCATCTGGTCCTGCTCCTGCAGATCCGCCAGCACGGCTCGCTCACGCGCGTGGCGGAACACATGGCGACGAGCCAGCCCGCCGTCACCAACGCGCTGGCTGAAATGGAGAGCATGTTCGGCGCGCCGCTCTTCGACCGCACGCCGCGCGGCATGACGCCCACGGCGCTCGGCAACGTGGTGCTCGCGCGCGCCCAGGCCATGCTGCACGACCTAGACCACCTCGCGCGCGACATCGAAGCCGTGGTGGCCGGGCACGCCACGCGCGTGCACGTGGGCGTGATTCCGTTCATCTCGGGACGCACGCTTGCCGCGGCCATTCGCCTCACGCAGTCACGGCTGCCGCAACGCGTCACCATGACGATTCACGAAGGCACGAGCGACGCGCTCCTGCCGCAGCTTCGCGACCATACGCTCGATATCGTGATCGGACGCGCGTCTTCTGCTGTCGATGTCTCGCAGTTGCGCTTCGAGGTGCTGCATCAGCAAAAGCCGCGGCTCATCGCGAGCCGGCGGCTCGCGGCGCGCCTGGCGCGCGGCAAGCTCGACTGGGAAAAGCTGGTCGAACTGGACTGGATACTGGGCGCGCCGCACACGCCTATCCGCGAGCAGATTTCCGACTTGTTCCTGCATGCGGGCGTGGCGCCGCCCGTGCCGATCGTGGAGAGCTACACGTCGCGGCTGATCGGCGAGATGATCAGCACGAACGAGAACGCCGTGTCGATCGTGCCCGCCGATATTGCCGAGGAACTCGTGCACTTCGCGGGCGTGGCCATCGTGCCGTACACGCTCGACTGGACGCTGCCGCCGGTTGCCTTGTTCACGCGCGCAGGCGTGCTGCGCGATGTCGATGCGACGTTTGGGCAGTCGCTGCGCGAGTTGTATCAGGAGTCGGAGAAGGCGCGGGGGTGAGCGCTGAACGCAAACGGGGCGCAGACCCAATCGCCCGCGCCCCGTTTGCCATGCATCGCAAGTATTCAGCAGATCAAACCCGCTCCGTCACCGCACGCTGCGCCTCCAGCGTGCCTTCGCCCTGCATGCGCGTCACCAGCATCAGCGCGCAAACCAGCGTGATCAGCACATGCACCACGCCCAGCGCCACCACTGAAAGAATGCTGCCCGTGGCGCTCAGCAGATACTGGCCGAGAATCGGCGTCGTGCCCGCGAACACCATGCCGCAAATCTGATAAGCGAGCGAAATGCCGGTGTAGCGCACCTGCGCGGGGAAAGCCTTCGCCAGCATGCCCGCCATGGCCGCGTAGTAGAGCGAATGCGGAATCGAGGCGAGCGCCATGCCGATCATCGCGAGCTTCGTCGAGCCGGTGGCGATCATCGAGAACATGAGAGGCAGCGCAACGATCTCGGGCACGAGCATGTAGATGATCGCTTTCTTGAGGTCCATCTTCGTGGCGAGCACCGCGCCGAACGGTTGCACGATCAACTGCACGACAATCGCGAACGTGATGACGCTCAAGAACTGCGTGCGGTCGAAGCCGATCGAGGTCACGGCCCACGAAAGCGCGAACGTGGTCTTGAAGTAGGTGGCCGAGAGCGCGATCACGCAGGCACCCACGCCCATCGCGACGAGCCCCTTGTGATGGCGCAGCACTTCGGCGATCGGCAGCTTCGCCACCTTGTTCTTCGCCTGCAGTTCCTTCATGGCGGGCGACTCGTCCACGCTCATGCGAATAAAGAGCCCGACGGCCACCAGCGCCGCCGACATCAGGAACGGCACACGCCAGCCCCAGGTCATGAACTGGTGATCGGGCAGCATGGAAATCACGAGAAACGCGACCGTGGCGAGCAGATTGCCCGCAGGCGAGCCCTGCTGCGCGAACGCGGAATAGAAAATTTCCTTGCCCTTGGGCGCATGTTCCGAGGAAAGCACGACCGCACCGCCCCATTCGCCGCCCATGGCAATACCCTGCGTGAGACGCAGCAGGATGAGCAGCACCGGCGCGAGCACGCCCACCTGGTTGTAGGTGGGCAACAGGCCCATGAGCGTGGTGCAGCCGCCCATCAGCATGAGCGTGACGATCAGCGTTTTCTTGCGGCCCACCTTGTCGCCGAGGTGGCCGAACACGATGCCGCCAATCGGGCGCGCGAGAAAGCCAACCCAGAACGAGGCGAAGGCGGCCAGCGTGCCGATCAGCGCATTCGTCGAAGGGAAAAAGAGCTTGCCGAGCACGAGCGCGGCCGCGGTGCTGTACGCGTAAAAGTCGTACCACTCGATCGTCGTGCCGACGAACGAAGCGATGCCCGCCTTGCGAGCCTGGCGATGCTGGGTGTCGAGGGAAGTTGCTGCCAAAAGACGTCTCCAGATTTCGATTTCGAGCGGCGGTTTCCAAAGCGAAACGCGCCGTTTCCCGGGCTCTGTCCGATTCGAAAGTGGCTTGCGATAACGTTCGCTTTACGAACTACCTTTCATTTAACGAACAAAGTGCCGGAAGGTGCGGACTATGAAACGGTCGTTCGTTAGCGTCAACCAAGGGATAACCCTCAATTCGACCGCCGCCCGACCGGGCCGCGGTTGCGACGATTTAGGTGTTTACCCGTAACCGTATTGTCAGGCTGTTATCGGTATGCCGATAATACTCTCATGGATGTGAAAACTGCAGTGCGCGTCTTCGACGTGATCAACCTCTTTGCCGAAGTCCGGCAACCGATGATCTACAGCGAGATTGCGCGTCGAACCGAGATCCCGCTGTCGAGCTGCCACGCGCTGTTGCAGACGATGGTGGCCAAAGGCTATCTGTACGCGCCGGGCGTGAAGGCGGGCTATTACCCCACGCAGCGCTTGCTGCACGTCGCGCGTGACATCTGCAGCGAGGACCCGCTCACGCTGATGTTTCAGCCGTTGCTTTCCGCGTTGCGCGACGCCACCGGCGAAACCGCCGCGCTCGCCACGCTTGCGGGCAACCGCGTGGTCTATCTCGACGTGATGGAGTCGCGCCAGAAGATTCGCTATAGCGACGAGCCGGGCGGCTTCATGACCATCGCGAGCGCTGCGGGCAAGGCACTGCTCGGCGCGCTCGCCCCGGCCGCGCGCACCAAACTGCTCGACAGCTTCGAACCGGAGTTGCACTCGGCCAGTGGCGCGGTGATCGACCGCGCCGCGTTCGAACTTGACGTCGAGCAGGGCGTGACAGACGGCTGGCATCGCTCGACGGGCGAGAGCGTGGAGGACGTAGCCGGCCTCGCGCGCGGTTTCCTGATTCACGGCGAGGCGTTTGCGCTCGTCATCGGCGCGCCCAAGGCGCGCCTTCTCAATAACGAGCAGAACGCCGTGAAAGCGCTGCTCGAGGTGTACGCGCAAATCCCGCCAACGCTCCTCGCCGCCTGAGACACGTCAAACGTCTCGGGCACTGAATGTAGCGATGCGCCAAGCGCGGAATTCCTGAAGTGGAGGTCAAAGCATGCGTTGGAAGAACCGGCCGGAAGGCTCGAACTGGGGCGACTTCGGTCCCGACGATCAATTGGGCCGCCCCAATCTCATCGGCGCGGAGCAGGTGCTCAAGGGCGCGCAAGAAATTCGCGCGGGTCTCACGTTCACGCTCTCGCTGCCGCTCGACTTTCCGGGTGACAGCAAGCTCAACGTGCGCCGCCATCCGCCGGTGCTGCGTCCCACCTTCCGCGACGGCCTGCCCTACGTGAACTTCCCGTTCGCGCGCAACGAGACGGGCGCAACCGACGTGGTGAGCGACGATCAGGTGCTGCTCTCGCTGCAATACTCCACGCAGTGGGATTCGCTCGCGCACGTGGGCGCGCGCTTCGACGCCAACGGTGACGGCGTGGCCGAGAGCGTCTACTACAACGGCTATCGCGCGAACGTGGACGTGGTCGGCCCGATGGAATATCGCGCGGAGGACAACTTCGCGCCCCACGCCTGCGGCGGCGAACACAGCCACGCCGAAGTGCTCGGCATCGAGCACCTTGCCGTGAAGGGAATGCAAGGCCGCGGCGTGCTGATCGATTTCGCCGCGCATTTTGGCCGCGAGTTTCGCACCGTGGGCTACGACGATTTGATGCACGTGATCGAGGCGGACGGCGTCGAAGTCGAGCGCGGCGACATGCTCGTGCTGCGCACAGGCTTCGCCGAGATGGTGCTCGAAATGAACCGCCAGCCCGACGAAGCCGTTTTGTCGAGCCACTGCAGCGCACTCGACGGACGCGACGAGCGCCTGCTGCAGTGGATCACCGACTCGGGCATCGCCGCGCTCGCCGCCGACAATTACGCCGTCGAACGATATCCCGCACGAGCGCCGGCCGCGCCGGGCGACCACCCGCTCATGCCGCTGCATCACCACTGCCTCTTCAAGCTCGGCCTGCCGCTGGGCGAGCTTTGGTATTTGCGCGATCTCGCGTTGTGGCTGCGCGCGCACGAGCGCTCACGCTTCATGCTCACCGCGCCGCCGCTGCGGTTGCCGGGCGCGATGGGGTCGCCCGTCACGCCGGTCGCAACAGTTTGACGAACTAATTCGCAATCCTTTGTTTTATCCGAATTCCCGAGAAAACATGGCTAAAGAAAGAGTCCTGATTACTGGCGGCGCCGCTGGCATCGGCGCCGCATGCGCCGCGCGCTGCGAGGCCGACGGTTACGAGCCCGTCGTCATCGACCGCGTGGGCGACGGCATCATCGCCGACCTCTCCGACACCCAGGCGACGGCGGCCGCACTCGCTCGCGCGCTGGAAGCCGGCCCGATCACGCGCCTCATCAACAACGTGGGCGTGGTCGTGCCCAACGACGCCGAGCACCAGTCGCTCGAAGAACTCGAACGCGCATGGGCCCTCAACGTGCGCTGCGCCCAGCAGTGCATGCAGGCGCTGTTGCCCGGCATGAAGGCCGCGGGCTTTGGGCGCATCGTCAACATGTCGTCGCGCGCCGCGCTCGGCAAGGAGTTGCGCACGGCCTATTCGGCCACCAAGGCGGCGCTGATCGGCATGACGCGCGTGTGGGCGCTCGAACTGGGCGCGTTCGGCGTAACCGCGAACGCCATTGGCCCGGGCCCCATCCGCACCGAGCTGTTCGACCGCGCCAATCCGCCCGGCGCGCCGCGCACGGAAGCAATCATCAATGCCGTACCCGTGAAGCGCGTAGGCACGCCCGACGATGTCGCGCACGCGGCTTCCTATCTGCTCGATGCGCGCAGCGGCTTCGTGACCGGCCAGGTGCTCTACGTGTGCGGCGGCATGACCGTTGGCGTCGCAGGGGTTTGACGATGACGGCCCTCGAAATGCCGACGCAAGCATGCCAACCGCGACGCGCCGGCATTGTCGGCGCGGGCAGCATTGGCGTGGCGTTCGCGATTTGCTTCGCGCGGGCCGGCTGGCGCGTGCGTCTCTACGATCCCGACGCTGCGCGCCGCGCCGCAGCGCCTGAAGAGATTGCATCGCGTCTCGGCGATCTCACACAACACGGCCTGCTCGACGAAAGCGCGCACGAGATCGCCGCGCGGGTCGCGATCGTCGATTCGCTCGAAGCCGCTGCGGCCGAAGCCGATCTCGTGCAGGAATGCGCGCCCGAGCGAGCCGAACTCAAGCGCGAG
The DNA here is from genome assembly GCF_021390645.1 of Paraburkholderia flagellata. GTDB lineage: Bacteria > Pseudomonadota > Gammaproteobacteria > Burkholderiales > Burkholderiaceae > Paraburkholderia > Paraburkholderia flagellata. Next base: position 1,555,749 of record NZ_JAJEJT010000002.1, read on the forward strand.
ATCTTCGCGCAGCTCGACCGCGCCGCGCCAGCCGAAGCGATACTCGCAAGTGCTTCGTCGTTTCTCGCGGCGTCGAAATTCGTGGACGAAACGCTGCCAGGGCGCGCGCGCTGCCTCGTCGCCCATCCCGGCAATCCGCCCTACCTCGTGCCCGTGATCGAGGTCGTGCCCGCGCCGTTCACATCCGAAGCGGCGGCTGCGCGCGCGATCGCGCTCTACGCCGAAGCGGGCATGAAGCCCGTGCGCGTGAAGCACGAAGTGGAAGGCTTCATCTTCAACCGCCTGCAAGGCGCCGTGCTGCGCGAGGCGTATTGCCTCGTGCGCGACGGCGTGGCGTCGGTGGAAGACATCGACACCGTGATGCGCGAAGGCCTCGGCCCGCGCTGGTCGGTGATCGGCCCGTTCGAGACCGTCGATCTGAACACGCGCGGCGGCATCGCCTCGCATGCGCAGAAGATGGGCCCATCGTACGCACGCATGGGCGCCGAACGCGGTCAGCACGACCCGTGGACGCCTGAACTCGTCGCGCAAGTCGAGGCAGCAAGACGCGCAGCGCTGTCGCTCGATCAATGGGACGACCGTGTGGGCTGGCGCGACCGCCAGCTCATGCATCTCGCCCGCCATCGCAAGACCCGAAGCCACGACGACTCATAAGCGCGCCGAACCCGCGCGCCAAGAGCCGAAGAGACCCGACAACTATTACGATTCAGATAGAGACACCTCCATGCAGAAAGTCACCGCTTTCTTTACCGAGCTGATGCGCCGGTATTTGCCCGATCCATTCGTGTTCGCGATCGGCCTCACGCTGCTGACGATGGCGCTTGCCGTGATCGTGCAAGGGCAAGCCGTCACCGCCCTCACCACGAGCTGGGGCAAGGGCTTCTGGGCGCTCCTCGCGTTCACCACGCAAATGGCGGTGATTCTCGCGATGGGCTACGTGCTCGCAACGGCACCGCTCACCGACCGCTTTCTGAACCGCCTGGTGGCACGTGTGAACGATCCACGCATGGCGATCATCGTCGCGACGCTGGTGGGCGGCATCGGCAGCTATCTGAACTGGGGCTTCGGCCTCGTGGTCGGCGGCGTCGTCGCGCGCAAGCTCGCGCTGCGTGTGAAAGGCGTGCACTATCCGCTCATCATCGCTTCGGCCTATAGCGGCTTCACGCTCTACGGCCTCGGGCTTTCGGCGAGCATTCCCGTGCTGATCTCCACGAAGGGGCATCCGCTCGAAGCGCAGATGGGCGTCATTCCGCTCTCCGATACGATTTTCTCGCCCACCATGCTCATCACGAGCCTCGTGACCATCATCACGCTGCCGCTCCTGAACGCATGGCTGCACCCCAAGCCTGGTCAGCCGATCAAGGAGATCGACCGCGCCCAGGAAGAAAAGCAGCAGAAGGCGGCCGCACTCGGCGTGGATCTCGACGAAGGCAACACGCTCGCCAATCGCCTGAACAACAGCCGCATCCTGAGCTATGTGATCGGCCTGATCGGCATGGGCTATGTCGCGCTGCACTTCGTGCAGGGCGGCTCGATCGACCTGAACCTCATCAACTTCTTCATTCTGTTTCTCGGCATCCTGCTGCTCGGCACGCCGATCCGCTATGTGGAGAAGCTCAACGAAGGCATTCGTACGATCAGCGGCATCATTCTGCAGTACCCGTTCTACGCCGGCATCATGGCGATCATGGCGTCTTCGGGTCTCGTCAATACGTTCTCCGAAGCGTTCGTAAAGGTCGCCACACCGGGCACGCTGCCGTTCTGGGGCTTGATCAGTTCATTCGTCATCAACTTCTTCGCGCCCTCTGGCGGCGGCCACTGGGTCATTCAGGGCCCGTTCATGATCGAGGCAGCGAAGACGATCGGCGCCTCCGTGGGCCATACGTCGACGGCCGTGATGCTCGGCAACGCATGGAACGACCTCGTGCAGCCGTTCTGGATCCTGCCGGCCCTCGCGCTCTCGAAGCTCAAACTCAAGGACATCATGGGCTACACAGTCATCATGATGTTCTGGATCGGCATCGTCTATTCGGTTGCGATTCTCGCCTGGGGCTGACTGGAGTCGATTCGCATCCTCCCCTGAACCCATACCTTTAACGGAGACCATTCATGCTGTATCTCGTGCACATGCAGGTGCAGATTCCGCACGGCACCGACGCCGCCTTCGCCGACGCCCTGAAGGCCGACGAAAAAGCGTTTTCGCAGAAGCTGCAACGAGAAGGCAAATGGCGCCATCTGTGGCGCGTGGCCGGCGAATACGCGAATTACAGCGTGTTCGATGTCGAATCAAACGACGAACTCCATACGCTGCTTTCCGCGCTGCCGCTCTTTCCATTCATGAAGATCAGCGTGACGCCACTGGCCCAGCATCCGTCGGCCATCGTGCCCAATTAAGAGGAGCGCGCCATGCCCTTTCTAATCGAAACGTTCGACAAGCCCGGCCACGCCGAGGTGCGGGCGCGCGAGCGCGACGTGCATCTGGAATTTCTCGCGCGCAACAAGGCGCTGTTGCTAGCCTGCGGCGCGAAACTCAACGACGACGGCAGCAGCGCGGGCGGCGGCATTTATATCGTCGACCTCGAAACCCGCGAGGAAGCCGAGCGCTTCATCGCGCAGGATCCGTTCACGCATGCCGGATTGTTCGAGAGCGTGAAGATCGTTCGCTGGCGCAAGGCCTATATCGACGGAACATCCTACCTGTAAGCGCAACGCGCAAATTCTTCGCGAACGTTCGGTTCGCTATCAACCCTCGACGGTGCCGTGCTCCCCTGTGCGGCGCCGTTTTGGCCCGGCGTGTGCCTCCACACGCCGGGCCGTTTTTCTTTTGTCCCAACGCCATTTCTTCTACGTCAACTCAATTGCGCGTGAAATCTTCACCACACCGAGTGAGATTTCGCGAAAGCGCCTGCCTCTTCGCCGCGGCATACGGCAATCTTCGCGCCCTCGCCTGACGTGAATTCCAATTGATGCAGATTCCATTGAACCGCGTTCGCATCGCGCGAACTCTCGCGTTCGCGCCGTTTCCGGGGCGATAAAACCGTGCATGCCAGGCACGTCGATTGCGGGGCAGGTGCGGCTTCGATCCACAGATCGGCGCGGCCCGCGAGGCAGCGCCGCAATGCAAGAAGGAAATCGATCATGCTCAAGCTGGCCCTGTTCTTCGCCGTGGTGGCCGTGATCGCGGCCTTGTTAGGCTTCACAGGCATCGCGGCCGGGGCGGCCGCCATCGCCAAGATCCTGTTCTTTATTTTCGTGGTGCTGTGCGTGGTCTTCCTTGTGATCGGCTTCGTGGTCACAAAGAAAATAGTCGATTGAGCAGAACGGCAGAGACGTCAATCAAGGGCACCGGGGCGCGACGGCTCCGATGCCCTTGGCCTTTTCAGGCCGCGCGCTGATAATAAAGGTTCTGCGGATGTCGCGCCTGCGCGAAGAAGAACCAGCGCTCCGCGACGAGGCCCGCGTACTGGATGACGCATGCCGCGAGGAGCAAGGTCGCGGACAGCGAATGCAGTGCTTGCGCGACCAGCGCCAGCGGCACCAGAAACGCAGCCACGATAAACCCCCACTTCACCCATTGCATCGTCGTATCGGACTGGCCGTGAAAGAACTCGCGCAAATTAAAGGCGCTTGCCGTAAAGCCGCGCGAAATCTGCCTGACCTTGCTGGCCTGGATGCCCGTGGCGCTTTGCAGCGTCGAGCGCGGGCGCAACCGGTCGTTGCGTGCGAGTGTCGCCACACGGCTGACGCAGCCCGCAACGATCAGCACACACGCGGCGAGCCCAAGTGCCGGCACGATATCGGGGGCCAGCCAGGCCGCGCACGCGGTCGCAATCGTGAAGCCTGAAGCACAGCCAAGCAGGACGAAGTTCACCAGCGTGAGCGGCGTTGCCCACTCCTGAAGGAAGCGCAGGCAAGCATAAATCATTGCCGTGCAGGCAAAGAGGCCCAAACTCGCAATGGTCGCAATCGCACCGATGGCGAGCGACCAGGGTGAGTTCATCCAGTGCGCCAGTCCGTACAGGAACGTCGTGCCAAGAAACAAGGGGAGCGCGAGACACTCGCGCGAGAGCCACGAGGTGCGCCACATGGCGATGGCGCGCCACGCACGCTCAGGATGACCAAGATGGAACACCGAAGCGAGGAGCCCCAGCGCGCCGAGCACAACCGCGAGCCCCGCGCCGCAGATATAGAACTGCCGCGGCACTGCCTGCAACGGCGCCCATTCGGGATGCAACTGCGTGAGCAGTTCTACGCCGAACAGTGCGATCAACAGACCTTGCCCCGCACCCGAAAGCGTGGTCAGGAAAACGACGGAAAATGCGGGTCTCATTCAAATCTCCTGCGTCGCGGCGGGCCGAACACGCCCGAACAGCGACTTCACTCGCGTTGCGAAAGCGGCCAGATTGAGCTTGCCCGAGTCCACCTGATCATCGAGCCGCTTGTCGCGCGACATCGCCGGTGTGCCGCGCCGGATCGCCAGGCTCGCGAGGTTGATCGGCTCGCCAGCATCGAGCATGCTCGCGGGCGACGCCGCCGATGCGCCACCGCTGCACCCGCACGAACCGCTGCCACAACTGCCTTCGGTCTTCACGCGCGGCAGATAGTGATTCGATGGCTTCGTGCCCCACTCCGGCATCAACTGATAGCCGCCACGCGCCTGAATCGCCTTCGACGCATCCGACTCGGGGTCGTGAATGTCGCCGAAAATGCGCGCTGAAGTCGGGCACGCGAGCACGCAAGCGGGCTTGCGGTCGCGCTCGGGCAGCGCCTCGTTATAGATGCGGTCCGCGCACAGCGTGCACTTGGTCATCTCCTTGCGCTCTTCGTCCAGTTCGCGTGCGCCATAAGGGCAGGCCCAGGAGCAATACTTGCAGCCAATGCACTTGTCGTAGTCGACGAGCACGAGCCCGTCTTCCTTGCGCTTGAAGCTTGCGCCTGTGGGGCAGACCGGCACGCACGGCGGGTCTTCACAGTGCAGACACGATTTCGGAAAGTGAATGGTGTCCGAATTCGGGAACTCCCCGGCTTCATAGGTTTGCACGCGGTTGAAGAAGGTGCCGGACGGATCCGCGTCGTACGGGCGCACGTCCGAAAGGCTCCCCGCCTGCCCCGAGGTATTCCATTCCTTGCAACTCGTCACGCACGCGTGGCACCCCACACAGACGTTCAGGTCGATCACCAACGCCATTTGCGTCATTTCGGGGTCCTCCTTACTTGCGTGTCACAACATTGCGCAGACGCGCGGCGAACTTGCCGCCGCCCGCGAAATACGCCTGAATCCGCTCAACCGTGCCGGTCGAGCCAGGCAGCGGCTGCATCGGCGCGAACTGCGGCAGCGTGTGGTCGGCATCGGCCTCAGCAGGATAGATGCGCACGCGCACGTCGTACCACGCGGCCTGTCCCGTCACCGGATCCGAGTTCGAAACGCGCCGGCCATCACCGAAAGGCAGTTCTTCGGTAATCAGGTGATTGAGCAGGAAGCCGCGTTGCGACTCATTGGCGTCCGGGCCAAGATTCCATGCGCCCGCGGCCTTGCCGATGGCGTTCCACGTCCACACCGTGCCGGGCTCGACTGCCTCGCTGTAGCGCGCCATGCAGCGCACCTTGCCCCACTGCGATTCAACGTAGATCCATCCGCCGTCCTCGATGCCGTTTTCCTGCGCCATACGCGGATTCACATACAGGTAGTTCTCGCCGTGAATCTGCCGCAGCCACGCGTTTTGCGAATCCCACGAGTGATACATCGCCATGGGGCGCTGCGTCACGGCCGCGAGCGGGTAGCGTTCGAGATCGGTTGCCGCAAGTTCCAGCGGCGCATACCAGAAAGGCAGCGGATCGAAATAGCGCTCGACACGCGCGCGCAAATGCTCGGGCGGCTGGCGCGCATCCGTCTTGCCCTGTGCGGCGAGACGAAACTTCTGCATGACATCCGAATAGAGCTGGATAAGGATGGGTTCTGCGAATTTCCGGAATCCTTTCTCCACGGCGAATTGCAGGTAGGGCCCATTCATGCCGCGCATGTACTGAAGCTCTTCGGGCAGCGTGTAATGGAACACGCAGTTATTCTTCGCGTATTCCTCCCACTGGCGCGGATTGGGCTCGCCCACGAGCGCCTTGTCGCCATCCTTGCCGCGCCAGCCAATCAGAAAACCAACGCCGGAATCAGGCGCGGTCTGGAAGTTGACGATGAAGTCTGGATAGTCCTTGAACTTGCGCCCGCCTTCGGCCGTCGTGAATGCCGGCAGCTTCAGGCGGCTGCCCAACTCGACGAGCACTTCCTGGAACGGGCGGCACTCGCCGGTGCGCTCGAGCACCGGCACGCGCACGGAATCCACCGGCCCGTCGAATTCCGAAATCGGCCGGTCGAGCATCGACATCGCGTCGTGCCGCTCCAGGTAGGTCGTGTCGGGCAGGATCAGATCGGCGAATGCCGTCATTTCCGACTGGAACGCGTCGCACACCACGAGGAACGGAATCTTGTACTCGCCATCCGGCCCGCGGTCGGTCAGCATCTTGCGGACCTCGCTCGTGTTCATCGACGAGTTCCACGCCATGTTGGCCATGAAGATCAGCAAGGTGTCGATGGGGTACGGGTCGCCTCGCCACGCGTTCGTGATGACGTTGTGCATCAGGCCGTGCACCGCGAGCGGATATTCCCACGAGAACGCTTTGTCGATGCGCACCGGCTCGCCCGCTTCGTCGATGAAGAGATCGCTGGGCGCCGCGGGCCAGCCGAGCGGCCCAGACGGCAGCGGCGTGTTCGGCTTGACATCGTTCGGACTGCTTGGCGGCTTGGCCGATGGCGGCACCGCACGCGGATACGGCGACTTGTGACGGAAGCCGCCTGGGCGGTCGATCGTGCCGAGCAGCGACATCAGCACGGCGAGCGCGCGGATCGACTGAAAGCCGTTCGAATGCGCGGCGAGCCCCCGCATGGCGTGAAAAGCGATGGGGTTGCCCGTCACGCTTTCGTGCTTTACGCCCCAGGCGTCCGTCCATGGGATCGGCAGCGTGATCTTGTGATCGCGCGCCGTTTGCGCCATCTCGCGCGCGAGGCGGCGGATCGTCTCGGCCGCGATCCCGGTGATTTCCTGCGCCCATTCGGGCGTCGTATCCTTGAAGCGCTCTCGCAACAGCGCAAATGACGGCGCGACCGGCGTGCCGTCGTCCAGCACGTAGCGGCCGTCGAGCGCGGGCTGTGCGCCGGGCGCGTGATGCTGCACGGCACGGCCGGTGTTCTCGTCCCACCACAGATGGTTTTGCGGGAACAGCGGATTGCCCTCGGGCAGACTCGCGTCCTTCACGAACAGGCCGAACGTGTCGCTCTGCTCGCGCATGTCCAGCAATTCGCCCGCGTTGGTGAAGCGTTTGACGAATTCGTGATCGTACGCGTCGGCCTCGATCAGTTCGTGGATCAGCGCCATGAACAGCGCGCCGTCCGTGCCGGGACGAATCGGCACCCATTCGTCGGCAATGGCCGCGTAACCGGTGCGGATCGGGTTGATCGCAATGAAGCGGCCGCCCGCGCGCTTGAACTTCGAAAGGGCGATCTTGAGCGGATTGGAGTGGTGATCCTCCGCCGTGCCGATCATGATGAAGAGTTTGGCGCGGTCGAGGTCCGGGCCGCCGAACTCCCAGAACGAACCGCCCATGGTGTAAATCATGCCCGCGGCCATGTTCGCGGAGCAAAAGCCGCCGTGGGCGGCGTAGTTGGGCGTGCCGAACTGCTTGGCGAAAAGGCCCGTGAGCGCCTGCATCTGGTCGCGGCCGGTGAAAAGCGCGAACTTTTTGGGGTCGGTTGCCCGCAGATGGGCGAGGCGCTTTTCGATCGTTTCGAGCGCCACGTCCCACGACACGGGCTCGAACTGCGCTTCGCCGCGCTCGGCGCCCTGCTTGCGCATGAGCGGCTGCGTGAGGCGGGCCGGCGAATACTGCTTCATGATCCCCGACGAACCTTTCGCGCAGATCACCCCCTGGTTCAAGGGATGTTCCGGGTTGCCGTCGATATAACGGACTTCCCCTTCACGCAGATGCACGCGAATGCCGCAGCGGCACGCGCACATGTAGCAGGTCGTGGTCTTGATTTCCAGCTTTTCGTCTTGAGTTCGAGCGCCGTGGTCCACTAAAGGCCTCCATTTACGACTGACGGGTGTCCGGGAGCCGCCACACGCCATCTATGCGCTAGAAATGGTAGGCCTATATGATTGACTACTCAACTTTGCATTCCGGATACCAGTCATCACGAAATCCGATAGTTTCGATAAGCTTACCCCGCTGTGGGAAACCCCGATATCCCGAGAGCCGCGCAGCGCGTATGGTCCAGCCCTTTGCCACCCCGAACCTATACGTTTGCGAATCATGGATACACCCACAAGCCGCATTCGCAACCAGTTCCCCGGCCGGATCGTCGGAATCATCAGAGGCGAGGAGCATTCGGAGGTCGATGTCGCCACGGCGGCGGGCATCTTCACCTCGGTCATCGAAACCCGGATTCTGGACCAGCTCGGCCTGAAAGCTGGCGCGACGGTCGTTGCCATCGTCAAATCCGCTGACGTCAGGCTTGCGGCACCTTGACGCGCCCTTTCGAGTGGCCGCTTACCGCATCGGCCTTCCGATCTTTGGTTGATTTGTCCACCATAGCCTCGAGCCCCGCGTTTCCCGTGAACTGAAGGTATCAAAAACCTAAACGAAGTTTCATTTTAAGGGCCATTTTCGACACGTTTGCGTAATCGCCCGCGCCTAAATTTCCGGTTCCGCCACACACGAAGATTCTTCCTTCTCTACGGAACCGAAATGAAAAAAGCGTTGTTGAACCTCCTCGCGCTCGCGGCGGCCGCCGCCTGCACGAGCGCTCACGCACAAAGCAGCGTCACGCTCTACGGCACGGTCGATGCGGGCCTCGACTATGTCAGCAATCAGAAGTCATCCACGGGGCATGGCTCGACGTGGGGCATGCAGTCTGGCAACGTGAGCACGAGCCGCTGGGGCCTGCGCGGCACGGAAGACCTGGGCGGCGGGCTCAAGGCGATCTTCGACCTCGAGAACGGCTTCTCGGTCGTCAACGGCAAGGGCTCCAACGGCGGCTACATGTTCGGCCGGCAAGCGTGGGTGGGGCTTGGCAGCGACCAGTACGGCACGCTCACGCTCGGGCGCCAGTACGACGCGCTCGTGGACATGATCGCGCCGATGTCGGCCACGGGCTCCGGCTTCGGCGGCAACCTCGCGATGCACCCGTTCGATAACGACAACCTCAACAACGACGTGCGCATGAACAACGCCGTCAAGTTCCGCAGCGCGACCTACGCGGGCTTCCAGGTGGAAGGCGCCTACGCGTTCAGCAACCAGGGCGGCGGCTTCTCGAACAATAACGCCTACACGATGGGCGCTTCGTGGAACGGCGGCCCGATCAACCTGGCTGTCGCGTACTTCCAGGGCAACGAGCCCGGCTCGACCACGAACGGCGCGCTGAGCGCCGGCAGCGGCACCGACAACGATCCGATGTTCGTGGCCGCGCGCACCCGCACGCTCGGCGCGGGCGGCAGCTATACGATTGGACCTGCGAAGGTGGGCCTCGTGTTCACGCGCACGATGGTCAACGAACCCACGCAAATCGCCCAGGGCGGCTCGCTCAATGCGTTCGACGCCGACTATCTGACGTTCAATAACTTCGAAGTGAATGGCCGTTACGCGCTCACGCCGCAACTGAGCCTGGGCGGCGCCTATACGTATACGGACGGCTCGGTCAGCCGCGCAGAGGGGAACGCGTCGCCGCACTGGAACCAGTTCATGCTGCAGGCCGACTATGCGTTGAGCCGCCGTACCGACGTGTATCTGGAGGGCGTGTATCAGCGCGTTTCCGGTGCGCAAGGCATTCCGGTGCTCGGCAATGCGTCGATCTATAACCTCGCGGCTTCGTCCAGCAATACCCAGGCAGTCGTCGCAGCAGGGATGCGCCTGAAGTTCTAAGCTCGCTAACGCAAGTCATCAACGAAACGTGAACAGATGATGGATGCGGGCAAAGTCATAACCCTTGTCCGCATTCTGTTTTCCCGGACGTTTGCGGGGCTTCCCATTCCAGTCCGGCACGACTCGACGGCATCGAGCGTGAACTCGAATGCCATCGAATCGTGCCGGTTGGCGCCCGTAAGCATCAAATATCCCCGCGTATGGCCATGAGAGTTTTAAAAAACTAGCACCATCGACTTGTGAGTATTGAGTCGCCGCGCATCCTTATGGTCGGCGGCGACGTGCCGAGACACAGCAAACGCGCGCCGCCGGGGCCGACGTTGCATCGGAGAAGGAACACACTTGCGGGTGCTCAACATCCAGACCTTGTTTTGCAGATTTTCACGCAAACGCGGAGTACGCTGAAAATCCGAAAACAGGACAGGTAACTTATGAAGTGGAACACGCTATACGTACCGCTTGAAACTGGATGGCAATGCACACTAATTCCGGGACCGCAGTATTACGATCTGACATGTTTTGGGCGCGGCTACCGGGATCTGTCGGCACGCTGGCTTTACCCAAAAGCGGGGCGGGACCGCTACTCCTTTTCGTGGAATGCGCCGCCCCTTAGCGAAGTGGACGAAGGCGAGTTGTGGGAAAAGGACCGGCTCAGGCAACTCACGGAAGACCGGGCGGCCTTTACCCGTCATTTCCACCCGAACTGGGACTTGCGTACGATTACCGGGGAAAAGGCACTACGCGAGGTTCAGACGTTTGTCCGCGACCGGTTGAAACTGGCGCACTGGAACCTTCCGACCGATAACGCGGGGGTGCGGAAACTACTATGCGACGCAGTCGCATCCGGTCGGCTTGTGCCGGTAATCAACCGCGAATATCGGGGCCTGCCGCGCGTGGCACAGCCCGATCCCGAGCCGCAGCGCTGCCCCGCGACGGGCGGCGGCGGTACCGCGTATCAGCCAAAAGTCATAAGTTACGGTGAATTTCAGGCACTCCAGCGAGCCAACGGCGAACTTCCCTCACTGAACGCGTCCGCTGGGGGCGTTGGCGCTACGCGTGATCCCTTGCCTGACCTTGGGGTTGCGGCCAGGGCTGAAGATGGTTTTGGCTTGCTCGGCTTCGTTGAGGCGGCGGCGCGTGCTTTGCTCGGCGGCGGTGATGATTCTGACAGCGAAGGCGACGCCGACGAAGCGGATTTGTTTGATGATAGCGGCGACGGTTCAATCCCGCTTGGCAATGCGCAACCGTTCAACTATCAGCCCGATATCCCGGAGGGCGATGACGAAAACCTGGCGGGAATGCCAATCGAGGGTGGTCCGCCTAATACATGGGTTGAGAATCCATCAGGTAGCGGACAAATACGGTTCTACGACGCAAATGGCAACGCTGCCTCAGATTTGGATTTCGACCATGATCACGGATTCGGCATTCCCCATGCCCACAATTGGGACGGAAGAATCCGCGACCTTGGCAATCCCGTTTCATTACTTCCGTACTAGGAAAAGACATGAGTGACTTAAAAGCATTCAACCAATTCCACGATTGGTATCTAGACACTATCCACGTCTCCAAAGAAAGCGAAACATTAATGCTTGGCTTGTATCTACAAGAGCAGCGCGCGCTTGTGTCATTCATCGGGATGAATCGTTGTGCTCTGCAGGACTTTGGCCTGCAAAACATCGTGTACAGGATTGAGGTGCTAAATCCCGGCACCTCGCAATATGAGAAGGCACAGCAGATACTAGCCAAAGCCCAACGATGGACCGATAGTCAACCCGGCAAAATTGCGCGCCTCTTTTCAACGTGCGGAGCCGAGATAATTGTCGAGTTCGATTCAATAGAAATTGCGATGGAATCGCCTGATTCGGGCGGAATTTCCAAAGCCGGCACATGAGGGTCGGCGTCTTGCGTCCGCCTTCTCCGGCGACTCCCGAGTCGGGCGCCAGCACGACGCGCTAGTGGACATGATCGCACCCATGTCGGCCACGGGCTCCAGGTTCGGCGGCAACATCGCGATGCACCCGTTCGACAACAACAATCTCAACAACGACGTTCAATAACTTCGAAGTGAACAACCGTTACGAGCCTCGGCGGCGCCTAATATAACCTCGCGGCTTCGTCCAGCAATACCCAGGCGGTCGTCGCAGCAGGGATGCGCCTGAAGTTCTAAGCTCATGCTTAACGGCTAAACACAAACCAACAGCGGACCGCGCGAGAGAAGCGCGGCCCGCCGTGCTGCATAAAAAAGGGCAGTGTCATCGCGAGGTCATGCAAGCGCGCCATCGTTGCGCAGACACTCACCCTGCGATGCTTGCGCCCGCGCGCGTCAGTCATGCAAGTCCGCTAGCGCAGGCTTCGCCTTCCGCTCCCGAGGCGAGACGACATGACGAAAAAAGACATCCCCGAGAATGCACCCACCGAAAGCGGCGCCAGTGTCTCGCGCCGCGGCTTCCTCAAGCTTGCCGGCGCGTCCGGCTTTGCGAGCGCGGCCAGCGCCTTTGGGGGCAGCGCGAAGGCCGACGCCACCACGCCCGATGGCACGCCCGAGCAGATCCACCTCACCTGGGGCGAAGACCCGACGCGCGAAGTCGTCGTGTCGTGGGCATCGCTCGCGTCCTCCACGAATCCGCGCGTGATCTACAGCGCCGATCGCGGCAAACGCGAGACGGTGCACGCCGTTCAGCGCACTTACACCGACGGGCTCACGGGCGTCGTCGTGTTCACGTATCACGCACGGCTGCGCGCGCTTGAGCCGGCCACGACCTACCGCTACGAAGTCACCGCCGATAACGACAGCCGCGCGAGCAGCCCGTTCAGTGCGAGCTTCGCCACCGCGCCGCGCGCTCGCGCACCGTTTCGCTTCACGAGCTACGGCGACCTCGCCACGCCGAACACGGGCTGGGTGCTTTCGTCGCCGCAAAGCCGCTTCGCAGTGGAAGCCGTGGAGCGATTCCAGCCGCTCTTTCATCTGCTCAATGGCGACCTCTGCTACGCGAACCTGAATCCCGCACACCAGACCGACGTGTGGCGCGACTTCGGCAACAACAACCAGACTTCGTCGGCGAACCGTCCGTGGATGCCGTGCCCCGGCAATCACGAGATCGAGTTCTACAACGGTCCGCAGGGTCTGAATTCGTATCTCACGCGCTATACGCTGCCCGATAACGGCACGCATTTTCCGGGCCGCTGGTACAGCTTCCGCGTGAGCAACGTGCTGTTCGTCTCACTCGACGCCGACGACGTGGTCTATCAGGACGCCGCGGCCTTCGTGGCCGGCCCCTCGCCGCTCGTCCCCGCCGCGAGCACGGGCAACGCGCCCATTCAGCCCGGCTCGTCGTTCTACGTGCGCGGCTACAGCAATGGCGTGCAGACGCGCTGGCTCGAGCAGACCCTGAAAGAGGCGAAGAACGACGACGATATCGACTGGATCGTGGTGCAGATGCACCAGGACGCGCTCAGTTCGTCGAAAACCGGGAATGGCTCGGACAAGGGCATTCGCGAAGCGTGGTTGCCCCTCTTCGACCGCTATGGCGTGGATCTCGTGGTGTGCGGCCACGATCACGACTACGAGCGCAGCTACCCGGTGCGCGGCTGCAATCATCACGCGGGCGTCGATGCGAAGACCGGCGTGAGCGTCGACACGCTACAGCCGCGTCCTGTCACGCATGCCCAGGGCACGGGCAATACCTTCGACACGAGCCACGGCACGATCCACCTGATCCTGGGCGGCGGCGGCACGAGCGCGCCGCTCGATGTGTATGGCGTCGACGCCGGCAACGGCAATCCGCAGGCTCAGGTCTTCACGAAGCCGAACCACCCGGTGCCGGGCACGACCGCAGGCACCTTCGCGCGCCCCACGGCGGATGCGCTCGAAGATGCGATCTGGTCGGCGCAGCGCGATACGGGCACGGGCTATGGCATTGCGGTGTTCGACGTCGATCCCGGCACGCACGGTGGCAAGACGACGATCACGATGAACTACTACCACGCGCCCGGCGCCGATCAGACGCCGACCGCGAATTATGAGTTGTTCGAAACGATAACACTGGCGAAGTCGCGGTAAGCCAAGAACGCGGGGCGCTTGCGCCTCGCGTCGACTTCAGTCTGCGAGCACTGCCTCTTCCACTTCGCGCACCTCGACGGCACTGCCCGCGAGGCGCCGGTAACGCGCCAGCGCCCACAACGGAAAATACGCGGTGTACCCGTGATACTTGAGGTAGTAAATGCGCGGGAACCCCGGCGCATTATGCGAGCGATGCCACCAGAACCCGTCTTCCTGCTGCACGGATAGCAGATACGCCACGCCGCGCCGCACCGATTCGGATTCCCAATCACCGAACGCCATTTGCGCGAGCAGTGCCCACGCGGTGAAATTCGACGTGCTTTCGCCACCATTGGTGCCGGCAAGGCGCGGGTCGATATAACTGTCGTTGGTTTCGCCCCAGCCGCCGTCCGCGTGCTGACGCGCGCGCAGCCACGCGAGCGCGCGTGCGATGTACGGCTGCCGTGGGTCCTCGCCCGCGAGCGCGAGGCCCGCCAGCACGCTCCACGTGCCATAAATGTAGTTGGTGCCCCAGCGGCCCCACCAGCTGCCGTCCGCTTGCTGAGTGGCCTTCACGTACTCGATGGCGCGCGCGAGCGCCGCCTTGTCCTCGGCGCGGCCCGTCACGCCGAAGCACAGGAGCACACGGCCCGATACGTCTTCCGTCGGCGGGTCGAGCAATGCGCCGTGGTCCGCGAAGGGAATCGCGTTCAGATAGAGGCGGTCGCAATCGGCGTCGAAGGCGGCGAAGCCGCCGTTGCGCGATTGCAGGCCGCGCATCCAGTCGAGCGCTCGCGTCACGCGTGCCGCGTAGGGGTCCACGCCCGTTTTGCGGGCCTCCCCGCGGCCGCGGCGGTGGAGCATGGCAACGACCACGGCCGTGTCATCGATGTCGGGATAGTACGGGTTCTCATACTGAAAGGCCCAACCGCCAACCGGCGTGTCCGGCTGCGCGTTCTCGATCCAGTCGCCGCGCACGTCGTCCACCTGGCGGGCGGCGAGCCAGTCGTATGCGCGCGCAATGCGCTGCTGCAGTTCCTGGTCGGTTATCGCTGCCGACGCCGCATCGGCGGGCACGACCGTACGCGCCTGCTCGAGCGCCATCGTGCTCCACGCCGTGTCCCAAACCGGCGAGAGGCACGGCTGGCAATACACGCTGCCGTCCGGGCGCTCGACGAGCAGCTTTTCCAGTGCATTCTCGCAATCGCGGCGCAGCGGATGATCTTCAGGATACCCAAGCACCTGCATCATCTGGTAGCTATAGACGATCGGCGGAAAGATGCCGCCCATGCCGTCCTCGCCGTTCATGCGCTCGGCGCACCAGGCCTCGGCATGCTTCATTGCGCGCTGGCGCAACGCACGCGGCAGCAGCGGTTCGATATGGCGCAGCGCCCGGTCAGCCGCGAGAAACAGCCGGCGCACACCCTTGCCGCGCGCAAAATATTCGTGCTCTTCATCGGGCGGCGTGACGAACAGCTCGGCAATCGATACATCATGCGGGTTGGCCGCGCGCGCCTTCAGCGAACAGAGCGCGAGCAGCGGCACCATGGTCGTGCGCGCCCAGTAGGCGACCTTGTACATCGAAATGGGCACCCACTTCGGGAACAGCACGAATTCGATCGGCATGAACGGCGTGGCGCGCCACGGCACCTGTTCGAAAGTGGCGAGCAGAATGCGCGTGAACACATTCGACTTCGCCGCGCCGCCGAGCTTCAAAATGGTCTCACGCGCGCGCACCATGTGCGGTGCACTCGCCGAATCGCCCGCCGCCTTCAGCGCGAAATACGCCTTCACGCTGCACGAGACATCGGGCGCGCCATCCACGTAGAGGTCCCAAGCGCCGTGCGTTTGCAAACGCTGAATGGCGCGCAGATAGCGCGCCATCTTCTCCTGACGCACCCCGTCGATCTTGCCCATGAAATGCATCATGAGGATGTATTCGGCGGTGATCGTGGCGTCCGACTCAAGCTCGAAGCACCAGCTTCCATCGGCATCCTGCTGCCGCACGAGCGCCTCGCGGCCGCGAATGATCGAGGCGTCGAGCGCGGCCTTGGCGGCTGCCGACGCGGTAAAAGGTGGGCTGGAATTTTGCATGCGGCGGATCATACCATCCGTACGGAATGTTTAGCCGCGAAGCCTGCAATGGTATGATCGCCGCCATGAAAGACTCCTCCGTCAAGGCGCCCGCGCGCGCGACAAGGCGCGGCGCGAAGGCGGCTGACGCAGCGGCTCCCTCTGCTCCGGCGACCTCGAAGCCCTCTTCCCCACCCAACGAAGCAGCGCCGGCCGCCGGCACGCGCCGCAAGAAGGCCCCAGTCCAGGTGCGCGCGCAATTGCTGCAGGCGGCTTCCGATATCGCCACCGATCAAGGCGTGCCCGCCGTCACGCTCGACGCCGTAGCCGAACGCGCGGGCGTGACCAAGGGCGCGCTGCAATATCACTTCGCCAACAAGCAGGGCTTGCTCGATGCGCTCTTCGAGCAGACGCTGACCCGATTCGAACAGCAGATGCATACGCGCATCGAAGAAGGCGTAGCGCAAGGCGCGCCCAAATCCGGCGCCGCCGCGCGCGCCTACCTGCACACGACGATCGACGAAACGAGCCCCGCCGCCAGCACCAACGTGCTGCGCGTGCTGGTGGCCGCGATGATGACCGACCCCGCGATTCGCGAGCGCTACGCCGCGCCCATGCGCAAGTGGACGCGCCCTGACCCGCTGCCGCTCGAAGCCGCCGCCCGCCTCATGATCTGCCGGCTCGCCGCAGACGGCCTGTGGATCTCCGACCTGCTCGGCTACCAGAACATGCCGCCGCGCCTGCGCGCCGAGGTGGTGCGTCAGCTGGAGCAACTGGTGCTTGTGAAAGACTAAAGAAAGCATGCGTCAGGGAACACCCTGACCGCCGCGCATTCACGCGCGGCGCACTATGCCGAAATCGTCACCGCGCAAGGGCCGTTCGAGCAAGACGCCCAAAATGGCGCGACCTACGATTGTCGGCATGAAAACCCTGACCGTTATCGACTCCCACACCGGCGGCGAGCCCACGCGCCTCGTGATCGCAGGCGGCCCCGAGCTGGGCCACGGCCCGCTCGCCGAACGCCTCGCCGTTTTCCGTCGCGACTTCGACCGCGTGCGCGCGGGCGTCGTCAACGAGCCGCGCGGCTCGGACGTGATGGTCGGCGCGCTGCTTTGCGAGCCGCATGATCCGTCCTGCTCCGCTGGCGTGATCTTCTTCAACAACGTCGGCTTTCTCGGCATGTGTGGGCACGGCACCATCGGCCTCATCGCGTCGCTCGCGCATCTCGGGCGCATCGCGCCCGGCGTGCATCGCATCGAAACGCCCGTGGGCAACGTCGAAGCCGAACTGCACGCCGACGGCAGCGTCACCGTGCACAACGTGCCCGCGTATCGCTACCGCGAGGCGGTGCCGCTCGACGTGCCAGGCTACGGCCGCGTGCATGGCGACATCGCCTGGGGCGGCAACTGGTTCTTCCTCGTAGCCGATCACAACCTCACGCTCGAAGCGGGCAACGTCGAAGCGCTCACCGAAGCCACTTGGGCGATGCGCCAGGCGCTCGAGGCGAACGGCATTACCGGCGCGAATGGTGCGTTGATCGACCATATCGAACTCTTCGCGCACTCCGACGTCGCGGGCATCGACAGCCGCAATTTCGTGCTGTGTCCCGGCAAGGCCTACGACCGTTCGCCGTGCGGCACCGGCACGAGCGCGAAGGTCGCGTGCCTCGCCGCAGACGGCACGCTCGCTCCCGGCGCGCAGTGGCGGCAGGAAAGCATCATCGGCAGCGTATTCGAGGCGAGCTATGAAACCGCGCCTGAACTCCCCGCGGGCCATGTGCGCCCGAGCATACGCGGTAGCGCGCATATTAGCGCGGAGTCCAAACTGATTTTCGCCGACGACGATCCGTTCGCGTGGGGCATTCCCGCGTGATGCAAGGTTCGAGCGGTCAACACGATGTCGTCGTGATCGGCGCGGGCATCGTGGGCGCGGCGTGCGCGCACGAACTCGCCGCGCACGGTCTGAACGTACTCGTCATCGAGCGCGCGGGCGTGGGCGGCGGCGTGACGGCTGCTGGCATGGGTCACCTCGTCGTGATGGACGACACGCCTGCCGAGTTCGCACTGAGCGCGTGGTCGCTCGCTCTGTGGCACGCGCTCGCGCCGCGCCTCGACGAACGCCATGCGTTCTTGCGCTGCGGCACACTCTGGGTCGCCGCCGACGACGAGGAACTCGCGCTCGCGCAAGCACGCCAGCAGGCGCTGCAACACCAGGGCGTGGCCTGCTCGATGCTCGACGCGCACCAGTTGCGCGAAGCGGAACCGGGTCTGCGCAATGACCTCGTAGGCGGCATGATCGTCGACAACGACGCCGTCGTTTACGCGCCTGCTGTTGCGGCATGGTTGCTGGAACAACCGGTTAGCGGCCGCGTAACCTGCCGCACCCGAACGCAAGTCGCGCGCATCGACCGCGCGGGTGTGCATCTCGCCGATGGCGAGGTCATTGGCGCGGGCGCGGTCCTGGTCGCGAATGGCCTGCAGGCGCTCGATTTGCTGCCGCGCCTGCCGCTGCAGGCCAAGAAGGGACACCTGCTCATTACCGACCGCTATCCCGGCACGATTCGCCATCAGATTCTCGAACTCGGCTATATCAAGAGCGCGCACAACGCGAGCGGCACCTCGGTCGCATTCAACGTGCAGCCGCGGCCAACCGGACAATTGCTGATCGGCTCGTCGCGCCAGTTCGACAACACGGACCCTGCCATCGAGCCTGCGATTCTCGCGCGCATGCTGCGCCGCGCCGCCGAATATCTGCCGCAATTGCCCACGCTGAACGCGATTCGCGCATGGACGGGCTTTCGCCCGGCGTCGAGCGACGGCATGCCGCTGATCGGCCCCGCTGCCTCGTTCGCCGATGACGACAACCATCCGTCCACGTGGCTCGCCACCGGACACGAGGGCCTGGGCGTCACCACGGCGCTCGGCACTGCGAAACTGATTGCCGCGCAAATGCTTGGACGCGCCGCCGCCATCGACGCGACGCCGTATCTCCCCGCGCGCTTCGCTGCCCAGGGGGCCGTGCATGTCTGAATCCAATACGACGTTGACGGTCGATGGCCGCAAAGTGGCCGTCGCGCAGGGCAGTTCGGTTGCAGCCGCCATCACCGTTGCCGCAAATAATGCCGCCCCCATCACGCGGCGTTCGGTGAGCGGCGCGCTGCGCGGGCCGGTGTGCGGCATGGGCATTTGCCAGGAATGCCGCGTCACCATCGACGGCGTGCCCCATCGGCTTGCATGCCAGACGGTTTGCGTCGCGGACATGAATGTCGTCACCGGGAATGCAGCGCCATGAAGTTCGATATCCTGATCATTGGCGCGGGACCGGCCGGATTGAACTCCGCGCGTATCGCGGCGCAGGCGGGCGCATGCGTAGGCATCGTCGATGACAATGCGCTGCCTGGCGGCCAGATCTGGCGTCAGGGTCCCGGCCATCGCGCCACGGGCCCCGCGCGCGCCGTGCTCGATGCCCTCGCCGCACGCGCGAACGTCACGCTGCTAAGCGGAACCCGCATCGTGCAAACGCTGCCGGAGCGGCAACTGCTCGCGGAAAGCCCCGACCGGGCGCTCACGCTCGCTTACGACAAGCTCATCATCGCCTCAGGCGCGCGCGAACGCTTCCTGCCCTATCCCGGCTGGACCTTGCCGGGCGTCACGGGCGCGGGAGGCTTGCAGGCGCTCATCAAGGGTGGCATGCCCGTGCGCGGGGAGCGTATCGTCATCACGGGTAGCGGGCCGCTGCTCTGGGCCGCCGCCGTGACCGCACGTCAGCATGGCGCGACGATCGCCGCAATCGTCGAGCAGGCGCCACCGCAAGCGGTGCGCCGCTTCGCGGCAGGCCTCATGCAAACGCCCGCGAAACTCGCACAGGCGCTGCGCATGCGCTTCGATCTGCGCGCCACGCCTTACTGGTGCGAAGCCTACGTGACCGAGGCAATCGGCACAACGCGCGTGACGCAGGTGCGCGTGCGGCGCGGCAACGACGAAATGCTCGTCGATTGCGACCGGCTCGCTTGCGCGTTTGGCCTCGTGCCCAATACAGGCGTCGGCGCGGCGCTGGGTTGCGAGTTGGGCACCCACGCAAACGCTCCCGCCATCGCCGTGAACGAATGGCAACAGACCTCGACGGAAGCCATTTACGCGGCTGGCGAATGCACGGGTGTGGGCGGCATGGAACTCGCGGCGGTGGAAGGCCGCATCGCGGCGTATGCCGCGCTCGGGGACAACGCGAACGCCCAGCGCCTGTTCGCCGAGCGCGAGCGTTACCGCCGCTTCGCTGTGCGCCTGCACGCCGCATTCGAACTGGCACCCGCGTTGCGCGCACTCCCGCAGCCCGACACCGTGTTTTGCCGTTGCGAGGATGTCGCATATCACGACGTTGCCCGCCACGCGTCGTGGCGCGACGCCAAGCTGCAGACGCGCTGCGGCATGGGTCCCTGCCAGGGCAAGATTTGCGGCGAGGCGGCGGCGTTCTGCTTCGGCTGGCCGCAAAACGGCCAGCGCCCGCCTTTCTCGCCCGCGCGAATCGACACCTTGCTGCACGCAGAAACGACGCCATAGCGCCGCACACGTTTTTTATTGCAGATGCGCGAGCGCGCGCAAATCGGCACAATGGTGCTTTCCCGCCGATCCCGCCCCAAGCGCCACGCGATGCCCGAACTGGTCCTGCCCGCCGCCCTCGAAAACGACACGTTTGCGCAGATGGTCGCGCATTTCACCATGCTCGAACCGCTGTTCGACGCCATGCCCGACGTGGTCTTCTTCGTGAAAGACGACGCGGCGCGCTACGTGATCGCGAACACCACGCTTGCCGCGCGCTGCGGCTTCAAAGAGAAGCGCGCGCTGCTCGGCAAGACGGCCGAGCAGGTTTTCCCCTCCCGCTTCGGCCACAGCTATACCGCACAGGACGAGGCCGTGGTGCGCCAGGGCAGCAGTCTCATCGACCAACTCGAACTGCACCTTTATCCAGGGCGGCAACCGGGCTGGTGCCTCACCTCGAAAGTCCCGCTGCACGACGCGCGTGGCCGCGTGCTGGGCGTAGCGGGCATTTCGCGCGACCTGCAGGCCGCCGAAGGCACGCATCCCGCTTACCAGCGGCTCGCGGTCGCCGCGAAGTACATCCAGGACAACTATGCGCAACCGCTCAAGCTCGCGCATCTGGCGAAGCTCATCAACATGTCGGTGGCGCAGATCGAGCGTTACTTCCACAAGATCTTTCACCTCACGCCGCGCCAGATGCTACTGAAAACGCGTCTGGACGCGGCCTCGGTGCTGCTTGCGAGCGACCTGAGCATCACCGACATCGCCACGCAATGCGGCTATAACGATCACAGCGCGTTCACGCGGCAATTCAAGGCCACGGTGGGCGTCACGCCAAGTCAGTATCGCGCGTTGCTGCAAACGCCCGCAGGCGCGCAAACGTCCGGCGCCTGAGCCTCGCACATGCAGGCCCAGGGTTCTCCCTGAGCCATGCTCGACTATGCAGATTTCGTCTTCTTGAAGCGCGAAAGGCCCCAAGCGCCAAACGATTTGGACAGCGATACTCCACTCACATTCAACACGTACCGGCGCGAGCCGCTACGCATTCAAGGAGTGAGTCACAGTGAGCGCTATCCAGTGGAGCGGGGTGTTTCCCGCCGTCAGCACGCAGTTCAAGGCGGACTTCTCGGTCGATATCGACGCCACGCACCGGGTGGTGAGCAATCTCGTCAAAGATGGTGTGTCGGGCCTCGTGGTGTGCGGCACCGTCGGCGAGAACACCTCGCTCGCGACGAATGAAAAGATCGCCGTGATCGAAGCCGCGCGCGACGCCGCCGGCGGCAAGGTGCCGGTGATCGCGGGCATTGCCGAATTCACCACCGAGTTCGCGCGCCAAACCGTGAAGGAAGCGGCACGCGTAGGCGTGGACGGCGTGATGGTCATGCCGGCGCTCGTGTATTCGTCGAAGCCCCATGAAACGGCCGCGCATTTCCGCGCCGTGGCTTCCAGCACCGACGTGCCGGTGATGGTCTACAACAATCCGCCGATCTACAAGAACGACGTCACGCCCGACATCCTGATCGCTCTTCAGGATTGCGAAAATATCGTCTGCTTCAAGGATTCGTCGGGCGATACGCGCCGCTTCATCGATCTGCGCAATGCCGTGGGCGACCGCTTCGTGCTGTTCGCGGGCCTCGACGACGTGGTGGTCGAAAGCGTGGCAGTGGGCGCGCAAGGCTGGGTCTCGGGCATGTCGAACGTGTTCCCTAAGGAAGGCGAAACGCTGTTCCGTCTCGCGAAGCAAAAGCGCTTTGACGAAGCGCTCGCGCTGTATCGCTGGTTCATGCCACTGCTGCACCTCGACGCACGCCCCGACCTCGTGCAGTGCATCAAGCTGTGCGAAGAGCTGGTGGGCCGCGGCAGCGCGACCACGCGCCCGCCGCGCCTTCCGCTCGAAGGCGAAGCGCTCGCGCACGTGAAGGCCGTGGTCGAGAAGGCGCTCGCCACGCGCCCCGCGCTGCCGGACGTCGGTCTGTAAGACTGACTCAAGCGCGCCTCTCTCCCAAGCTTCTTTCGGATCACCAAAACCGGGCCACGTTGGCCCGGTTTGTCTTTTTACACGGGATGCCATGTCCAGCACCGTCACGAACGACGCACCCGAACAGGTCGTCCTCACGCTCGACGAAGTCTTCACACTCTCGCGCAACGTGCTGCTGCGGCACGGCATGTCCGAGGCGCATGCCGATGCGATCGCGCGCGTCATCACGCAAGGCCAGCGCGACGAATGCCACTCGCATGGCATTTATCGCCTGCTCGTCTGCGCGCGTTCGCTCAAGAGCGGCAAGGTCGATGCGCGCGCCGAGCCCACGCTGCGCGATATCGCACCCGGCGTGCTAGCCGTGGACGCGCACTACGGCTTTTCGCTGCTCGCATTCGAAACCGGCCTGCCCGTGCTCGCGCAGAAGGCGCGCAGCCAGGGCATCGCGGCAATGGCCATCAACCACTGCTTTCATTTCTCGGCGCTGTGGCCCGAGGTCGAAGCCATTGCGGCGCAAGGACTCGTGGGCATCGCGATGAACCCGAGCCATAGCTGGGTCGCGCCAGCGGGCGGCACGCGCGGTGTGTTCGGAACGAATCCGCTGGCGTTCGCGTGGCCACGCGAAGGCGGCCTGCCCTTCGTGTTCGACTTCGCAACGAGCGCCATTGCGCGCGGCGACATCGAACTGCACGCCCGCGAAGGCAAGCCCATTCCCCCGCATTGGGCGCTCGATCGCGACGGCGAGCCCACCACCGACGCTCGCGCCGCGCTGGACGGCGCGATGCAGACCTTCGGCGGCCACAAGGGCTCGGCGCTCGCGGCCATGATCGAGCTGCTCGCGGGCGCGCTGCTCGGCGACCTCACGAGCATGGAGTCGCAGGCCTTCGACGGCGGCGCGGGCGCGAGCCCTTGCCACGGCGAACTCATCATCGCGATCGATCCGCGGCGATTCGGCGGCGACGGCTATGAAGCCGGTCAGGCGCGTGCGGAGCGGCTGTTCGCCGCCATCACCGCACAGGGCGCGCGTTTGCCGTCGCAGCGCCGGTTCGAGGCGCGCGGGCGCAGCGAACGCGATGGCGTGAAGGTGCCGCGCGCGCTATACGACGATGTGCGCAAACTCCTCGACTGATTGACAAGCGCTCCCCTCGCGTGCCGCTTAAGCACCGGTTAAGCCGGGATGAGCGACAATGTAAGGTCGAAATTAGGGGAGCAAGCGATGCGCCTGTTGCTGGTGGAAGACGATGAAATGATTGCCGAAACGGTGCTCGACTCGATGCGCCGCGAGGGTCATGCCGTCGACTGGGCGCGCGACGGGCGGGAAGCCGAGCTTTCGCTCGACAACGACGTCTACGACCTCGTGCTGCTCGATCTCGGGCTGCCGAAGAAGGACGGGATCGAGGTGCTCAACGGCTATCGCCGCAAGGGCGGTGAAGCGGCCGTGCTGATCCTGACCGCGCGCGACTCGATCACCGACCGCATCGCCGGGCTCGACGCCGGCGCCGACGACTACCTGATCAAGCCCTTCGATCTCGACGAACTGGCCGCCCGCACACGCGCCATGCTACGCCGCCGCACGGGCCAGAAGCAGCCGGTGTACGCGCACTGCGGCCTGGCGCTCGACCCCGCCGCGCACGAGGTAACGAAAGACGGCGAGAGCGTCGCGCTCGTGCCGCGCGAATTCGCGCTGCTGCGCGTGCTCATCGAACAGCCCGCGCGCGTGTTCACGAAGGCCGAACTCGAAGAGCGCATGTACGGCTGGGGCGAGGAAGTCGGCAGCAACGCGATCGAGGTGCACGTGCACAGCTTGCGCCGCAAGATCGGCACCGACCAGATCGTGACCGTGCGCGGCGTGGGCTACCGGCTCAAGAGACCGGAATGAACTCCATCCGCCGCCGCCTGCTGGGCTGGCTCATCTGCGGTTTCGCGGCCGCTTCCATGGTGGCGGGCTTCGGCATTTTTCACACCGCGCGCGAGGAAGCGGGCGAGCTGTTCGACTACGAGCTGCACGCGGTGGCGCTTTCCATGCCCGCGAACGTCGCGACGGCGCGCGAGGTCGAGCAGTCCAGCCCCGGCTTCGACGAGATCGCCGACGACCGCATTCTCATCCAGATCTGGGACCGCGACGGCAAGCTGATTTACCGTTCGCAGGAAACGCCCATACTGCCGCGCCAGCCCACGGGCTTTCGCACGATCGAAAACGACGAGGTGCATTGGCGCGTGTACGGCATTGCGCAGCCGGAACGCTTCGTTCAGGTCGCGCAGCCCATTTCCGTGCGCGATGGGCTGGCGCTGCACCTGGCGCTCCATACGTTGTGGCCGCTCGCGCTGCTCGTGCCGGTAGCCATCGTGCTCGTGCTGTTCGTGGTGACGCGTGGGCTCGCGCCGGTGCGCGCGTTGTCGGCGCTGCTCGCTTCGCGCTCGGCCCATGCGCTGGAGCCGTTGCGTGTCGACGGTTCGGTGCCCGTCGAACTGCGCCCGCTCGTCGTCGCGCTCAACGATCTGCTGGACCGTTTGAATGCGGCCTCGCAGGCGCAGCGCACCTTCATCGCCGATGCCGCGCACGAGCTGCGCTCGCCGCTCGCCGCGCTCAAGCTGCAATGGCAGGCGGCGCTGCACGACGGCACGCTGAACGGCGAGCCGCGCACGCTCGAGCGCATGCAAACACGCCTGAACCGGACGATACGCCTCGTGCAGCAACTGCTCACGCTCGCGCGTGAAGATGCGCAGGCGAGCGCGCCCGCCACGATCGTGAGCCTGCGGCGGCTGGGCGAACAGGCCATCGGTGACTTCTCGCTGCTCGCGGAGGAGAAAGGCATCGACCTCGGCCTGGAGTCACGGCCGCCCGTTACGCCCGAGTGCATCTGCAACGTGAGCGCCGACGCGCACGGCCTGAACACCCTCCTGAACAATCTGCTCGACAATGCGATCCGCTATACGCCCGCGGGCGGCAAGATCGATCTCGTGCTCACGCGCTCACAGGACACGCTCGGCTTCGAAGTCATCGATAACGGGCCCGGCATTCCCGAAGGCGATCTCGAGCGCGTGCTCGACCGCTTCTTTCGCGGCGATCATGCGCTGGGCACCGGCAGCGGGCTTGGCCTCTCGATCGTGGCGCGCATCGCACAGCGTCAAGGCCTGACGTTCACGCTGCGCAACAACCCGGGTGGTCGCGGGCTCACAGCGGCGGTGAGCGGACTGTCCGCGCATGATGGGCCGGCGGCCAATGCGAATACGGCCGCCGGCAGAGTCGCCCGGGCGACGAGCGATTCGGCCTGAGGCCGCACGCTCGCTACGAATCACTGCGCGAATCACTGCGCAGGCGCGCCCTGCACCAGTTCCAGCACGCGATACGCGAAGCGCACGCGCGATTCGGTGGGGTGATTGCGGTTGGCGAGAATGACGATTGCCGTCTTGCGCGCGGGCTCGAACGCGAGATAGCCGCCAAAACCTTTTGTCGCCCCCGTCTTGCCGAGTAACGCGTCGGGCTGCGGCGGCAGCGGCGGGATCAACGCCGTGGCCGGGTTGTCCTCCAGCACCATGGCGTTCGCGTTGCCTTTCACGAGATCATTCAGGCTCACGGGCTGAGCGTACTGCTCCCATACGAGGTCCTGAACGAACGGGCCCGCGCGGAAATATCCCACATGCGTGGCCTCCAGCGCGCGCTGCAACTCCGGCTCCACTTCGACCTCGCCCATGTTCGCTTCGAGAAAGCGCAGCATGTCGCGCGTATCCGATTTCACGCCGTAGGCTTCGTCGGCGAGCACGCCGGGGTTCAGGCGCACGGGCATATCCTTGCTGTTGTAGCCCTGCGCATAGGCCGCGCGCTGCGCGGCGGGCACGCGAATGAACGTGTGTGCGAGCCCGAGCTTTGGAAAGAGCGTTTTCTCCACGGCGTCCGCGTAGCTCATGCCTAACTGCTGCGCCGTGATACGCGCGAACATGCCGATGCTCGGGTTCGCATAGGTGCGCTGCGTGCCCGCCGGATAGCGCGGGCGCCATGCCTTGAGCCACGCCATCAGCTGCGCGTCGTTCGTGACTTCGTCGGGCACCTGCAGCGGGAAGCCGCCACCCGTGTGCGTGCCGAGATTGATGAGCGTAAGCGCGCCGAACGGCGTGCCGCGCATGTCGGGCAGATAGCGGCTCACTGGCGCATCGAGCGCGAGCTTGCCGTTCACTTGTGCCCACGCGGCGAGCGTTGCGGCGAAGGTCTTGCTCATCGAGCCGAGTTCGAAGAGCGTTTCGTTCGTGACGGGCTCGCCCGTTTCCTTCGATGCGACACCGAAGTTGTAGAAGCGCTCCGTGCCGTTCACGGCGACCCCGATGGCGAGGCCGGGAATCCCATTCTCGCGCATGAACGCGAGCGCGGCTTCGCGTAGTTGTGCGTCGCTGCCGTTGGCCGCTTCTGCGCCGATGACGGGACGGTTCAGGGCGACGGCGACGAGCAGAGCGCCGGCACAGACCCTTGCGAGTGAACGAAGCAAGATCGCCTCCTTGCGCGGTGCGCAAAAGCCGTGATCTTACCCGGTCCGCGCGCAACGGCCTCAGGCGTTGCGCCCCGCGCTTATCGACTTACTCGGCATACTCCGGGCTGCGTTGCAGCTCGCGCACCGCGCTCGCAGTCTGCTCTTCGCGCATGCGTGGAGCATGAACCGGCGCAACGGCATACCCGCGCGCGCCGCCGCGCACGAAACGGCGGCCTTCCCTGCCATACACGGCATCCGGCTCGGGGAAGATCATGAGCAGTACGACATAGATCATGCCGCCCACCGCCAGCGAAACCGGTACGCTCAGGTCGAGCCCACCCGCGAGCGATCCCAGCGGACCGACGAATTGCCCCGGCAGATTCACGAACGAAAGACCCAGGAACGCCGCCGGCAACCAGGCGCCCATCGCGCGCAGATTCCAGCCGCGCGTGAACCAGTAGTGCCCGCCGCGCCCGCCACGATTGAAGACCTGGAGGTCGTCGCCGAGATAGTGGCCGCGGCGCGTGATGAAGCCGATCACCATGATCGCCATCCACGGGCAGCTGAACGTGCAGATCAGCGTGGAGAACGTCGAGACGCTTTCCACGAGATTGAACGCGAAGCGGCCGACGAAGATGAAGCCGATAGCCAGCGTGCCGATCAGCATGGTCGCGCGCACGCGGTTCAGGAGCCTCGGGAACATGCTTGACATGTCGAGGCCGGTACCGTACAACGCGGTCGTGCCCGTCGACATGCCGCCGATGATCGCAATGAGGCACGTAGGCAGCAGGAACCAGCGCGGCGACACGGCCAGCAGCCCGCCCACATAATCGTTCGAGGCGATATAGCTCGGCGCCTTCGTCGCGATGAGCGTGGCCGTGACGAGGCCGAAGAAGAACGGCACGAACGTGGCGATCTGTGCGGCAAATACAGCGCCCATCACGCGGCGACGCGGCGTGTGCTGCGGAATGTAGCGCGCCCAGTCGCCGAGCGTCGAGGCGAACGACACCGGATTGCTCAACGCAACGAGCACGGCGCTCACGAACGCCACCCAGAAGCCCGCGCCGCCCTCGTGCAGCGTGCCGGCGTAGCGCGGATCGAACGCGCCCGCGAACGCGAAGGCGCCTACCACGAACATGAGACTCGCGGCCCACACGGCAATCTTGTTCACCCACAGCATGAAGCGAAAGCCGTAGATGCACACCACCACCACGAGCACGGCGAACACCATGTAGGCCGAGCCGAGCGTCCAGGTGTTGACCGGCACGCCGACCATGTTGTGCGCGCCGCCGACGAGCGCATCGCCCGAACTCCATACGGCGAGCGCGAAGAACGCGATCGACGTCAGCAGCGCGAGGAACGAGCCCACGATCCGCCCGTGAATGCCGAAGTGCGCACCCGACGAAACCGGATCGCTCGTGCCATTGCGCGGACCAAACAGGCTCATGGGCGCGAGAATGCAAGTGCCGGCCAGCACGCCAAGCACGATGGACCACAGACCTGCCTTGAACGAGAGGCCCACCAGCACCGGAAAACTGCCCAGCACCGACGTGGAGAAGGTATTGCAGCCGCCGAACAGCAGCCTGAAAAGATCGATGGGCCGCGCGTAGCGCGATGCATCGGGAATGCGTTCGAAACCGAATGTTTCGATCTGGGTAATGCTGTTGTCGCTCATTGTCTCACTCCTTGCCGCGTTGATCCGGTTGTTCATGCAAGCAACTGGTCAACGCACTATCAACGTCTCTCGCCCACTTTAATCGATCACAGCAGGCTAATTATTCTGCATTCCATACGTTCACATCATGCGCGGCCAATGTATGGCGCGCGCCGCTTCTTTCATTCCACCAGCGATTCGGGCGCTGCGGCATGTTGCCCATAGACGTTGAGCAGATCGTCGCAGAACGCGCGCACGATGGGCTTTTCCGCGGCACTGCGCTTGACGGCCAAATGCATCGGCACGTCGAAGCCGAACGTGGTGCGCCCGAGCGCCCGGATCAGGCCGCGCTGCTCGAACGGCTCGGCGTGATGCGCGGGCAGATAGCCGATATGGCTGCCCGAGAGGATCAGGACCGTGGCCGCGTCGATGCTGTCGGCGATAGCCGTCACCTGCCGGTCGCCGATACCCGCAAGCTCCTCCGGGATTGGATAGCTGCGCCAGACCCAGTCGTGCTCGCGCAGGTCGTCCACGTTGACGTGCGGCGCACTATGGAAAAGCGCATGTCCACGCCCGCAGCACAGCACCTGGCGCTCGCTGAACAGCTCGGTGTATTCGAGGCCCGCCACGCGATGCCAGAAGTAACCGATTGCAATGTCGAGCTGGTTGTTGACAAGACTTTCCTCGAGTTCCTGCGGCGCCGCGACCTTCATCGTGAAGCGTACGGCCTGATCGCGTTTGCGAAATGCGCCTATTGCCTCCGCGAGCCGCGCATTCTCGACATGCGAAGCCTGCCCGATGAGACCGATGCCGAGCGTGCCCACGAGTTTGCGGTCGATGTCGCGTACGCGTGCGACAAAATCGGTTGTGGCCGCAACTAGCGCACGCGCCGATGGCACGAAGCGTTCGCCCTTTGACGTGAGGCGAAAGCCGCCGCGCCCGCGCTCGCAGAGCTTGAAGCCCACGCGGGCCTCGAGCGCGGAAAGCTGCGTGCTGATGGTGGATTGCCGCACGCCTAGCGTCGCTTCGGCCGCCGTGATGCCGCGCGCATCCACCACGGCGAGAAAGACGCGGATGAGTCGCAGGTCGAGATCGGAGGTATTGGAGAACATGGCGCTAAACCCTCACATCGGAAAGCCCATCGCCTTGATACCCTTGATCCATGCGCGCTTCCAGCCGCCTTCGGCGTCGGCGCCGTCGAACGCATGGAACGTGACCTTGGCGGCCAGCCAGCGCACCGGCTCCGGCGGAATATACGTGGGGCTCTGGTTGGCGATATCGAGCGCACGCTCGGGGCTCTCGCGATCGAACAGGATGTTCAGGCCCATGAAGGCGCCGAAGCGGCTCGCCGCTACGCCAAAGCCCGTGTAACCCGCCACGAAAACGGCCTTGTCGTTCAGATAGCGCTTCGCGAACACGGAGCCGCGCGAGCAGTAGTCGATCGGGCCGCCCCACGCATGCGAGAAGCGCACGTCGGCTAGCTGCGGGAAGGTGCGGTAGAACGCTTGCGCGAGCCGATAGTAGGTCTCGGCCTTCTCGTCCTGCGGGGGGTTCGGCGCGCCGTCGAAGTGATAGCTCACGAGACCGCCGAAGATGATGTTGTTGTTCTTCGTGAGGCGGAAGTAATTGAGCTGCGTGCGCGTGTCGTAAATGCCCTGGCGATTCTTCCAGCCGATACGCGCGAGTTGCTCATCGGTGAGCGGTTCGGTGGCGAGCACGTGGTCGCGCACCTGCAGCACGCGCCGGTTGATATCAGGAATGCCAACCTTTGCCGTACCGCTACCGAACACCACGCGCGGCGCGCGCACGCTGCCCTCGGGCGTCTTCACGTACACGGTCTGGCCTTCGTCGATGACATCGATGAGCGGCGTGTGCTCGTAAAGCTTCACGCCGAGCGAAAGCGCCGCGCGCTTCAGACCCCATGCAAGCTTGGCCGGATGCACGATGCCACTGCGATTGCGTGACCACAGCGCGCCCGCGAACAACGGCGAGTCCAGTTGCTCGCGCGTCGCTTCGCCATCGAGCAGAACGACGTCGTGCCCGTAGCGTTTGTGAAGCTCGTAGTCGCCCTGCAAATGCTCGATATGCTCGGGATCGACCGCGACGGTCATTTCGCCGTTCCATTCGATGTCGGCGTCGATGCCGTAGCGCTTGAGTGTTTCCTCGAAGCCGTCGAGATTGTGATGGCCGAATGCTTCGAGCTGCGCAATGTCGTTGGGGAATACCCGTACGGCGTTGGGCAAGCCATGCATCACCGAAGTCGAGATGATGCCGCCCGCACGGCCCGACGCACCGTGCGCGACCTTGCCCGCCTCGATCAGCACGACGTTCAGATGCGGCATCTGCTCCTTGGCCTGCACCGCGGCCCAGAGCCCCGTGAAGCCGCCGCCGACGATCAGCAGATCGGCCTCTACGCTGGCGGTGAGCCTGGGTTCGGTCGGCGGTTCGGCGGGGTTGTCGAGCCAATACGGAAAGAACCGCGTGCGCGAAAGCGCTTCTTGCACGCTGAGCGTGAAGGGCGGACGCGATTCGACTTCAACTTCTGCAGGGGTACTCATCATTGGCTTCACTGCATGGATCGGGATAAACAAAGCCGTCTCGCATGGGAGGCGGCTCGCCTTGGTCCTTAGGCCTGTTCGAGCACGACGTAGAACTTCTTCGCGTCCTCGAGGGTTTCCCAGCGGCCCGCAAAGCCTGCGGGCAGGAGATAGCCCTGGCCTGCCGTGAATTCCTTGCGGCCGCCGTTCGCGTCGGTCAGGGCGATCTTGCCTTCCACGAGCCATACCGCCTCGTCGGCGGTCGTGGCCGGGAAGTCCACCGCGCCGACCTTGCCTTCCCACCAGCCGATCACGTAGTTGTTGTTCTTGCCGACGGTTGCGCGCCAGTCGCTTTCGTCCATGCCGTATTCCAGCTTGGTGAATTCGCCGATGCCAGCGCCCAGCGGTACGATGTCCTGAATCAGTTTGCTCATTTGCGTCACTTCCAGTTGTTTTGATTGAGTGACGTCAACGTTACCGACTGGCGCGGCTGCGGTATGCCCCCCCTCAGGGGGGGCAAGCGGTGTTTTGCGGCCCGATTCAGGCATTTTTGGCGGCCTAACCCCTTCAGTTATAATGAATCAGCTATTACGAATGGGCGCGCCATGCTGCTCAACGTCCCCCCGCTGAACCGCGATCAACCGAACTTTCCGCTCTCGTTCAAGACCCTCGGCAATGTGATCGAGGCCGTCGGCACGCCCGATTTCGTGCCGCGCCTCACGCTGCTGCTCCACGAGGTCGTGCCCGTCAATGTCGTGCATATCGAGCGTTCGCGCGCGGACAGCACGATGCCAACCGGCTATCGCTGCGAATGGATCGGCAGTGGCGGGGTCGGAATGGATTCGGGCGCGATTTCGGACGTGATGACGCTCTATTACGACCGCTTCTACGAAAGCGATCCGCTTTTCGCCGGTATTCGCGGCAAGCTCGGCACGATGCTGGTCGTGCGCGACATCGGCGCGATCCCGCCGGGCGAGTTCCGCCAGCGGCTCTTCGACGAGGCGCGGATTGCCCACGAATGTGTCCTCGCACGCGGCACGCGCCACGCGCAGGACTCCATCGCGCTCGAACGCGGGCTGCGCGAACCGCCGTTTACGCTCGTGGAAATGAACCGTTTTCGCAGCGTGAGTGAGTTTCTGTTTCCGCTGCTCGAACTGCACGCCTCCACGAGCGCCGCCCGGCGCATTGCCCATGCGGCGCCGTTCATGCATCCGCTCGCGCAGTTCGACGCGCGCATCAAGGCAGACAGCGTGCGCCTCTCCAAACGCGAATACGAAACCTGTGCGCACCTCATCACGGGCAAGACCGTGCCCGAAGCCGCACAGATCCTGGGCGTTCAGGTCGCCACCGCCGAGTCGTACGTGAAGCGCGCGTTCGCGAAACTGGGCGTGCGCACGAAGCGCGAGTTGATCGCCTGGGGCCACGCCGCGGTTTAGCCGCACCATTTAGCCGCGCCATTTAGCCGATTAAGGGCTTGCATACATCGACTGCCGTCGATGTAAACATCTCAACTTCAATATTTGGCCGCGCGGGATCTCCCCTACCATCGCCCGATCGATTTGACTCTAACGATCGGAGACACACCAGATGGAGCGCCAGTTCAACCAGCCGCAGGGCGGCAACGAGATGCCGCGGTTCGGCGGCATCGCCACGATGATGCGCCTGCCGCAGGCCGAGACCACAGAGGGCCTCGATGTCTGCTTCGTGGGCGTGCCGCTAGATATCGGCACCTCGAACCGCTCGGGCACGCGCTTCGGGCCGCGCCAGATCCGCTCGGAATCGGTGCTGCTGCGGCCGTACAACATGGCCACGCGCGCGGCGCCATTCGATTCGCTGCAGGTGGCCGATATCGGTGACGTGGCAACGAACCCGTACGACCTGAAGGATTCGATTCGTCTGATCGAAGCCGCGTACGACCGCATCGTCGAGACAGGCTGCCGCCCGATCACGCTCGGCGGCGATCACACGATCGCATGGCCGATCCTGCGCGCGCTGCACAAGAAGTACGGCAAGGTTGCCGTCGTTCATATCGACGCTCACGCCGACGTGAACGACACCATGTTCGGCGAAAAGATCGCGCACGGCACACCGTTTCGCCGCGCCGTTGAAGATGGCCTCCTGCAATGCGACAAGGTCACGCAAATCGGGCTGCGCGGCACGGGCTATCACGCAGAAGATTTCGACTGGTGCCGCAAGCAGGGCTTTACCGTCGTGCAAGCCGAAGCCTGCTGGAACCGCTCGCTTGCGCCGCTCATGGAAGAAGTGCGCGCGCGCGTGGGCGACACGCCCGTGTACCTGAGCTTCGATATCGACGGACTCGATCCCGCCTTCGCGCCCGGCACCGGCACGCCCGAGGTGGGCGGACTCACCGTGCATCAGGGCCTCGAGATCGTGCGCGGCATGAAGGGGCTCAACGTGGTAGGCGCCGATCTCGTCGAAGTCTCGCCGCCGTACGACCAGGCCGGCACGACCGCGCTCGTGGGCGCGAATCTCGCCTACGAAATGCTTTGCATCATGCCCGGTGTGGCTTACCGCTAGGGCGCGAGGAGAAACATCATGGGTACGAATATCGAACGGCAGATAGACGGCGAGGCGTTTGTGCTGCCCGCCGCAATCATTGCGGGCGCAACCTTCTGCGCGGTGGACAGCGAAGTGTGCTCGCGCATCTGCAACGCGGCCACGGGCGAAACAATCGGCTGGCAGGAGCACGCGACGGCCGAGATGGTCGATCGCGCCGTGCACGCCGCGCACGATGCGCTCATTGCCTGGCGCCACACGACGCCCGCCGCGCGCGGCAAGCTGCTGCGCAAGATAGCCGAACTGCTGGACGCCGACCGCGCACGCCTCTGCGCCATGCAGATGCAGGTGAGCGGCAAGCCGCCGTTCGAAGCGGACCTCGACGTGAGCGACGCCATCGCGACATTCAACTACTACGGGGGCCTGTGCGAAGACGCGTCGGTATTCGCTGCCGAAGCCGTCGCGCTGCCGGACGATGCGCTATTGGCTGAACGCATGCACGAACCGGTCGGCGTCGCGGCGCTGATCGTGCCGTGGAATTTTCCGATGGTCACGACCGCATGGAAACTCGCGCCGGCGCTGGCCGCGGGCTGCACCGTCGTCATCAAGCCTTCGGAACTCACCTCGCCCACCGAGCATATGCTCGCCGCGATCGTCAGCGAAGCGGGCGTGCCCGATGGGGTCGTGAACGTGGTCAATGGCGGCGGCGAAGTCGGCGCATGGCTGACGACGCATCCGCTCGTCGACAAGATTTCGTTCACCGGCAGCACGGCCTCGGGCCGCAAGGTCATGCAGGCCGCCGCGCAGGACATGAAGCGCCTCACGCTCGAACTGGGCGGCAAGTCCGCGCTGATCGTGCGCGAAGACGCCGACGTGGTGCAAGCCGTCTCGCTCGCGGTGGGTGGCGCGTTTGCCAACGCAGGGCAGATGTGCTCGGCAACGGCGCGCATACTCGTGCACGACAATGTGTATCGCAAGTTCATGGCGGCCTTCGAGACTGCGGTGCGTGCCGTTGTCGTCACGCCGCCGCAGGGTGCCGAGGGTGCGGATGCGGCGATGGGGCCGCTCATCAGCGCCGCGCAACACGCGCGCGTGGCAGCGCTCGTGGAGGCAGGCGTCGAAGCGGGCGCACAGATCGCGTTCGCGGGCCAGCTCGATCCCGCGTGCGCCGACGGCTTCTTCATGGCGCCGGTCGTCATTGCGGAACCCGCGGCGGACAACGTGCTGTGGACCGACGAGATCTTCGGCCCGGTCGCCTGCGTGAAATCATTCCGTTCGGATGACGAAGCAATTGCCCTCGCCAACGATACGCGCTACGGACTAGTCGCCACGGTCGTGACGGGCGACGAAAAGGCCGCGCGACGCTACAAGGCACAGCTTCGCGCAGGGCTCGTCTGGGTCAACACTCCGCAACTGATCTTTCCGCAGGTGTGCTGGGGCGGCTTCGGCCTGAGCGGCATTGGGCGCGAGCTGGGCGTCGCGGGTTTGCGCAGCTACCAGGAATTGCGGCACACGGTCGGCCTGCGCGCCTGATCGTTCTATATAGCCTTCATCACGGCCTCGCACGAAATGTGCGAGGGCCGCCACGCTGTGACGGCAGACAGCGCGACGGGAGTGGCGTCTCGCGTGGCATAATCCACGCAATATTTCCGCCACCTCACTCTCTTCGCCGTGCGCCGACTCCATCTCAGGCTGGGCAGTCTACTGGGGACGCTTGCGCTCCTCATGGCGACGCTCGCGCCTGTGGTTTCGCACCTGCTTGCCGCCCAGGCCATGCAGATGGCGTCAGGCACGGTGGAACGCGCGCCCTGCGGCATGCCGTCGATGGAGCGCCACGTTCACGGCGCGAGTGGCGCGGCGCTCACGCACGCAACGCCGGGCGACATGCAAGACTGCGGCTATTGCAGCTTCTTCGCGCACCTGCCCGTCGTGTCCGGCGTACCTGTCGCACTCTTTGTCGTCGGCCAACTCGTGCAGGCGCGCATCGAGGCGCAGTTCGAAAGCGTTCGCCTCGCCGCGCCCGCGAGCCACATCCAGGCACGCGCCCCACCCCTGTCCTGACCCAATCGACCATGCCAACCCCGGACGATACGCCCACCGTGTCGCCGGGCCTGCCCGCGCGCCGCTGTGACTCGCGCGCGTGCATAGCTCCTCGACAGGACAACTCATGTCTGATCAATCGCCGTTCAGCCGCAAGGCGCTGCGCGTGCTTGCGCTCATTCGCGCGTTCAAACCGATCAGCCGCGTGATCGGCTGCGCGTTGCTGCTCGGACCGTGCGCGGCCCATGCGCACGCCATCGCGGGCGACCGCGTATTTCCCTCCACGCTTTCCGTCGACGACCCCGGCGTAGGCGACGAAGCCAACCTCGAATTCGGACATCAGCGCGTGCCGGGCGACGCCGGCGACCAAAGCATCAACACCTTCAGCTTCGAGTACGACAAGCTCATCACGCCGCGGCTCGCCTTCTCCATGGACGGCGCCTACGTCATGCAGAACAACCCGACCGCGCGCGGCTTCGACAACTTCGGCGTGGGCCTGAAGTACCTGCTCTACGTGAACGACGCGCATGAATTCATGACGTCGGTGGGTGTGAACGCCGAACTCGGCGGCACGGGCAGCCGCGCGATCGCCGCCAACTTCTCGACGATTTCGCCCACGATCTTCGCCGGCAAGGGCATGGGTGACCTGCCCGACTCGCTCGCGTGGCTGCGGCCCGTCGCCATCACCGGCGAAGCGGGGCCGTCGTTCACGACCGGCGGGGGCCAGCCGAATTCGTTCGACTACGGCTTCACGTTCCAGTACAGCCTGCCCTACCTGCAACAGCACGTACACGACCTCGGCTTGCCGCAGCCGTTTTCCAACCTCATCCCAATCGTCGAAGTGCCTCTCTCGCGCAGCCAGGGACAAACGACCGGGACCGTCAACCCCGGCTTCATCTGGATGAACCGCTACGGCCAGCTCGGCATCGAAGCGCAGATACCGATCAACCGGGCGAGCGGCTCGCACGTCGGCATCCTCGCGCAGGTGCACATCTTCTTCGACGATGTCGCGCCGCGCACGATCGGCAAGCCGCTTTTCCAGTAAGTCCGCACATTCACACAGGAATACCGCCATGAAACTCGCTACATTGCGCACGGCTGTCGCCACGGCCGCGCTGCTGGCCGCACACCTCGCGTGGGCGCACGCTTATCCGAAGCATCAGGAACCGCCCGCGGGATCGACCGCGCCGGCCACGCTGAGCGCAGTCGTGATCGACTTCGACGATGGGCTCGAGCCCGCGTTCAGTTCCATCGACGTGACGGACGCACAGGGCAACTCCGTTATCCGCGAGAAAGCCAAGGTCGATGCGAACAACAGCAAGCGCATGTCGGTCGCGCTGAACGCGTTGACGCCTGGGAAGTATTCGGTGGTTTGGGTCGCGGTTGCGGCCGATGGCCATCGCACGACCGGACATTACTCGTTCGACGTGAAGTGAACGCGTAAAGATGAAATGAGGCCATGCGACCTCGTGCGAGATTGCAGCATGGCCCGTTCGTGATGGTTTGGCGGCTCGCCGGTTTACTGCGGCGTGGTTGCAGTAAAGGCTTCGGGCGAACCGTTCAAGGCATCGTACAGTTCGCCAACGGGCGAGTCGCCGATTTCGTTATGAATATAGGCGGTAAATGCGCAATCGTAGAGCGCGCGCCCGGCGTCGGTTTCCATCGTCATGTCGAAGCCGTTGAGAACCAGACCGGCGATCTCGTCGGCTTCGAGCAGGATGTGTTCAGCTTTCTTTCGTTCCATGGTGGTGCTCCGGTACAGCAGGATCATGGAATTTTAGAGGGAATGGCGCAGAAGTGGTGGCGAAATAAACGGGGGCCATTCGAACGTCGGCCAGATTCAAGGTGAGCGCGTCGAAGTCGCAGCGCGCGCACGCCGCTGTCTGGCTACCCCTTTCCCAGTGATTTCAATCACATCGCGCTCGAGCGCGGGCGGCAATTCCGCTTTCAGCAATTCGACCCACGCGCGAGTCTTGGCTTCGAGAAACTTCCTCGAAGGCATCAGCACATACACGCCTACATCTGGAGAGCGCCACTGAGGCAGAACGTGCACGAGTTCTCCACTGCGTATCCGATCCACCGCCGCGAAGCCCGGCAGCAGTGCAATGCCCAGCCCGCTACACGCCGCCTGCACAATTGCTTCGGGCTTGTCCGCGACCAGCGGGCCCTCGGGCTGCATCGAATGGGTCGTCTTTCCATCGGTCAGCTCCCAATGCGGCGTGGTCGACGGATTCACGAGACGCAGGCAGGCATGCCCCTTGAGATCCGCAACGGTCCTGGGCGCGCCATGCCGCTTGAGGTAGCCGGGCGTCGCGCATAGCACGCCGTGGACCTCACCCAGCCGCTGCGCAACCAGACTCGAATCCGGCAGGCTGCGCGTGAGATACACGCTCACGTCCACGCCTTCGGCCAGCAGATTCGGTATGTACTGCGAAGCGCTGTACTCCACGCTCACCGCCGGGTACTGCGTGCAATATTTCGTCACGAGCGGCACCACATAGCGATCGCCGAAGCTCGCCATGCACAGCACCCGCAGCCTCCCGGCCGGCTCCATGCGCGCGCCGCTCGCCTCCCCTTCGGCTTCCGTCACCAGGTCGAGGATCGTGCGGCACTGGTTGGCGTAGCGCTCGCCCGCGCTCGTGACCGACATGCGCCGCGTCGTTCGCTGCAGCAACTTCGTTTGCAAACGATTCTCAAGCTCCGATACGAGCCGCGAGACCTGCGCAGTCGTCAGCTCCATATGCTCCGAAGCCGCGGTGAAACTCCCGGCATCCACCACCCGCACAAAGGCGGTCATCGCGTGCAGCAATCCGTAGTCGAGATTCTTGCGCATGACGTAATAAATTTTCAGATCAGACTGTATTTTTGCACGACAGCTTGATAGTTAGGATCAGTGCGTACGTCGATGCACGACGTTTGGGCCCCAAGGCAACCGAAGGGGCAAAGCTTCTTACTGGTTTGTTACTGAGGTGATCCAAAATGAATGGCGCTGAAAGTCTGTTGCGTTCGCTGGTCGCAAGTGGTGTGGACGTGTGTTTCGGGAACCCCGGCACGTCGGAGATGCATTTCGTGGCGGCACTCGATTCGGTCGAAGGCATACGACCGATACTCGGCCTTTTCGAGGGTGTTGTCACCGGCGCCGCCGACGGTTACGGCCGCATGGCCGGCAAGCCGGCCGCCACGCTGCTGCATCTCGGCCCGGGCCTCGCCAACGGACTCGCCAATCTGCACAACGCCCGCCGCGCGTCGAGCCCCATCGTCAACATCGTCGGCGATCATGCTTCGACGCATGCGCGCTACGAAGCGCCGCTCACTTCCGATATCAAGGGCTTCGCGCGCCCGGTTTCAAGCTGGATCCACTCGTCGAGCAGCGCGTTGACGGTGGGTGCGGACGCCGCGCGCGCCGTGCAGGCCTCCATGGCCGAAGGCGGCCAGATCGCAACGCTGATCCTGCCCGCCGATACGGCCTGGTCGCAAGCAGACGGCGCGGCGGCGCCACTGCCCGTGCAGGCGCCCGCGCTCGTGAGCGAGGACACCATCGAGCAGATTGCGGCACTCGCCCAAAGCGGCGTGCGGACCGCCTTCCTGCTCCGCGGTCAGGCATTGCAGGAGCGCGGCCTTCGTGCCGCCGGAAAGATCGCCGCGAAAACGGGCGCACGCCTACTGTGCGACACGTTCGCGCCGCGCGTGGCGCGCGGTGCCGGACGAGTGGTGGTCGAGCGCCTGCCCTATTTCGCCGAACAGGTCGTCGAGTTCCTCGCCGGCACGGAGTTGATCGTGCTGGTTGGTGCGCAGCCGCCAGTGAGTTTCTTCGCCTACCCGGACAAGCCGAGTTGGCTCACGCCTGAGGGTTGCCGCATCGCCGTGCTGTCGCATCCGCACGAAGACGGCACGGCCGCGCTCGAAGCACTGGTCGAGGCGCTGGACGCCCAGCATGCCATCGCCCGAATCAACGCCCGCGCGGCGGTCGACTTTTCGCCCAACGGTGCGCTCGATGGCGAGTCGATCATGCGCAGCGTCGCGAAACATCTGCCCGATAGCGCCATCATCACCGAAGAATCGTCGCTCGCGATGGCTTACTCGGGCCTGCTCGAAACCGCCGCTCCCCACGATCTGCTGACGCTCACCGGCGGCGCCATCGGCTGCCTGATGCCCGTTTCGATCGGCGCGAGCGTGGCGTGCCCGGACCGCAAGGTCGTCAACCTTCAGGGCGATGGCAGCGCCATGTACACGCTTCAGTCACTCTGGACGCAAGCGCGGGAAAAGCTCGACATCGTGACGGTCATCTACGCGAACCGCGGCTACAAGATCCTCGCGAACGAACTCAAGCGTGTAGGCGCCCGGACCGACGGCGCGCACGCCGCTTCCATGTTCGATCTCCAGGACCCGTCGCTCGATTGGGTTGCACTGGCACGCGGCATGGGCGTGGAAGCCGTACGCGTCGAGTCGCAGACGGATTTCGACGCCGCGTTCGCCGGCGCAATGAAGCGCCGCGGCCCGATGCTGATCGAAGCCGTGATTTGAGCGGACCGTTTGCGTCGAAAGGGCTCAACGAGCGATTCAATTATTGATGAGGTTAAGGATGTCAAAGCAATTCCGGCTACCCGCCGAAGCAACGGCCGCGCAAATCCGCGCGCAACTCGATGCCATGAAGCAGGCTCAACTCAAGGAGGGCCCGCCCTCGCTGGCCCTTCGCCGCGACCGTATCGATCGCGCGATCGATCTGCTGCGTTCGAACAAGGATGCGCTCGTCGAGGCGATCAACGCCGACTATAGCTGCCGCGGCAAACAGCAGACGCTGCTCGCCGATATCCTCGCCTCGATCGAAGGCCTGCGCTTCAATCGCGAACATCTCGAAGCGTGGATGGCGCAGCCCGCGACGGCCGAGCCGTTTCCGGGCGTCAAGGCGCGCGTCGAGTATCAGCCGCTGGGTGTCGTGGGGATCATCAGCCCGTGGAATTTTCCCGTCGTGCTGGCGTTCGGGCCGCTTGGCGGCGCGTTTGCGGCGGGCAACCGGGCCATCCTCAAGCCATCGGAGCTGACGCCGCAAACATCGGAATTGCTGGCCGAACTGATTGCCCGCTATTTCGACAGCGACGAACTCACCACCGTGCTCGGCGGCGCGCAAACGGGCGCGGCGTTCAGCGCGCAGCCTTTCGATCATCTCGTGTTCACGGGCAGCACGCAGGTCGCGCACCATGTGATGCGAGCGGCATCGGACAATCTGGTGCCTGTGACGCTCGAACTCGGCGGCAAGTCGCCGGTCCTCGTGAGTAACGACGCCGATCTCGCCCTCGCGGCCCAGCGCGTGCTCACGGTGAAGACCTTCAATGCTGGTCAGATTTGCCTCTCGCCGGACTATGTGCTGATTCCAGCGGAGCGCGCCGAAGCCTTCGTGCAGCATGCAAAAGCGGCGGTTGCGCAGATGTACCCGACCATGCGCGAGAACCCCGACTACACCGCGATGATCAACGTGCGCGGATTCGAGCGGCAACTGGCGCTCGTCGAGGACGCGCGTCAGAAAGGCGCCAACGTGGTGAATCTTGGACCCGCCAGCGAAGATCTCTCCGATCCGGCTGTGCGCAAGATGGCGCCGACGATCATTCGGAATGCCAACGACACGATGCGAGCGATGCAGGAGGAAATCTTCGGCCCCGTTCTGCCCGTGGTGACCTACGAGACGCTCGATGAAGCGCTCGCGTATATCAATGCGCGTCCGAGGCCGCTCGCGCTTTATCATTTCGCCAATGACGCACTGGAGCAACACGAGGTTGCAAGCCGAACCACCTCGGGGGCGCTCGTCGTCAATGATGCGATGACCCACGTGTTTTTCGACTCGCTGCCATTTGGGGGCGTCGGGGCATCTGGCATGGGCCACTACCACGGCGAATATGGATACCGTACGTTTAGCCATGCGAAACCCGTTGTCGTTCAAAGCGCCGGCGGCGAGTCGAATCTCCTGATGCGCGCGCCTTATCTGGCGGCTACGGAAAGCGTAGTCAACGGGATGATCGGCGCCTGACGCATCGGCAGTGCTGGCCGCGCATGAAACGCGGCCAGCGCGCGCTCTGACTCAATGGCACGCAGCAGCCATTCGATGCGCGATGATGCATCGCATCAATCACGCCCGCATACCGACTCCGCATTACCCGTCGCCCCCCGCCGCAGTTGTCGTATGATGGATTGAATGTTCTGGTTGGCAATACGCCAATCCCTCATGGGCCCTCCTCTGAGCCGTTCAGCCGTGACCGAAGCGACGACCGTGGCGAGGCCACCTCTCCTGCTGACCACGAAGGTCATTGCGCCCCGCTTGCCCGCAGGTTTAATCGATCGACCACGCCTGAAGGCTTTAAGCGCGCAGGTGGAGATACGGCGCATCACCGTCATCAAGGCGCCTGCCGGATTCGGCAAGACGTCTCTCGCGCTCACCTGGCTCGACGCGCTGCGTGCGCACGGCGCGCTGGTGGCATGGCTCTCCCTCGACGCCGACGACGACGAGCCAGCCCGTTACTTTCATCACCTTGCACATGCCTTGCAGCGCGCGTGCAGCACGGTTGGCACATCCGCCATCGGCCTGAGCGCCGAGGCGTCGTTCGTCCCGGCAAATTCGCTTGTTGCAACGCTCATCAACGAACTTGCCGAAGTCGACGATGAACTACACGTCTTCATCGACGACTATCACCTGATCAACGCAGCGGCCATTCACGAAGCGATGTCGCTATTCATCACGAATATGCCTTCGAATGTGCACGTGGTGATCTGCACACGCACCGACCCGCCCTTGCCGCTGGCGAAGCTGCGCGCCGGCAACAGTCTCTGCGAGATCGATGCGTCGGCACTGCGATTCAATTTCGATGAGGCGCGCCGCTTCGTCGAGCACGAGTGCCCCGGCAAGCTAGGCTTCGGCGATCTGAAGTCGCTCTATACCGCAACCGAAGGATGGGCTGCCGCCCTACGCATTTCGGCATCGGCGTTGGCGCGGCAGGACCGCCCGCAGGGCTGGCAGCCGGGCGTACCGGGCGGCGCGTCGAAGCCGGTGTCCGACTACCTTGAAGACCTGCTTCAGCATCTGCCGCCTGCAACGCAGGCATTCATGCTGCGAACCGCGATCCTCGAGCGGCTGAGCGCACCTTTGTGCGAAGCGGTGACGGGCATCGAGTCGAGCCAGGCCATGCTCGATGACATCGTTGCGCGTCAACTGCTGCTGGAGCCGATCGACCTCGAAGGACGCTGGTTTCGCTATCACCGGCTGATGGCCGACTATCTGCAGCGGCGTCTGGAAGCCAGCCACCCTGGCGAAATCACCGGCTTGCACCGCCGCGCCTGGCAGTGGCACGCCGAACAGCAGCATTGGACCGATGCCATAAAGCACGCGATTGCCGCTGGCGCCACTGACGAAGCCATAGTCATGATGGAGCGCTGCGCGAAGGCGCTTTTAAAAGCCGGGGATCTGCTCACGCTGGTCGGCTGGCAACGCCAGTTTCCGGCCGATCTCATGCGCGCACAGACCGCGGTCACCATTGCGACCGCGTGGGGCATGGCGCTCGCGATGCGCTTCGGCGAAGTCAGTGCGATGCTCGATTCGATCGAACGCGACGCGCAAATCCAGTCGGCCGACACCATTCAATGGGACTGTCTCGCCATTCGCTCGGCCCTCGCGGCCTTGCAGGATGATCCGCACCGGGCGCTGGAACTCGCGCGTCAATACCTGAGCCGCCCGTCAACGGACGCGTGGACGACCAATGCGGTTTCCAATGTCGCGCGCTTCAGTTATTGGAAAACCGGCAATCTCGACGCGCTTTACGCCACGCCATGGATTCCCGATTCATTGGAGGAGGACCAGCGCAGCGTCTTTTCGTCGGTCTATCGCCTGTGCCTGCTCGGTCACGTGGAACTGCAGCAGCTGCACGTTTCGATTGCAGAGCGCCGCTTCAATGAAGCGATGCAACTCGCCGAACGCTACGCGGGACCCCACTCCATATCGGCAGCGTTGTGCGCGCCCATGATCGCGCAGATCCGCTATGAGCAAGGCCGCATCGATGAAGCCGAAGCACTGCTTCTCGAACTCATGCCGGTCATCGACCGTGCCGTTCTGCTCGATAGTGTGCTGATCGCCTACCGCATTCTGGTTCGCATTGCCGTAGCGCGCGAAGACTATGCGGGCGCGCATGTGCTGCTCGATCAGGCGCAAATACTCGGCCAGGCGCGCGCCTGGAACCGGCTGCTCGCCGCAGCGCTGGTCGAGCGCACGCGGCTCTATCTCGCCGAAAGCCGTGTTCCTGAAGCGGCTGCGTGCGTGGCGGACCTTCGCGAACTCGCCGCGCCGCGCGAGCCGTCCGCTTCGCCTGTCTCACCCGAAATCGAGAACTACCGCGACCTGGGTGCGGCCTGCCTCGCACTGCAACGACACCAGGTATCCGAAGCCGTCGAACCCCTGCGCATGGCGCTCGCGCGTTGTGAACGCATGCAGGGTAACTATCTGGCGCTGCGTCTTCGAACCCTGCTCGCCATGGCCTGGCTGAGCGCGGGAGAACATCACCGCGCGCTCGAGACTTTTCACGAAATCGCAGATAGTGCCGCGCCTGCTGGCATTTACCAATCCATCCTCGATCAGGGGGCCGCGGTCGGGCCGCTCCTGCGCATGGCGCATGAACGCATGCGCAACGCAGCGCGCACTCCGGACGTGACGGCATGGCTCGACCGTTTAAGCGACGGGTGGCGCGCGATGTATGAACCGCAGAGCAAACCGCGCCGCGAGGGCGAGCGCGAGCCGCTAAGCTCGCGGGAGCGCAATATCGTCGAGTTGATCGCGCAGGGGCAATCCAATAAGGAAATCGCGCGCTCGTTGGGCATCACGCCCGAAACCGTCAAATCGCACCTGAAGAATATCTTCGCGAAGCTCGCGG
This sequence comes from Paraburkholderia flagellata, assembly GCF_021390645.1. GTDB lineage: Bacteria > Pseudomonadota > Gammaproteobacteria > Burkholderiales > Burkholderiaceae > Paraburkholderia > Paraburkholderia flagellata. The sequence goes on from NZ_JAJEJT010000002.1 coordinate 1,600,460, forward strand.
TGGACAAGCGGGCTCAGGCTGTTTCGCGGGCGCAGGCGCTTGGACTTGTCAAGCATAGCTAAGCGTCGTCCCGTCACATCGCGGCGAATACGCACGCGTGTATCAGCACCCCCACGAGCCCACCAACGAACGTACCGTTGATGCGGATGAACTGCAAATCACGGCCAATTTCCGCTTCGAACTTGCCACTGACCTCTTGCGCATCCCATCCCTTCACGACGTCGGTGATCAAACCAGAAAGCTGGTGCCGATAGCGCAACACCAGCATCCGCGCGATCTCCAGCCACCAGGCATTGAGTTTGTTCTGTATCGCGCTGGCGCTGACCAAGGTCTTGCCAAACGAGGTCAACGCGCCGGCGATCATGTCGCGCGCGACCGACTGCTCGCGCGCTGCATCGTCGGCAACACGCGCGCGAACGCGGTCGAGCAGGAGGCGATAATAATCACCCGCCTTGAAGTGACGGATGCAGTCGCGCAGCAGGAGTCTGCCGAACCTGCGGTATTGAGCCGCCGTTTGCAGGTCGCGCGACAACTCCGCCACCGCCGAATCGAATTGACGGCGGAGTTCGTGATCGGGATTCGCCGCTACTTCGTGGACCAGCGCGACAACTCCTTCGACAAATTTGTTGACGATATAGGTGTCGAGCGGCGCAGGCGTAAACCGCGATGCCTCGCTGAATTTCGCCTTGATCAGGCCGACGTTGGCCGTCAGCCAGTGTTCGACGGCGCCCAGCCCGCGATCCAGCAGCGGTTGATGGCGATTGCCTTCAGTCAGGACACCCAGGATCTCTCCCGCAACGCGAGATACATCGAGTGTGCGCAATTGCGGCAGAAGCAGGCGATCGAACAGATCTTCGACGTCCGACTCATCGATACGCTCCAGCAAGCGCGGGAGCGACTCGACCACGACATCGGCGATCGTCGAGCTGTTTTCCTTTTCGGCTAGCCACATGGCCAACGCTCGCGCCGCGTTGTATTCGCTCAACCGGCCCACCACGATTTCCGTGGTCAGGAAGTTCTGCTCAACGAAGCTTCCCAGGCTTTCCGCAATGCGCGCCTGGTTCCTGGGAATGATGGCCGTATGCGGCATGGCGATGCCGAGAGGATTGCGGAACAACGCGACCACCGCGTACCAGTCTGCGACCGCGCCCACGGTGCCCGCTTCGGCAAACGCGCGCACCCACGCAAGCCACGGATTGCTCGCCTGCCATGCAACACTCACCGCGAGCAAGGCGATCATCGCCACGAGCAAACAGGTGGCCACTGCGCGCATGCGCCTGAGCCGAGCCACTTTGACATCCACGACCGCACGCGCCTTCCCATCCTGAATCCGCTCGTTATCGTCGGTCGCCGAACTCAACTCGCCTCCTGCTCGAGAAACGCCTTGACCATCGGAGCGATTTCGCTGGCGCGCGTAATCAGAAACAGGTGACCGTCGTCGATCACATGGAGCGTCGCGTCGCGAATGCGCGCGGCAAGAATCTTCGCATTGGTGAGAGGCACGATCGGGTCGTCGTTGCCATGCATCACCAGTGTTTTTTGGCGCAGCGCGCCGAGCCACGGCAAGCTCGTCCATCCTGATGCAGCCAGCAGCTGATACAGATAACCGCGGCCGCGCGGCGCCTGGATATGACGGCTGTGCTCTTCGAGCAGCGAGGCATCGCGCCGGTAGGCGCCTCCGTATATCTCGGCGCCGACTTGCTTCAGGTAAGCCGGGTCCGTATAGCGCCGCGGCCCCACGAGCTTCGACAGCACCGAAAGCCGCGCGGGCACCATGATCACCCCCGGCGACGTCGCCGCGAGTATCAGCCGCCGGCACCGCCTTGGGTACAGATGCGCGAACTGCTGCGCGAGCGCCCCGCCCCACGACACGCCCAGCACATCGACGGGACCGGCATAGCCCAGCCGCGTGAGCAGCTTGTCGGATAAGACAGCAAGCGTCGAGAACCGGTACGGGATCAGGGGAGCGGGCGAGCCGCCAACGCCCGGGACGTCGAAAACGATCACGGTGATGTCTTCGAGCGCCTCGACGAAGGGTTCAACCAGTTCGAGATTGGCGCCAATGCCATTGAACAACAGCAGCGGCGGGCAAGCGTCGCGACCGCGACGCACGCCGACACGCAACAACTGACCATCCAGATCGATCATCTGAATTTGCATGGCATCGACAGTCTCTGGGCTCGTTCGTGTATCGGTCATCCGGTTTTTCCCCTGGCTCGGCAATTCATTATCGTTGTGGATCGTGGCGGCTCGCTACATCACTTCTTTGGCTGCATCAGCGCCTTGATCTCCTCCACATGTTCAGCCAAGCGCTTCGTGACGACCGCGATGCTGTCGGTCTGGGCGCGATACGCCGCATCCGCGAGTTCCTGCATGTCGATGAAAGCTTTTTGGAGTGCGTCCTTCATGCCCTCGCCCGCGTTTGCGACGCCTTCGCTTCCGGGCGTCGACAGACGCGTCATAAGCGATTGCAGTTCGGTCATCTTCGAGCGGAGGATTTCCACCTGCTTTTGACCGAGTTGCTGCACGCCGGCAAGGGCGGTCATGTTGGCCTCGGTGAGCGCCTCGACGTCCTTGCGACGGGATTCGAGGAATGCGCTCACATCCACGCCCGGCATCTTGAACTGCGAGATGAGCTTCGTATATTCAGCAAAAATGCTGTTGGGGTTGATCGTTGCCATGTTTGAATCTCCTGATTGAATTGAAAAAGCGCTTAATTAACGGATTGAAAATCGTTAGTCTTGCAGAACATACGTTCCGGGCGCGCTTACCTTAACCGGATGCTTCTTGCTGCCGGTCGCTGCCGGAGCGGCGCGCTTCTCGCCGGACCGGGCGACGAGCCAGTCACGCCAGTTGTTCCACCACGAATCCTTCTCGGCCTGTGCGTTGTCCAGCCACGCATCGGAACTGGCGGGCAACGAAGGGTTGAGAAAATACTTCGCCTTCGGATTGCCCGGCGGATTGATCAGGCTCTGAATATGCCCGCTCGAACTCAGCACAAAACGGGTCTCGCCGCCAAAGCGCCGCGCGGTGTTATACACGCCCTTCCACGGCGTGATGTGGTCCGTCATGCCAGCCACCACGTACTTGTCACAACTCACCTGGGACAAGTCGATGGGCGTGCCCAACACCGTCAGCGCGCCGGGCTTGCTGAAAAGATTGCCGGTGAAGATGTCGAGCAGTTCGCCGTGAAATTTCGCCGGCAAGCGGGTCGTGTCGTTGTTCCAGTATAGGATGTCGAACGCCGGCGGCGCGTTACCCAACAGATAGTTGTTGACCCAGTAATTCCAGACCAGATCGTTGGGGCGCATCCACGCGAACACGCGGCCCATTTCTTCGCCGGCCAGCACACCGCGCGAAATACTGTGCTGCTTGGCGGCCGCCACCGCCTCAGGCGTCGCGAAGAGGCCCAGCTGGGAATCGGCCGTATTGTCGAGCACGGCAACCATTAGCGTGGTGGCATTGACTGTTTTCTCACCGCGGCTCGCCAGGTGGCCGAGCAAAGCCGAGATCGTCATGGCGCCGGAGCACGCGCCGTGCAGGTTGATATCCTCGCTACCGGTGATCTCACGCACGGCAGTAATCGCCTCGATCAGCGCAGTCACGTACGTATCGAGATCCCAATGGCTTTGCGCCGCAGTCGGGTTGCGCCAGCTGACCACGAACACCTGCAGTTCGTTGTCGAGCAGATAGTTGACGATGCTCTTGCCTTCGGACAGATCGAAGATATAGAACTTGTTGATCTGCGGAGGCACGATGAGTTGCGGCCGGCTGTAGACCTGTTGCGTCGTGGGCGTGTATTGAATCAGTTCCAGCAATTCATTGCGAAATACCACCGAACCTTTTGAAGTGCCGAGGTTCTTGCCCACTTCGAATGCCGTCTTGTTCACCTGCGCCGGCATGCCCTGATTCTTGAGCATGTCCGTCACGGCATTGTTGAAGCCGTCCAGCAAGCTGATTCCGCCCGAATCGACCACCTTCTTGAGCGCAGCCGGGTTGCCCAGCAGCGTGTTGGTCGGCGAGGCCGCATCGGTGATGAGCGAGACCACGAACTTCGCGCGCTCGCGGCTGTTTGCATCGAGACCCGAGCGCTCCACGAAACCAGCAAGCGAGTCGCGCCACGCGAGATAGCCTTGCAGCGTCATGCGATACATCGGGTTGTCCTGCCACGCCGTGTCCGCAAAGCGCTTGTCGCCTTGAGGCGGTGCGGTCTTTGCACTGCCCGAAACGATGCCGAACATCTCGCGCGCCAGCGCCATTTCCTGCTCCATCACCAGTGCGGGTTGTCGCATTGCCTGCGCGCCGATCTGCTGCACGGCCGCGAAAACATCGCAGGGACGCAGCCCGACGAACGGATTGGGGCCCGGCAGGGCTTGCTCGACCGAAGCGGCCAACGCTTTCGCGTTGTCGCTTTGCTGGGGCATTTCAGGGGTTACCGCCATTTTCGACTCCTCAATAGTCTCTTTTCGTCTCGTTCGCCATTCGCGAAGCCACGGGTATCACGCAATCAGCATCGCGAGTGTTTGTGCGACCAATGCGGGCTTGTCCTCGCCCTCGATCTCCAGCGTGTTCATCGTCTTGACGAGCACGCGGCCTCCTCCCTTGCTCTCCGCCGACTCGAGCGTGACGCGGTTGCGCACGCGTGCTCCGGCCTTAACGGGTGTCATGAAACGCACCTTGTCGAGCCCGTAGTTCAATCCCGCCGAAGCATCCTTGGGGACGATGCCGATTTCCATCGCGAGGCTCGCCAGCAGCGACAACGTCAAGTAACCGTGAGCGATGGTTCCGCCGAACGGGCTCTCGCGCTTCGCACGCTCCACATCCACATGTATCCACTGCCGGTCGCCGGTGCACTCGGCGAACGCGTCGATACGTTCCTGATCGACCACGACCCAGTCCGATACGCCCAGCTCGCGGCCCACAAAGTCGCCGAGCGTCTCGACGCGGTAATTTTCCAGACTCATCGCTTCCACTCCTGGCTATTGTCCAAACCCGGCCCGACCATTCAGGCGATCTGCTCGCGCAGCGCTTTCTTGTTGACCTTGCCGACGCTCGTTCTCGCCAGCGCTTCGACGAACTTTACGGTCTGCGGCACCGCATACTTCGAGATCCGCCCCGATGTGCTGAACGACAGCACGTGCTGCTTGATGTCTTCCTCCGTGACCGCCACGCCCTCCTTGAGCACCACCAGCGCGACGGGCCGTTCTCCCCACTTCTCATCCTTGATGCCGATAACGGCCACTTCAGACACGCCCTCGTACTGCGAAATCAGGTTTTCGATTTCCAGCGACGAAACCCATTCGCCGCCCGACTTGATGACGTCCTTGAGGCGATCGGTAATCTGCACGTTGCCAGTCGGGTCGATATTGGCGATGTCCTGCGTATGCAGATAGCCGCCCGCCCAAAGCTGCTCGCTCGCCTCGGGATTCTTCAGATAGCCTTGCGTGAGCCACGGCGCACGCGCGACGATTTCGCCCGTGGATTTCCCGTCATGCGCGAGATCGGCCATCTCGTCGTCCACCACGCGAAGATCAACGAGCGGAACCGGAAAGCCGGTTTTGCATCGCAGGCGAATTTGCTCGTCGGCATCCAGCTTTTCGGCGCCCGGCGGAAGCTGAGCGAGACTCAGTACAGGACAGGTCTCGGACATCCCGTAACCGGCGAACACGTCGATGCCGCGTGCCAATGCCGAGGCGGCCAGGCCCTGCGGCAACGCGCTGCCGCCAATGATCACTTTCCACTTGCTGAAGTCCGTCGCTTTCGCCTCGGGGCACATGAGCAGCATGTGCAGGATCGTGCTCACGCAGTGCGAGAAGGTCACGCCCTCGTCCTCGATTAGCCTCGCCAGCCGTTCCGGCACGTAGCGGCCCGGGTAGACCTGCTTCACGCCGAGCGCCGTGGCGATATAAGGCATGCCCCATGCGTGGACATGGAACATCGGGGTGAGCGGCATATACACATCGCCGCGATGAAAGCGTTGCCCGGAAACCGGCGCGGCGAGCGCCGCCATGAGCGAGATGGTGTGCAACACCAGTTGCCGGTGCGTGAAGTAGACGCCCTTCGGCAAACCTGTCGTGCCGGTCGTATAGAACGTCGTTGCGCGCGTGTTCTCGTCGAACTCCGGGAAATCGTAGCTCGTGCTGCTTGCGGCCAGCATCGCCTCGTACTCGTTCGAGAACGCAATGGCGTGGGCGGGCGCTTCGCTGCCCGGCTCGTCGATCCACACAAACGTGCGGACGGTTTCGAGCTGGTCCTTGATGGACTCGACCACTGGAATGAAATCGGAGTGAACGAACAGGACTTCGGCGCCAGCGTGGTTGATCGTATAGGCGATTTCCGCGGGAGACAGACGCACGTTCACGGTTTGCAGCACCGCACCCATCATCGGGACTGCGAAATAGCTCTCGAGGTAACGATGGCTGTCCCAATCCATCACCGCGACGGTGCTGCCGTATTCCACGCCGAGCTGGGCGAGACCGTTGGCAAGGCGCGCAATGCGCTCACGAAGGGTCGCATAGCTCATCCGCACCTGGCCGCGAAAGACGATCTCCTGCTCCTGTGCCTGAGAGAAGGGCGTATGCAGCAATCGCTTGATCAGCAACGGATAAGCGTAGGCATTGCTGGCGTGAGCCGTCTTCACGTCGTCCGACATCGATATCTCCTTGGTTCCTGAACATGGATCACACGAACGCCGGTGCCTTGTTTCTCGTTGTGGTTGGGCGACGTTCCGTTGAAGCAATGATCCCGGCAAAGGGATGCCGGCAATATCCCCCGGATGGGGGAGCGCAGCGAAAACCCCGAGATGGCGCGATAAGGCGCGATTTGATGATTTGAAAATCTCATCACAGCAATTCGCTGTGATTGTTGGAGGAGATCGAACGCACGCCTAAGATTTGGCGCAGCAATAGCCAAACGGAGCTTTCCATGCCAATGACACATGTCTCAATGCGCGCCGGAAGGACCGCGCAATTTCGCACCGCAGTCCTGAAGGGGATTCACGAGTCGCTGCATGAGGCGCTCGGCGTTCACCCGGAAGCCTTCTTCATGACGATCACCGAGCACGAAGACGCCAACTTCCTCGCGAACACGACGTTCCCGTTCAAGCGCAGCCCGGAACTGCTGCTGGTTCAGATCACGCTGACCGCAGGACGCAGCGCCGATGACAAGAAGCGCTTCTACGAACACCTCGTTAGCAAACTGCAAGCCACGCTGGGCGTCGATCCCGCCGATGTCTTCATCAACATCATCGAAGTGGCCAGCGAGAACTGGTCGCCCGGTAATGGGCTTGCGGGCCGCAACGCCGCCATTCCCGCTGCCAGTTCGCCCGCTGCTTCCGCCGCCAGCTAATGACGGCGTGAAGCCACCTGAAAGCCATTCTGTAGCCGTGAACCCAATCAAACTGGAGTCGTCATGACCAAGCCGTACGCTGTTCCCCTTTCGCCCCGTGGACTTTCGAGCATCGCGCCGCCGCCGCCGTGGCACTATTCCGGCGATTTCATCCTCGTCGAATTCTGGGCGGATCCCGCGGCGGTGGCCGCCGTGCTCCCTAAGGGCCTTACTGCCGATCCAGCGTCGCCGGGGCACGCCACGGCTCTCTTCATCGACTGGCAATTCACCGGCGGCAACGACGAGATGCTCGACCCGGCGCGCTATCAGTACCGCGAATTTTTTATCCTCGTGGACGCGCTGCACGACGGCAAGCCGGTTTCGTATTGCCCGTACATCTTCGTGGACAACGACTCCGCGATGATGCGCGGACTGATTCAAGGCTTCCCGAAGCGCTATGGCCAGGTGCATCAAACGCGTTCGTTCGCGGCGCTGAGTCCCGCCGCGGCGCCCGTTGCAGCCGGTACGCGCTTCGCCGCGACGGCTAGCGCCGCCGGACAGCGTCTTGCCCGCGCCGAGGTCAAGCTGGAGAAGGCCGTCGAAGACGTTTCCAAACTCAGCATCGCGGGCCGCCCGGTCGTGAATCTGCGCTATTTCCCGCGCCTCGCCGCGGGCCAGCATGAAACGCCGGCCGTGAACGAACTCGTGCTGTCTGTCATGGACAACGCGCAGATCGCCGGCGTCTGGACGGGTGAAGGCAAGCTCTCGTTGCCGATCGCGGAAGGCGAGGAGATTTCGGATCTCCAGCCCGTGCGCGTGGGCGCCGGCTTCCGGGGTTCCATGGCGTATAGCGTGACGGACCTGAAAACGCTGAGCGACAACACGAAGTAAGTGCACCAAAACAATGAGGGCCACGGCGTGCCTCCCCCGTTTGTGGGAGGACATGCCATTTTTCAACGGATAATATGCGGTGAATTTATGCGGCCTGCGCCGCGCTCGAACATTGATCTGCATATTGACTGCTTCACATGGCCCTCATGACCGACACGTCCGATGAAATGCGGACAAACCAATGGTTTAGCGCGTTACCTGCCGAAGAACAGGAAGCGCTGATCCGCAGCAGTGAACTGATGACGCTGGGCACGGGCGAATATCTTTTCCATCGCGGTGACGCACCGTGCGCGTTTTATGGCGTCAAGAGCGGCCGACTCAAGGCCTCTACGGTTCGCGAAGACGGCAAGGAAGCGATCCTCGCCGTGATCGAACCGGGCAACTGGTTCGGGCAGACCTCGCTGACGAGCCGGCAGCCACGCGCGCGCGACGTCATTGCACTTGAGCGCTCGACCCTCCTTGTCGTGAAGGCGGCGGCCTTCGAGGAACTGATGCAGCATAGCCACGCGTTCGTGCGCGCGATTGCGGAGTTGCAGTCGCTTCATATCAACTGGCTTTATCGGATGGTCGAAGACGCCACGCTGCACTCCACGCGCGCGCGCATTGCCCGCCGCCTGCTCTCACTCGCTTCCGGCGATGTGACGCTTGCGCCACAGTGCCGCCAGGACGTGAGCCTCTCGCAGGACACGCTCGCGATGATGCTGGGCATCACGCGCCAGACGCTTTCGCTTGAACTCAAGGCGATGGCGGAAAAAGGCGCGATCACGCTCCGGTATGGCCGAATCGAAATCTTGTCGAAAGACATCCTCTCATCCTTTCAGGATTACCAATGATTTCGCCCACGAGCGCCCGCCCGCCTGGCGGGCGCTCATGCGGGCCGCCTAGAACAGGTGCCGTATGCCCGCCGTCACGCCAAGTTGTGTGCTGCCAAAAGCTGAGCTCACTGCGTTGATGCCCTGGAACTGCGCGCCGATCATGCCGCCCCGGTACAGCGAGTAATCCACTTCGACGTAAGTGTCCGTGCGCTTGGACAGGTTATAGTCCGCGAGCAACTGGAATTGCGTCGCGTTGCCGTCACCAGACTGGGCCTTCCCGGTCTGGATCGTGCGCCACACGTTCGCGGAAAGATGCGTGGCGACGCCGATTTGCTGCGTCACGCCGCCAAAGAACATTTCTCGTGCGCTGAACGTATTGAATTTCAGCGCGGTCAATGCGGGCTCTGAGAACGGGCCATTAGGGAAATTGCCGACGAAGCCGGAGTCCTGCCGGTTGACGACCCAGCCTGCATTCACGGTAGTCGAGTCGTACGTGTACGAGCCGCCCACCGTCCATGACTTGAGGTGCTGGGAGCCATTCACGGCGTCGCGCGAGTCGAGATAGGCGGCGGAAAAGGTCAGCGGCGCGGCCGGCAGATACAGAATGGACGCGCCAATCTGGCTACCCGCGCCGAAATGGCCCGCCTGGCCGCCAAACGCGTACGAGACCTCGGCGGTCAGGTACTGATATCGCACCGCGTATTTGACCATGTTGCTCGTCCATACGCCCTGCGCCATCATGACTTCCGGGCGGAACTGATAGAACGACGGCAGCCAGCGGTTCGAAATGAAGGAGCCCAGCACGGCGTCGGCGAACGGATTGATCTGGCGACCCATCGTCAGCTTGCCGAACGTGCTCGATTGCAGGCCGACAAACGCCGTATTGAAGAACGGATAGGCCGGGTCCATCTGCCCGTTGTTCGGAAAGAAGCGATTCTCCAGCGTGAAGATGACTTTCGTCCCACCGCCAATGTCTTCTGCGCCCTTGATGCCGAAATGGCTCTCGCTCGCGCCGCTCAACATCTGAAACTGTGAATCGCCTGCCGGGTTCGCGTGCGTCGTATAGCGGAGGCCGGCATCGACCAGACCGTAGAGGGTCACCGACGACTGTGCGGACGCGGGCGCCGAATGCAAGGTCGCCACGGAAATGGCGCCGACCAGCACGCCCGCCGTTCGGCCTCGCGCTCTCCCTCCAACCCGGTTGCTGGCTACCGAAGCGGCATTACCGGGCAATCTCCTTACCTTCCTCATTCCATGACTCCAATCTTATGTTTATGTTGTACTACGAATTAAATTGATCAGATCGGCGCGATTTTTTCGCGACGATATGGGTGGTCTCCCCTGCTCAAATTCTGTTGTGTCGTGGGGCGTTATCAATCGCCTCGGTCAGGCAACGTGCCCACAACCATAAGTTGCCCGAGAAGGCATCGCTAAACCGTCAGAAACTTTACATTTCCGGGCGAGCATCAATTGCAAGAAATCTTGCAGTTGAATCACGTCGATTCTGGTAGGCCTTTGCGCCGGTTTTCCGCTTCCTGCAACACACGCCACTGGACCTTGCCGCTCGCCGTGCGCGGCAAGCTATCGGCAAACGCAATCACGCGCGGAACCTTGTAGGCCGCCATGTGTTCGCGCGCCCACGCGACGATGTCCTCTTGCGTAGTACATGCGCCGCTGCGCAGGACGATGACGGCCTTGACGGATTCGCCCCGGCGCGCATCGTGAGTCGCGATCACGCAGGCCTCCTGCACGGCAGGATGTTCGAACAGCATGGCCTCGACTTCGGCGGGCCACACCTTGTAGCCAGATGCGTTGATCATGCGCTTGAGACGGTCAACGACGAAAAAGTAGCCCTCGTGGTCGAAATAGCCGAGATCACCCGTGCGCAGATAGCGCCGCCCATCGATCGAAGCGAACGCGTCACGCGACGCCTGTGGCGCGTTCCAGTAGCCGTCGAAGACCTGCGGCCCGCTCACGAGGATCTCGCCCGTCTCGCCTTCCCCGAGTCTCTCCAGCGAATCGGGATCGACTACGAGCGCATAGGTGTTGAAAACGGGCACACCCATGCATTGCGGCTTGCTCCGCGTACGCGGGTTGATGTGCGTTGCCGCCATCGTTTCGGTGAGCCCGTAGCCTTCCACATAGGCAATGCCCCAGCGCTTCTCGATCTCCTGCGCAACGGCCTGTGGCATGGCGGCCCCGCCACCGCTCAGGTACGTGATCGAGCCGAGGTCGAAGCGCTCGATGTCCGCGAGATTCAGCAGGTCGATTACCATCGTCGGCACCGTGACCCACGCAGATACGCTGTGACGTTCGATCAGGTGTGCCGCGCATCTTGCATCCCAGCGGGTCATGATCACCATCGTCGCGCCGATGAAGACCGGCATGTTCATGCAGTTCTGCATGCCCGTCACGTGGAAAAGCGGCACGGAACACAGCATCACGCTCTCGCCGGGGAGATCGGGCCATGCGCCGCAAGCGGCGGTCGAATGCATCACGCTTCGGTGCGTATGGATGCATCCCTTCGGGTGCCCCGTCGTGCCGGACGTATACGGAATCACCGCGAGGTCTTCGGGTCCCGCTTCGTGGGGGCGCGCAACGTACGCATGGAGTAGCGCGTCGTACCAGCGGGTGACGCTGGCATCGGCTTCCGGCGACTGCGCATCGTACTGTCGCCGGGAAGCAGCCAGGATATCGGGCAGCGGCAGATCCGTCTGCATATCTAAATAATCGGCATAGCGCGCCGTGACGACGCGGTCCACCTGACGCGCCATGAGCGGCCGCACATGCTCCATGAGTTCTTCGCCGACAAACGCCACGCGCGCGCCACTGTCTTCGAAGATATGTTGCAGCTCGGCGGTCCGGTTCATCGGATTGACGGGCACGACGACCGCATCCGCGCGCAGCACCGCGTAGAACGCAATGACGAATTGCGGACTGTTTTGCATATAAAGCACAACGCGCTCGCCGCGACGGACTCCGCAGTGCCGTTGCAGGAAGCCGGCCATCGCCTCCACTTCATCGCGCAAGTGCCCGTAGCTCAGGGAACTGCCGTAATAGAGAATGGCGTCCTTCTCGGGGTGACGATTCGCGCAGACTTCGAGATTCGCGTATAGCGAGGTCTTCGGTGCAGCGAGCTGACGCAATGATGTTGCCGTCATGGGAACTCCAGACATGAAACGCAACGCTCAGGCTTGAAGCGTTGCGCCTTGAAACAGGATGCCTTCGCGCCTGGCGCATCGCCCGGCGCGAAGGTTTTTCTTTACCGCGGCAGCAGCTTGCGGCTCCATTGACCGATCGCCTCGAGCGTTTCGGCTGTCTCGGGCAGGAACGGAAACAGCGTGAAGACGTGAACGGAGTCGTCCACCATCTTCAGCGTCACGTTCGCGCCTGCGGCTTTCGCGCGCTGCGCAAAGCGCGTCGTGTCGCTCTCCAGCACTTCGCCATGCACGGCCGCGAGATAGACCGGCGGAAGATCCGTGAGATCGGCGAATAGCGGCGACACCATCGGGTCGGTCGGCTCGTGGCCCTGGAAGTAGCCCGCGACGAGATTGGTCAGCGTCTCGCGATTCGCGGCCGGGTCGTCGCCCGAATTCGCTTTCACGGAGGGGCCGCTGAGCGTGAGATCCGTCATCGGGCAGATGGCGATCACACCGGCCGGCAACGGCAGCCCCGCGCGGCGCAGCGCGGCCGCCAGCGCCAGCGCGAGGCCGCCACCGGACGACTCGCCGCTCACGAAGAGCGTTGCGGGATCGACGTCCGCGGCGAGCAGGCCGCGATACGCGCTGAATGCATCGTCGATGGCCGCCGGATACGGATGCTCGGGCGCGAGGCGATAGTCGACCGTGTAACACGGGCCGTTCAGCGCGTGCGACAGGCGGCTTGCGTATTCAACGGAACTGTTAGCAGAACCAAGCACATAGCCGCCGCCATGAAAATGCAGCACCGTGGCCTGTTGCCCTGCGCCTCCGGCAGCCACTCGCAGCGAGCGCACGCCGTCGAGATCGACTTCCTTCACCTCGGTGCTCGCCGGTGCGGGAAATTGCTCCAGCAGGAAGCGCTCGTACGCGGCGTGCTGGCCGCGGTCGCCGCGCGCCACATCGTCGGGTGTGAAGACGCCCTTCCAGAGATCGAACGCACGCTGGCTCTCAGCGCGCTCCATGCGCTTGCCTTCACGCGCCGCACTCAGGCCCACGACCTCGCCCGGCGGCATTTTGGCCGCCGCGATGATGTCGTGTCCCCATGCGAACGACCACGAAATCTCGCCCAGCGGATCGATGCGCGAAAGCCCCTTGAGCCGCCCGTTGCGCTGACGCACGCGCGCCGCGTCGGGCTCGTGCGCCCAGTCGACTACGTAGCGCGCCCCCGCCTGGATGCGCTTCGTGCGCGGCTGGCGACGGCGCTCGTATTCGAGCAGCGCGTCCTGCACGCCCGCGCTGCCGTGGCGCTTGAGGCAAGTGGCGAGCACCCAGGCATCCTCGATCGACTGGCAGGCGCCTTGTGCGAGATACGGCACCATCGCGTGCGCAGCGTCGCCGAGCAGCGCGATGCGGCCCGTGGTCCAGCTTTCGATCGGATCGCGGTGGTACATGCCGGTGATGAACGTGCTATCCACCTGCGCGAGCATCTTCTGCACTATCGGCTCGCAGCCCTCGAACGAGCGCCGCAGTTGCTCGACATCGCCCGACTGCGTCCACGACTCGCGGCTCACCTCGGTTGCCGGCACGGACGCGAGAATGCTGTACAGGTCCTTGCGAACCCAATACGACACGATATTGCGGCCAATGCCGAACCAGTTGTTGCCCGCCACCGGCAGATTCAGCCCTTCGAGCCGGTCAGCCGGGATCAGCGAACGCCACATCAGGATATTGGCGAACTGCTTCTCCTCCGGCCCGCGCAGCGCCGTGCGAACGGCCGAATGAATGCCGTCCGCGCCGATCACCACGTCGCCGCGGATCACCTCGCCGTTCTTCAATGTGACCCAGGCGCTCTCCTCGTCCTGCGAGACCGACTCGCACTCCGCCCCAAGGCGCACCACGCCCGGCGGCAACGCCTTCGCGAGCAGGTCGATCAAGTCGGCGCGGTGAATGTTGTAGAGCAACGCGCCGTAGCGCGTCTCGGCCTCCTTGCCGAGCGGCGCGTAGTAGAGCCGCCGCCCCGTCGACAGCTCGAGATAATCGAAGCCCGCCGGCACCGTCGCGACGCTCGCTACGGCCGGTTCGAGCCCCAGTTCGCGCAGCACGATCGTGCCGTTGGCGGCGATCTGCACGCCCGCCCCGACCTCGGTCAACTGCGGAGCACGCTCCAGTACAATCGGCTCGATCCCGTGATGCAACAAGGCCAGTGCCGTGGTGAGGCCGCCGATGCCGCCTCCTGCAATTACGACTTTCATGCTAAGTTTCTCCTACCGGGTTAGTTAGCCCAGTGTAGTTAGTTATTTCGATACGGTAAAGTAATGACGACACCAGGAAAACCCCTTAGATCGGACGGTGCCGAGACGCGGACGCGCCTGAAAGAGGAGGCGCAGCGGCTGTTTGCGCTACGCGGGCTGGAGGGGGTGTCCGTGCAGGACATCATTTCGGCGGCGGGTCAGCGCAACAGCGCCTCGCTGCGCTACTACTTCGGGAACAAACTCGAACTGGCGCGCGAACTGGTCGTGGACGGCGCGCGCCTCATCGACGAAGACCGTCAGGCGCGGGTAGACAGGCTGGAAGCGGAAGGCGCGCTGAGCGTGCGCGCGGTATTGGGGGCGTTGCTCTTTCCGATGCTCGAACTGGCCGATCGAACGGGCCAGCCGACCTACATCCGCATGATCGCCAACTTCCAGTTGAACGATCGCGCGTTCCTGCGCGAGGCGCTGGAAAACAAGTGGAATGCGGGCTATCAGCGCTGCAATGCGCTGCTGCGGGACCTGTTGCCCGACATCGATCCGGCGATCGTCGATCACCGGCTTTCGCTCGTCGGCATCTATGGCAATGCCGCGCTGGCCGCGTGGGAGGCAGCCCGGGACAGCGGCGAGCCGGGGCGGCTCTGGGCCCCCGGCTATGCCGTGTCGAACTTGATGGATACCTTCGAAGGCATGCTCGCCGCACCGCCTTCGGAAGAAACGCGATCGCTGCTGGGCGAGTCCAAAAGCAATCGCGAGACGGCCCGTTAGCGCGTCAGATAGGGACTCTCATGGCCCGGCTCATAGGGCCGCGCCTTGATCTCCATGCGCGCAATGCTCTGGAGATGCACCTCATCCGGGCCATCGGCGAACTTCAATGCACGCCCCCACGTCCAGCTGTCCGCCAGCGGCGTGTCGGGGCTCAGGCCCATCGCACCGAAGGTCTGGATCGCCCGCTCGCATACGGCGGTGTGCACGCTCGGCACGAGCGCCTTGATCATCGAGATTTCCTTGCGCGCTTCCTTCGCGCCCACGTTGTCGATCATCCACGCGGCCTTCAGCACGAAGAGCCTCGCCTGATCGATTTCGATACGCGACTTCGCGATCCACTCCCCAACCGAGCCTTGCTGATAGAGCTTCTTGCCGAACGCCGTGCGCGCCTGCGCGCGTTCGATCATCAGTTCGAGCGCCAGTTCGGCGGCGCCGATCGAACGCATGCAGTGGTGAATGCGCCCCGGCCCGAGGCGCGCCTGGGCGAGCGCAAAACCGCTGCCTTCTTCGCCGAGCAGATTCGAGCGCGGCACGCGCACGCCCTTGAATTCGATCTCGCAGTGGCCCTCCGGCGCCGTGTGATTGACCACCGTGATATTGCGGATCATCTTCACGCCCGGCGTGTCGCGCGGCACGAGAACCATGCTCTGCTGACGGTGCGCCGGCGCGTCCGGGTCCGTCTTGCCCATGACGATGTATATCTGGCAATTCGGGTGCGCGGCGTTCGTGATGAACCACTTGCGGCCATCGATCACATAGTCGTCGCCGTCAAGGCGAATGGACGTGGTGATGTTGGTTGCGTCCGAAGAAGCGACCGCGGGTTCCGTCATTGCAAACGCCGAGCGGATCTTGCCGTCGAGCAGCGGCTCGAGCCACTTCTTGCGTTGCGCCGGTGTGGCGAACATGTGGAGCAGTTCCATGTTGCCCGTGTCCGGCGCATTGCAGTTGAATACTTCGGAAGCCCATGCAACACGCCCCATGATCTCCGCAAGCGGAGCGTACTCGAGATTGGTCAGCCGCGTACCCGGCTCGTCATCGCGCAGATGAGGCAGGAACAGGTTCCAGAGACCCTCCGCGCGCGCCTTCTCCTTCAGTTCCTCCATGAAGGAAACGGGATACTGTCCGGCGTTCACTTCTTCGTGCCATTGATGAATGCGCGGCACGATATGCGTGTCCATGAACGCGCGCAACTGCGTGCGCAGCGCTTCGACTTTCGGGCTATATGCAAAGTCCATTTTGCTCTTCCTTGAATTCGGGTGAATGTTGTGCGGCGCGTGCGCCTATGACGCGCGCCGCTTCCATGTTCAGATCGTGAGGCCGCCGTCAACGACGATGCACTCGCCGTTGGTGTAGCTCGACGCATCGGAGACGAGATACAGCACGGTGCCGGCCATCTCGCGAGGCTCCGCATGGCGGCGCAGCGGAATCTTCATCATCCAGCTTTCGTAGATGGCCTGGTCTTCGAACAGCGCGCCGGCGAATTTCGTTTTGGTGAGTCCCGGCAGCAAGGCGTTCACGCGAATGCCGAGCGGGCCGCACTCCTTGGCGAACGCGCGCGTCATGTTGACCACGGCCGCCTTCGTGATCGAATAGATGCCTTGCTTGTCGCCGGGTTGCAGCGCATTGACGGATGCCGTGTTGACGATCGCGCCGCCGCCGTGCTCGCGCATCAGCTTGCCCGCTTCGACCGACATGAAGAAGTAGCCGCGCAAGTTGACCTCCACCGTCTTTTCGAAGGACGAAAGATCGGTGTCGAGAATGTGGCCGAAATACGGATTTGCCGCCGCGTTGTTCACGAGTATGTCCAGCCGCCCGTGTTGCTTGCGGATGTGCTGGAACACGCCTTGAATGTCGTCGAGACGCCCCACGTGGCACGGATACGCCTCGGCGCTGCCGCCCGCCTCCCTGATCCCGCGCGCCACGCTCTCGCAGTCGTCTTGCTTGCGGCTCGACACGATCACATGGGCGCCCTGTTCTGCGAGCAGCTTCGCGATTTCCTCGCCAATGCCACGGCTCGCGCCCGTGACCAGCGCAATCTTGCCGTTCAGATCGAACAAATTAGTAGTCACAACTGTCTCCTCAATGTATCTGCGCGTACGCGTCAAACGCCAGCCGTCAGATGACGTCGACGCCCATCCTCGCCAGTGCACCGGCCATTTCGCCGACCTGGCGCGCCTTCTCATTCGATGCATTGCCGCCCAGCGCACGCTTTTTCACGCCCTGCGCGATGGCGGCGAGCCGGAAGAAGCTGAACGCAAGGTAAAAATTCCAGTTCTCGATCGACGCAATGCCCCGCAAGCTGCAATACCGCTCGACGATCGCGGCCTCGTGCGGCACGCCGAGCGCAGCCCGGTCCAGACCCGCGAGACCGCCAATATGCCCTTTGGGCGGAAGCCGCAAGCACATGCAGAAGTACGCGAGGTCGGCGAGCGGATTGCCGAGCGTGGAGAGTTCCCAGTCGAGCACGGCGCGAACCTTCGGCGTGCCGCGATGGAAGATCAGGTTGTCGATGCGAAAGTCGCCGTGCACGAGAGAAGGCTTGCCCGCTTCGGCCGGACAGTGCGCCGGCAGCCAGTCGATCAGCGCTTCCATGGCGTCGAGATCATCGGTCTGCGCCGCACGATATTGTTTCGTCCATACGTCGATCTGGCGCGAGAAGTAGTTGCCCGCGCGGCCGTAGTCGGCCAGGCCCACAGCCTCGACATCCACATCGTGCAGGGCCGCCATCGTGCCGATCAGCGCGTCGTAGACGGCGCCGCGTTCGCCAGCGGGCAATGCGGGCAAGGACGGGTCCCAGTAGATTTCGCCGTCTTCGAAACTCATCACATAGAACAGGCTGCCGATCACCTCGCGGTCCTCGCACAGGTGCAAGGCCCGCGCAACGGGAACCGGCGTGTCGCCAAGCGCGCTCAGCACGCGGAATTCGCGATCCACGGCATGCGCGGACTTGAGCAACTCGCCCGGCGGCTGACGCCGCAGCACATAGCGACCGCTTTGCGCTTCGAGAAGAAACGTGGGGTTCGACTGACCGCCCGCGAACTTCTCGACGGACATGGGCCCCTTCAAGCCGGGCACATGCGCGGCCAGATAGCGCGTGAGCGCATCGACATCGAACTGAAGACTTGCATTCATCATGGAGCGGGAATCCGTATTCGAATCAGCCATAGGTGACGAGTTCGCGCCGCTCGGCCTGCTCGAGGTGCGGCAACGTGTTGAAGGTGACCAGGGAGATGACGCTGTCGTTGAAGACGTACTGGCTCACGCTGCTGTTGCGGATCTGCATGTTCAGCGCAATGGCGGCCGCCGCGGGTGCCTGTAGAACCTGCTGGGTGAACACGGCAATCGGGCCGCCCGAACTCACCACCAGAACGCGCTTGCCACCCGAGCGTTGAATAGCGAGGCGCGCGCGCTCGACCCGCGCCTGGAACTGCCCCCAGGTCTCGGGAACGCGCCCGGGCAGCTTATCCTCCGACCAAAGCTGCAAGACCTGCTTGAGCCCCTTGTAGAAGTGCTTCATCGAGCCTTCAGCGAGGAGGCCGGGCGCCAGACCACTTTCGCCGAGCGCGGAAAAGAGGGCGCGAAAATCGTACTCGTTCAGATCCGCGTCCTGCACGACCTCTACGCTCGCGCCGCCCATCGCGGTGAGCAACGCGTCGGCAGTTTGCGCGTGCCGCCGCATCGTGCCGGTCACGACGCAATCGAACGTCAAGCCCGATTGCGCGTAGTATTCGCCCAGCCAGCGCGACTGCGTGGCGCCTGAAGATGAAAGCTCGTCATAGTTTTCAGCGCCAAAAGACGCCTGCCCGTGCCGTACCAGATAGAGTTCTGCCATGCCAACCTCGTCTGAACATGACTGACACAATACCGGGGCGCGGAGTATTCAGGAAATTTATTATTGTGATACTGCGCCATAACGATTCGTGACACCCCTACTGCCGCTGCTTGCGCATGAGACGCCCGATCTGCTCGCGCAGCCAGCGATGCGCGGGGTCCGCCGTCACGCTGCGGTGCCAGTAGCCATGCGACTCGAGATCGGGAAGATCGAACGGCAGCGACAGGATGCGCGCGTCATAGCGCTTGAGCAACATAAGCGGCGCGGTCAGGACGAGATCGGTGCGCATCGCGATCAAGGGCGCGACGAGGTAGTGCTGCACGCGGGTCTGGATGGTGCGCCTCACACCCAGCTTGTTGAGTTCCGTATCGACGAGACCGGGCCCCTGCCGGCGGCTCGACACATGAATATGGCCGAAGCGCAGGTAGTCGTCGATCGTGAGCTTCTTCTTCGCGAATGGATGCTCGTTGCGCACCATGCACGCGTAACGGTCGCGGCCCAATGGCTCCTGCTCGAGGTACGGGTCGTCGATGAGGGGCGCGTCGATCGCAAGATGTACCGCGCCGCTCGCGAGCGCTTCGGGAACGTCGCGGCGGGTCGTGAAGTAGCTTTCGATGCGGATGCCGGGCGCAAGGCGCTGCAGCACCTCTTCCAGCGCGGGCAGCAGCAATGCCTCGGTCAGATCGTTCATGCTGAGCCGGAAGGTCCGCTGCGACGACGCGGGATCGAAGCGTTCGCCGGCATGGGTGCTCGAATCGAGCAGTTGAAGCGCTTCACGCACGCGGCCGATGATGTTCTCGGAAACCGGCGTGGGCATCATGCCGGCCGGCGTGCTGACGAACAACGGATCGTCGAATGCCTTGCGCATGCGCGCGAGCGCGTTGCTCACGGCGGGCTGCGTGATGAAAAGCAGTTCCGCCGCGCGCGTGAGGTTGCGCGTTCGATAGACGGCTTCGAAAACGACGAAGAGATTTAAATCGACTTTGGATGGGCGCATGGCCCGAGCCTAACCGCCCAGTCGCAATGGCGTCAATCGAGCGCGTGATCGGGAACCCCGCATCGCATGGCGTCGCGGCCGTGCGTGGCGAGCACCTCGCGACTCACCGTGGCGATATCGGTGCAACCGCACAGGGCCATGGTCGTATCGAGTTCGGCAGCGATGATGTCGAGGCTTTTGCGCACACCCGCCTCGCCCCCGGCCGCCAGACCATAGAGAAAAGCGCGGCCTATCAGCGTGCCGCGCGCGCCTAGTGCTACGGCCTTGAGCACGTCATGCCCGGTCCGCACGCCGCTATCGAGCCACACTTCGATCCGGTCGCCCACGGCATCCACGACGGCGGGCAGCGCCTCTATCGTCGAAACCGCGCCATCGAGCTGACGACCGCCATGATTGGAAACGATCACCACGTCCGCGCCGGCCTCGACCGCGCGTCGGGCGTCGTGCGCATCGAGAATGCCCTTGAGGACGAGCTTCCCCTTCCAAAGCTTGCGTATCCACGCGATATCCGCCCAGGTCATAGTCGGATCGAACTGGTCCCGCACCCACGAGGACAGCGAGGACATGTCGTCGACGCCCTTCACGTGGCCGACGATATTGCCGAAATGGCGCCGCTTCGCCCGCGCGATGCCCCACGACCAGGCGGGCTTGCTCGCCATGTTCAGGACGTTGGCGAGCGTCATGCGCGGCGGCGTGGAAAGGCCGTTTCGCACGTCCTTATGACGCTGGCCGCCGACCGGGAGATCCATCGTCACGACGAGCGCCGTGCAGCCGGCGCTTGCAGCGCGCTCGATGAGCCGCTCGATGAACGCGCGGTCACGCATCACATAAAGCTGAAACCAGAACGGCGTGGAAACGCTTTGTGCGACATCTTCGATCGAACAGATGCTCATGGTCGAGAGCGTGAACGGCACGCCAAAGCGCTGAGCCGCGCGCGCCGCGAGGATTTCACCGTCGCCGCGCATCATGCCCGCGAGACCCGTGGGCGCGAGCGCGACCGGCATGGCGACCTGACGGCCCGCCATCACGGTCCTGAGACTACGCGCGCCGATATCGACGCCCACGCGTTGGCGCAACCTGATCTTGCCGAGTTCGGTTTCATTCGCGCGATAAGTCGATTCCGTGTAGGAGCCCGAATCGACGTAGTCATAGAACATGCGCGGTATGCGCCGCTGCGCGGCGACGCGTAGATCTTCGATGCATGCGATGGGGTTGGCCATTGTCTCGCTCCAGTTGTATCGAAGCGATACTAATTGGCCGCCCTGCTTCAACGCGCGACATTTGTTCCGCTCAAGCGCGAAAGATATTCCGCTGCCTCCTGGCTTGCGCGCGCGCAGACGCCGACCAACCAGTCGGCAAATTCGCCCGCCGGGCCTTGCGACGTGTGAGGCATCAGATAGTACGGCGGCACTGGGCACGTGATCCCGGGGAACAGCGCAACGAGTGCGCCTGTCGCGAGCCAAGGGTACGCAAGCGTCGGTCTGCCGAGCGCGATACCCTGGCCGCTTACCGCCGCCTCCAGCAGCAAGCCGAGGTCCATCAGCTTCGGGCCCTCCTGCGGCTCAGGCCGGTCGAGGCCCGCTGCGTGCAGCCACGGCGTCCACGGCTCCAGCGACGTTCTCAAGAGGGGCGCGCGCGCCAGATCCGTGGGTTGGGTCAGCGGTCCAACGGAGCGCAATAGCGAAGGCGCAATCAACGGCGTTGCGCAATCGCGCATCAAGATCGTGCAGCCCGGCTCGACGGGCTCGCCGCCGCGTATCCACAAGTCGATATCGCCAGGCGCACTGTCCGGATACGGCGTGGTCAGTACAAGCTCGAGTTCGACCGAGGCATAGCGGTCCGTAAATTCGTGGAGCTTCGAGGCCATGATCTGGCGCGCAAAGGTCGGCGGCGCGCACACGCGCAGGCGCTGTTTGCGAGTGTCGTCGAGTTGATGCAAGGGCACGGCTGCGAGCATGCGAAGCGGACCCGACACCTGCTGCAGATACTCCCTTCCCACTTCGGTCAGCACCAGCGTCTTTGCGCTTCTATCCAGCAGTTGAACGCCGAGAAGCTGCTCGACCGCAGCCACGCGCTTGGCGACTGCACTGCCGGTCACGCAAAGCGCCTCTGCCGCGCGCTCGAACGTGCCATGCCGCGCAGCGGCCTCGAATGCCAGAAGCCCGTCGAGCGAGGGAATGCGAAGGCGTGGGATGTTCATGTTCAAAAGGTGCGAAGGTTCGAGGCGCGCAATCGAAAGTACGAATATACGCTGCGCGCGACGCTTTCCGGCTTCCAGGGGAAATCGCCGAATTGTTCGATTTCTTGCAGTCCTCCAGCCGACGCCACGGTAAGTTCGTCGCTTCAAGCAAAGGTCACACGCAGGCTCGACATGAAAAAGCTGTTCTCCGCAGGCCCTACCAGGATTGGCCGCCCCGACGGTCCGGCCGCTGCCGACGCGATCCCCGAGGCTCTGCACGACGAATCGTTCCTGTTTAGTCTGGAAGCCAACACACGAAACCCCGGCGTATGATTGCCCCCAATGATGCTTGAGGGCCATTCGTCATGAGCACGGGATATCAACACTCCGGCCGCCTGCTCGACCTCGACGCCGTGCAGGCCTTCGTGCTGGTTGCCGACCTCAGCAGCTTCACGCGCGCGGCCGAAGTCCAGGACACCACGCAGTCGGCCATCAGCCTGAAGATCAAGCGGCTCGAGGAACGGCTCGGCAAGCGCCTGCTGGAACGAACGCCCAGGCACATTCAACTGCTGCCCGAAGGCGTGGCGTTTCTCGGCGCGGCGCGCGAGTTGCTGAGCGCACATGACCGCGCCGTAGCCATCGACGTTCGCGAGCAGCGCAGCCTGCGCCTTGGCATCATCGATCACACCGCTGCGGAAGAGCTGATTCCCTTGCTCGCGCGTGTAGCGAGCCACGACCCGACTTTGCGCGTCGAAGTGCGGATCGGCGCTTCGAGCGAGATGCTCGACGCGTACGATGCCGGCGAACTCGACGCGGCTTTCGCGCGGCGCGACCCGGCGCGGCGCGACGCGGAGCGCCTCTTCGTCGAGCACTGCGGATGGTTCGCGGCGCCTCAGTGGTCGCCCAACCCGGACGAACCGCTGCGCGTGGCTTCGCTGTCCGCGCCTTGTGGGGTGCGCGCCAACGCGCTCAAGGCGCTGGACGAAGCGGGCATCCAATGGACAGAGGTTTTCGTCGGCGGCGGCATCGGCACGGTCGGCGCGGCCGTCATGGCAGGCCTCGCCGTGGCGCCGTTGACGAGACGAGGATGCCCGCCGCGCGCAGTGGACGTGGGAAGCCGTTTCGGATTGCCGCCGCTCGCGCCAATCGAAATCGCGGTATATACGCGAGTGCGCGACGCGTCTTTGAAAGAAGCCATTCGCATTTTCGGCGCCGCACTGCGCAATGCGAATACGCGGTTCTGAGGGAATGGGTCAGAATTTTTGCTGCAGTCCGACCATCGCGCCGAGCTGATTCATGCCGGTCGCGACCGTGCCGCCAGCCGCGACCGCGTTCGCGGCCTGTGCGCTGTTGAACATGTACCCTACCGACGTGTACACCATCGTGCGCTTCGAGAACAGGTAATTCGCGCGGCCGATGAGTAGCGTCGAGTTGGCGTCCTTCGTGCCTCCGGAGCCGCGCTGAAGATAGCGCACACCCTGTGTGTCGATGAAAAACGCCGGCGTGACATAGTATGTGGCCCCTGCAAAGAAAATATCCGTCTGCAAATGGGTGGCCGCCGCGAGGTTGTTTCTGATCCACCCGAAACCGATCTTCGCTGAGCCCAACGTCACGTAACCGTCGACAATGTTGTGCGTATCCGTGTAGCGACTGTTGTTCAGTGGCGCGGTGGCGCCCGCGCCGCCGCGCAACACGTCGTACGATGCTGCCACGCCAAAGCTCGCCGAATCGTAAGCGAGGAGCGCCGTATATTGACGGCACGCCAGCATATTGCCGGGGACCTGCCCCGGACAGTTGGTTGCCCCGGGGCCAGCCGGGCCCGCGGCGTCACGGCCGAAGCTGTATGTGCCGCCAATCGTGACGCCGTGGAATTTGCCCATATAGCCAATCGCGTTGTCGCTGCGGGCGTTCGGTAGATAGGAGTCGAATACGCTCAGCGAATGGATCGACGGGCCGATCACGTCCGCGTTGAACAGCGCGTACATCGTCATGCCCATCTGCCTGCCGAGCGTGATCGAGCCGTAGTCGCTGCTGATACCCACGTTCGACTGAATGCCGAAGATCCGGCCGCCGTAGTTCAACGTACCGTTGGTGGGCTGAAATCCGTTCTCCAGCACGAAGAATGTCTTGAATCCACCGCCCAGGTCCTCAGTCCCCCTCAGGCCCCAGCGCGAAGGCAGCCTGCCGGTCAGTGAAGCCATGCCGATGAATGTCCCGCCACTAGCGCTCGCATGGTTATAGTACGAGAGGCCGGTATCGATAATTCCATAAAGTGTGACGCTGCTTTGGGCGTGCGCAAGTCCCGTCGCCGCCACTAGTAACGCGGCACTCCACTTCATTCTCATGACGTTCTTGTCTCCTGTATGGCGAGGCAGCGGGGAAATATTTACCCATTTCACCATTTAATATGGATTACTTAGTAATTATTGGAATGTCTTTTCGATGAACTGCGACTCAAAATGATTGCGAGACGAATTCCCTGGTTTCGACTCGCAATCGGCACCAATACGTCAGTCGAAATACATCAAGTCCCCGTCATCGCCGTTGAACGCCTTCCACGGAGGCAAGCCCGCGCCATTCGGATTGCCGGATTCCACGAAATTCAGAAAGTAGGTCTGAATTCGCGCCGACAACGCGCGGCTTCGCGGCTCGTCGATGCCTTTGAGCATGGGTGCCTCAATCCAGTTTTCGAAGTTGCCAAAGAAGAACGGCAATTCGAAGCAATGGCAAGCTCCCACATTCGGCTGTGGGGATGGGAAATCGAACCGATAGGCAAATACGCCGCTTGCCGCTTCGGCCATCCGCATCGCGAAGCGCCGGGTTGGATCCACTATCAGCTTTTCCGAGCTCAACCCGACCAACGCGGCATAGGGCTTCCGGTCGAATCGGCCTTCGGCGGCGCTTTCGTATCGCGCTAGCGCGTCGTCGCCGAATTCGTCCTTGAACTTCTGCAGGGCCAGTTCCTTGGTCGCGCCAAGGAGGGCCGGGCTGCTCGCAAAGAAGCTGCCGGACTCATCGCGTGTCCAGCCGATGAAGACCGGCTTACCTCCAAAGCACTCCTGAGCGTGCGCTCCGGGGTTCGCTGGCACGCTACCGCTGGCGACCGGCATAAAAGCGATCGGGACCTCGGCAAACTTCGCCACGGCTCCAGTGAGTCGGGTTTGCGCCTGCAGGATGCGCTCGACAGGCAGCATGAGCAGTTCCTTGCCGGTAGCGGCGATGCCAGCGGTTTCGCACAACTGCACCGCAATCGCCTGCGCTTTCGACGGCGCCATTGGCTGAAGGCCCGGATAGCTGAGCATGGCAATCGCCTTCACCAGCCGATGGGTCGACGGCATCGAGGCCAGAAGCTGGGCGAACCAGGCTCCCGCCGACTGCCCTGCTACGATGACCGAATCCGGATCGCCGCCGAAATGGGCGATGTTCTTCCTGACCCACTGAAGCGCCCGCTCGAGATCCGAGACGGCGAGATTGCCCGGCGATATGCCTTCCATATAGAGGTTGCCCAGGACGCCGAGCCGATAGTTCATCGTCACAACCACCGTGCGATCGAGTCTGGCGATCGCTTCGCCCGCGTAGCATGGCAGCGCCCCGCCGGTCATGAACCCGCCTCCGTGGATCCAGAACACAACCGGCAATTTGCCGGTGAGATCGGGCGTGAAAACGTTCAGCCTGAAAGCATCTTCGGACTGCTCAACGCCTCGGGCAGTCGGTCCCATGACGAAATCCAGCCGGCTTGGCAATTGAGGAAAAACGGGACCGGGTCGGGTAGAATTTCGCTGACCGTTCCAGCGCGCCGGCTCTCCGGCGGCCTGAAAACGCCCGCAATTCGCCGCGTAGGGAACGTCGAAGAACGTGTGAACACCGTCGTTGGTCACGCCTTCGAGTACGCCCTGCTCGCATTGGGCAAGTACGGTGCCATTCATGTAGCCTCCTTTGTCTTGTGCACTCGCGCACACGGGTTTATCGCATCCGACAACCACGAGCTTACGGATCAGCAGCGGAAAGAAAATGGAATTCTTCGCCGCCCCCCTATGACAAAAGTTCAACCCGGCCTGGATCATGAACGCATTGCAACAACGCCTGAAACTCCGTCACATCACCATCGTGGTGGACATTGCGCGGCTAGGCAGCCTGCAAAAAGCGGCTGAATCGCAGAACGTCAGTCAGTCGGCGCTTTCCAAGGCATTAGCCGAGATCGAGGCGATCGTCGGTGCGCAGCTTTTCGAACGCACGCCGAGCGGAATGCGCCCGACCATTTACGG
Organism: Paraburkholderia flagellata; assembly: GCF_021390645.1. GTDB lineage: Bacteria > Pseudomonadota > Gammaproteobacteria > Burkholderiales > Burkholderiaceae > Paraburkholderia > Paraburkholderia flagellata. The sequence continues at coordinate 1,626,922 of NZ_JAJEJT010000002.1, forward strand.
CGAAACCCTCGTACGTCACGGCCATCTGATCGCCAGCGATGTTCAGCGTGCGGAGGCCGAACTCGAGGCGTTGCTGAATGGGGATATTGGCAACCTGTCGATAGGCATTTTCTCGCCGCTCACCTGGTGGGGTGCGCTTTCGGATTGCGTGAGCGACTTTCGGATCAAGTGGCCACGCGTGCGACTTGCGCTACGCGAAGGTCCGATGGAAATGTTGCTGGAGTGTCTCGACCAGGATCTCGTGGATATCGTGATCGGCCGGATGGCCAGTGGATTCGGCAGCGAGCTCTATAAACTCGAGATGTTGAAGCATGACATGCCCGTCTTTCTCGCCCAGCAAGGACATGCTTCGACTTTGAAGCCAGTGACGCTCCCGGAACTTCTGGACTATCCATGGATACTCCCGCCTCAGCCGAATATCATCAGGCAACAACTCGAGTTCGCGATTCGAGACATCGGACTGGCCATGCCATCGAATGTGTTGTCGTCGCAGGTTTCACCGCTCGCCTTTCGTCTGGCTAGCCAGAGCGATGCCCTCGTCCTGTCATCGGAATGCATCGCCGATGAGCTTTGCGCTCAATATCGCCTGCGACTCGTGCAGTGTGATTTGCCGCTGCATATCGGCCCCCTCGTCGCCATCACGCGTAGCGATAAACCGCTCACGCACGCATCGGCAACTTTTCTACAGGAGCTTAAAGGGCTGTTGGGCCACGCCCAAATGAAGGCGTGAGTTTGACTGCGCGCGAATGAATGCCGGACGGCCTACCGTCTGGAAGCACGCTTGAGCGTTTGTGATGGAGTCTCGCCGAAGAGTTGCTTGTAGTCGTTGGAAAAACGGCCGAGATGCGAAAAGCCCCAGTTCATCGCGATGGAAGAAACATTACGCTCGGTGCAGTCCGAAAGAATTTCGCGCCGCACCGCTTCGAGCCTGTACTTCTTCAAATAGGCCATAGGCGCATGGCCAAAGTGCTGCCCGAAGCCTTCGAACAGCTTGTAGCGTGACACGCCCGCTGCGCGCTCGATGTCTTCGAGCGCAATATTTTCACGGGCGTTGTCGTGAATGAACTGTTTCGCGCGCAACAAATAATGCGGGCACGCTGGGCGCATCGCGTCGGCAAGCGCCTGCGAGTAGTTGTGCGGCTGGGAGAGCAACAGGCCTTTGATCAGCGCCTGTTCGAGATCCCCCACCATCTGCTGATGATTGAGCAACGGGCCGGCGCTCCCCATCTCGGCCAGCAGGAACTTGACCATGCGCCACCACGCCGCCTGATCGCCGTCGGCGGCATTCATCTGCGGCTCGAACGTCAACGCGGCTTCGAGCGGTCGCTGCAAAAGCCCTTCCAGCACCTGGCGCAAGGCAGGGCTCGGAATCGAAACGATGATCTTTCGGCAATTGCCCGTGATCGCCAGGTCCTGCGTCTCATGCGGCGACAGCACGAGGCCGCTGTCCTGGTCCGACAACCACAGGCGGCCGTGCGCGGCGAGTTCCTGCTGTCCGGTGAGCGGCAGACTCACGCTATAGCAGTTGAGCGGCGCATCGTTGTGCACGGAAACGGTGACGTCGGTGCCGTACTCGACGTATCCCAACGTGCTCGCCATGGAGCGCATCACCGTGCCGGAATGATGGAATTGCAGTTCCTTCGGGCTGCGAACCTGCAGCCCATGCGGTCCGCAAATCGATGCCATCCAGTCGCGCGCACCTTCGAGGTCGTGACGCAGTGCGTCAATACCTCGGCTATCGTTGGCGGCGGGGGTTGGCATGGTGTGTCACTGAGCAATTCACGAATACTCAATGGTAAACCACGCCACGCGCGGACAAAATAACGAAACACACCAGATGAGTGCCGCGCCACCGCTTCACGCAGCCGGCTGCGCGCTGTTGCTGTCCCCAAATTTTTCGTAGTACAGGCGGTGGTCGTCGAGGCTTGCGTTCGCGAGCCATGTCTTGATTGCCTCGACCATCGGGGGCGGCCCGCACACATACATGTCGAACGGGTTCGCTTCGAGCGTCCCGCGGTCGAAATGTTCGGGAATGAGCCCCGTCTTGCCCTGCCATACTTCAGACGGATTCGTCACCACGATATCGCACGCGAAGTTCGCGATGCGTTCCTCGTAGGACTTCAAACGATCGAGTTCGCACAGATCGCGCGCGTTCGTCACGCCGTAGTAGAGGTGAACCTTCTGGCCACAGCCGCCCTTGTGCGCGAGCTCGTCGAGCATGCCGAGAAATGCCGAGAGGCCAGTGCCGCCAGCCACCATCACGAGCGGCCGCTCCACCTGCCGCAGATAGAACGTGCCGAGCGGCGCCTCGAATTCGACGGTCTGGCCCGGCTCGCAGCGCTCGCGCATATAGTTGCTCATTGCGCCATCGGGCAACAGGCGAATCAGGAACTGGATCTGGTTGTCGTCGTCGGGCCGGTTGGCGAACGAATACGAGCGCCACACGTCCGCGCCCGGCACTTTCAGGCGGGCGTACTGCCCGGGCAGGAAATCAAGCCGCGCTGGATGAGCGCTTGCGTCCAGATGCAGGATTGCTGTCGTTTCGGACACCTGCTTAACGGCCGTGACCCGGCCCGTGATCGACGTAGTGCCGCCCGCGCTGCACAGGCTCGAATCGAAATCGAAGTAAAACGATGCGTCGGACTGCACGCGCGTCTGGCAAGACAGGATCTTGCGCGCGGCGAGGTCGTCGGCGGACAGCGTTTCTTCGTCGACATAGTCCAGCGTATAGCTGCCCGATTCGCAACGCCCCTGACAGGTTCCGCACACGCCCTCACGGCAATCGAGCGGAATGCTCACGCCATTGCGCAGCGCGGCGTCGAGCAGGAGTTCGCCCGAGCGGACATCGAAGAACACAGTCTTGCCGTCGGCAAAACTAAAAGCGACCTTGTGGCTCATTTCGTGGCGCTCCCGCTTACAGATGGTAGAAGTCGAGCACGGCGTTGATCGTGTCGTTGAGCAACAGCACATGCTTGCGCGCGATCTTCCAGGTGTCGCCGTCCGGGCGCAGCGTGTAGGTGACGCGTCCGAAGAAGTGTTCAGCAACGCCATGCCGCGCGTAAAACGTGGCCCAGTTGGCCTTCACTTCCAGCTCGCCGTTCTCGCACTCCGCGATACGCACATTGGTGATCTGGTGCAGCGTGCGCGGCAGCGGCGTCGAAGCCGCCGACTTGCCCGTGCGCAGGCGGAACACACGATCTTCGAGACCCGTGCGGTTCGCGTAGTAGATGAGCGACATGCCGCGCTTCGGATCGGTCGTGTACACGTGCTCGGAGTCCCATTGGGGCACGTGGAATTCGCTGTTTTCGTCGAAGAGGTCGAGGTACGCGTCCCAGCTCTGCGCGTCGCAAAGCTCGGCCTTGCGATACAGAAACTGCTCGACCGCTTGCTGCTGCGTGTGCGTGATGGCCATGGCTCAAGCCTCCTTCGTGACGTTCGATTGCTGCGCGATGCCCTTCATGAGGAACGTCTGCCACGCGCCGTGCTGGTTGACGTAAAGCCCCTCGTGGGTCAGTTCCGTGCCACACAGCACGGGCTCGATGCCGAGCAGGCGCGCATTCGCCGTCTCGCCCGCCACCCACTTGTGATGACCGCGCGAAATATCGCTCCAGCGCTCGAGGCGCGCCTGGAAGCCGCGTTGCTGCTCGCGGAATTCCACGAGATCGTCCGGCGTGCCCATGCCTGAAACATTGAAGAAGTCTTCGAACTGCCGGATGCGGCTCTCGCGGTCCTGATCCGACTCGCCCTTCACGCCGATACACTGGCTGATGACCTCCGTTTTATTCCAGGCGACCGGTCGCACGATGCGCAATTGAGAGCTGATCTGATCCATGAAAAAGAGGCTCGGATAGACGTTCAGGTTGCGCAGCCGATGCATCATCCATTCGGCCTTCTCCTGGCCGTACGCCTCGACGAGGCGCGGCATGACGCTTGCATAGCCGGGACGTACACTGGGGTTCGGCATGTCGCTGAACAGGACACTGTGGCCGTTTTTGAACGCGAACCAGCCGTCGTCGGTCTGTGCATCGCCCGCGCCAAGCTTGCTGTAGTCGAGCGTGCCGTTCGCCGCGCCGCCGTTCTGCGCGTTCGCCTCTTGGCGCCGCTGCACCGTGGCGACGTAGTTGTAGTGCACCGTGCTCACGTGATAGCCGTCGAGGCCGTTCTCGTTCTGCAGCTTCCAGTTGCCTTCGAAGGTATAGGCGGACTTGCCCGGCAGCACCTCGAGTTCTCCCGTGGGCGATTGCGCCACCATCATGTCGAGGAAGATGCGCGCGTCGCCAAGGTAGTCCTCGATCGTATCGGTTGCATCGGCATCGAGGCTGATGAACACGAAGCCCTTGTAGCTCGCGATTCGGGCCTTCTTGAGGCCGCGTGTGGACTTGTCGAAGTCGTCGCAGTACTCGCCGGGCGCCTTGACCTTGACGAGGCGTCCATCGCTCTTGTAGCACCATGCATGGAAGGGACAGGTGAAGGTCGACTGATTGCCCTTGCCCATGCGCGTGAGCGTCGCGCCGCGATGCTGGCACGCGTTGATCATCGCGTTGAGCTGGCCGTTGCCGTCGCGAGAGATGATCATCGGCTGTCGGCCGGCGCGCATCGTCATGAAGTCATGCGGCTTGGGGATCTCGCTCTCGTGGCATGCGTAGATCCAGTTCTTCTCGAAGATGAACTCCATCTCCAGGTCGAACAATTGCGGCTCGGTGAACATCTCCCGCGCAATGCGATAGACGCCCTCTGCCGGACGGAAATCGAGGCATCCGCCAATGAAATCCTGCCATTGCGACGCGATTTTCTCTGTGCTCACGATGGGTTCTCCTCCTGCCATTTAGCGGTCTTGCGACCAGGTCCTTGATGAGCTGGATTGAATACCCAGAGCGGCGCGGGCGCTATCCGCCTGGTCGCCGATCGCTATCCGCTTTTTTTGCCGCGCTTTTTATCGTGCTTTTTTGCCTCCTGGCTGGACATGCCTGCGCGACACGCAGTGGCGTGCCGAGTAAGGTGCTCCATGACCGCTCCATGGCCATCGCGCGGCCGCGCCGAAAAAAACGGATAGTGAGTGTCGACCAGGCGGATAGCGCCCGTGCGGGCCCGGATATCTAATGCGCTCGACGCCCCCTTAAAACCAGTTGGAGACAGTCATCATGAGCGTGAAAGTATTCGAAACCAGCGAAGTGCAGGATCTGCTGAAGGCCGCCACGAACGTGGACGGCAACGGCGGCAATACGCGTTTCAAGCAGATTGCCCATCGCCTGCTGAGCGATCTGTTCAAGGCGATCGACGAACTCGACATCACACCCGATGAGGTCTGGACCGGCATCAACTATCTGAACAAGCTCGGCCAGGACGGCGAAGCGGCGCTGCTCGCGGCAGGCATTGGACTGGAAAAGTATCTCGACATTCGCATGGACGCCGCCGACGAGGAAGCGGGCATCAGCGGCGGCACGCCGCGCACGATCGAAGGACCGTTGTATGTTGCGGGCGCACCGGTGCGTGACGGCGTTTCGCGAATCGACCTCGATGCCGATGCGCAAGCCGGCCCGCTCGTGATTCACGGCACGGTCACCGGCCCGGACGGCGAGCCGGTCGCGGGCGCCGTGGTCGAATGCTGGCATGCCAACTCGCAGGGCTTCTACTCGCACTTCGACCCGACCGGCGCGCAGAGCGATTTCAACCTGCGCGGCGCGGTGAAGACCGGCGCCGACGGCAAATACGAATTCCGCACGCTCATGCCCGTGGGCTACGGCTGCCCGCCGCATGGCGCCACACAGCAGCTGCTGAATGCATTGGACCGTCACGGTGAGCGTCCGGCGCACGTGCACTTCTTCGTCACGAGCGACGATCACCGCAAGCTGACCACGCAGTTCAACGTCGAGGGCGATCCGCTGATCTGGGACGACTTCGCCTACGCAACGCGTGAAGAGTTGATTCCGCCTGTGACGGAAAAGTCCGGTGGCGCCGCGCTCGGCCTGAAGGCCGACGTGTACAAGGACATCGAGTTCAACCTCGCGCTGACGCCGTTCGTTCAGGGCAAGGACAACCAGATCGTCAACCGGTTGCGCGTGGCCGCCGCGGCATAACTGACATCAGCCGGCGAAGCGACCGGCTCCACACGCCCCCGCGCGCCACCGATGGGAAGCCACGCGCAGTCGGCTTCCCGCTACGACGGCATCGAATCGAGAAAGACGTAGAGCGCCGCAATCTTCCCGTCGCGAACGATGATCACATCCACGCCTGTGTAGTCAGGCGCCTCGCCCCGTGGGCCCGATCCCCATGACAGGCGGCCAGCATTGTGCAGGGCTTGAGGCGCACCGAGCGGCACGTAGGCGAAATGCGGGTGCGTCGCGCGCAGGGCCCCGGCGAAGCTGTCGAGCGCGTCGTGCCCGGCGAATACGCCCGGAGGCGCGTAGAGCACACAGTCCTCTGTATAGAGTTCTTCGATCACCGCGCGACGATGCTTTGCATCGCCTTCGCCGAAGACCTCCTGCAGGTTGCGATAAAGCAGTTCGTTGATACGTTCATCCATGGCAATTCTCCTTAGCCATCCATTAAGTCGTACTACTGATCAAATGCCACCGTCTTTTCGATGGCACTTGATCGAGGACTCTAATTAAATCTGGGCCTGCCCACCGTCGACGAAAATCTCCGTACCGGCGATGAAGCTCGAGTCAGACGAAGCGAGGAAGACAGCAGCACGCGCGACTTCGTCGGGCTCGCCCACACGTCCGAGCGGGACGGTCGAGGCCATATAGTCGAGCATGCCCTGCTGCTGAGCGGCATCCGGGCCGGCCAGATCGACAAGGCCAGGCGTTTTGATCGGGCCCGGGCTGATGACGTTCACGCGGATGCCACGCGCTTTCAGGTCGAGCGTCCAGCTGCGGGCGAAGTTGCGCACCGCGGCCTTCGAGGCGCTATATACACTGAACGCCGGCGTGCCCTTGATGCTGACATTGGACGCGGTGAGTATCACCGATGCGCCATCGACCAGCAGGGGAAGCGCCTTCTGCACCGTGAAGAGCACGCCCTTCACGTTGCGATTAAACGTATCGTCGTACTCCGCTTCGGTAATCGAACCCAATGGCTGCATCGAGCCGCCGCCCGCATTGACGAACAGCACGTCGATGCGGCCCGCGTCAGTCTTCACGCGTTCATAGAGGGCGTTGAGATCGGTGAGGCTAGCGGAGTCCGACTGTATGCCGGTCGCCTTCGGCCCGATTGCCGCGACTGCGGCATCGAGTTCGGCTTTGCGCCGGCCAGTAACGAAGACCTGCGCGCCTTCCGACGCAAAGCGCTTTGCGGTGGCAAGGCCGATCCCACTCGTTCCGCCAGTGACGACGGCAATCTTTCCTTCCAGTTTGCGTTCCATGATTTATCTCCGTTGTGTGACGAGACAAATTTAAGGCCGCATGCTATTTTTCGAAATAGAAATGACGGAAAACCATCGTTGCAAATTTGTCGATGTCAAAACTACCCGACTTTGAAGGATTCGCGATGTTCGCGAAGGTGGCCGAGGAAGGTTCATTCGCGGCTGCCGCGGCGGCAATGGGCGTCTCCGTCGCCACGGTCTCCCGGGCCGTGACGCGGCTCGAGGAGCGGCTCGGCGGCAGGTTGTTCAACCGCACGTCCCGGCGGCTGGCGCTCACGGACTACGGGCACACACTCGCCGAGCGCGCGTCGAAAATCTACGCCGACGCCGAAGAGGCCGAGGATTTCGCGCGCGAGACCTCGAGCCGGCCGCGCGGTCTGGTCAAGCTCGCTGCGCCGCTTTCCTTCGGCGCACGCTGGGTGGCGCCGCTTCTGCCCGAGTTCTTCCGGGCTTATCCGGACATTTCCGTAGAGCTTCATCTCACGGATGCCCATGCCGATTTGATTGGCGATGGGTTTGACGCCGCCCTGCGTATTGCCATCCTCGAAGATTCGTCACTCGCAGCACGCCTCATCGCACCCGTGCGCCGGTTTGTCGTGGCATCGCCCATGTATCTGTCGCGCTATGGCCGGCCGCAGCATCCGCGTGACCTCGGCGCGCATCAGTGCCTGACCTATGCCAACAGAAGCAAGCGGGACGTTTGGCGTTTTACGCACGAAAGTGGCGAGGAATGCACGATCACGCCGACCGGAGCGCTGCGAGCCACAACTGTGGAAGCGTTGCTGCCCACGCTACTCGCGGGACTCGCGCTCACCGAGCTTCCCGAGTTCGTGGCGACGCAGTATTTCGCTGACAAACAGCTCGAACCGATTTTGACTGACTGGCGCCTGCCCGAAGGCGGGCTGTATTTCGTCACGCCCACTGCCCGCACACGGCCAGCAAAGGTGAGCGCATTGGCCGACTTCTTCATTGCGAGGCTCACTGCGGCGCAATGGAGCGCCGAGACGCTGATGGGATGGAAGCCGCCGGGAACGCGCAGCCGGTGATCGCGGGACCTGTTCTATTCGCGACGGACAGGCACGTTCTGACGCGATTTTCGAGCGATTGCGTTCACCTCGGAGCAAGCCTATAATTGAGTGCGTACTCACTCTACATTGAACCGAAACACGATGGCACGCCCTTTGAGCCCTGAGAAGCGAAATGCTCTGCTGGTCGCGGCAACGCAGGCCGTGGCCGAACAGGGCGTGCTGGCCAGCACGGCGAGCATCGCCCGGCGCGCCGGCGTCGCCGAAGGCACGCTGTTCACGTATTTCGAGAACAAGGACGTGCTTTTCCAGGAACTGTATCTGCACCTCAAGCACGAACTGGCTGAAACCGTCATGCCTGGCTATCCTTCCGAAGCGGACTACCGGCTTCGCCTGGAACATGTCTTCCAGCACTACGTGCGCTGGGGACTTGGGAACACGGCGGGCCGACTCGCCATCTCCAGACTCTCGGCTTCCGGACAGTTGCGGGATGAGACGCGGGCGCAAGGCATGGAGCCGTTCCTGGCGGTGTCGAGAATGGTGGAGGACGCGGTGCAGAGCGGTGTACTGGTGAATGCATCGATCGCGTTTCTTTACTCCATCATCGAGCGTATTGCCGATACCACCATCGAATACGTCGAGCGCCAACCCGACGATGCCGAACGCCACCGCCAACTCGGTTTCCACGCCGCCTGGCGAGCCATCACGCCGTAAATTTTTCTTCAATAATTGAGTGAGTACGCGCTCAATACGGAAAGGAGAAGTCATCATGTCCAGTCAAAAGTGGTTCATTACCGGAGCATCAGGTGGTCTCGGGCTTGCCCTCGCGGAGAAAGTGCTGGCCGAAGGGCATCGCGTGGTTGCAGCGGTGCGGCGCGTGGCCGCGTTGGAGTCGCTCAAGCAGTCCTGGCCCGATCAACTCGAAGTGGAATCGGTCGACGTCACCCGTCCCGAGCAGGTGCAGGCCGTGGCGGCACGCCACCCGGATGCCGATGTCGTCGTCAACAACGCGGGTGGCGCCGTCATCGGCGCGATGGAGGAATTGAGCGAAGCCGACATCCAGCAACAGATCGCGCTGAATCTGCTGGCGCCCATCCACATCACCCGCGCCTTTCTCCCTGCGATGCGCGCGAGAAAACACGGCACGTTCATCCATGTCACCAGCGTCGGGGGACGTGCGGCCTTTCCGAGCGGCTCGATGTATCACGCCGCGAAATACGGCCTCGAAGGTTTTGCCGAAGCGGTGAGCCAGGAAGTGGCCGAGTTTGGCATCAAGACCCTCATCATCGAGCCGGGCTCCATCAAGACGGGGTTCGTAGCGAATATCCGCTGGACCGAAGAACTTGCGGATTACAAGGACGGTGTCGTCGGCAAGCTGCGCGCGCAGATCAAGGAAGTCGGCGATGAATATGCCTCGGGCGATCCGGTGAAAATGGCTGGCGCCATCTATGAGGTGAGTCAGTTGCCGGAGCCACCGCTGCGTACTGTTCTCGGCGGCGATGCCTACGCGGTGCTCGAAGTCGGCTATACCCGCAGCCTCGCCGCGCTGCAGGCTCAAAAGGACCTCGCAAACTCGGTGATGTTCGAGGGCAAGGCGGGTTTCAATCCGCAGTGAGCTTTGTGATCGCCGTATCACAAGCATTCACCTGCCATTTCATTCCCAAAGTGTCGATGCTGCTCGCTCGACAAAGGTTGAAACGATCATGTCAAAAGTCTGGTTGATTACTGGCGCCTCCCGGGGTTTGGGCCGCGCCATTCTCGAAGCCGCGTTGCAGGACGGCGGCAAGGTGCTGGCGGGCGCGCGCGACACTTCGCGTCTCGCCGATTTGCAGGCACGCTATGGCGATCGCCTGGCGACATTCGAACTGGACGTCACCGACGAACAGCAGGCACGGCAGGCGGTGTCGGAGGCGACCCGACGATTCGGACATCTGAGCGTTCTGGTCAACAACGCCGGCTACGGACACATTCAGCCGTTCGAATACATGCCCGCCGACGATTTCCGTGCGCAGATCGAAACCAACTTCTTTGGCGTGGTGAACCTCACGCGTGCGGCCATCCCCGTCATGCGCGCCCAGGGCAGCGGCCATATCTTTCAGGTGTCGTCGGCAGGCGGGCGCATCAGCAGCCCGGGACTTTCCGCTTACCAGGCGGCCAAATGGGCCGTCGGCGGATTCAGCGACGTCGTGGGCAAGGAAGTCGCGCCGTTCGGCATTCACGTCTGCACGCTGGAACCCGGCGGCATGCGCACCGAATGGGGCAACGAGGCGCGTACGACGCTGCATAATCTTCCTCAGGACTACGAGGCATCCATGGCCGGATTCAAGGCGTTGATGGACGCCTACGTGGGCCATGAAGTGGGAGATCCCGAGCGCATTGCGAAACTGATCGTGATGCTCGCCTCGCGTGAAGCGGTGCCTGCACGGCTCGTGCTCGGCTCGGACGCCTGGCAGGTCGTGGAAGCCGAGGAGCAGGCCCGCCGCGAATCCATGCAGGGCTGGAAAGCCGTGACCCTCGCGGCCGACTTCGACTCGGCAATGCCCACGTGGCCTTCGGAGTGAAATCATGCGCGTTGTACTGATCGGCGCGACCGGCATGGTCGGCCAGGGCGTGTTGCGCGCATGCCTTTGCGCGGCGGACGTCACCGAAATCATCGTGCTTGGCCGGCGCGTGCTGGAGGGTTACGATGATCCGCGACTCAGGGTCTTCACTGTGCCGGATCTTGCAAGTTTTCAGGCCACAGACGACGCGTTTTCCAACATCGACGCGTGCTTTTTCTGTGCAGGCGTATCGTCCTTCGGCATGTCCGAGGCCGCCTATCGGGCGATCACCTACGACCTCACGCTCCACGTCGCTCAGGAACTGCTTCGCGTGAGCCCCGCGATGACGATGGTCTATGTGTCCGGCGCGGGCGCGGACAGTAGTGAACAAGGCAGAAGCATGTGGGCCCGCGTGCGCGGACAAACCGAGAACGCATTGCAGCGTCTGCCATTTCGGCAGGTGGCTATTTTCCGGCCAGCGGCGATCTTTCCCGAGGACGGCATACAGTCGCGTACAGCCGCGTATCGCTGGATGTACATCGCCCTCAAACCGCTGCTCGCATTGATTCGGCAAATCTCGCCCGATAGCGTACTGACTACCCGGATCATTGGCGATGCGATGCTAAACGCCGTGCGCCGCGGTGTACCCCAAGCCGTTCTGAAGCCTGCCGATATGCATCGACTCGCCAGTCCGCGAGCGTGATCCAGTTGAGCGCATGGGCTGTCTCCTGTTCCGCTGATAAGATCGCGGAAGAATCCAGGGGATACGCCGAATGGATAGTTTCGATCTCAATCTCTTGCGCGTGTTTGACGCCTTCCAGCGTCACGGACATCTCGGCAAAGCGGCCCAGGAACTGAATCTAAGTCAGCCGGCCGTATCGTATGCCCTGAAGCGTTTGCGGGAAGACCTTGGCGATGCCCTTTTCGTCAAAACCCGGTCCGGCATGCAACCCACGCCGCGCGCGATGGAACTCGCGCCCGTGATCCACTCGGTACTCGACGATATTCAAAAGCGAGTGCTGTCCACGCCGACTTTCGAGCCAGAAAGTGCCCAGCGCACATTTGCCGTTGCGATGTCGGATGTCGGTGAAATGGTTGCCTTGCCGAAATTGCTGAAGCGGCTGACCAGTCTTGCACCCGGCGCCAATCTGAGAACGGTGTCACTGTCTCCCGGCGAGCTAATGCCTGCGCTTCAGCGCAGCGAAGTTGACCTTGCGATCGGATATTTCCCCGATCTCGACGGCGTCGACGTCTTTCAGCAGCGTCTTGTTCGGCATTCGTTCGTATGCCTCGTGCGTAAGCACCACCCCGCCGTCCAAGGCCGGTTGACCAAAAAGCTTTTCAGCGAACTACCCCATGCGCTGATCAAGACGGAAAGCCGTCGCGAGGAAATTGTCGAACGCTTTCTGAAAGAGCACCGAATACCACGCAGAATCGTGCTCAATACGCCGCATTACCTCAGCATCCCGATGACCATCGCGACGACGGACCTGATTGTCACGGTTTCCAGCGACGTAGCAGAAATATTCGCGCGCATGGCGGATCTCGCGATTCTGGAACCTCCATTCAAGATGCCACCGTTCGACGTGCGGCAATACTGGCATCGTTCACAGCAGGACGATCCGGGCAATCAGTGGCTGCGAGGCCTCGTACGCGACCTGTTTGCGCAATCACCCGATTGACCGTCCCCGAGTGTGGTCCAACGCGGCTCATCAACCGCGTGGAAGAGCGTTATTTGCGGCACTGGCTTGTCGATTGTTCGCCCTGGCGTGACACTCCTCGCACCCACTCTGCGAGCACACGCTCCATCACTCTTCAGGAGACTTCCCATGCCGGTCATCCGCTTTGAACGCCACGACAATATCGGGCACATTGTGCTCGCCGATGGTCCGTCGAACCTGATCAATACGCGCTTCTGCGAAGCACTGAAAGACGCCGTACGCGAGGCCAGCAGCTCCGATATTCGCGCTCTGCTTGTACGCTCCGAAGGCGAGAACTTCAGTCATGGCGGCGACGTCCTCGACTTCATTGATAAGGACTTCAATGAATGGCGCACGTTCATCTGCGAGATCCATCACTCGTACCGCGCCATTGAAGCGCTGCAAATCCCGACTGTCGCCGCTATTCGCGGCGCCTGCTTCGGTGGAGCATTCGAACTCGCGTTGGCCTGCGACTTTATCGTCGCTGCCGACAACGCCGTCTTTCAGAATATCGAGGCCTCGGTAGGCTCTGCTCCGGTGGCGGGCGGGGTTCAGCGGCTGGCAGAACGCGCCGGTCGCGCGGTGGCTGCGCGCTACACGATGCTGAGCGAACCGATGACGGGCGAAAAAGCCGGCGAACTCGGTGTGGCCGCTTTCGTGTGTCCCGACGCGGAAGTCGAGACCGTCGCGGCAAAGCTCGTGACGCGCCTTTCCAATGGCCCCACACGATCGTATGCCGCTATCCGTGCACTGTTGAAGGCATGGGCGGGCGGCGGCGTGCCCGCGGCGGATTCCGTTTTGCTCGACATCACGATGGGGTTGCACGGCACGGATGACGCACGCAAGGGCCGAACCGCACGCGCCGAAGCCATGAAGCGCGGCGTCCAGCCAGAGCCGGTGATTTTCACGGGACGCTGAAGCGCCGCGTCCGCTGCTGGAGGCTCATGCCTCCAGCAATGAGTGCGACGCGGTCGCAGAACAGTCACGCAATTGCTCGACCAGCCATCTTCCGGCCGGACCGAGCGGCGCCGCAGCGGGGTACACCGCCAACATCGGAAGCACGAGCCCACCGGGAGGCACGTCTTCAACGTGAAGTTCAACGAGACGCCCCGCTGCAATATCATGCTCGATGGTATGCACGGGCATGCCACCCCAGCCGAGCCCGTGCACCAAAAGCGCATGCTTGGCGAACAGATCGGCAACGCGCCAGGTCGCCCCAGACATCACTCCAAATTCGTGACCGGCCGACAAATCCGTCCGGTCGGTCAGCACGAGTTGCGTGTGGCGCGCGAGTTCATCCCTGGGAATCGGCCCACGGATCGCGGCCAGTGGATGCGAATTGGCGGCAACCATCGTAAATGCGACGCCGGCGAGCCGCTCCGACGTGAGTCCTGGCGGCACAATAGGCAACGAACCCACGATGCCGACGGCAGCACGTCCATCGATGACGGGTTGATACGCGCCTCCGAGCGCTTCAGCATAGAGCCGCAAGGGCACGCCCGGAAAGCGCTCGCGAAACGCCTTCGCGGCCTCGACGACAACTTGAAACGGGAAAAAGACATCCACCACTACGGACAATTCGGGTTCCAGCCCCGATGCCATGCCCTTGGCGCGTGCCTTCATCCCGTCCACGCCGGAAACGACATTACGCGCGTCGGCCAGCAGCACACGCCCTTGCGCAGTCAGAACGGGATATCGCCCCCGCCGGTCGAACAGCGCCACACCGATCTGTCCTTCCAGATTCGACACCAGTTCGCTGACCATGGATTGCGCCCGGCGCAGCTTCCTCGCTGCCCCGGAGAAACTGCCTTCGTCGACTGCCGTGATGAATGCCCGGAGCTGGTCCAACGATACGCCATCCAACATTTTGGCTTCCTAAGTCATCAAATTCACCAATGGGCGGAATCTAGTAGAGGCCGCCACGTCGATGCTGCACGGGCGGCCCGCCACGTTGCGTCAGTTCGCACCAACTGATGCCAGGCGCGCGCCGAAGCGCCCAAGGCGTTGATCCAGGCTATAAGCACCCGCGCCGAAGTAAGCGATCTGCAGAAAGCCGCCCGCCATCATGACGTTCTTCAGGAAGTGAATCATCTGATTCTGGTCCGCGAAGTTGTGGTGGAAAAACGCTGCCGTTACCAGACAGAACAATGCCATCACAACCGACACGGGACGCACGCGGTAGCCCGAAAGAATCAGCAGGCCGCCGCCCAGTTCGACCAGGATCGAAACCACGTACGCCAGCGGCGGAACGGGCAACCCCATCGCGGTGATGTAGCCAACTGTTGCCGCATAGGCGCCGAGCTTGCCGAGCCCGCTCATCACAAAAGGCGCGCCCAGCATGATACGGCCCAGCAGCGGAATAAACTTGTATCGTTCCATGACGATCTCCTCAAAGAAGTTCACTTTGGTGGACCAGGATAGGGATTCGCGCCAGCCTCCACCATCGCCAGTCGCGCACAGACCATTTCAATCAGGATTACCAAACATCTTCCCTTCCGATCGACAGATCGCCCGCATCCACCTTGATTCCCGGACGCTCGAAACCGGCGCTATTCAACTGTTCTGTAGCCGCTGAATAACCCGTCCTCGGTCAGTTGCGCCATACTAATTCCGCAATGATCACGCGCCAATCTCCCGAATTGCAAAGCAACGTTGTGCGTGATAGAACGACGAATCCTGAGCGAGAGCCCGACAATGAACCAGATCACCGACCTCAACGATCTCCGGATCTTTGTAGAAGTCGTCGAGCGTGGAAGCTTCGCGGCGGCGGCGCACGCACTCGGCTCGCAGACATCCAAACTCAGCCGGCGTGTTCGTGCACTCGAGGAAGAGCTGGGTGTTCGCCTGCTCAATCGCACCAGCCGGAGCCTGTCCTTGACCGAAATTGGGCGGCGCTTTCACCAGCATTGCGTCGCTCTCGTTGCGGAATCGAAAGCGGCCAAGGACATCGTCGACCAGACACGGTCCAAACCGCAGGGCACGATACGGATCAGTTGCCCGGTAGGCTTGCTAAGCTCGGGTATTACCCCGATGATCGCGCAGTACATACAGGACAACCCCGAGGTCCAGGTGCTCGTCGATGCCACCAACCGTCGCGTCGATGTCGTCGAAGAGGGGCTGGATTTCGCTATCCGCGTGCGGCTTCCCCCGCTCGAAAGCACCGATCTCGCCGTACGGCAACTCGGGCT
Source organism: Paraburkholderia flagellata (assembly GCF_021390645.1). Lineage (GTDB taxonomy): Bacteria > Pseudomonadota > Gammaproteobacteria > Burkholderiales > Burkholderiaceae > Paraburkholderia > Paraburkholderia flagellata. The sequence continues at coordinate 1,642,738 of NZ_JAJEJT010000002.1, forward strand.
CTCCTCGCAGATCCTCGTTGCCAGCCCTGACCTGGTCGCACGCCATGCCGCGCCCACGTCCCTCCAATCACTCGAAGCGTGGCCCACGCTCGCGATGGCGAACAGCAGCGAGCGATTCGCCTGGAACCTTGTGGACGCCGAAGGTAACGCAACGTCATGGACACATCGCCCACGCCTCGCGAGCGATGATCTCGCCAGCCTGCGCATCGCCGCGATGAGTGGAGTTGGCGTGGCCTTGCTGCCTCGCGAACTCGTGGATGCCGATATCCGTTCCAGCCAGCTTCTGCACCTGCTGCCAGGACTCGCCACCGAGCCGGGCCTCGTGCACGCGATTTTCGCCTCGCGCCGCGGCATGGTTCCGGCAGTCCGGCATCTGCTGGACGCGCTTGTCGTGGGTTTCGAGAAGCTGAACAGCAAGTGATGGAGAGAACCTGAGTGCGCGATGGGCCTTCACCGGCCAATGCTTCGCGAAACCCGCCTGACCTTGTCAAACCCCTCCAGAATCTGGGCGAGATCGCCGCCTGCCGAATAGATTCGCCCTATCGAGCGAATGATCGCGGCGCGGCCCCTCTTCGTCGTCCCGAGACGTTCTAGTGCGTCACGCAAACCGCCGCAAAGTTCAGAGCAATTGCGCTGCCATTTATTTCGTTATCCAAAGTAATGACGACAAACGTCGTCTGCATCGGTGAGAGTGATCTCTGCTTGCGTTTGATCGAAAGCCCAATGGTTTGCGCCGCCCTTCGAAAAATCGCGTCAGTGGCAAAACGGGTTGACACGTCCGTGACCGCATCCTAACATACAACTATGCTGTACGCGTTCACTATTGTTGAATGCAAGAACATCCAGGAGACTCCATGAATACGCTTTCGTATGAGCGCGGAACACGCTCCACAGCGCTCATCAATCAGACGATTGGCGACTACTTCGATGCAATCGCCAATCGGTTGAATGAGCATGCTGCGGTCATCAGCCGGCATGAAGGCATCCGCCTCACCTACGGCGAGCTTCGGCAGACATCGGACGATCTCGCCGCGGGATTGCTTGCCTCGGGACTCAAGCCCGGTGACCGAATCGGCATCTGGTCGCACACGAATATTGCCTGGCTGCTCATGCAATTGGCCACGGCAAAGGCCGGGTTGATTCTCGTGAACATCAACCCGGCCTACCGGAGCGCGGAGCTCGAGCATGCATTGAACCTGGTGGGGTGCAAAGCGATCGTGACGATGGTGCAGTACCGTTCGAGCGAATATCTGAACATGCTGCGGGAATTCGGCAAGTCGCGCTTGCCGAAGCTCGAAACGATCTGGTGGATCGACGAAAGCGGCGCTCCGGACGAAGCGGGCGCGCACCGCTTCTCCAGTCTGTTCGACCTGGCTGCGGCAGGCCGCACTTTGCTCGACGACGTCCGCGCAACTGTGCGCCCGGACGACGCCGTCAATATCCAGTTCACCAGCGGAACGACCGGACGTCCCAAGGCGGCGACGCTGAGTCACCGCAATATCCTGAACAACGGGTACTTCGTGGGCGAATGCATGAAGCTCACTCAAATGGATCGCGTCTGCGTGCCCGTGCCGATGTACCACTGCTTCGGCATGGTCATGGGCAATCTGGCATCTCTCACCCACGGCTCGACAATCGTCTACCCTTCCGCAAGATTCGACGCTGAAGCCGTTCTCGAAGCCGTGCAGGCTGAGCGGTGCACCGCGCTGCTCGGCGTACCCACCATGTTCATCGCCGCGTTGAATCACCCGCGCTTTGCTGCATTCGACAAGCGCACGCTACGCACCGGCATCATGGCCGGCTCGCCTTGCCCGATCGAAATCATGCGGCGTGTGGTGGACGAAATGCATCTCTCCGAAATCACCATCGCCTATGGCATGACGGAGACCAGCCCCGTGAGTTGCCAGAGCATGACGGATACCCCGCTCGACAAGCGCGTCACCACGGTCGGCCAGGTCCTGCCGCATCTCGAGATAAAAATTGTCGACCAGGCGACCGGCGAAACCGTGGACCGCGGTCAAGCGGGCGAGCTTTGCACGCGCGGCTATTCGGTCATGCTCGGCTACTGGAACCAGGAGGACAGGACGAAAGAAGCGATCGACGCCAAAGGCTGGATGCACACAGGCGACCTCGCAACGATGGACGCAGCGGGTTACGTCAACATCGTTGGAAGAATCAAGGACATGGTGATCCGCGGCGGCGAAAACCTCTATCCGCGCGAGATCGAAGAATTCCTGTACACCTGCCCCGGCGTGCTCGACGTTCAGGTGGTCGGCGTACCCGACAAGCATTTTGGCGAAGAACTCTGCGCATGGATCGTCACGACACCCGGGGCGATTCTTGACGAAGGCATCGTCCGCGAATTCTGCCAGCAACGGATAGCGCATTACAAAGTGCCCAAATACATTCGCTTTGTCGACTCGTTCCCGACTACCGTGACAGGGAAGATCCAGAAGTACCTGATCCGGCAAATCATGAGCGATGAACTCGGTCTGCAAGACCAGCAAACGGCCTGACGCTCGTTGGCACGTTGCATTCGCCAGGTCGCCTATCTTCCCCCATTACAGTTTTCTGGAGCACTCGCCATGGCAGAAGTTGACATGCAATCGGTTTATATCGTCGCAAAAGATATCGGCCGGCTTTCCGAGTTCTACATCGCGGCGTTGAATATGCCAGTCCAGTTTCGCGACGCAAACAAGTGGACGCAATTCCGCCTGCAGCGCAGCGCATTTGCGCTCAGTTCCGCAGAGGAAGCCGCACGAGGGGCTGTCGGTGCCGTCCCCGTCTTCCAGATTGCCGGCGAAGCGCGGGCCGAAGTCGAACAGAAGATCCTCGCCGCGGGCGGTCTGCTGCTCGGGCAGCGCGACATGGGAACGCATGGCTTCGTCGCCACCTACAAAGACCCTGAAGACAACATCTTTCAGGTCTTCAGCAAGACTTCGACGCGTTAATTGCCAGGCCCGCGCCAAAGTTCGAATCTCACCTATTTTTTACTGGAAAAATCATGAAGTTCGGTATTTTTGATCAAAACGATCGCAATGGTCTGCCAATCAATCAGCAGTACGAAGAGAGGCTGCAGATCATCGAACTGTACGACAAGCTCGGCTTTCATTGCTATCACATGTCGGAACACCACGCGACCACGCTGAGCGCGTGCCCGTCACAAAGCGTGTTCCTCGCCGCCGCCGCGCAGCGCACCAGCAAGCTGCGTCTGTCTCCGCTCGTCTACATTCTTCCGATCCATCATCCCGTGCGACTCGCCGAAGAAATCTGCATGCTCGACCATTTGAGCGGCGGCCGCTTCGAATATGGCGTTGGGCGCGGCGCCTCGCCCCACGAGATCGAAGCGCTCGGCATCGACCCTGCCACGGCTCAAGCCAGATATGTCGAGTCGTATGAAGTCGTGAAGCGCTTCCTCAACTCGGATACGCTCAACTACGAAGGCACGTTCTGGAAGTTCAAGGACGTTCCCATTGAAATCAAGCCGCTGCAGTCGCCGCCGCCGACATGGTACGCACTGGCATCGCCCGAGTCGACGGTTTGGCCTGCACAGGAGAAGATGAATATCGTGTGCGCCGGCCCCATTGCGCGAGTCCGGGCGATCACCGACCGGTATCGTGAAGAATTCGCGAAACGGCATCCGTTCGACGCTGAACCACTCATGGGCGTGAATCGCTATATCGTCGTGGCGGAAACGGATCAGGAAGCGATGGAAATCGGTTCGCGGGCATGGTCTGCGTTCTATCCGAACTTCATCAAACTCTGGAAGAAGCACGGCACCGAGCCGGTCAACCAGAAGCTCCCTCCAACGTTCGAACCGCTCGTGGAATCGGGCCTCGCCGTGGTGGGACGGCCGGAAACCGTCCGCGAAAAGCTGCTGGAACAGGCGAGCAATGGCGGGTTCAACTATCTCATCGGCACCTTCATGTTTGGCGATATGTCGATGCAGGAAGCAAAAACGTCGATCGGACTCTTCCATGAATCCGTCATGCCAGCATTCGTCGAACTGGAAAAGGTTCCGTCATGAACGCAGTTGCTCTGTCCGAACACGAACGATCAGCCATCGGAGTTTTCGACAAACGTCAGCTGAGAAACGTTTTGGGATCCTTCGTAACTGGCGTGACCGTGGTCACCACGCTCGACGCCGAAGGAAAAATGCATGGCCTCACCGCCAATTCGTTTTCCTCCGTGTCTCTCGACCCGCCTCTTGTTTTGTGGAGCCAGGCGACATCCGCTGGAAGCCATTCGGCCTTCAGGGACTCAGGCCGCTTCACGATCAACATCCTGGCGGAAGATCAGTACGGCCTGGCTAATCATTTCGCCACTCGCTCTCCTGACAAGTTCTCGGGCATTGAATACGACGTCGGGGTCGACGGTCTCCCCATACTGCGCGATTGCAGTGCCTGGCTCGAATGCAAGGTCGTTGCCTGCTATCCCGGCGGCGACCATGTGATCTTTCTCGGCTCCGTCGAACGCATTCGCCAGAGCGCGCGGCGGCCGCTGGTCTTTGGCGGTGGTCAGTACCTGGTGGCCGATCCGCACGACCTGGGTCACGCTCCGGTCGGAACGCAGGGGGCGATGAAATCCCAGCCGCATGCCGTGCGACTCGCGAGCCGTAGCATGTTGCGGCTCGCCAGTACGCTCGACAAGTCGCTCGCCCTGGTGGCATGGGGCAATCATGGACCGACCGTGATCGCCTGGCAGGCCGCAGCGACACCAGTGGCCGCGGATCTGCCTCTGGGGCTGGTGCTGCCGGTGACATCTTCGGCTTCCGGACTTGCACTGGCGGCCTTTCTTCCGCCTGAAGCGATCGACCGGTTCGTTGTCGCGGAGTTGCGTGAAAACGCACGACGCGAGTCACAGGATTTGCCGGTTGCTGCAGAGACCTTTTCAGGCATGCTTGAATCGGTCAGAGCTTCGCGTGTAGCGACGAGACGCCCCGGACCGTTTTATGACGACCTCATCCTTGCCAATGCGATCAGTGTGCCCATCCTCTCGCCGGACGGCGTCGCAGTGCTTGCCTTGACGGCGATCGGCCCAGCGGAACAATTCGATGCGGCAACCGACGGACCTTGCGCACAAGCCCTAAAAGCCGCCGCACAGGAGATCACTCTAGCGCTGCGTGAAGCTTGAATGCCCAACCCGCGCATAGCGCTATCAATAGCGACCACACTGAGCCATGACTGAAACAGATAGCCGCTTACTCGAAGCCTCTTTGCCTCCCGTGGCACAGATCCAGGTGAACCTCGACACGCTAAGCGGCAAGCAAACCATCGCCTACCGCGCGGCGGGCGACGAAGCAGCGCCACCCATCGTCCTGCTGCACGGCATTGGATCGAACTCGGCGGGATATCGCGCGCAACTCGCGGCGCTTGCCACGCGCCATCGCGTGATCGCGTGGGATGCCCCGGGCTACGGGCAAAGCAGCCCGTTCGCGATCGCAACGCCTGGCGCCGCAGACTATGCCGAAGCCGTCATGGCGATGATGACGGCGCTGGGCATTTCGCGTGCAACCGTTGTCGGCAGTTCGTGGGGCAGCGTCATCGCAGCGACATTTGCCGCGCAATACGCATATGCAACGCACGCCCTCGTATTGAGCGCGCCCAACGTCGCACGCGCTCACCTGCCGCTTTCGGATCGCGCCGCCGCTCGGGAGGCGCTGATGCGAAGCGGGGCGGCTCAGTCGCCTGAAGCGCGCGCCGCGGTGGTCGACGCCCTGCTCGCTCGCAACGCCGCGCCCCAGATCCGTGCCCTCGTCTCGACACTCCGGGACGCGGTTACGCCAACGGGATGGGAACATGCCGTCGACATGCTGTTCTCTACGCATACGCCCGTTGTGGCCGCGTCAGTCGAGGCGCCGGTTTCCATCGTTGTCGGCGACAATGATCGCATCGCGCCTCTCAGCGATCACGCGCGGCCCATACACGAGGCGGCGCGCAATTCGACGCTCCATGTGCTCGATGGAATCGGCCACATGCCGAAACTGGAAGCACCGGGCAAGTTCAATTCCATCGTATTGGCAGCCGCCGCCGGTGGAAACACATGACCCCGGTTTCTATCCGATCTGGCGGGACACCTTTCCCCCCAGTGCAATCGTCGCGCGAACGGCGCTTTCGAGGAGCGCCTTGATCGCCTCGCCATTGATATCCGTATCGAGCGTGGCTGGCGTCCCGATGAGGCTGATTGCAAACTGGAGATTCCCGTCCCGGTCCCAGATCGGGGCGGCAACCGATACATAGCCAAGATTGCCACGATGAACCATCGAAAAGCCATTGTTGCGCAGTTCAGCGCTAGCTTCTTCCCGCATGGCGGCCGGACTCCAATCCTTCTCGCCGGACATTTCGCGAGCAATGAGTTCGTCAGTGCGGCTGGCCTGCAGGCAGGCAATAAACAGCTTTCCCGCTGCCGTCGTCACGAGTGGGATCAACCCCGTTCTCAATTCGAGGATGCTGCGCGTCTGCCCCTCCTGCTTGAACAGACTCACTGGTCCGTCGTCGGTCCATGCCGTCACCGCCGCACCGCTAAGCGTGGCGTCGCGTAGTGCAATCACTTCGCGCCGCACGATATCGAAACCGTCGAGCTGGTTGATCGCACTCATCCCTAAAGCAAGCGAAGCCGGGCCAAGTTTGTAGCACCCTGGCTTTTCATCTGCGGATACGAGGCCTGTGCGTACGAGGCTAATCATGTAGTTACTCGTTGCGCTCGGCGTGAGTTCGGACAGTGCGGCAATCTCTTTCAGAGGAAGGGCTCGCACGCTCGTTTGCAACGCCGAGAGGATTCGAAATGCAATCTCGACGGATTGAATGCCGCGTCTCGCGCTCACATTGGTCATATCGCTGCCGTATTGAAGTTGTTGAATGCACGCCGCCCGGGTTTCCCCGCACGTCAACCTTGTTGACACCCCTCGTGGGCGGCCCCTATAGTATTCAACATAAATTATTGCATTCATTATTGTTGAATGCAATACCCCCAAAGAGGGACGTGGACCGCAAGGTTACACGAGCCGTTGGATCCAGGTATGGAGCTTTACGAGTTGATTGCTTAGTACTGCAATCTTTTTCTCATCGACACAATCCATCAGAAGAACAACTATCGCTTCGGAGTCAAAGCAATGGCCTTTCGCAGACGTGCAGTGGCAGGAACCCTTTCCGCATTTTCGATGTTCGGCATCGCTCATGCGCAATCGAGCGTCACGTTGTACGGCATCGCTGACACAGCGGTCCAGTACATCAGCAATGTACGTGGACACTCCCTCGTCCAGGAAGGCAACACTCATGCGCCCGATATCTTCGGGCTGAAGGGTATGGAGGATCTTGGCGGCGGCTTGCGCACGATCTTCGACCTGCAGGGCGAGTATTTGTTGAACAACGGGCAGTTGCTCGTTCCTGGGACACTGTTCAACCGGAAGGCCTACGTTGGCCTGCAGTCGGATACGTTTGGCACGCTCACGCTCGGTCGCCAACCGAGCTTCATGTATGACGTTCTCGCCAACTATCAAACGCCGCTATTGCTCGGCAATATTCTTTCGCTTCATCAGGGCAACCTCGACGAAGTCGCCAACTTTTTCCAGTTCGCCAACGCAGTCAAGTATGTGAGCCCGACCTTTGCCGGCTTCTCAACCGGCGTGGAATTTGCCTTTGGCAATGTGCCAGGCAACTTTAGCGAAGGCCGGAACTACTCGTTCTTTGTTCAGTACAAGAACGGTCCACTCAGCCTCGCAGCCGCCTACGCGAACGAGAACAACCGCTTCCTGGAGCTTTCGAGTTTCGTCGGTCTCCCGTCGCTATTTGGTACGCCGTTGCGCGCGTCCGAAGGCGTGGTGGCCGATAAACTCGTCAACTGGGGAGTGGGCGCGACTTATCAGTTCACCCACATTCTGCTGCACGCCGCCTTCACGCAGTCACGCATCACCCTGGCCACAGGCCAGGGCAACGCCAACACCGTCGACGTAGGCGCGAACTGGACGGTCAGGCCGGACGACGTCATCGCGGTTGGCGGCTGGGTCGAAAATCTCGACGGCGGAAACTGGAAGACGATAACGGTCTCGAACTCATACCTTTTTTCGAAGCGCACGTCGGTCTACCAGCAGGTCACATACCAGCATGCGTCGGGCACCAATAGTGTCGCATCGCTTGCCGCTGCCGGCCTGGCATCCGGCCGATCGACAACCGGCGTCTCCCTGGGTATCCAGCACTCTTTCTAGGCATTTGCGGTTGGCCATCGCATCAGCGCGGCACTTGTCACGTATCTCTACTGGCGATGGATTACATCGAAAAATACGGGCTTTTCGTGAGACACGTTAGCGCCTACCCTAGCTCAATGTCATCAACCGGCGCTCGCGCCTGATTATCATGTCGTCCGATACAACCACGCCGCACGTCGCATCAAAAGCATCGACCGCTCGTTGTACACCTCTTCAAGTACGGCCCGGCCTCGATACCGCCGGGCCGCAAGACAGCGCGCGAGCGGTCGTCTTGCGCACGGCAGGGCGGCGACACGGCCCCATCACGCGGCTCGTCAGCCCGGGCGACCTTGGCGAGATACTGAAGCCATTCGTCTTTCTCGACTATTTCGAGAGCAAGGAAGCCGCGGCGCTGCAGTTCTCCATGCATCCTCATTCGGGTCTCGCGACCACGACCTTGCTGCTTCAAGGCGAGGTGGAATATGAGGACACGACTGGTGCTTCAGGCGTACTGCCAGTTGGCGGCGTCGAGTGGATGAACGCAGGCGGCGGGGTCTGGCATGGCGGCGGCGCCAGCGGAAATGCAACGGTGCGCGGTTATCAGTTGTGGACCGCGTTGCCGCCATCCCTCGAATTGGGTTCTCCCACCAGCCAGTACCTGCGCGCGAGCGACATCCCTCGCACGGGTCCGGCGTCCGTCATTCTGGGTCGCTACGGGGAGGTCGAGAGCCCCGTTCTAGCTCCGGCGGGCATCAACTATCTGCTCGTGAACCTTCAGGCCGGCGAACAATGGCAGTACACGCCGCCAGCCGGTCACAGCGTTGCCTGGTTGAGCGTTCAACGCGGCGCATTGCAAGTGGGCAACGCGCGCCTCGCCGACGAACTCGTGGTATTCGACGAGTCGGAAGATGCCGTGACCCTCACCGCCAGCGAGGATTCCGAGTTCGTTCTCGGTTCCGCCATCGCCCATCCACACCAGCTCGTGCTCGGACACTACTCCGTTCATACCTCTGCCGATGCATTGCGCGCGGGGGAAGCGAGGATCGGGGAAATCGGTGCGCAGCTTCGTCGCGGCGGCCGTTTCGGCTAGGTGCTCACGAGCCGCTGCGTCAAGCGTCACTACATCGAGGACAGGCACATGGCCATCGCGAACTCCACAGGCAACGATCTGCTCGCCCTGGCCGGACGGCTCCTGTTTGCTTCCCTCTTTGTCGCGAGCGGCGTCGACAAGCTGCTCTGGCCGCTGGCGACGATTGAGTACGTCAGGACGTTCGGCCTGCCCGCGCCGCTGCTATGGTGTATCGGCTCGATGTTGCTGGAACTGGGAGGTGGAGCGTTGCTCGTTTTCGGCTACCGAACGCGCGCAGTCGCATGGATCCTGGCGGCGTACTCCGTTTCGACGGCCGCCATCTTTCACCATGCGTTCGCAGATCCGAACCAACTGATCCAATTTCTCACGAATCTAGCCATGGCAGGTGGACTGCTCGCGCTTTCGATTTACGGCGCCGGCTTGTTCAGTATCGATCGACTCATTGGCAACGGTCACGTCGAAATAACGTCGAACTACGCGCGAATCACGCCATCTGATCGTTGATTGCCCCCTACCCATCTGCCGTCTTCTCTCCTCCGGAATCCCCTTATGCGTGACGTTCATGTTGGCGACGCAGCCATACCAGCCATCGGCTTTGGCACCTATGGTCTGAGCGAAGCCGAAGTCCGTCGGCTGGCGCCGGCTGCCATTGACGCCGGCTTCCGGCACTTCGACACCGCCCAGATGTACGGTAATGAAGCGGCCATTGGCGACTGCGTCGCCGCTTCGAATCGCCCACGAAGTGAATTCTTTCTCACCACCAAGGTCTGGGTCAGCAATTACGCAGAGAGACATTTCGAGGCGTCCGTGAATGAGAGCCTGCGCAAGCTCCGGACAGACTACATCGATCTCCTGCTACTGCACTGGCCGGGATCGGATATACCGCTTGCCGAGCAAATCGCAGGCCTGAATGCCGTAGCACGGGCAGGCAAAGTACGGCATATCGGCGTAAGCAATTTCAACCGCGCGATGATGACGGAAGCCATTCGCCTTTCTGCCGCGCCTCTCGTGACGAATCAGTTCGAATACCATCCGTACCTGAACCAGTCCGTGCTGGTCGAAAGCACGCGACAAGCAGGTCTTGCCGTCACGGCCTACTGTGCGATGGCGATCGGACGCGTATTCGGCGACGATGTATTGAAAGCAATCGCCGGTCGCCACGGCAAGACGATTGCGCAGGTCGTGCTTCGATGGCTCGTTCAGCAGCCCGGCACGGTTGCCCTTTCGAGAACCACCCGGATAGGACGCCTCGCGGAAAATCTCGCAATCTTCGACTTTGCGCTCGACGACGCGGAGATGGCGGCGATCCGCGCATTGGCGGCAGTCGACAGCCGAATCGTCAATCCGCCTGGACTCGCTCCTGTGTGGGATAGCACTGCGCCGTGACCCTCGGAGAAACGCCAGTCGCCGGCATCAACTACACGCCGCGGTCTCGTCACAGGGCCAAGCGGCGAAGTTCTGGATCACAACGACCAGCCGATTCCCGGCATCTTCGCATGTGGCAACGACATGAACTGGCCCGTTGGCGGCCACTACATTGGAGCCGGAATTACACTCGGCCCGGCAGTCTCGTTCGGCTACCTGACCGCCATGGCGCTAGCAAAGCATGATCCGTCACGGGCCACGCTTGCTGGCGAATCCATTTCACGGGCCGCCCAGAATATCGGTGAGAGCCGGCCAGCAGGCGCCCGGTTAGCCAAACAGCTTGTTCGCCGCCTTCGCAATCAATTCCCCCTGGTGGCGTGCGCCGTCGAGGTCGATTGCGCTCGGCTGCCGCTGTCCCTGCGCGCCAGCAATCGTCGTCGCGCCGTACGGCGAACCGCCCGCGATCTCGTCCAGCGTCATCTGACCTTGATAGCTGTACGGCAACCCGACGACGACCATGCCGAAGTGCAACAGGTTGGCGATGATCGAAAAGAGCGTGGCCTCCTGCCCGCCGTGCTGGGTGGCCGTCGATGTGAAAGCGCCGCCGACCTTGCCATTGAGCGCACCGCTCATCCACAGGCCGCCTGCCTGGTCCAGAAACGCCGCCATCTGCGACGACATACGCCCGAAGCGCGTGGGCGTTCCGATGACGATCGCATCGTAATTGGCGAGTTCCGCGACAGTCGCGACCGGCGCCTTCTGGTCCAGCTTGAAATGGGCGGCTGCGGCGACCTCCTGTGGCGCGGTTTCAGGCACACGCTTGACGTCGACGCTTGCACCCGCGGCGCGGGCGCCTTCGGCAATGGCCTCTGCCATGGCTTCGACGTGCCCATAGGAGGAGTAGTACAGCACCAGTACTTTCGACATAACAGGCTCCTTTCAACGTTTCCGGCAACGCCGGGATCAGGAGGTTTGTGACGCCTGGAGTGACTTGCGACCCAACTGCCCAACTGCGAATCCACGGCGATCAGTACGCGCCACGCACCTCGAACAGGTTGATATCGTCGGCCTTCGATGAACGACGACACAGTATCGCCCCGCCCCTTTCGATGAGGCTCGAGGCGATCGACTAGAATCAGGAACTCCCGGTAGTTTCCACCAATACGAGTTCGGAGTCTTCCAGAGCGGCTATCTCGCTTGCCGTCACATCCGTGATCGCCACACCGTCCAGTGGGCCCACCATCTCGCCGTCGATTTCGATGCGGCCCGACGCGACGACGAGGTAAGCGCAACCATCGGCGAGGAAAGCCTGCCTGACACGCTCGCCCGCCTTGAGTGTGGCACCGGAGAGGCGCGCGTCTGCGCGAATGGGAAGCGCGCCTTCATCCTCGGCAAAGCCGCTGGCGAGCACGACGAAGCGACCTGAGCGGTCGCTCTTCGGAAACGCGCGAGTATCCCAGCGCGGTTCACCGCCGGCATTGCGCGGCAACAACCACACCTGATAGAGCTTGAGCGACACATCGCCCTGGTTGTACTCGGCGTGCCGTATGCCTGTACCCGTGCTCATGACCTGTACGTCGCCGGCACGGATCGTCCCTTCCGAACCGATGGTATCGCGATGCCCCAGTACACCTTCGCGCACGTAAGTGACGATCTCCATGTCCCGGTGCCCATGCAGCGGAAAGCCGCCGCCAACCGCGATCTCATCATCGTTCCAAACGATCAGCGGACCCAACGCCTCATGCGCGCGATTGCCACCGGCGTTCACAGCAAAATGGTATTTGGCGCGCAACCAGCCATAATCGGCTCCATCGAGCGCGGCCCAACGTCTATGTGCAAGCATTTCCGCTTCCTTCTGAAAATTGAAGCTGCTGACGATCGTTAATGACGGTTCAGCCACGGATCAATGCTATATCGGCAAACATGGAGGTGAAATATCCAGCCGCACAAAGCAACATTGCTTGCAGTAGAACGATAACGAACGCCAGGAAGTGTGCTCGCTGCCCTAATTAATCAGGTATCCAAAATAATATGTGCGCCCTGAACTGAGTCTATCAAGGGTCGCTTCCTCATTCGTCGAGTGACGCCGAAATCATTCCCGCGAGTTCGGAAAGCAATTCGTCGAACAGGCGCTTACCTTCGGGCTTCAACTGGATGAAATGATTTCGCCTGTCATTCGGATCGCGCACTCTTTGCACGAGACCGCGTTTTTCCAGATTGTCGAGCGCAGGAACAGCGGTCGTCGACGCAATACCCACGCGCTTGCTGAGTTCGAGCTGATTCACCTCGCCGCGCTCGGCCAGCACGCGAAGGTAGTACCAGTAAGCGATGGGGAGCGCTTCCCGGTCGAGGACCTTTTGCGCCTTCGCGTCGTAGAGCCGGTGGACCGTTCGCGCCATCCGCGGAACGGTCCTACCTCGATCGTCGAACACATCCGATGACCGTTCTGCGAGCGCCTCCACGGGCGCTGGAGCGGGCTTGGCGGCTTTCGCTGCGGACGCATTTGTCCTGGCCATTCACGTGTTCCTCGGCGCATGGTCAAGCGAGCGGCCAAAGATCCCGGCAGATCAGGAGCCGAGCATGCTGGAAGCCTCCTCTTGTGCTTGACCTTGCGCGTGCGTGCGCGTACGCACGAACACTCCGGCCAGCGCAGCGGCAAATAGCGCGGCAACGGCCCCGATCAGGAACGCCAGGTGATAGCCGCCATTGAGCGCGGCAGCGGCATCGGCGCCCGACGCGGCCAGTTCATCTGTGCGCGCTGCCGCGAGGCTCGCGAGGATCGCGAGTCCCAATGCCCCGCCCATCATGAACGACGTGTTCACCACCCCCGATGCCAGGCCCGACTCGTCCGGCGCGACGTCGCTCATCGCGGCCAGCAGCACCGGGTTGAAGGCCACGCCGGCCCCGAGGCCCATCAGCACCATGCCCGGCAACACGTCCAGCACGTAGCTGCCCCCGGCAGGCGCGCGCGCAAACAGCGCGAGGCCGACTGCGGCCAGCAGCAAACCGAGCGTCAACGGCGCGCGAATCCCGAAGCGCATGACCAGTCTTGCCGAAAGACCCAGCGAAAACGCTGCCATGATGACGTTGGCCGGCAGGAAGGCCAGCCCCACCTGCATCGCGTTGTAGTTCAGCAGGCGCTGCATGTAAAGCGCGGAGATGAAGAACCACGCGAACAGCGCTGCCGCCCATAGCACGCCCACCACATTGGCCGTGGCCACGTTGCGCAGCGCGAACATGCGCAGTGGCATGAGCGGATGCAACACATGCGATTCGATGAAGAGAAATGCGATGAGGAGCGCGATCGCAATGCCTAGCTGCATGAGCGTTTGCGCGGACGTCCAGCCGGCTTCGTTGCCATGTACGACTGCGTACACCGCCAGCATGAGCGATGCGGTCACGGCAATCGCACCCGCCACATCCAGCCTGGCGCGATCCGCCAGCGGCTTGCCCGCCGGCAGCAGCGCCACGCATCCCGCATACACCGCTATCCCGATCGGCAAGTTGACGAGGAAAATCCAGTGCCAGTTCAGCGCGCTGGTCAGCAGGCCGCCCAGCAACACGCCGATGCTGCCGCCGCCCCCGCCCACGAACCCGTAGATGCCCATCGCCTTCGCGCGGTCAGCCGGCGAGGTGAACAGGCTCATGATGAGCGAGAGCGACACGGCCGAGACCACTGCGCCGCCCAAGCCTTGAACAGCGCGCGCCGCGATCAGGAGCCCTTGCGAATTCGCCAGCCCGCAGGCCGCCGAAGCCAGCGTGAAGACCGTGATGCCCAGCAGGAACAAGCGCCGATGGCCGAACAGGTCGCCAAGCCGCCCGCCCAGCAGCAGAAAGCCGCCGAAGGTCAGCATATAGGCGTTCACGACCCACACGAGCGAGGTTTCGGTGAATTTCAGATCCGCCCGGATGGACGGCAGCGCGACGTTTACGATGGTCGTGTCCAGCACGATCATCAGCACACCGAGGCACAGCACCATGAGGGCAAGCCAGCGTTTGTGTTCGTCGATTCCATGCGTCATGTCACGGCTCCTGGAAATGACGGTCATCATACGCTCCGGTTAAATGCAATCACTTTGATCCACGAAGCCGATGATCAGTGGATGTTGGCGCTGATCATACGGCGGCGTTGGCTCACGCAATGAGCGCGGCAGTCTCTTTCCTCGCCGAGTCCATCGCCCCGTTACGCGCCTGCGTACCCATCGCCACACCTTCCGCGCGAATGAAAGTGAAATCCGTGATGCCCAGAAATCCGAAAGCCGCCCTTAAATAGCTTTCCTGATGATCGAACGCAGCGGCAGGCGATCCTTCGCTGTAAATGCCGCCGCGCGACGAGGCGACGACGAGTTTCTTGCCGCCGCACAGACCGACCGGCCCCTGGTCTCCATAGCGGAACGTCTTCCCGGCAACGGAGATGCGGTCGATCCAGGCCTTCAGTTGTGAAGGCACGCCAAGGTTATACATGGGCGCGCCGATCACCACGATATCGGCGGCGAGGAACGCCTCGAGCGCGGCCTGGCCCATGGCGACGTCGGACTTCAAAGCGTCATCGACCGGCGCACCTTGCGCGGCCGCGAGGTGTGCCGCCGTAAGATGGCCGATCGGCGTGGCGGCCAGGTCCAGGCGAGTGACAGTCAGGTCCGCATGACTGCTGCGGAACGTCGCGACAACATTCGCCGACAACTCACGGCTGACGGAGCCTTGACCGAGGATGCTGGAATCTACGTGTAGCAGTTTCATGAAATTTTCCTTGAGACGTTGGGTTGCCGACCACGGGCGCAATCGATAAGAATCCCAAGTATGGGATCGAAAAGTGCTTCGAACTAGCTGGTAGAATCGGATTGCATTCGTCCATTTATGGAGCAATGACATGCTCGATCTGAATGATCTCGCCTTGTTCGTCGAGGTGGTTCGCGCGGGTAGCTTTTCCGAGGCGGCGAGGCGTCTGCGCATGCCTGCCAATACGCTGAGCCGACGCATCGATCAGCTCGAAGGACAACTAAGCACTCGTCTGCTGCATCGGTCGACGCGCAAACTCACACTCAGCACGGAAGGTCAAACGCTGTTCGAGCGCTATGCGCCGGCGATCGATCAGATTCTTGAAATCGGGCGACACCATGGCGATCAGCAGACACCCTCCGGCTCGGTTCGCGTCACCGCTCTGGCTGGCCTGTTCGAAATCTTCCGCATTGAATGGTTGATAGATTTCTACACGCGCTATCCGAACATCAGCATCGAGTTCGTGCTCGACGATACGCCGTCCGATCTGATCGCCGAGCGTGTCGACCTGGCCTTGCGCATGGGCGTCGAGACGGGCAGTGGCTTCAGGGTGCGCAGGCTGGCGCCGGGTGAAACGATCCTCGCGGCAAGTCCGGCCTATCTGGAACGACGCCCTGCCCCGCGTACGCCGCGTGAACTCGCCGAACACGACTGCCTGACGATTTCGAATCGCCAGGGTCGCAATATGTGGCGCCTGGAGGGGCCGCGCGGCACTCAGGACGTGTCGATCAATAGCCGGTTCGCGGTGAACGACATGCGAGTGCTGACGCAGGCTTGTGTCGCCGGACTGGGTATTGCGCTGCTGCCGCAGTTGCTCGTCGACTCGATCATTGAAGAGGGGAAACTGGTACGCGTGCTGCCTGCCTGGCGGCGATCAAGCACCGAACTCGGCCTGCAGCTCGTGTACACGAGCCGCCCGCCCGTGCCGCCTGCAGTAGCGGTCTTCGCCGAATATCTTTTGGAGAAACTCGGCGACGCGATGTCAATTCCCTCACACAGCCGTGCGCGCCGATAATCATGGCGCGCCGCGATCCTGATAGCGGTAAAACCCGAAGGGGTCTATAGCAATGCCCAGACACAATCCACCACTGCGCCGCAGTCAGAAAGCGCCCATGACCGGGGCGAGGCGCCGCTTTCTCATCATCAGCGGAATCGTTCTGTTAGCGGCGTTCGGCTGGCTCCTGATGATCATCGTCCAACCCGCATTCCAGCGCACCATCGTCATGACCAGCGGTGCGGACAACGGCATCTATCGCGGATTTGCGGATCGCTATGCGCCCATTCTGAAGCGCGCGGGCATCAAACTCGATATCCGCAGTTCTTCGGGCTCCGTGGAAAATTACGAGCGGCTGAGGGACCCGAATAGCGCCTACGAAGTCGGTTTCATTCAGTCGGGCACCACCACCCCGAAGGAAACCGACAATCTGCAAACGATCGCTGCCGTGTCGTACGAACCGATCTGGGTGTTCTATCGCGGCGACACCACGGTCGACCGGCTGTCGCAACTGCGCGGAAAGAAGATTTCTATGGGCGTGCCAGGCAGTGGCCTGCTCAATGTTGCGCAGGTATTGCTCGGCTATAGCGGCATCACGAGCCAGAACTCCACGCTGCTGCAAATGGATGCGTCCGCTGCGTATCAGGGGCTCGAAAGCGGCCAGATCGACGCTGCGTTCTTCATCGGCCGGCCCGACGCCGACATGCAGAAGACACTGCTGAACAGCGGGCTGAAGTTGATGAGTTTCTCGCAGGCCGATGCGCTGGTTCAGAAGTTCCCGTCGCTTTCGAAGATTGTCTTGCCGCGTGCGTCGACGAGTGTCGCTGAAGACCTTCCACGCACCGACGTCACGCTGCTCGCCGCAACGGCACTCCTCGTTTCGAAAGACACGATGCATCCGGCTCTCGTCTATCTGCTGCTCGATGCGGCCCACGCCGTTCACGGTGGCGAGGACTACTTCACACCGCTCGGCACGTTTCCGAATCTGAAGACGGAAGAATTCCCGATCTCCGACGAAAGCGCACGCTACTTCAAATCCGGCCAGCCTTTCCTGTACCGCTATCTGCCGTTCTGGCTCGCGAGCCTGATTGAACGACGGCTGTTGATCCTCGTGCCGTTCGCGGCTCTTCTCTTTGGTTTGATTCAGGCATTGCCACGCCTCGTCGAATCGCGAATAAAAAAGCGATTCGTCGTCTGGTATCGCGAGATCAAGGCACTGGAAGACGAGGTGTGGAACAGCCGCGAGCCGACCCACTCACAGATCGCACAATGGCGCGACGAGATCGAAAACATCGACGCGAATGCGAGCCAGATACGGATTCCATATCGCTATTTTCAGGACGTCTACGCGCTCAAGCAGGCAATTGGTGTCGTGCGGGACAGAATCGCAAATGCTGCGGAGCGAGCGAAGGGATAGCGACATGTCGTTCGTCAGTTCGACTCCGTTTTCACCCGCCGTAAAGCTAACGCAGCGCCCTTCGTAAAATCTTCCCAACGGTCGACTTCGGGAGCGCTTCCCTGAACTCGAATTGGCGCGGCACCTTGTAGTTCGTTAGATTCTCGCGACACCAGGCTTGCAGCGCGTCCGCAGTCAATCGCGAGTCCCGGGCGACTACGAACACTTTCAACGCTTCACCCGTCTTCGCATCTTGCACGCCGATACAGGCGCACTCGCTAACGCCGGGATGGCTGGCGACCACTTTCTCGATTTCGTTGGGATAGACATTGAATCCGGACACGAGGACCAGATCCTTCTTCCGGTCGACAATCGTGACGTAGCCTTGTCCATCCATTACCGCGACGTCACCGCTGCGTAAAAAACCGTCTGACGTAAAGGACGATTGTGTTTCCTCCGGGCGGTTCCAGTATCTACTCATCACCTGGGGTCCCTTCACGACGATTTCCCCGGGCATCCCCGGCCTCACGTCATGCCCGTCGTCGTCGAGCAATCTCACTTCTGTAGACGCCACGGGCACCCCCACTGTCTGCTCGCGGCCGCTTGCTCCCACCGGCGTCATGCAGACCGTAGGCGACGCCTCAGTCAGCCCATATCCGCCGGAGAGCGCACATCCTGTCAACTCGCTCCATTTTTCCGCAACCGCAGGCTGGACGGCTGCGCCCGCGCCGCACGTATACGCGAGGCCGGTGAAATCGAGTTTTCCAAAAGGCTCGAAATCAATCAAGGCGTTGAACAGCGTGTTCACTCCGACGAAAAAAGAAAAGCGATGCTTGCGCCATTGATCGACCAGGGTAGAAAGGTCGCGCGAGTTTGGAATGAGAACATTCTTCCAGCCACGCGCAGCCGAAAGCAGACAATTACCGGTCAACGCCATGATGTGATACATCGGCAGCACGGTCACGACGCAAACGTCGGCACCATCCAACACGGGCCGAAGCCACGTCGACAACTGAAGAACATTCGCGATGACGTTCCGATGAGTCAACACTGCGGCTTTCGGATTTCCCGTTGTCCCGCCCGTATACTGTAGAAATGCAATCGCATCGGGTGCTACCGGCAACTGCGGCCTCGATCGATGACGTCCAGCTTCGACCGCTGCGACGAAGCTCGTTTGCGCCTCCGCGCGCGCCAACTGTGCATCTTCGTGTGCTCCCCGCGGAGCGTTGCGCAGCGACGGGAGCCTGGCAATCTCGTCTGGCGTCGCCAGAATCAATCGGCAATTCACCTCACTCGCTGCCGCACGGGCCACCGTTTGTGCCCCTTCCCAGGCGACGAGGATCGTCGCTCCACTGTCCTCCAGGTGAAAGCGGACTTCCCGCTCGGTGTAGTGTGGATTCAGGTTGACCACAACCATGCCCGCGCGCAGCACGCCGAATAGCGCCAGGGAGTATTGCGGAACATTGGGCATCATGAGCGCGACGCGGCTGCCTGACGGCAGACGTTCAATGAGCTGCAGGTAGGTCGCGAACGCTTCGCTCAACTCGTCAATCGCTGCGTAGTCGAGTTCGACGTCTGCGCAGCATAGGGCGGTTCGAGCGGGATACGCCGCGGCCGTTCTGGTCAGGAAGTCCGCTATCGATCCGCATTCCTCAAGATCGATATCGGCGGGCACACCCGTTGGATACTGCTCAAGCCAATTCCGTTGCACGCTCGTCTCCTTCTCATGTTCGATGATCTGTGCCGATTCGGTGTGCGCGGCTACCGCAGTGCTTCCTTGACGAAATCGAGCCGGTCTTGCCCAAAGAACATCTCGTCGCCTACGAACATCGTCGGCGCGCCAAACAGACCTCGAGCAACGGCTGCCTCGGTTTCCGTCTTCAGCCGCTCCTTCACCGCGGGATCCTCTGCAAACTGCAACAGGAGCGCGCTATCGAGACCGGCGCCTTCGAGAACGGCATGCACCGTGGGCAAGTCGCCCATATTGCGGGGTTGCTCCCACATTGCGCGAAACACCGTACTGACATAGCGAAGGAACAGCTGCTCGTCATGCATCTGCGCACCGGTTGCAGCGCGCATGAGCATCAGCGTGTTGATCGGGAAATGCGGATTATGGGTGTACTGGACGCCATAGCGCCGGGCAAAGCGCGCGAGATCAATCTGCATCCAGGCGCCTTTTGCAGGTATGGCCGCCGGGGACGCATTGTTCGTCGCCTTGTGGATACCTCCCAGCAGGACTGGCCGATACACCAGTTCAGCACCGCTTTGAGCAGCGATGCCTGGCAGTTGCGTCCAGGCGAGATAGCTCGCCGGGCTTCCGAAGTCAAAATAGAACTCTACGGTTTTCACTATCTCTTGCCCCCTAACACTTCATATCCGGCCCCCGATGCGATTCGCGCCGGACATCCCGGAAAGGTCATTGATAAACAAGCGTTAACTGAACGAAGGTTATGCTATTCTCATTCGACACCCTGACCAGATCCTGACCATGCGCTATTCAAGCTCACACAAAGAGGAAACGCGTCGCAAACTCATCGAAAGCAGCCGCGCCATTGCGAAGGAAGGCGGTTTTGCGACCACGGGTATCGATGCGCTGATGGCGTCGATCGGGCTCACAGGCGCCGCGTTCTACAATCATTTCCCTTCCAAGCAGGCGCTCTTCGACGCCCTCGTCGGCGAGGAGGCGTCCAACAGCGCCGATCTGCTAGCGGTAGACGACGGCGCGCCCGACGCCGATCTAGGCAAGCGCCTGAGAAGCTACCTGAGCACGTATCACGTTCTGCATCCCGAATCGGGTTGTGCGCTACCCGCGATCGGCCCGGAAATCGCTCGAGGCACGCCCACCGCGCGCGCGGAAGTCGAAAAGGCGCTCAAGCGCATCCAGAAGAGCTGGAGTGCTCACCTCGACGACAAGGACACCGCCTGGGCAGTCATGGCGCAATGTGTCGGCGCCCTTGTGCTTGCGCGCACGGTGGAAAGCGAGCGCACCAAGCGTGAAATTCTCGCGTCCAGCCGGCGACTTCTGGGCGAAGCGCTCGACATCGACACCTTGAAGTAGCCTTCGCATTTCGGGCGCGCCTTTCGGTAGTCCGCCTTTTACCAGCGCTCCATGTACGGACGCAAATCCAGCTCGAACGTCCAGGCGTCGCGCGGCTGCTGGTGCAGATACCAGTAGCTCTCGGCAATGTGTTCGGGATTCAGGATGCCGTCCTTTTCCTTCAAGGCGTAGCGCTCCGGAAAATTCGTGCGAATAAAATCAGTATCGATGGCGCCGTCAACAATAACGTGGGCGACGTGAACGTTGCGCGGCCCCAGTTCCCGGGCCATGCTTTGTGCGAGCGCCCGTAGCGCATGCTTGGCGCCCGCGAATGCGCCGAAATCTGCCGCGCCCCTGACACTTGCCGTCGCCCCTGTGAAGAGAATCGTCCCGCGCCCTCGCGCGACCATCCGCTTTGCCGCCTCTCGGCCATTGAGAAATGCACTAAAGCAGGCCATCTCCCAGATCTTGAAGTACTTGCGCGCCGTCTCTTCGAGAATGCTGCAAGGCACGTTCGCGCCAATGTTGAACACCATCGCCTCGATCGGACCGTGCTCGGCTTCGACGCGCTCGATCAATGCAACCACATCCTCTTCCTTGCGCGCGTCGCTGCCGTACCCGTAAGCCTCACCGCCGGCTTCGCGAATACGAGTAACCAGCGGTTCCAGCTTGTCCGCCGAGCGGCGGCTCACACAGGCGATGTAGCCTTCGCGGGCGAATCGCGCCGCAATCGCTCCTCCGGTGGCATCTCCTGCCCCAATCACCAGCACGACTTTCGGTTGCACATTATCGGACCGCATGCCGCCTCCTGTTAACGAACGATCGTTTAGTTAACGTACGTTAATTAAACGATCGTCCCTTGTCAACCAGGGTTTTGGCGTTCGGGCGCACTCTCGCCGATATTCGCGTATCAGCCTCGCTCATGCGCTGCGCTAGAATGCCCCTGGTGTTGGATGGCCAACGCCCCTGCCGGGCCGGCTTCTCCCTACGGCATAAAGAGTTGAAATGGCGCGCTGCCGCTGACACACTTAGCTCCGTGTCGCGACTGTTCTGAAGGCTCGCGCCGCCCTTGACTCCTCGTGAGATTCGTAATGAGCAAAGAGATCGACTACCTCAACCCCGCCCTCCGTCGCGGGCTCCAGCGCGTGGCGATGCCAGTGGTCGACGCGACTCCTGCGACGTTGGCTGGCTATGGCAAGCTGGTGGACGACCCGAACGTATGCCAGGTGGAAATCGTGCAATGGCCCTCAGTGGGATCAAGACCGATCGACCCAGGAACCGGTGACGAAGCGGGCACGACCGAAGGCACGTTCGTCAGCGAATGGCGCGGTGACATTCTCTACGGCCGAAACGAAGCGGTAGGCGGTAACTATATTCTCGCATACGCAACGGAGCCAGACGACGCACGCGAAGACAGCGCGGCCACACCGGAGCGCATGTTGATTTGGCATGCGAATTATCATCCAGACGGTGGGCAACTGTTTTTCCCGCTCGATCGTCGCCCGTTCTACGTTCCGTTGGCATTGCCCGGCGACGATATCACGCCGCAGAAGTTCGTCTGCTTCCGTTTCGACGGGCGGCAGGGTCTCTATATCCACCCGAACATCTGGCATGAAGGTGTGTTCACACTGGACGGGACTCAGCGATTCTTCGACAAACAAGGCGCTGTCCATGCGCGCGTCTCGGTCGAATTTGCGTCTGAATTCGGCTGTCTGCTCGAGGCGATCATTACGCGTGACTTGAGACTGTCGACAAGACAGACATGATCGGTGCGCGATGTGACAGGCGCCGTTTAGACGGCCGAGCGGGGGGTTTTTTTGCAGCAGACGACCGATCGGGCCGCGCCGTCTTCTTGCGCTGCGCCTTCGACATGCTGCCGTTGTTCGAAGCGTCGGGCACGCTCGTTTGGTAATCCGCGAGAGCGCGGCGGCGCTCCCGAACCGCTGGAATTCCCATTGCGCGCTGGGACAGTCTTGACAGCGCAAGCGAGCCGGTTCGACTACAAAGGGAAGCCAATGGGCGTTGCGGCGCCGTGCGGATGAGTGTCGTCATCGGGATACCAAAGATCTCTGTGAGCGTTTGCGGGCGCATCATCTCGGCAGCAGGACCGCTCGCGAGCAGTCCGCCGTCTTTCAGTGCGATGAGTTCATCGCAAAAGCGGCCGGCCATATTGATATCGTGCAGCACCACAACCACACCAATACCTCGCTGCTCGCTCAAGCGCTTCACCAACGCCATAACCTCGATCTGATGCGCAATGTCGCGCGCCGAGATAGGCTCGTCTAGCAACAGGCAATCGCTCTCCTGAGCGACCAGCATTGCGAGCCACACCCGCTGACGTTCGCCGCCAGAAAGACTCTCGACTGCGCGGCCGGCTTATTGCGCGATGTGCGTCTGCTCAATCGCCGCCGCTACTTTGCGTTCATCGATACGCGAAAATCGCCCCAATGCGCCGTGCCACGGATAGCGTCCGAGCGCGACCAGGTATGGGACGACCACCCAGAACCTGTTGTGGCCGAGCTTCTGTGGGAGATCCACCGGCTGCGCGCGACCATCTCGCGCGCGAATCAGATCCGCAACTTTCTAGGGGAAAACGGACGCGGCGCCGTGCTGACGGCTTGTACAATCATTCGCGCTTGCACTCGACGTTAGGCTACGTCAGCTCGATGCAGTTCGAGCAGGACTGGTGCGCCGACTAGAACCAACGGGTGGCATAATCTCCGCGCAGTTGAGGGATCCGAAATTCGCGGGCAACGTCAGTGGGTGCAGGCAGGCTCCGTGGACAGTGAGTCAGGCAGGTCGTGTTCATGACACGACCGCCGGCAACCCGAATATTTCGGGTTAAGACGTTCGTTAAATGATGACAAGGTCGACATGACATTCGATGAAGCGGTAATAGAATTGCCGAAATTATTCGAGGGAAAAAAATTCTCGGAATGTGCAGAGTTGTCAAAAGCTTTGCTGAAGGTGCAACCTCATCATCCCCCAGCCTTGGTTTATTTGGCGTGCTCCTATGAGCAATTGGGCGACTTGCAGCTAGCTGGTAATGTATTTCGGATTTTGTCTCTGATTTTTCCGCATAACGAGCAGTTTGCCGAAAACGTCGTTCGTACGCTTCCAGCTGATCAGCACGTTCCATTTTCCAGCGAGCGTGAGGAGCGCAAAAAAAGAATTGCCAAATTCCCGAAAAAGCCGTCGCTTGATCTGGTAGATAATCCAGCCGGGAAAATGTTTGTGCCTGTGATTCCAGATGGCGACATTATTGGACAAACGATCCGAAAAGGCGAAATTTTCGACATAAATATTATTCAATGCGCAGAGAAATATATTCGACCAGGGACTACGGCCATTGATGTCGGGGCAAACTTCGGGCAAATGTCCCTGCTATTTTCCAGAATGGTAGGGCCTTTGGGACAAGTATTCTCGATCGAGGCTGACGACTATGTGGGCCATGTACTCGCGGAAAATGTTCACGTAAACGGCATTCAAAACATAAGAATCGTAAATAATGCTGTACATAACGTAACGGGGAATACGGTATTCTTTCCAGATCAGGATTTTGTACGTTTTTCGACCTACGGATCTTATGGCATCGATCCACAAGCCACGTCCGGCCGGGAAGTCACGACGGTAAAGATCGATGATCTGGGTATTGATGGCCCGGTCACATTCATGAAGGTCGATGTGCAGGGCTGCGACCTCTTTGCTATGGAGGGAGCAAAAAATCTGATTCTGAAAAATAAAATGCCGATCATTTTCGAATATGAAGAGCAATTTCAGGCTGATTTTGGCACGTCATTCCAGGATTACGTGAATTTCGTGATCGGAATTGGGTACGAATTTGTAAAAACAGTGGACAGTATAAATTATTTGATTGCGCCAAAGACGTCTTGATCCATGCCGCTGCAGAGGCTGCGCGGATCGACAGGCGCGTGTTGATGCACACGCTGCACCACAGCTTCGCGACACACCTGCTCGAACACAAGGTCGGTGATCCAGGTTCTGCTCGGCCACAAGAACCTCGAGATCAACGTGCTAAGCGAAATCGAGAGTGGCACGTTAGCGCGCATTGAGTGGCGCGCTAGACGTCAGCGAAGCCGAGAAAGCCATCTTCGACGCGGCGCACGCCAACATGTCTCAAGGTTGGGGGGGCGATAGACGCGCTCGACAAATGCCTTAGAAGCGGCCCTCACAGGCCGCACCTAAAGTTTTCACAGATTTACGCCTTTCTTACGAGCATCCCGGCGTCTTCGGACGCACCGCGCAGACGTACGCCTGAAGCGCCTTCACTTTGTCGATTTCGTGCTGGTCGTCTCCAGCGACCCTGAAAGCGCGTTCTGCAACCGCTGAGTCGAGGTCTGCGACGGCGGCGCTTCTATCGCCCACTACCCGACGTGAAAGTCCGCGTTTGGCGTACCGAGCGAACCACCGTCGACGATCCCGGCTACGGATGGGAGATTATCGCCGCCGCTCCCGGCGCCCCTGCTGCGGCAGCACCGAAAGATGCGTGCTCGTGCGGGCGTTCGCTGGAAACGTCGTGCAATGTGTTGGACCTGACGTGTAGGCGCAACGCAGCGCAGCCCGCCGCGCAAGCACGTTTGGAAACCGCCTCGAAGTTGTCCACAGATCCGGTGGTGCAGTTCTCCACAAAAACTGTGGACAAACCTGTGCGAAGGGCGAGCGACGCAGGGCGCGCTAGAGGCAGCAAATGAGCGCGACAAGCCTAGCCCATCAAGATTTCATCAACCATTGCGCGCCCCCAAGCGAACCCGGCGCTTTCCGCATCGTCCCGAGTCCTGTGGCTCGTCTCCAGGTCTTGAGTCGAGGCAATGTCGCGTTCTGTGCCCCTGCTTACTTTCGCGCGCCAAACCCACATCTCATTGGGGCACTCAAGGGTTTCCGAATGAAGGTCATAACCACGGTAGTCGGCAAAGCGCATGTTCCAACCCATCAGCAGCCTCCTTTCAAATTGAAAGGAAATAATAGCATGGCCGACGCTGTCGCTATGTTGAGGAAGTGGGCGAACTAACCGGTGTTCTGACAGGCCGGCGCGGGAAGACGCGCGAACAGCTTCGGGTTGAGTGGCTTCGCACGTCCGGGATCCCCTTCTGGACGAACGCACGCGGGCGGCCGATCATCTCTCGGTCGGCTATCGAAGGTAGGCCTTCCTGTTCATCGGCGAGGGTAAGACCGGCAAGGAACTGCGCATGGAAGTTGTCGGAGAGCTCAAGCCTGTCACCGACAGGATTCGCGCGCGCGAGAGCGGGCATCGCGTCCGCTGATTTTCAGTTCCGGGATTTACGAGCGAAGGCGGGGACGGACTCGACGGGAGACATTCGACAAGCCCAAAAGCAACTCGGGCACGGCTCGATCAGTATGACCGAACACTATGTCCGCAAGCGTAGCGGCGAGAAGGTTGGATCTACGCGTTAACTGACTTTTTGCGGAGCGGTAAGGGTTTTGCGGAGCGAGAATCGACATCTAAAAATCGCTGAAACCCTTGGTGGGCCGGGTCGGGTTCGAACCGACGACGGGATTTCTCCGGCGGATTATGAGTCCGCTGCCTGCAACCAACACGGCGTCCGGCCCACGAAGCTACGAAGCGTAGCGAGAACAGAAGAACGACAACAACAAAGCACCAACAAAAAAGCCCGGTCTACCCAAAGGCCGGGCTTCTCGACGACAGGCCGACATACTACACGAAAGCAGGCCGGCCTGGCCAACTTGCACATGACTTCCGTGCATTAAAACTAACCAGGCTCAATTCCCTTCAAGGAACGACTTGAGCTTGTCCGAGCGGCTCGGGTGACGCAGTTTGCGCAGCGCCTTCGCCTCGATCTGGCGAATCCGCTCGCGCGTCACATCGAACTGCTTGCCCACTTCTTCCAGCGTGTGATCGGTGCTCATCTCGATACCAAAGCGCATGCGCAGCACCTTCGCTTCGCGCGGCGTGAGCGAGTCCAGCACGTCCTTCACGACGTCGCGCATCGAGGCATGCAACGCGGCATCGGCTGGAGCCACCGTGTTGTTGTCTTCGATGAAGTCGCCCAGATGCGAATCGTCGTCGTCGCCGATCGGCGTTTCCATGGAGATCGGTTCCTTCGCGATCTTCATGATCTTGCGGATCTTGTCCTCCGGCATTTCCATCTTCTCGGCGAGCGTTGCCGGATCCGGCTCGAGACCGGTTTCCTGCAGGATCTGCCGCGAAATGCGGTTCATCTTGTTGATCGTCTCGATCATGTGAACCGGAATGCGGATCGTGCGCGCCTGGTCCGCGATCGACCGCGTGATGGCCTGGCGGATCCACCACGTCGCGTAGGTCGAGAACTTGTAGCCGCGACGATATTCGAACTTGTCCACCGCCTTCATCAGGCCGATGTTGCCTTCCTGGATCAGGTCGAGGAACTGCAGGCCACGGTTGGTGTACTTCTTCGCGATCGAGATCACCAGACGCAGGTTGGCCTCGGTCATCTCGCGCTTCGCCTGGCGCGCCTTGAGTTCGCCGGCCGCCATCTGGCGGTTGGTTTCCTTCAGGTCCTTGAGCGGCAGCACCACGCGCGCTTGCAGATCGAGCAGGCGCTGCTGCTGTTCGCGAATGGCCGGAATGTTGCGCGAGAGAATGCCGCTATACGCATGGCTCTCGCCAACGATTTTCTCAGACCACTCGAGGTCGGTTTCATTGCCCGGGAAGCGCGCGATGAACTCCGAGCGCGGCATGCCGCACTTGTCCACGACCGTGTGAAGAATCTGGCGTTCGACCTGGCGCACTTCGTCCACCTGCGCGCGCAGCGTGTCGCACAGACGCTCGACGGTACGCGCCGTGAAGCGGATCGACATCAGCTCGTTCTGGATGGTTTCCTGCGCCTTGAGGTAGGACTTCGACTTGTAGCCCTCCTTCTCGAACGCGCGGCGCATCTTGTCGAACCATTCGCTGATGAGGGCGAACTTTTCGAGCGAGGCACGCTTGAGGGCTTCGAGCTGCGCCGCGTTGGCCGTCGCCTGCGCCGCGCCGTCGTCTTCTTCCTCCTCCTCTTCTTCTTCCTCTTCGGCTTCTTCCTCTTCGTCCTCGTTCTCGATCTCTTCCGCTTCCTTGGCGTTGAAGCCGTCGGTATCTTCAGCGTTGGGATCGATCAGGCCGTCGACGAGTTCGTCAACGCGAATCTCGTCGTTCGCCACGCGCTCGGCCATGGCGAGGATGTCGGCAATCGTGGTCGGGCAGGCGGAGATCGCCATGACCATGTGCTTGAGGCCGTCTTCAATGCGCTTGGCGATCTCGATTTCGCCCTCGCGCGTGAGGAGTTCGACCGTGCCCATTTCGCGCATGTACATACGCACCGGGTCGGTCGTGCGGCCAAATTCGGAATCGACGGTGGAGAGCGCGACTTCCGCTTCCTCCTCCACTTCGTCGTCCGAAGAAGCGTTCGGCGCGTTGTCGTTGAGCAGCAGCGTTTCGGCGTCGGGCGCCTGCTCGTAGACAGCCACGCCCATGTCGTTGAACGTGCTGATGATGCCTTCGATCGCCTCGGTTTCCGTGAAGTTGTCCGGGAGGTGATCGTTGATTTCCGCATAGGTGAGGAAGCCGCGCTCCTTGCCGAGCTTGATGAGCGCACGCAGCTTGTTGCGGCGCTCCTCGAGCTCCTCGACGGTGCCGGGCTGCGACGACGCGAACGCGTCTTTCAGCAGCGCCTTCTCCTTCGCTCGCCGGTCACGCGCACGGGTGGTCTTCTCGACCTTGCCCGCGGCGGGGGTGCTGTCTTCGCTCTGGTTTGCGTCGTCATCGACGGGTACTTCATTCAGCTTTTTCGTCATGGAGTTCGCCGTACCGGCTAGTGTCTCGACTCGCGGCTGCTGGACAACAGCCTCTTGAACCGTGGATGCTTGAGCCTCGCGCTCTGCCGCATCGTCCTCGACGGCAGGCACTTCCCTTGCACTTCTCGAACCGGACCGCTTCGTTGCCGGCTGCGCAACGGCTTTCGCCGCACGCACAGGCGCTGCTCGCGCAGCCGAAACAGTCATTGACCTCTTCCGGGTATCCGGTTCAGAACGGTTGGTGGACTCACTGCCCGACGACCGGGCGGAAGAACTGGCAACTGTGGCCTCTGTGACCTTGCTGGCCGGCTCCGTCGAGCCTTTGCCGGTTGCCTTTTTTCCGCCTGTAGTCTTTGCCATTGCCATTCCGCCCCTTGCTGGAAAAGTGAACATTCACGGGTTACCCCAACCCATTATGTCCGCCCGGAAAAAACAAAAACAAACCGCTGAAAACCTGTTATTTTACCACGCAGGGCAATAATCCCCCTGTGCGGTCCTTCCCCTACAAACCGAGCTGACGCTTCATATCAGCCCGCGTCTGATTCAGTGACATCAATTCGGCAAGTTCCTCAGGCGTATGTCGCGACTGCCGCGAAAGCGCGTCCAACCGCTCGCAACAGGCGTCGTACCGCATTTTCAGGATTGCCGCCGTCAATTCTTCGCTCACGAGCCGCTCCTGCTCGTGGCGCTCCTCCTCCGCAGCGCCATCTTCCGGATTTTTCATCAGCAAATCCCGAACGTTTTCATCATAGTCCAGAATTTCGCGAAAAATCTCCTCGAAGGTTGGAGCATTGGCCCCATTTCTCAGCAGGTCCGAAAGCAGCTGAAATTCCGCCGCGTCGCCTAGTGCCCGCGCGTGAGTGGTCACTTCCTCGAACAGCTCGCCGTGGCGCGTCAGTCCAATCAACGCCTTTTCGGCCTCTTCGTCGAGCTGCGACGCGATGCGCGGGTGCATCACGAGGTTGCGCAGCGCCTTGCGCTCAATGCCAGTCACAAGGTGCCGATCCTTGCGTGCGGGCGCCTGGCGCGCTGCCTGGGCGATGCGTGCGTCGACTTCGCACAGCGCGGCCACTTCCTCGAACGGCACGTCCAGCCGGTCCGCGAACATGTGCATGATCTGCGCCCGCAGCGCATTCGCCGGCAGCGCCTGAAGCAGCGGCTTCGCGTCGAACAGCGCCCGCGCGCGCCCTTCCGGCTGGTCCAGTTCCTTGTCAGCCAGCACTTCGTTGAGCATGAACTGGGACAACGGCATGGCCCGTTCGACCTGCTCCGAGAATGCCTCGGCGCCGAATTCGCGCACGTAGCTGTCCGGGTCGTGCTCCTGGGGCAGGAACAGGAAACGGATCGTGCGGTTGTCGGCCGCGTGCGGCAGGCACGCGTCGAGCGCGCGCCGCGCGGCGCGACGGCCCGCCGAGTCGCCGTCAAAGCTGAAGATCACCGTATCGGTCTGACGCATGAGCTTCTGCACGTGGATCGGCGTGCACGCGGTGCCGAGCGTCGCCACCGCGTTCTGGAAACCTAGCTGCGCGAGCGCGACGACGTCCATATACCCCTCGACCACCAGAACATAGCGCTGTTCCCGGATCGCGAGGCGCGCCTCGAACAACCCGTACAGTTCGCTGCCCTTGTTAAATAGCGGCGTTTCCGGGGAATTCAAATACTTGGGCTCGCCGCCGTCCAGCACGCGGCCGCCAAATCCTATGACCTGACCCTTCACGTTGCGGATCGGGAACATCACGCGGTCGCGGAAGCGGTCGTACCGGCGCGACTGGCCTTGCGCGTCCTGCTTTTCGCTGACGATGACAAGGCCCGCCTCCACCAACGCGTCGTCGCGATAGTTCGTAAACGCCGTTTCGAGGTTCTGCCATCCATCCGGCGCGTAGCCCAGGCCGAAACGCGCGGCAATTTCGCCCGTGAGGCCGCGCTTCTTGAGGTACTGAATGGCGTTGGTCGCGCTGCGCAGTTGCTTGCGGTAGTAGTCGCAGGCGGTCTGCATGACGTCGGAAAGCGCCGTGGTCACGGCCTTCGAGACTGCCGGAGCATAGCCACCGGCCGCGCCAGCCCCGCCACGCAGAGGCGAAGGCTCTTGTGGAACGGTCAGACCGACCGACTGGGCGAGTTCGTTGACGGCCTCGGGGAACGTCAGCCCCGCGTGCTCCATGAGGAAGCCGATGGCGGTGCCGTGCGCCCCACAGCCGAAGCAGTGATAGAACTGCTTGGTTGGACTAACCGTGAACGAAGGGCTCTTTTCGTTGTGGAACGGACACAATCCCATGAAGTTCGCGCCGCCCTTCTTGAGCTGCACGTAGCGACCCACCACGTCGACGATATCGACGCGGTTCAGCAGGTCTTGCAGGAACGAATGCGGAATCATCGAAGCGAACGCGCTTGGGCAACCAGGGCTCGCATGGCCCGATACATGATGTACGGGCCTCGCGGCGTCGCCCTTGGGCCGGGCCGGCGCCGCGTGCGAACCGGGTTGCGCTTACTTCGAAAGCGCGGCTTTGACGAGCCCGGAAACGGCCGTCATGTCGGCGCGCCCGGCGAGCTTCGGCTTGAGCACGCCCATCACCTTGCCCATGTCCTGCGGGCCGGCTGCGCCAACCTGGGCGACGGCGGCCTGCACTTCGGCGGCGATCTCGTCATCCGAGAGCTGCGCGGGCATGTAGGCGGCCAGGACGGTCAGCTCGGCGGCTTCCTTCTCGACGAGATCGGTGCGGCCTGCGGCCTCGAACTGGCTGATCGAGTCCTTGCGCTGCTTGATCATCTTGTCGATGACGGCCGTGATGCCGGCGTCGTCGAGCGTCACGCGATCGTCGACTTCACGTTGCTTGATAGCGGCGAGCAGCAGACGAATCGTGGCGAGGCGTTCGCTTTCGCGCGCGCGCATCGCGGTTTTCATGTCGTCGTTGATCTGGTCTTTGAGACTCATCACTCACCTGAAATACGTTGGGGTTGCTGGAATGCAAAAACCCGCCTGGAAACGCTTCCAGGCGGGTTGGCGCAAAATCGACATGGTTGCGACCACACCAGAGGACAACGGCCGCCGCGTTGCGCCAGGTACCAAAGGCTGCGGACCGGCTGTCCACGTCGCCGAGAAACTCACGCGAAATCCACGCTGAAACTGCGCGGGCACGCGCCACGGCGACGCCGGAATCAGTACATCTTCTTCGGCAACATCTGGCTGCGCAGGCGCTTGAAGTGGCGCTTCACCGCCGCCGCCTTCTTCCGCTTGCGCTCAGCCGTAGGCTTCTCGTAGAACTCGCGCGCGCGAAGTTCGGTCAACAGACCGTTCTTCTCGATCGTGCGCTTGAAGCGGCGCATCGCGACTTCAAAGGGTTCGTTTTCTTTTACGCGGATGGTCGTCATTTTCCAATAACGGATCGGGGGTAAAGAGGATTGAGTATAGCAGTTCCGGATTTGCGCATCGCTCGCCTGCTTGGGGGGAAACCCCAATTCCGGCGACCGGGTCGACCGCGCCCGGAGCCTTCTCTAGCGGGGCTGCGGAGCATCACAAACCACGTTGCGCGCGGCTTATGTTGTGGCGTTTCTGTCGATCAGGAAATCAGCCTGCGCTCACCGAATATTGCGCCGCGGCTTCCCCGGCCGCGACGCCCGAGGCCCACGCCCACTGGAAGTTGTAGCCGCCAAGCCAGCCCGTCACGTCCACGGCTTCGCCGACGAAGTAGAGGCCCGGCACGCGCTGGCTCATCATCGTCGCCGAGGAGAGCTCGCGCGTGTCCACACCGCCGCGCGTGACTTCGGCCTTCTTGTAGCCTTCGGTGCCCGTGGGCGTGAGCGTCCACTGAGCGAGCCCTTCGCCGATCTTGCGCAGCGTTTTATCGGGCAGATCGGCGATACGCGCGTCAGCCTTCACCTGATGCGCCTCCAGCCACACATGCGCGAGGCGCGCCGGCACCCATTCGGCGAGCAGGTTTCCGATCTGGCGTTTCGTCGCGCCCTTGGCTTCGATCAATCCCGCCGCCGGATCATGTTCGGGCAACAGGTTCACGCGGATCGGCTGGCCCGGCTGCCAGAAGCTCGAAATCTGCAAAACGCCGGGACCGGAAAGGCCGCGGTGCGTGAAAAGCAGGTCTTCGTCGAAGGCGCCGCCGGTCTTGCGCTCGCCGGTCGCGACGTGAACTTCCAGCGAAACGCCCGCGAGCGGCACGTAGGGCGCCCACTCGTCCTGCGCGAACGTGAGCGGCACGAGCGCCGGGCGCGTGTCGATGAGCTTGTGGCCGAATTGCTTCGCGACGCGATACGCGAAGTCGGTGGCGCCGATCTTCGGGATCGACAGGCCGCCCGTCGCGATCACGAGCGCTTTCGCGTGTATCTCGCCCTGCGGCGTGCCGAGCGTGAAGCCCGCGCCGTCGGCGTGGCTCACCGCTTCCACAGGCAGAGGCCTGCGCCACGTCACGCGGCCGGCGTCACATTCGGCGCGCAGCACGTCGATGATCGCCTCGCTCGACTGGTCGCAGAACAGCTGGCCCTTGTGCTTTTCGTGCCAGGTCAGGCGATGCTGGCGCAGCAGCGCGAGGAAGTCGCGCGGCGTGTAGCGCGCCAGCGCCGAACGGCAGAAGTGCGGGTTGTTCGAGAGATAGTTGGCCGGGCTTGCGTGCAGGTTCGTGAAGTTGCAGCGCCCGCCGCCCGAGATGCGGATTTTTTCCGCGAGGCGCGGCGCGTGGTCGATCAGCGCCACGCGACGGCCCTGCTGGCCCGCCACCGCCGCGCACATCATGCCGGCCGCCCCTGCGCCGATCACGGCGATGTCGAAAGATTCCATGGCGCGCATTCTACCTGCGCGGCGGCGGGGCTTGTCCGCGAGGCGCGCTGCTTCCCGCACTCAGCCGGCTTGCACGCGCGCTGCTATACTTTTATGTTCTCTTAATTCTTGATTTAGCGACGGTTTTTCGCTGTTCATCCCGCGCAATACCGTCGCCGCGCCCCACATCATGCTCGTTCTTGGCATCGAAAGCTCCTGCGACGAAACCGGCCTCGCGCTCTACGACAGCGAGCGCGGCCTGCTCGCGCACGCGCTGCACTCGCAGATCGCCATGCACCGCGAGTACGGCGGCGTCGTGCCGGAGCTGGCCTCCCGCGACCATATCCGCCGCGCGCTGCCGCTGCTCGAGGAGGTGCTCGCGAAGAGCGGCGCGGCGAAAAGCGACATCGACGCCATCGCGTTCACGCAAGGCCCCGGCCTTGCGGGCGCGCTGCTTGTGGGCGCGAGCATCGCCAATGCGCTCGCCATGGCCTGGAATCGTCCGACCGTGGGAATTCACCATCTCGAAGGGCATTTGCTTTCGCCGCTGCTGGTCGACGCGCCGCCGCCGTTTCCGTTCGTCGCGCTGCTCGTTTCGGGCGGCCACACTCAACTGATGCGCGTAACCGACGTGGGCGTCTACGAAACCCTCGGTGAAACGCTCGACGACGCCGCCGGCGAAGCTTTCGACAAAACGGCCAAGCTGCTTGGCTTAGGCTATCCAGGCGGCCCGGAAGTCTCGCGCCTCGCGGAGTTCGGCACGCCAGGCGCGATCGAGCTGCCACGCCCGATGCTGCATTCGGGCGATCTCGACTTCAGCTTCAGCGGACTCAAGACGGCCGTGCTCACGCAAGTGAAGAAGCTCGGCACGAACATCTGCGAGCAGGGAAAGGCCGATATCGCGCGCGGTTTCGTCGATGCCGCCGTCGAGGTACTCGCCGCGAAGTCACTCGCCGCGCTCAAGCGCACGAAGATGAAACGGCTCGTGGTGGCGGGCGGCGTGGGCGCGAACAAGCAATTGCGCGAGACGCTTTCGGCGGCGGCACAGAAGCGCGGCTTCGAGGTGCATTACCCCGACCTGTCGCTGTGCACCGACAACGGTGCGATGATCGCGCTCGCGGGCGCGCTGCGTCTGCAACGCTGGCCCGAGCAGGCCACGCGCGATTACGCGTTCACGGTGAAGCCGCGCTGGGATTTGACGTCGCTTGCGCAGCAGTGATGCGATTGCCGCCGCAGAAGTCAAAAAGCCGCCCAAGGGCGGCTTTTTTGTTGACAGCGCAACCAGGCGGCCAGCTTTACGCCACGCGCTTGTCGTGCTCGATCACGGCGTAGGCGCTGTGATTGTGGATCGACTCGAAATTCTCGGCTTCGAGCGTATAGGCGATCACACGCGCATCGGCGTTCAGGCGCACGGCAACGTCGCGCACGAGGTCTTCGACGAACTTGGGATTTTCATACGCGCGCTCGGTCACGAACTTCTCGTCCGGGCGCTTGAGCAGGCCCCACAGTTCGCACGACGCCTCTTCTTCTGCAATGCGAATGAGCTCTTCAACCGGCAGATCGCCTTCGAACTCGACATTCATCGTCACGTGCGAGCGCTGGTTGTGCGCACCATATTGCGAGATCTTCTTCGAACACGGACACAGGCTCGTCACGGGCACGAGCACCTTGAGGAAGAGGCGCGTTTGACCTTTGCGCACGTCACCCGCGAGCGTCACTTCGTAGTCCAGCAGACTTTCCACACCCGACACCGGTGCGACTTTCTTCACGAAGTACGGGAACGTGACTTCGATACGGCCCGCCTTCGATTCGAGCTTCGTCAGCATCGCTGCCAGCATCGCGCGGAACGTGGCGGGCTCGAGCGGCGCCTTGTTCTCTTCGAGCAGTGCGACGAAGCGCGACATGTGCGTGCCCTTCTGGTCGGCCGGCAGATGAACGTCGAGGTTCCACATGCCGACGCTCGGCTGGATGCCCGCGCCCGCCTTCACCGTGAGCGGATGGCGCACGGCCTTCACGCCCACGCGCTGGATCACGATCTGACGGGTATCGACGGAGCTTTGGACGTCCGGCATCACGAAGGCCGGGTTCATCTGATTCATGTTCTTATCCTCAAGCCGCGCCGAACGCGGCGCGCAAATGGCAAACGCCGGCATGAGCCGGCGTTTGCTGGCGGAAACCCGGGTACGAAACCCGGCCGCCAGTTCAAATGTGAAATGGGCTGGCGCGAGGCGCCAATCAACCTGTAGCGGCCGCAACTGACCTTACGCGACGCGCATCACCGACTTGCCGGACACATTTGCCGCCTTGTCGAGAAAGCGTTCGCGAATGGACTTCGCGATCCCTGCTGCGTCGAGCCCACAGCCCGCCAGCAGCTTCGCCGGGTCGCCGTGGTCGATGAAACGGTCGGGGAGGCCCAATTGTAGTACGGGCTTGATAACCCCACTTTCAAGGAGGGCTTCCACGCAGGCCGAACCGGCGCCGCCCATGATGCAGCCTTCCTCGACGGTGACGAGGTAGTCGTGCGTTTCGGCGAGCTGTTTCACGAGGTCCGCGTCGAGCGGCTTCACGAAGCGCATGTTCGCCACGGTGGCGTCCAGCTCCTGCGCTGCGGCGAGCGACGGCGCAACCATCGTGCCGAACGCGAGAATCGCGATGCGGCTGCCGGCTGGCGCCTTGCTCTCGCGGCGGACTTCGCCCTTGCCCACAGGCAGCGCGGCCATCTGCTTGACGGTCGCGACACCCGTGCCCGCGCCGCGCGGGTAGCGCACGGCCGTCGGGCAGTCCTGCTGGAGCGCCGTGTAGAGCATCTGACGGCATTCGTTTTCGTCCGACGCCGCCATGACCATCATGTTCGGGATGCAGCGCATGAACGCCAGATCATAGGCACCCGCGTGCGTCGCGCCATCGGCGCCGACGAGGCCCGCGCGGTCGATGGCGAACACGACCGGCAGGTTCTGCAGCGCCACGTCGTGAATCAGCTGATCGTAGGCGCGCTGCAGGAAGGTCGAGTAGATCGCCACGACGGGCTTGAGACCTTCGGCTGCCAGACCGCCCGCGAACGTCACCGCGTGCTGCTCGGCAATGCCCACGTCATAGTAACGGTCCGGGAAGCGCTTTTCGAACTCGACCATGCCCGAGCCTTCGCGCATGGCCGGCGTGATGCCGATCACGCGCTGATCGAGCTCAGCCGCGTCGCACAGCCATTCGCCGAACACCTGCGTGTAGGTCTTCTTTGCGGGCGTCGTCGACGGCTTGATGCCTTCGGCCGGGTTGAACTTGCCGGGACCGTGGTACAGGACCGGGTCGGCTTCGGCGAGCTTGTAGCCCTGGCCTTTCTTCGTCACGACGTGCAGGAATTGCGGGCCGCGCAGTTCCTTGATGTTCTGCAGCGTCGGGATCAGCGAATCCAGATCGTGACCGTCGATCGGCCCGATGTAGTTGAAGCCGAATTCCTCGAACAGCGTGGCCGGCACGATCATGCCTTTCGCGTGCTCTTCGAGCTTGCGCGCGAGATCGAGCACCGGCGGCGCGTGGCGCAGCACGCGCTCCACGCCTGCGCGAGCGGCGGCGTAGAAGCGGCCCGACATAAGGCGCGCGAGATGGCGATTGAGCGCGCCCACCGGCGGCGAAATCGACATGTCGTTGTCGTTGAGGATGACGAGCAGCGGCACGTCGTCTTCGACGCCGCCGTTGTTCAGCGCCTCGAACGCCATGCCGGCCGTCATCGCGCCGTCGCCGATCACGGCGATGCCCATGGCGTTGTCGCCCTTGAGCTTGCTCGCGACGGCCATGCCGAGCGCCGCCGAGATCGACGTGCTCGAGTGCGCGGTGCCGAATGTGTCGTACGGCGACTCGTCGCGTTTCGGGAAGCCCGAAATGCCGCCGAGTTGTCGCAGCGTCGACATCTGGTCGCGGCGGCCCGTCAGGATCTTGTGCGGATAGGTCTGATGGCCCACGTCCCAGACGATGCGGTCGCGCGGCGTGTCGAACACGTAGTGCAGCGCGATCGTCAGTTCGACCGTACCGAGGTTGGACGACAAGTGGCCGCCCGTTTGCGAGACGCTCTCGAGAACGAAGGCACGCAGTTCGTCGGCAAGCGGTTGCAACTGGCGGCGATCGAGGCGGCGCAAATCCGCCGGGTCGTCAATGGTTTTCAGCAAGTCGTACATCGTCGTTCCATTGTAGGAAAACTGGCGCTCCCGCACTTTTTCTGCGCATTACTTCCCGTTCATGCGCGTGGGCGGGTTGCGCGGTCAGCTCACCCGGTTCACCACCAGGTCAGCGAGTTCGGCGAGGCGCTGAGCGCGCGCGCCGAACGGTTCAAGCGCCGCGTGCGCGTCGGCGCGCAACTGCTGCGCGAGTGCACGCGAGGCATCAAGACCGATAATCGACACGTAGGTCGGCTTGCCGTCCTTCGCGTCCTTGCCCGCGGTCTTGCCGAGCGTTGCCGAGTCGGCGGTGACGTCGAGAATGTCGTCCACCACCTGGAACGCCAGGCCCACGGCCGCTGCGTACTTGTCGAGCGCGGCAAGGCTTTGCTCCGAAGGCGTCTCGCCCGCCAGCGCGCCCATGCGGACCGCGGCGCGCAGGAGCGCGCCGGTCTTCAGGCGGTGCATGGTTTCGAGCTGCTCGCGGGTGAGCGAATGGCCCACGCTCGCGAGGTCGATGGCCTGGCCGCCGGCCATGCCGATCGAGCCGCTCGCCAACGCGAGTTCGCGCACGAGTGAAGCCTGGCGCTGGGCACTGAGCACGTCCGACGTCAGCGCGACGAAGGCTTGCGATTGCAGCGCATCGCCCACCAGCAGCGCCGTCGGTTCGTCATATTTGACGTGTACGGTGGGTTTGCCGCGACGCATGTCGTCGTCGTCCATGCACGGCATGTCATCGTGCACAAGCGAGTAGACGTGGATCATTTCGAGCGCGCAGGCCGCCGCGTCGAGCGCTTCGGGCGTGGCGTTCGTGAGTTCGCCCGCCGCGTGGCACAGGAGCGGACGCACCCGCTTGCCGCCGCCCATCACGGCATAACGCATGGCGTCATGCAGCGGCGCCGGCAGCACGTCGGCAGCTGGCAAATAGTGATCGAGCGCGCTTTCGACCCGGTCGAGTACCTGCCGGGTCCATTGGTCAAATGTCATAGATCGTCGTCTCCGCCCGCTGCGGAGTCTGTCGTATTGAGGGGCACGGGCCGCAACGTCTCGCCGTCGAGCACGCGCACCTGTTGTTCAACCTTTTCGAGCTGCTGCTGGCAAAAGCGCACCAGCGCCGCGCCACGGCGGTAAGCCGCAAGCGATTCTTCCAGGCTCAGGCTGCCGCCTTCCATGCGTGCAACGAGCCCGTCGAGCTCCGCAAGCGCCGCCTCGTAGCTCTCGGGCAGGGCTTCGCCCTCGGCCAGCCCGGCTGCGCTTTCGCCCGCGCCAGCGCGGTCTTTCGTTGCGGATTTCGCCATGAGTCGTCGCCAGAATGAAACAAGGCGGACATTCTACGGCAAAAGGTCCCTTTCGACCCGCTCCCCGGCTCGTGTACCCTCTCGACCACACGCTCGGGGCCAGTACAAATCGTTTCCAGAAGGCCCGATAACCCGTGCATTTGTCTCATATTTCCTGATTTCCTGCCGTCTTTCCGGTGTAATTTTGGCAAAAATCAGTCACTTAGCTACCCCAGGACGGGGCAACCGGGTATAATCGCCGGCTCCCTAAATCGAATCTTCGATGGTTGGGTTGTTCACTGCTTTCACGTCTTCATCGGGAGTGGGAATGTCCAATCTGAGCAATGCATTGCAGCTGAAGTCTATCCACAGCCAGCTGCCAGTCACCGCTTATTTTGACGAAGCGCTACTCAAGCGCGAAATCGACACGCTTTTCCAGAAGGGTCCTCGCTACGTCGGGCACGAACTCATGGTGCCCGAGGCGGGAAACTATTTTGCGCTGCCCGGCGAGAAAGAAGGCCGCGTGCTCGTTCGCAACAAGAGCAACGAGATCGAACTGCTCTCGAACGTGTGCCGCCACCGCCAGGCCATCATGCTAAACGGTCGCGGCACGGCAGACAACATTGTATGTCCGCTGCATCGCTGGACCTATGACCTCAAGGGCGAACTGCTCGGCGCACCGCACTTCGCGGACAAGCCGTGTCTGAATCTGAACAGCTCGCCGCTGCAGAAGTGGAACGGGCTGCTCTTCGAATCCGCGGGCCGCGACGTCGCGCGCGATCTTGCACGCCTTGGGCCGGCGAAACACCTCGACTTCGCGGACTACATGTTCGATCACGTCGAGGTCCACGAGTGCAACTACAACTGGAAGACCTTCATCGAGGTCTATCTGGAAGACTATCACGTCGTGCCGTTCCACCCGGGCCTCGGCAACTTCGTGTCGTGCGACGACCTCCAGTGGGAGTTCGGCGAGTGGTATAGCGTGCAGACGGTCGGCGTGCACAATCACCTCGGCAAGCCGGGCAGCCCGACGTACCGCAAGTGGCACGACGAGGTCCTGCGCTTTCGCAATGGCGTGCCGCCCGAGTTCGGCGCGATCTGGATGGTGTACTACCCGAACCTCATGATCGAGTGGTATCCGCACGTGCTCGTCGTGTCGTGGCTCATCCCGCAAGGCACGCAGAAGACGACGAACATCGTCGAGTTCTATTACCCCGAGGAAATCACGCTGTTCGAGCGCGAGTTCGTCGAAGCCGAGCGCGCCGCCTATATGGAAACGGCCGTCGAAGACGATGAAATTGCCGAGCGCATGGACGCCGGCCGCCGTGCGCTCTTCGAGCGTGGCGTTTCGGAAGTCGGCCCGTACCAGAGCCCGATGGAAGACGGCATGCAGC
Source organism: Paraburkholderia flagellata (assembly GCF_021390645.1). Classification (GTDB taxonomy): domain Bacteria; phylum Pseudomonadota; class Gammaproteobacteria; order Burkholderiales; family Burkholderiaceae; genus Paraburkholderia; species Paraburkholderia flagellata. The sequence goes on from NZ_JAJEJT010000002.1 coordinate 1,682,974, forward strand.
ACTTTCACGAGTTCCTGCGCCGCGAGCTGGGACCGATCTGACGCCCGGCAGGCGTAAGCCTCACGCCACTCGAAGGCACCACGGAAAGACGGGCTTAGGCCCGTCTTTTTGTTTAGACTGACGGCATCGGGCCGTCGCATCGCTAGAGATGGCGGCCTTGCACGATTCAAGGAGCCGTCATGCCCCACACGCACTACACCACGCTGATCTCGGCCGCCAATCTGCACGAACGCCTGACCGCCGCGCCTGGCAGCGTGCTCGTTTTCGACTGCCGCTTCGATCTCGCCGATCCCGCAGCCGGTGAAAACGGTTATGCGCTCGGCCATCTGCCCGGCGCGCAATATCTGCATCTGGACCGCGACCTTTCGGGCCCGAAGACCGGCAAGAACGGCCGCCACCCGCTGCCCGACCGCTCGGCGCTCGTCGCCACGCTCTCGCTGAGAGGACTCAACGAAGGCCAGCAGGTCGTCGCCTACGACGCACAAGGCGGCGCCTACGCCGCGCGCCTGTGGTGGCTCTTGCGCTGGCTCGGCCACGACTCGGTGGCCGTGCTCGACGGCGGCCTCAAGGCGTGGGAGGCAGCGGGCTTCCCGCTCGTGCGCGACGTGCCCGCGCCCGCGCGCGGCACCTTCAAGGCCGGCGCACCGCTCCAGGTGACGGTGGACGTGCAGGCCATCGTGCGCAATCTCGCTACGCATGAACTCACCGTCGTCGACGCGCGCGCCGCCGACCGCTATCGCGGCGAGAACGAAACGATCGACCCGGTGGGCGGCCATATTCCTGGCGCGCGCAATCGGTTTTATCAGGACAATCTCACGCCGGACGGCCGCTTCAAATCGGCTCATGCGCTGCGCGAGGATTTCACCGCCGTGCTGCCTGGCATCACGCCCGAACACGTGGTCCTGCAATGCGGCTCGGGAGTGACCGCCTGCCACAACGCACTCGCGATGGAGATTGCCGGCCTGCACGGCGCGGCGCTCTACCCCGGATCGTGGAGCGAATGGAGCGCCGACCCGTCGCGGCCGGTCGCCACGGGACCCAATCCCTAAGCCGGGAGCCCGAGGCAAGGCATGGCGTCAGATCTCGCCGTGCTCCTTGAACCAGGCGATTGCGCGCTTCCAGCCGTCTTGCGCGTCGGCCTTGCGATAGCTCGGGCGGTAGTCCGCGAAGAACGCGTGGCCCGCGTCGTTGTACACGACGATTTGCGAGCTGCGCCCGCCCTGCGGACCTTGCGCGATGGCGGCCTTCATCTGCTCGAGCGTGTCCTGCGGGATGCTCTCGTCCTGCAAGCCGTACATCGCGAGCACCGGCACCTGCAAGGTGTTCGCGAGATCGAGCGGATTGCTCGGCGCGTTCGCCGTGTGCGGGCCAGCCACGCGCCCATACCACACCACCGCCGCCTTGATGTGCGGGTTGTGCTCCGCATAGAGCCACGCATAGCGCCCGCCCCAGCAAAAGCCATTCACGCCCACGCGCTTCGTGTCGCCGCCATGTTCGCCCGCCCAGGCAATGGCGGCGTCGATGTCGCCCATCACCTGGGCGTCGGGCACCTTGCTCGCAATGTTCTCGTTGATCTGCTGGATCGTCGGGTACATCGAGGCGTCGCCCTGGCGCACGAAGAAGTCCGGCGCGATGGCCAGATAGCCGAGCTTCGCAAAGCGGCGGCACACATCGGCGATATGCTCGTGCACGCCGAAAATCTCGTGAATCACGATGATGACCGGCAGATTCGTCTTCCCGCGCGGCTGCGCGCGATACGCCGGGATGAGTGTCCCGCTCGACTGGAAGCCGATCTCGCCGGCTTCGAGACCTTCGCTGTCGGTGTGGATGGTTTGCGCGGAAACGGGCAGCACGGCAGCAGCGAATCCGCTGCCGAGCGCCGCCTTGATGAAGGTGCGTCGGTTGAACGGCACGTGCGGGACGAGGCTATCGACTTCGGGTTTCAGCATGCAGCGCTCCTTGGAGGTCAAACAGCGGAAACAGCAGAATAGCGCTGCGCCCCTGGACGCAAGCGCTACTCAGTGCGGCTGCTAAGTACAACCGCCAGGTACAGCCGCTCAGTGCAGCTTCACGCGCGGCAGCGTCGTGCGGCGCAGCCAGTGCGCGAAGGTGTCGAGCACCATGCGCGCGTAGCCATGCAGCGCCGCGATGTGCAGCCGATACAGCGACATGTACATGAAACGGGCAAACAATCCTTCGATCAACATATTCCCGCCGATCAGCCCGCCCATCAGGTTGCCGACCGCGCTGAAGTGACCGAGCGACACCAGCGAGCCGAAGTCGCGATAGGTGAACTCCTCCAGCGGCTTGCCGGCGAGCAGATTGCCAAGCGACTTGAACAGGAACGTGGCCTGCTGGTGCGCGGCCTGCGCGCGCGGGGGCACCCCGCGCTCGTGGCCCGGCCATTCGCAGGCCGCGCAATCGCCGAGCGCGAAGATGTTGTCGTCGAGTTCCGTTTGCAGCGTACGGCGCACGATCAGCTGGCCGAGCTTGTTGACGGTCAGGCCATCGAGCCGCGAAAGCACGGCCGGCGCGGTGATGCCCGCGGCCCAGACCGTGAGGTCCGCGCGCAGGTTCTTGCCGCTCGCGGTGCGCACGACGCCCGGCGCAACTTCGGTCACGCGCTCGCCGGTCAGCAGCTTCACACCGAGCTTGTTCAGAAGTTCCGCCGTGGCCGAAGAAACGCGCTCGGGCAACGCAGGCAGGATGCGCGTGCCCGCCTCGATCAGCACGATGCCCACGTCGTTACGCGGATCGAGCTTGTGCAGCCCATAGGCCGAAAGCACCTGCGCGGTGTTGCGCAACTCGGCGGAAAGCTCGACGCCCGTCGCGCCTGCGCCGATGATCGCCACTTGCACGCGAGGCTCGGCGCCCCCGTCCATGGCAGGCGAGGGGTCGTCCGCCGTCACCTCCGCCGCGACTTTTTCGGGCGCCTGATGTTCGGCGCGCATGCACGCGGCGATCAGACGCTTGCGAAAGCGCTCGGCTTGCTCGACGGTGTCTAGCGCGATGGAGTTTTCGGCCGCGCCCGGCACGCCGAAAAAGTGCGTCGTGCTACCGATTGCGAGCACCAGCGTGTCGTATTCGAGCACGCGCTCAGGCAGCATTTCCGCGCCATCTTCGTCGAGCACGCGCCCAAGTGTGATGCGCTTCGCAGCGCGGTCGAGCCCGGTCAGTTCGCCCTGCTGAAACTCGAAGCCGTGCCAGCGTGCCTGCGCCGGATATTCGAGCTGATGCGTGAACGGATCCATGCTGCCCGCCGCGACTTCGTGCAGGAGCGGTTTCCAGATATGCGTTGGATTGCGGTCGACCAGCGTGATCGAAGCCGCTTGCGGCTTGCCCCGTTTCGCGCGCGCTTCGCCGTAACGATCGCCGAGCCGTGTTGCCAGTTCCAGGCCGCCTGCGCCTCCTCCCACAACGATAAAGCGATGCATAGACTCTCCGTGCATGTCGAAAGGCGATAGAAAGGCCGATGCATCGGCAACATCGCGCGCGAGGCACCGGCCTTCGATCAGGTCATTGTCGGCTGACGGAGCGCGCGGCGGCAACCCTTGCGGCGCGCATTCGCGACATCACGCACGCGATGCTTGCCTTATCGCGCGCGCGCAGTTAAGTCTTTGTTGCGGTACAGCGCATTCAGTATGTACTTAGTAGAGCTTCACTAAGCGCGTCAACGCGCTTTCCGTGTGCCTTCAATGCGCCTCTTCCCAGTTCTCGCCCACGCCCACTTCGGCCACGAGCGGCACCTTGAGCTGCGCCACCGAGCACATCAGTTCGGGCAAGCGCTTGCGCACCTCGGCGAGTTCGTCGCCCGGCACTTCGAGCACGAGTTCATCGTGCACCTGCATGATCATCTTCGTGCCGATCTTGCGTTCGTCGAGCCACGTCTGCACCGCGACCATGGAAAGCTTGATGAGGTCGGCGGCCGTGCCCTGCATGGGCGCGTTGATGGCGGCGCGCTCGGCGGCCTGGCGGCGCGGGCCGTTGCCGCCGTTGATCTCGGGCAGCCACAGACGGCGGCCGAACACGGTCTCCACATAGCCGCGCGATTTCGCATCCATGCGCGTTTCGTCCATGTAGCGCGCAACGCCCGGATAGCGTGCGAAATAGCGGTCGATATAAAGCTTCGCCGCATCGCGCGTAATGCCGAGATTCGATGCGAGCCCGAACGCGCTCATGCCGTAGATCAGGCCGAAATTGATGACCTTCGCGATGCGCCGCTGGTCCGAGCTCACTTCGAGCGGCGTGACGCTGAACACCTCGGCAGCCGTGGCACGGTGAATGTCGTCGCCGCGTGCGAACGCCGCGAGCAGCGACTCGTCGCCCGAGATATGCGCCATGATGCGCAGTTCGATCTGCGAGTAGTCGGCGGAAACGATCTTGTGACCCGGCGGCGCGATGAACGCTTCGCGAATGCGGCGCCCCTCACCCGTTCGCACGGGGATGTTCTGCAGATTCGGATCGTTCGACGCGAGACGGCCCGTGACCGCCACGGCCTGTGCGTAGTTCGTGTGGACGCGGCCCGTTTGCGCATTGACCATGCGCGGCAGCTTGTCGGTGTACGTGGACTTGAGCTTGGCAAGACCGCGATGCTCGAGCAGGATCTTGGGCAGCGGGTAGTCTTCGGCGAGTTTTTGCAGCACTTCTTCGTCGGTGGAAGGCGCACCGCTCGGCGTCTTCTTCACGACCGGCAATTGCAGCTTCTCGAAGAATATCTGGCCGATCTGCTTGGGCGAGCCCAGATTGAATTCGCCGCCCGCGAGCGCATACGCTTCCTGTTCGAGCGTGATGAGCCGCACAGCGATTTCCGCGCTTTGTTTGTCGAGCCGTTCGGTATCGATGAGCACGCCGTTGCGCTCCATCTTGCGCAGCACACGCGACGTGGGCAATTCGATGTTGCGATAGACGTAATCGAGGCCTTTCTCCGGCGCGATCTGCGGATAGAGCGCGCGGTGCAGTTGCAGCGTGACGTCGGCGTCTTCGGCAGCGTATTCGGCGGCCTTTTCGAGCGAGACTTCGTCGAAGCCGATCTGCTGTGCGCCCTTGCCCGCCACCTCTTCGTACTTGATCGTCTTGATGCCGAGATGGCGCAGCGCGAGGCTGTCCATGTCGTGACTGCGATGCGATTCGAGCACATACGATTCGAGCAGCGTGTCATGCTCCACGCCGTTCAGTTCGATACCGTAGTTCGCGAGCACCTGCTCGTCATACTTCATGTGCTGGCCGACTTTCTTGTGCTTCCCGCTTTCGAGCCACGGCTTCAGGCGCGCGAGCACTTCATCCAGCGGCAGCTGATCGGGCGCGTCCGGGCCGCGATGCGCGAGCGGCAAATACGCGGCCACGCCCGGCTCCGTCGAGAACGACATGCCGACGAGCTTCGCGACCATCGGGTCGAGCGCCGTGGTCTCGGTATCGAACGCAGTGAGTTCGGCGGCCTCGATCTTCTTGAGCCACGTATCGAACTGCGGCCACGTCTGTATCGTTTCGTAATGGCGCGGCGCATCGACGAAGAGCGCGGGCTGCACAATCGCGTCTTTCTGCGGCGCGTCGCCCTGGGTCGCAGCGGGCACCGTCTCGCTCTGCTGGCTCGCTTCGGTCACTTCGCGCAGCCAGGTCTTGAAACCGTGGCGCGCGAAGATATCGCGCAGTTCTTCGCGCGCTTCTGGGCGCGTGGCGAGCGACGCTTCGATCGACTCGAGATGCGGCTTGAGTTCGCAAGCCGTTTCCACCGTGACGAGCTTTCGCGCCATCGGCAGGAAGTCGAGCGCGTCACGCAGATAGCCGCCCACGGCACCCTTGATGTCGTCCGCATGGGCAATCACGCCATCGAGCGAATCGTATTGCGTGAGCCACTTCACCGCGGTTTTCGGGCCGCACTTGTTCACGCCCGGCACATTGTCGACGGTGTCGCCAATGAGCGAGAGATAATCGACGATGCGCTCAGGCGGCACGCCGAACTTCGCGATCACGCCTTCGCGATCGAGCGTTTCGTTCGTCATCGTGTTGATGAGCGTGACGTGGTCCGTAACGAGCTGCGCGAGGTCCTTGTCGCCCGTGGAAACGATGACCTTCATGCCGAGCTTTTCCGCCTGGTGAGCGAGCGTGCCGATCACGTCGTCGGCCTCGACGCCTTCGATCATCAGCAGCGGCCAGCCGAGCGCACGCACCGCCGTGTGAATGGGCTCGATTTGTGCTGCTAGCGGCTCAGGCATGGAAGGCCGGTTGGCCTTGTACTCGGGGTACCAGTCGTCGCGGAACGTCTTGCCCTTTGCATCGAACACGCACGCGCTATACTCTGCCGTAACGTCCTTGCGCATACGACGCAGCATGTTGATGATGCCGTAGAGTGCACCTGTGGGTTCGCCGTCGGGACCGCGCAGATCCGGCATCGCATGGAAGGCCCGATAGAGATAGCTAGAACCGTCGACCAGCAACAAGGTCTTACCTTCCAGCTCATTTTGTAGCTTCGTTTCCACGCGTAGTTCTTCAGGCATTATGGACAAGAGAAAAGTGATTCCGAGTCTGCGTTCACTCGCAGATCAAGAGCGCGCAACGGCCAAAAAGGCGCGCGCATCGTGGCAAATGTTCACGATTATGGCAGAGTTTATCGAGGCGACCGAATACCTGTCCGAGATCCGGCCAGCGGTCAGCATCTATGGTTCCGCCCGCCTGAAACCGGAGTCGGAGTACTACCAGCTCGCCAGCACGATCGCGCGAAAAGTCTCGGACGCGGGCTTCGCCGTGATCTCCGGCGGCGGCCCCGGCATCATGGAAGCCGCGAATCAGGGCGCGCATGCGGGCAAGTCGCCTTCGGTGGGCCTGAACATCGAGTTGCCGCACGAGCAGTCGGGCAACCAGTGGCAGGACATTTCGCTGCGCTTCCGCCATTTCTTCACGCGCAAGGTCACGTTCGTGAAGAACTCGGACGCCGTGATCGTCATGCCTGGCGGCTTCGGCACGCTCGACGAACTGGCCGAGGTGCTCACGCTCATCCAGACGAAAAAATCGCGTCACGTGCCCATCATTCTGGTGGGCGCCGAGTTCTGGAAGGGCCTGCTCGACTGGTTCCGATCGGCGCTCGTGCCGATGGGCCTCATCAATCCCGAAGACATGGACTTGATGCAGGTGATCGACGACCCGGACCAGGTGCTGGAAGCCGTTCTCAAGTTCTACGAAGATGCGGACACCGCCGAAGATGCCGGCAAGCAGCACCCGGCGCGCCGCGACCGCGACCGCGACTCCGACGAAGACCGGATGTTCTATCTCTGATGCATCGCTTTTAGCGCAGCGTGCGGATGGCTTGCGGTTGATGTTTTAGTAGGCCACCGTTGCGCTCGCGCTTTAGTCCAGTACCCCCTCATGCTTTCTCCGCGCTTGCGGGCACGCCGGATGCACCGTGCGGCGCCCGTGCGCGCGCCTGCTCCTCCAGCCAGCGGCAAAACTGCGATACGAGCGGCGCTTGCGCCACCTCGCGGCGCGCCACCCACCAGTAACCGCGCGCATCGAGATGCGGCCCCGCGAGCGGGGTCACGAGACGACCGGACGCGAGTTCGTCGTCGAGCAGCGGTAGCGGGCCGAGCGCGACGCCAAGACCATCCACGGCAGCCTGCAAGGCCAGATAGAAGTGGTCGAACGACTGCTTTTTCCGGCATTTGGCTTTCACGCCTGCGGCCGCAAGCCAGGTACGCCACGCATCGGGCCGCGTGTCCGAATGCAGCAGCACGTGGCGCGCAAGATCGCTTGCCTGATGAATCGGCGCGCGTTTGAGCAGCGCCGGGCTGCACACCGGCAGTTCCATCTCGTCGAGAAAATGGCCAGCCTCGCAGTCGGGCCAGTGGGCCGGTCCGCGCCGCACGGCCACGTCGAAGCCTTCGAGCGTATCAACCGGCGCGTTCGAAGTGGACAGTCGCAACTCGACGTTCGGCGCGAGACGCTGAAACTGCGAGAGCCGCGGCAGCAGCCATTTCATCGCAAAAGTAGGCAGCGCGTTCACGCGCAGCACGTGCACCACGCCGGTGTCGCGCAACTGGTTGGTTGCGCGCGCGATGTCATCGAATGCCGATTGCACGGCGGCCAGGTAGCGCCGCCCGGCCTCGGTCAGCGCGACGCGCTTGCCGTGACGGTGAAACACCTGCACGCCGACCCACGCTTCGAGCGAGGCCACTTGCCGGCTGATGGCACCGTGAGTCACATTGAGCTCGCCCGCCGCGGCGGAGAAACTGTTGTGCCGCGCGGCGGCTTCGAACGCGCGCAGCGCGGGAAAGGGAGGAAGGGAGCGTGCCATGCTTGTGAGTGTAGGTCACAAGAGAACGCCATAGAAATCGTTTTGCCGCGCGCGCGATTGGGCTTAACCTCGGAGCTTGCCTCAGAGGTCCCTTCCATTCATGAAACAACCCATCTCGCCGCCCGTCGCCGTCGCGCATGGCACGCACGGCGGTCTGCACACGCCTACGGTGCGCGATCTGTTCTTCGGTTTCCTTGGTCTTGGCTTCACATCGTTTGGCGGCGCACTGCCGTTGGCGCGCCGCACCATCGTCGAGCAGCGCCGCTGGCTCAGCGCCAGCGAGTTCACCGACCTGCTCGGCCTCTGCCAGTTCTTGCCGGGCGGCAACGTCATCAATCTGTCGGTTGCGCTCGGCATGCGCTTTCAGGGCTGGCGCGGCGCGCTTGCGGGCATCCTTGGCCTGATCGCGGGTCCGTCGCTCGTCGTGATCGGGCTTGGCGTGCTCTACGAGCGCACGCAAAACGACCCGCACGTGCGGCATCTGTTCGTGGGGCTTGCCGCGGCTGCCGCCGGGTTGCTCGTCTCGATGGCCCTGAAAATCGTGCTGCCGCTTCGGCGCGATCCCGCCGCGGCCGTCGTCGCTGCGCTCGGCTTTGTGGCCATTGCCGTGCTGCGCACGCCGCTTTTGCCCACCATGCTCGTGCTCACGCCCGTCGGCATCGCGCTCGCGGCCCGCGCGGCGCGCAAGGAAGGAGGCCCGCGATGACCGCCACACTCGTTGCGCTCGCCGCGATCTTCAGTCAGCTCTCGCTGCTCGCATTCGGCGGCGGCAACACGATCCTGCCCGAGATGCAACGTCAGGTTGTCGAGGTGCACCACTGGATGCCCGCGAGCGAATTCAGCGCGCTCTTCGCGCTCGCCCAGGCCGCCCCGGGCCCGAACATGATGGTCGTGACGCTGGTGGGCTGGCACGTGGCCGGCTGGGCCGGCATGCTGGTTACGTCGATTGCGAAGTTCGGACCGTCGTCGCTCGTCACGATCGCCGCGCTGCATGCGTGGGACCGCTTCAAGGATCGCCCGTGGCGGCGCATCGCGCAAAAGGGGCTCGTGCCGGTGACGGCGGGTCTCGTGGCCGCGAGTGCGGTGCTGATTGCGAAGGCTTCAGATCCTTCGTGGATCGCGTGGGCGATTACCGGCGTCTGCGCCGTGCTCGCGTTTCGCACGAAGATTCATCCGCTGTGGCTGCTTGGCGCGGGGAGTTTGATTGGGTTGACGGGGTTTGGGCAGTGAAGTGACGGCGGGCGGTTGCGTGTGATTAGGCCTGCACGAAAACCGCCGCCGTTCGTTGCGCTCCTACTGAAACGCCACCTCCGCAAAACTGCGCAATTTCCGGCTATGCAGCTTGTGCAAACCGTTCGTACGCAGAATCTCCATCGCCTTCACGCCGATCTGCAAATGCTGATCGACTTGCGCGCGATAGAACGAATCGGCCATGCCCGGCAGCTTGAGCTCGCCGTGCAGCGGCTTGTCGGAGACGCACAGCAAGGTGCCGTACGGCACGCGAAAGCGGAATCCGTTCGCGGCGATGGTCGCGCTTTCCATGTCGAGCGCGATCGCTCGGCTCTGCGAAAGGCGCTGCACCGGCTCGCGATGATCGCGCAGCTCCCAGTTGCGGTTGTCGACGCTCGCCACCGTCCCCGTGCGCATCACGCGCTTGAGTTCCACGCCATCGAGCTTCGTGACCTCCGCTACCGCGCGCTCGAGCGCGAGCTGCACTTCCGCGAGCGCCGGAATTGGGACCCATAGCGGCAAATCGTCGTCGAGCACGTGATCCTCACGCACATACCCGTGCGCGAGCACGTAGTCGCCAAGGCGCTGCGTATTGCGCAAGCCCGCGCAGTGGCCAAGCATGATCCACGCATGCGGACGCAGCACGGCAATGTGATCGGTGATCGTCTTCGCGTTCGACGGTCCCACGCCGATGTTGATCATCGTGATGCCGCTGCCGTCCGCTCGTTTGAGGTGGTAGGCCGGCATTTGCGGCAGGCGCGCCGGCGCCGTGCCCTCATCGTCCTGCTCGCCCAGGTTCGCGTTGTAGGTCACCACGTCGCCGGGTTCGACGAACGACGTGTATTCGCTGCGGTAGTTGCGCAGGTCGGCATCGTCGGTATGCGCCATCATCGCGCGGCCGAGCTTCACGAACTCGTCGATATAAAACTGGTAGTTCGTGTAGAGCACGTAGTTCTGCACGTGCGTGGGCGACGTGGCCGTGTAGTGCTTGAGCCGATGCAGAGAAAAGTCCACGCGCGCCGCCGTGAAGAGCGCGAGCGGATGCGGCTCGCCCGGCTCCGGCTCGTAGGTGCCGTTCACGATGCGGTCGTCGAGCTGCGCGAGATCGGGCACATCGAACACGTCGCGCATGGCGAAGAGGCGCTCGCGGTCAAGATCGCCTTCGAGATGGATGCCTTCAGCGAACGCGAAGTGCACGGGAATCGGTTGATCCGACACGCCCACTTCGATACCCACGTGATGGTTCTTCGCGAGCAGACGCAACTGCTCACGATAGTAATTGCCGAAAAGATCGGGCCGCGTGACGGTGGTTTCGAACACGCCGGGGCCGGCCACGAAACCATACGAACGGCGCGAGTCGATATGCGTGTTGACGTTGGTGCGGATGCGCACGAACGGGTAGCACGCACGCACGCGCCGCTCGAACGCCTCACCGCGGCGATAGCGCGCAAACGCGTCGCGCAGGAAAGACGTATTCGCTTCGTAAATGGTCGAGAGGCGCGCCACGGCGTCGGCGGCGTCTTCGAAAAACTCGTCCGGGAAGTCGTGCGCTGGCGTCATGAGGGGCCGCAGGTAGTCGTTGTTCATCTTCGTTCGCCTCTCCGTTTGATGGGTCCACATTACCACGGAAGGTGCGAATTTCTGGCGACGGACCTCGCCGCGCCCAGGGCTTTTGCAGCACCAGCCCGGCGCGGGCTGCGGGCGCCGCGCACCGCCCGCCGGGCGCGGGCCGCAGCGCTTGCGCGACATGGGGCGAAGCGCCCGGATTTGCTAGAATCGGAGCATCCCATCGGAGAATGACCATGAAGTCGCACCTTCTTGCCGCCGTCGCGGTGACGCTCGCGTTCAGCGGGATCGCCATGGCCGCGCCGGCCGACGACGCAAAGACCGCCGTCGAGGCACAATCCGCGCAGTCCGAGAACGAACGCGCGGGCCTGCCCGACCTGGCCGCGATCAACAACCAGCCGGCCGCACGCGTCACCTCGAAGGTCAACATCAACGATGTGCCACGCGTACCCAGCTATCACGAAGTGAGCCGCAATGGCACCGAAATCACCGAGTTCCGCGACAAGGGCAAGCCCGTCGAGATCAATGTGCATTCGAACTTCGGCACGCGCTACACGATGAGCGCGAACCCCGACACCTCGCCGCAAGTGCGCAACAACGGCCAGGCCAGCACGCGCCTGCCGTCGATCAACCTGCATTACTGAGCCACCTGAGCGCGCGCATGCCTTTATGGGGCATGCCCGCGCCGTTGCCATGTGCAGCGCCCCATAAAGCCGGGCCGCCGCCATCGCGCCTGAGCCGGACACACTCGCAAGCCCTTCGGGCAGCACGACGCAGCGTTCGCCGACCCGCCACTACCAATCAACCGACCTTCTTGCATGGCCGTCTTCACCGCTGTCACCGACCAAGAGCTTGCCCAATGGCTGCGCGACTACGATCTCGGCGATGTCGTCGAATTTCGCGGCATCCAGTCCGGCATTGAAAACAGCAACTTCTTCCTGACGACGACGCGCGGCGAATACGTCCTGACGATCTTCGAAAAGCTGACGGCCGAACAACTGCCGTTCTACCTCGACTTGATGCGGCATCTCGCCTCGCACCGCGTGCCGGTACCCGACCCCATGCCGCGCAAGGACGGCGCGCTGTTCGGCCTGCTGAACGGCAAGCCGGCGGCCATCGTCTCGAAGCTCGAAGGCAGGCCCGAACTCGCGCCCGGCGTGGAGCACTGCGCGGAAGTGGGCCAGATGCTCGCACGCATGCATCTGGCGGGCCGCGATTACCGCGGCGACCAGCCGAATCTGCGCAGCCTTTCGTGGTGGGAAGAAACGGTGCCGACGGTGCTGCCGTTTCTCGCCGACGCCCAGCGCACGCTCCTCACGAGCGAACTCGACCACCAGCGCGCCTTCTTCGCCTCGGCCGACTACGCAGCGATGCCGGGCGGTCCGTGCCATTGCGACCTGTTCCGCGACAACGCGATGTTCGCGCACTCGCACCCGGCGCCGGGCCACGAAGTTCGGCTTGGCGGCTTTTTCGACTTCTATTTCGCCGGCTGCGACAAGTGGCTCTTCGACGTGGCCGTGACCGTGAACGACTGGTGCGTCGACCTCGCTACGGGCAAGCTCGACACGGCGCGCGCCGACGCGCTCTTGCGCGCCTACCAGACCGTGCGCCCGTTCACGCCCGAGGAAATGCGTCACTGGATGGACATGCTGCGCGCAGGCGCGTACCGCTTCTGGGTCTCGCGCCTGTATGATTTCCACCTGCCCCGCTCGGCCGAACTGCTCAAGCCTCACGATCCCGGCCACTTCGAGCGCATCCTGCGCGAGCGCCTCGCCGGCAGCGAGGCTGGCTCCCATCACGCCTTGCCCCATCGCCCATGCAACTAATTGAAGTCCCCGCGAAGACGGGCTACGTCTGGTTCCGCCAGGGTATCTGGCTGTTCCGCCGCAATCCGCTCGCGTTTCTCACGCTGTTTTTCGCCTATTTGCTGGCGATGACGCTGATTTCCGCCATTCCCGTGATCGGCGGCGTGCTGCCGCTCCTGTTCGTGCCAGGCGTCGCCGTCGGCTTCATGGCGGCGTGCCGCGACACGATCGCAGGCAAGCCGGTGTTCCCGACCATCTTGATCGACGGCTTTCGTTCGTACGGCAGCAACGTGGCGAAACAGCTTCTGGTGCTCGGGGCGATCTATGTGGTGGCGATGTTGCTGGTGCTGGCCGCGTCTGCGTTCGTGGACGGGGGCGCGCTTTTGCGCCTGATGACGATCGGCGGCGACCTCGACGCCGAAGCGCTCGCCAACAGCGACGTGCCGCTTGCGGTGCTCGCCTCGCTGCTTTGCTACGTGCCGGTGTCGATGCTGTTCTGGTTCGCGCCCGTGCTCACGGCGTGGCACGACGTGCCGCCCATGAAGGCCATGTTCTTCAGCATCGTGAGCTGCTGGCGCAACAAGGGCGCGTTCACGGTCTACGGCGCGCTGTGGTTCGCGGTCTCGACCGTCGTATCGATCGGCTTGTCGGCGCTCCTGCGCGCGCTCGGCGCGGGCGACTTCACGGTGGCGATCCTGATGCCCGCGCTCATCATCGTGACGACGATGCTCTATTGCTCGTTCTACGCGACCTATCGCGGCTGCTACGGGGTGCAGGAAAAGCAGCCCGCGGAAATGCCGGACTCGGGCCGCTGAGCGGCGCGGCGATCACGCACGCTTAAACGCAAAAACGGCGCCTTGGGCGCCGTTCTCGTTTTGCCCCGCCGTGATAGCGGGGCACTGCATTACTGCTTAGCCGTAGTGATTCATCCACGACGGGTGGCGCGTGGCCTTCTCGCGATCCATCTTGCGCATACGGAACTCGAGATCGTAGATGTCGACGGACTGCGCGAGATACGCTTCCTCGCGCTGCTGGCGGCGAGCTTCGGCGGTTTCGGAGAGGAACAGGAAAAGACGGCTGAGCAGGTACATGATTTGGCCCTTCTTTGACGGGCACGTGCCCGCGAATCGAATGATGCCATTATAGGGAAAACCCTATTCAGGGTAAACCCCTAAGTTGCGCGTAGACGCTTTTAACCTGCGTCCTGCGTCAATTCGTCGTCATAGGCCTCGTCGAAGGCCTCGCGGCGATGAGCTTCGAAAAAGTCCCAGATCAGCGTGCTCGCGTCCGGTCCCGTCGAGGAATGGAACGGAACGGTGTCGTCGCCGCCGCTCCAGGCATGGTCGAGGTCCGCCACGCGGCACAAACGCACGACGCTCGCGCCGTCGAGTTCGTAATCCTGCTCGCGATAGCCGTCCTTGAAAGTCTCATGCGACACGACGCCCTGACGCACGCCGCGCGAGTCCGCAAGGCCATTCAGGCGCAGCAGTTGCACCGCGAGATGTTCCGCGTTGACGGGCGCAACCACCGCATCGGTGTCGCCCTGCACGACGATTGCCGGCATGCCCGGGTGAATGCGTGCACCCAATTGGGTATCGACGAGCGCCACGGGATCGTGGTGCACGCCGCGCCGCATCACGTCGAGCGCGGTCACACCGGAGCGTGCCTCACCGAAAGCGGGGCCAGAATGTAGCGCAACAGCTGCGAAGCGGCTGGGCGAACGCACCGCGAGCAGCATGGCAAGCCCTGCGCCCGCCGACAAGCCCGCCAGATAGACGCGCGAGCGGTCGAACCCATGCTCTTCGACGAGCGTATCGACGAGCGAAACGATCGCTGCCGCCTCGCCGCCGCCCGCCGCGTCGCGGGAGTCGTACCAGTGCCAGCATTGATGCGGGTGGGCGCGCTCCGACTGCTCGGGATACACCACGGCGAACCCATGGCGGTCGGCGAGCAGATTCATGCGCGTGCCTTCCGCGAAAGAGTCCATCGATTGCTTGCAGCCGTGCAGCATCACGACGAGCGGCATGCCCGCTGTCTTTTGCCCTGGGGGAAGATAGAGCCCGTAGGGCAGCGAGCGCCCGGCATGCTGGGTGTTCGCCGGTACAAGGTGCTCAGCGCGGTGCCATTCGCCCGCGGCCCAGGCGGCCGCGCGCGGACCCACGCGCGACTCCCGCATCGGCGCGCGGCTGCGCGCCTGCGTAGCGTGCTTCGCCGCCTGATCGGCTGCGGCCTGAGCGGCGCGCCAGATTGCCTGCGGCTTGGGCGTATCGATCCCCGCGCCCTTCAGGGCGTCGCGGGAAGCGCGGGTCTGGATGGCGAGCAGACGTCGCATGCCACCTGCCCATAGCTTCGTCAGATTTTTCGTCATCTATGGCCTCATAAAAGGGTCCGACACATCGTGGCGTTTTGCCGCGATCCGTCGTTGTGCAACGCACAATAACACCATTTGGAGGCGGCTGCAGATCGAAGCCGTTCGATTTCGTCCTTGTGTACGTTCGTCGTGCCACGCCTTCGTCTATGCGACGCGGCTATACTGGATGCTTGTCTCGCGCGCGTGTCGGCCAGCCAGGCGCCTCGCGCGTTGAGTAGCTATCAGGTAGCGGCTCAGCACCTGCAATCCCTGGATTCTCTTCTGACAGCCGGCAGCGCGCACTCATGCCAGATTTACCGATTCACCTTTGGTACTCGATTACCAACCTCGGCGGCGCAGGCCTCACCCTGCCGCTCGCGTTGGCTATCGCGCTGTGGCTCGTGGTCGGCTACTCGTGGCGCATGGCGGCGAGCTGGGTGTTCGTGCTCGGCCTGGCAATCGGCCTCGTGACGCTCACCAAAATCGCGTTTCTCGGCTGGGGCGTGGGTGTAAGAGACATGGACTTCACGGGCATCAGCGGCCACGCCATGCTTTCCACGGCCGTCTATCCCGTCGCGTTTTTCCTGGTGCTGCAAGGCGCACCATCGTTGATGCGCGCCGCAGGCGTGACGATTGGGCTCGCGGTGGGGCTCGCGGTCGCGCTCTCGCGCGTGGTGCTCGACGCCCACTCGCCTTCCGAGGCTGTCACGGGCTGTGTGGTCGGGGCGCTCACCGCGCTCGTGTTCGCGCGGTACTGGTGGCAAGCACAGCCCCAGCGCATTTCGGCGGCGGTCGTCGCGCTGAGCCTCGCGGCACTCACTATCGCATTGCACAACGTGCATGTGCCCACGCATCGCTGGGTCACGAACATCGCGCTGACCGTTTCGGGCCACGACCGGCCCTACGTGCGCGCCAAATGGAAGGCCAATCGCACCAACCGCGCACCCGTGGCGCCCGTCTCGCAAACCCGCAACGGCCTCGCGCCGCCCGCGCAGCGCCACGCCTGATCCCGCCTCGCCGGCCGCACCGCGGCCGGCCGCTGCCCGGACGCTCAGCCGCCCACGCCTAGCAGCACACTCGAAGCCTTGAACACGGCCGTCGCCGCTTGCCCTGCGGCGAAGCCGAGCGCGTCCACGCTCGCGTCGGTCACGATCGCCGCGATCATGGTGCCGCCCGGCAGGGCGAGCGTCACTTCGGCGTTCACGGCACCGCGCCGCACGACCTCGATTGTCCCGCTCAGCCGGTTGCGCGCCGAAAGCCGCGCCGCATCCGCCGCGCTCGCGACCAGCACGACCGAAGTCGCCTTCACGAGCGCCACCACGGGTGCGCCTGCGGCAAGTCCGAGGGCTTCGGCGCTCTCTCGCGTGACCGTGGCGACGAGCGCTTCGCCGCCGGGCAGCGCGATCGACACCTCGTCGTTGACCGCGCCCCTCACGATTGCCGAGACGGTGCCAAAAAGTTGATTGCGCGCGCTCGTGCGCATGGCGAAGCGCCCGAGCACGGCCAGGTCGCGCGCGAAACCGCCGGCCTGTGCATCGGCACCTTCATTCGAAACGGCCCCGAGCGCATGCGCCGCGCGCTCGAGAAAGCGCTGGTGCTCGCGCTCGATGGCGCGAAACGTTTCGATGAGCCGCAGGGCGCGCGGCGTGAGCGTCGTTCCGCCGCCGCCCTTGCCGCCCGTCGCCCTCACCACGAGCGCTTCGCCCGCGAGGTTGTTCATGACGTCGACGGCGTCCCAGGCGCCCTTGTAGCTCATACCGACCCCCTTCGCAGCGCCTGTGATCGAGCCGGTCGCGTGGATCGCTTCGAGCAGCGCGATGCGCGCCGCGCCACCGAGCATCTGCTGGCCGGACTGAAACCAGACCGAGCCGCCCAGACCCAGTTCCGGCGCTTCGGAGGATTGGGATGTGTCTGTGGAACCGGCATCTGCGTGGCCGGCGCCGGTGGATGGGGAGTTCGAGTCAGTGGGATTCATCATGCGTAAAACGAGCAAAAACAAGACGAAACAAGCGAAGGTTCGGCGTGGTCCGCCAAATCCGCCAGCGATTATAGAGACGCGCCTCAGGCGCCGCGCGGCACCTTCGGCGCGCCCAGTTCGCGCAGCAGGCGCTCACCTTCCTTCGCGGTATAGCGCTTGACGGCCTCGCACCAGCCACGCGCGAACCCAAGTTGATACGGCTCGGCATCCATGCGCTCGAGATAGCGCAGGGCCACCGCGGCGTCGTTGCCGTCGCCGAGCACGCTCTGCAACCGCGCGAGTGTGCGCGCCACCTCCACGCGCGTGCGGCGCGACGTGAGCGTGGCAAAGAATTCGATCGTGTAGCGCAAATACTTCGCATTGATGCGCGCGCGATGGCGGCTCGCCTCGTCGATGGCGGTGAGCTTTTGCGTGCTCACGAGCCGCTCGTAGTAGCGCCGCACGCGCTTCTTCGCGTGGCGGTGCAGCGAACGCCCAGTGCCGCTCCCGTCGCTCGCGCGCCGCGCGAGTGTGTCGAGCCACTGCAGCCACGCCAGCGCCGCCCTCGCGTAGCGCTGCGAAGCCAGCCCCTCGCGCAGCCGCGCTCGTGCGGCGAGCCGTTGCGCGTTCGCCTCCTCGCGGATCGCGTTCCAGCGCCCCGGCTCGAGGTCGGCGGTGGCGAGCGCCGGCAGCGTCGATTCGACAAACACGTCGCGGTCGCGCGCTTCGCCGAGCAGGCCGCCCAGCCATTTGAGCTCCGGCTCGATGCGCGTCTCCCAGGTCTCGTCGCGCCAGCGCGAGAAGATGCGCATGGCGGTGCGCAGCCGCCGCTGCGACACGCGCATCTGATGGATGAACTCGCCGTTCGTGCTATCGCGCACGCCCGCGTCATTGCCGAACCACTGCGCGCTGATGTTGCGCCCGATCGACACGAGCGCGGCTTCGGCCGTGGCCGCGCCGCCGAGATCCACGGCTTCGGCTTTGACGGCTTCAGCGTCGCCCAACACGCTGCCCGCGGCGGCGCGCTCGAGCGCGTCGGTCAGGCGCACGAACGCGGGCAGCGCCCCGATCAGTTCGCCGGCGCAGGCAAAAAGCGCGTCGACGACAGGTCGCTCGTCCTCGCCTTCGGGCCATGGCGCACTCACGCGTAACTCGTGCAGCTCGGGCAAGTCAGGCGGGGGCGCCTCCGCGCCGTGAGTGTCGTTGGCCAGCGCAGCTTGCGGCAGGGCAGACGGCTCGCGCAGGTCTTCGTCCAACGTGAGCAGCACCTCGATGCCGTCGCGCGGCCACTGCCAGCGGCTGCGCGTAGCCACGAGCGTCGCGGACGCAGAGAGATCGTCCGCGCTGCCCAGCGCCTCGCGAAACGGCTCTGGCGCGGCGTCGAAGAGCGCATGCGCGAGGCCATTCGCATCGAGCGCCGCCTCGAAGATCGGCGCGACCGCGGTAACCCCCGGCGTATGAACGCGCCGGCTCGACACGACGACGCGCTGTGTGTCGCCGCGCGATTCGACAGCGACGCGCCAGCCGAGCCCCCCAAGGACGCCGTCGCGGTCGAAGGCGACCGTCGTCACGCATTCGCGCGCATCGGGCAGCGGCACGAGCGCCGGCAAGGCAGCGCACAGGCTGACGCCCCGCTCCGAAGGCTTCGGGCTGGCGTGCGCACTGGAGGCCGCTCCAGCCGCGGCGGCTTTGGAGCTTCTTCTATCCGGCGCTGCCGGGATCACGACATCCAGCACGATTTCCAGAACGCGATCCATGAACGCTCCAGGGTTCTGTGGGTGGGCGCGAAGGCGTAGAACAGTGCAAGCGGATGGAGAACCAGGAACTGCGGCGACGCGATTGATGGTACACGCGAGTGCGCGTCGACGCCCCAGGTAACCTCCCTGACCCTTCCAGCGTGTATCTGATGACGGTCAACACTGCCACGACGAGACGGTGGAAAAATAATTACGTTTCACTTTCTCCCATTTTGCCCATCTATAAGGAGTGTTGAGTGTTCCCAGAGTACAGAGATTTGATTTCACGCCTCAAGGTTCAGGACGACCATTTCGCCCGGATTTTTCATCGTCACAACGAACTCGACCAGCAGATCAAGAACATGGAGGCGGGCGTCGTGGCTTCGCACGGCATGGAAGTCGAGCAAATGAAAAAGGAAAAGCTTCAACTCAAGGACTCGCTCTACCTGATCCTGAGAAAAGCGGCAAACGCCTGAAGCAAGCGGCGTCCAGCGCTGGCCATCGACCGCCGGCTTTGCGCGGGCGCCGCCAATCAGGTCGCGACAGCTTTCCTGCGATCCACTGTCGCTCGCGCGTTGTTCGTCCCGCTTCGATGCTCCCGCTTTTTTACTCCCGCTTTGAATGCGAGTCACTCCGCCCGCACTCCCATCTCCGCATCCGCCGACACCATGCCCAAATCCATTCCCTACTCCGCTTCCGACTCCACCAGCCCCGCCGCACAACTGCCGCTCGTCACGCCCCATAGCGCCGAGTTGCGCAGCGTCGACAGTGCAGTCGAGTCCGCGAGCGCGGTGATCGCGGGCGCTGTCCATGATCTCGTCACGCGCACGCGCGCCGGGCAAAATCCGCCCGCCATGTTGCTCGAGTCGATCGGGGCATTGATGCAAGGTATGTCACCCGACGAAGCCGCCCAGTTGCGCAGCCTGATCCTCGAAGGCAACCCTGCCGACTGGCGCAACTCGCGCACGCGCCACCCCGACGAGGAACTTGCCGCCGGCTGGCGCGAAGGCGGTTATCCGTATCGCAATTTGATGTCGCGTCGCGCCTACGAGCGGCAGAAGTATCGGCTGCAGGTCGAACTGCTCAAGCTCCAGGCGTGGGTGCGCGAAACCGGCCAGCGCGTGGTGATCCTTTTCGAGGGCCGCGACGCGGCCGGCAAGGGCGGTACGATCAAGCGCTTCATGGAGCATCTGAACCCGCGCGGCGCGCGCGTGGTGGCGCTCGAAAAGCCTACCGAAGTCGAGCGCGGCCAGTGGTATTTCCAGCGCTATGTGCAGCATCTGCCTTCGGCGGGGGAGATCGTGTTGTTCGATCGGTCCTGGTACAACCGCGCCGGCGTCGAGCATGTCATGGGTTTCTGCACGCCTGACGAATATGCTGATTTCATGCAGCAGGTACCGGAGTTCGAGCGGCAGTTGATTCGCAGCGGAATCCACCTGATCAAGTTCTGGTTCTCGGTGAGCCGCGCGGAGCAGCGTCGGCGCTTCAAGGAACGCAAGGTGCATCCACTCAAACAATGGAAGCTGAGCCCTGTCGATCTCGCTTCGCTCGACAAGTGGGAGGCGTACACGCAGGCGAAGGAGGCGATGTTCTCGCAAACGGACACGGCCGATGCGCCGTGGACGGTCGTTCGCTCCGATTGCAAGAAACGCGCGCGGCTGAATGCCATGCGGTTCGTGCTGCATAGGCTGCCGTATGCGAGTCGGGATGGTGAGACGATCGGAGTGGTCGATCCGTTGCTGGTGAGTCGGGCGCTGTAGCGGCGTGGTGGCCCTTTCCACGCTCGGCCTTGCAGCTTCATGGGTCTGCGCGCTTCCCCCAGATCAATGCCTCCGGGTGGCGTTCGAGATAATCGGACAGGGCGTTCAGGCTGGCCAGCGTACGCCGCAACTCGGCCAACGCCCGATGAACATCGCTTTGCAGCGGTGAAGCCTGGTCGAATATCTCGTTCGCGGAACGGAACGCCTGTTGCGCGGATTCGAGCGTCGAACGCGCGGCCGGCGCGAGTTCCGTATCGAGCCGCGCAAACAGGGCACTCGACTGCTGCAACGAGGCGTCCAGATTGCGCCCGATCTCCTGAAGCGGCATGCGGTCGAGCCGGCGCACGACGTTCGACAGCTGGTCCTGTAGCTCTTCAAGTGAGTTGGGCACCGTCGGCAACTCGACTGGCGAGTGATCCGTGTCGACGCGGGCCGCGGGTGCGTGCGGAAAGATGTCGAGTGCGACGTACTTCTGCCCCGTCAAAAGACTTCCCGTGCGTTGCTGTGCGCGCAGTCCCTGGGCAACGAGCTGCCGCAGCAGATCTTTGCCCGCCGTGCCTGCGCCGTCGCCGAGCGCATCGCGGTAGTTACGGCCGAGCCGGGAGGGATAAAGGCTCAATGTGACCAGCATGTCGAATCGACCACTATCGGGTTTGAGGTCAATATCGATCGCCGTGACCGTGCCCAACCCGACACCGCGGAACTCGACAGGCGCCCCCACCGACAATCCTCGTACCGATTGCGTGAAACGCATGCGCACCACCGCAGGCGGACCTTCGTTCGCGCGCATGGCGTCTGTGCGGCTTTGCGCGAGTTGAAAATCCTCGACGCTCGTGGCGGATACGGCACGCACACTCCCACGCGGCGTGTCGAATGCAACGCCGCCCGCGAGCAGCGCCGCGGCCGGAGGGGTATCCAGCCGCATGCCGCTGGAATCGACCTTGAGTTCGAGACCGCTCGCCTGCCACCATCGCGTATCGGAAGTCACCAGATGATCGAAAGGTCTCCTGACGAAAACACCGATGCGGACGTTGCCGCCACTGCGCACCAGCGAATAGCCGAGCACCTGCCCGACCTGCACACCGCGAAAATAAACGGGTGAGCCAGCGTTCAGCGAGCCAAGCGTTGAGGCGCGAATCACGAAACGCGTGCCATCGTCATCGCTGGTGATTGCCGGCGGCGTGTCGAAGCCGGTGAACGTGTCGCACGCCCCAAGCGAATGAGCATCGATATCGACGTCGATCCAGGTTCCCGAAATGGCGGTCATGAGCCCCGAGATATTCGTCACGTCGATTCGCGGACGCACGACCCAGAATTTCGTGCCGCAGGTCGCGACGCGTTGCCCGGCGGCGTCGAGCCTCAGTTCGGCATCGACACGTCGACCGTCTGCGGACAAACGCAGATGTTCGAGCCGGCCGATTGCCACGCCTCGATATCGCACCGGCGTTTTCCCGGCGGCAAGCCCAGCGCCGGACGCGAAGCTCACGGTGACGCGAGTACTGCGCTGTGCCAGCGTTTGGGCAAGCATCAGGCCGCCAGCCAGGTTCGCAAAAAGCCAGGCGACCCAGACCGCGGACCGCCACCGCCGCCGGGCATTCACAACGTCCCCACGACGGCCTGGCCGTCAGCGCAACTGCTCGACGAGTGCATCGGCGCCCTTGTCGATGCCGGTCCTGGCCGCACTCAGCGAGCCGAAAGCGGCGGCCAGATTCATCGCATTCGGGTATTGCTTCGTCACGTAGGCGCGAAGCAGACGCCCTGACGCACTGTCGTACACCTCCACGGCATACGACACCGATCCGCTGAACGCCCCCTTGCCGCCCCTGATCGCCTGAACGCCGTTGTAGAGATTGCCCGCAATGTCGAAGTGCATCGCCTGGCCGATTACGGCAGTCGTTTTCTCTGCGCCAGTCAACGTGAGCTTCACGCGCAGCGTAGCGGGCGACGCCTGCGTCGCAAGATCGAAGCGCTTCGACAGCGTCTCGGCAAACGTCTTGTGCATGTAGGCGGCGAGCACGTCCTTGTCCGCATCCGACAAGTCGCCAAACTGATTGTCGCCGCCTTGATACACCGCGACCGGATCGACGATGATCTGCGAATAGCGCGACCAGAGCACCGGCGCCGCGTACCGGAATGGCGTTTGAGCGGCGTCGTTGTCCCGGTTCTCCTTGAGTTGGGAAGACGAGGCGAGGCTGCCATAGGCAACGGGCTGTACGCCCGCACACGCGGATAACGTTAGGAGTGCTACGCAGGCCGATGACGTGTGAAGAAAACGGGAATTGAGCACGAAGGCATCCTTTCAAAAGTTACCGAATACCGCCTGGCATCCGGCCGAGTTCAAGACGTGACGAAGCGTAGCATCGGCCTCAAAGGATGTAAACCGTCTATCCGGTTTGTTTGCAGAGTGATGCAGGGGTACAATCCCGCCCATGGATAACCAGACACGTTCCGAAATTTCCCGCAGAAAGGCGATTGACGCGGCGCTTGCGATCCTGACCCGCGACGGGGTCGGCGGCCTGACATTCGATGCGCTTGCGCGCGAAAGCGGCATCAGCAAAGGTGGGCTGCTACACCAGTTTCGCAACAAACTGGGCGTGCTGCGCGCGCTGCTCGATCGTCAGCGGGAGCAATTTGAGCAGATCGCACAGGATCACCTGGCCGCCGGCGGCCACACCCGGGCAGAACCGGTTCTTTCGGCGCAGATCGCGATTTACAGGGAATCCATCAACCAGCCGGACTCCGTCGCGCGCGCGGTGCTCGCGGCTTTGGTCGAGAGCCCGGCGCTGCTCGACGACTTGAAGGCCCAGGACGCGGCCAAGATGGAAAAGCTGCAGGCCGAGGCACGCGATCTCGAACTCTCGCTGCTACGCTACTTCGCCGCGAGCGGCATTGCGTTCAGCGCGCTGCTCGGGCTTTCCGCCGTGCCCGACGCGCTGCGAGAACGGCTGTTCGACCGGCTGCTCGACGAGAAGAAGTGGTGATGCGGCTGCCTCGCGAAAGGAATCGCGAGGCACGTTGACGGCGGCAACATTAGATCGCTCGCTCAGGTCGCATACTGCGCCACCCCATTCCCAAAAGACCAGTTTTCCCGCGCGACATCCACGAGATTGACGAACACATCCTCGCGCCTCACGCCAGGGTCGCGCGCGAGGTTTTCGGCAATCTGCGCGAACAATGCCTTCTTCTGATCCTGCCCGCGCGTATTGTTCGCAGCGATCTGAATCATGACCAGATCGTCGCTGCGCTCGATCCCCAGGTAATTCCGGCCGAACACGAAATTATCGGCATCGTGCTCAGTGATGATCATGAAGATGTCATCTTCAGGCACCTTGAAAACCTCCATTAGCGCTTGATGAATGCCCTGCGTGAGCGCCTTGCGATACGTGGCGGGCTTGCCTGCGCGAACAGCGATACGAGTGAATGGCATGTCGATCTCCTTCTTCGATGGGTTTGACGTGACATCAGCTTAGGCGCGATCTATCATAATAAACAGGCATAGATAGATATTTCATCAATTTTCATTTGAAATGAAACCACTCGACCTCGACGCCGTGCGCGCCTTCGTGCTCGTCGCCGAGCTGAGCAGCTTCACGCGCGCCGCCGACGCCCTCGACACCACGCAATCGGCCGTGAGCCTGAAGCTCAAGCGCCTCGAAACGCATCTGGGCAAGCAGTTGCTCGAACGCACGCCGCGCATCGTGCGGCTTTCGGCGGACGGCCTCACGTTCCTCGCCGCGGCGCGCGACCTGCTCGGCGCGCATGAGCGCGCGCTCGGGGCGCTTTCCGGCGGCGAGCGGCGGCTCGCGCTCGGCCTGAGCGAGCATGTCGCGGACGCGAACCTGCCCCGCCAGCTCGCCCAGCTTCGTGTACATGATCCGCAACTCGTGATCGAGCTGCATCTGGGGCTTTCTGCGCAGCTGCTCGCGCAGTTCGACGAGCGGCGGCTCGATGCCGCCATCGTCCGTCAGGAGGAAGAGGAGGCGCCGCGCGGCGATGCGCGCCGGCTCTTCGCGGAGCCGCTCGTCTGGTTAGCGGCGCCGCAATGGCAGTGGCAGCCCGGCACGGCGCTGCCGCTCGCGCTGCTCGCCGCGCCCTGCGCGGTGCGGGCGGCGGCGATTCGCGCGCTCGACGCCGCAGGCGTGGCGTGGACCGAAGTGTTCGTGGGCGGCGGCGTCGCGGCGGTGGGTGCCGCGCTGGCCGCGGGTCTTGCGGTGTCGCCGCTGGCGCGCCGGGTCGCGCCGCGCGAACTCATCGACGTTGGCGCGCGGCTCGGCTTGCCCGCGCTGCCGGCTTCGCAAGTGATGCTTTACTCGCGCGTGCGCGAGCCTCGAACCGCTGCGACGCTGCAATTGCTCGCTTCGGGGCTCGGCACGGGCTAACCGGCGCTCAGCTCAGGATGGGCGGCAGTGCGTGCGGCGCGGGAATCGCGCGCTGGATATGCGGCGGCGGCGCATCGACCACGAGCTTGTGGCGCGGCGCGGGACGCATCGCGGCGGGCTTCGGCGCGGGCCGCTTTTGCGTGACGGTTTTGGGCGCGGCTGCCGCGCCAGAAGCCGGATGATGCGTATGTGCCGCCGCGTGGACCTCGCCGGGCGTATGCCGCTGCGCCACGGCGTGCCCCTTGGCGTGCGACGGCTTGCCGGCTTTCGCAACATTGCGCGGGGCACTCGCATGCGCGGAACCCGCCGCGCGTGCAGGGCGTCCGGTCGTGTGCGACGCCGCAGTACCATGCGCTCCGCGCGCGTTGGATGCGTGCGCCCTATGCGATTGCTGCGCAGCTGTCGCTCCCTGCATGCGTGCCTGCCGTCTTCGCCTGCCCCAATGCCCACACCGGCGCGGCAAAAACCATTGCCGCGACCATCAATACGCCTGCCCGCACCCCGTCTCTCCCCAAATGCCGTCTCAATGTCCGGGGAGGATTATACCGAGTCAAAACTTGCAATAATCCACATATGGACTAATATCTATTAAAAGTTCAATTCGGGACTCGACCACCATGGCACCTGCCACTGCTTCCGTCACTGCGCCGCGCCGTTCCGGCGCCGAGCCCTCGCTCACCGAAATGTCGGCCGCGGGGCTGAGGGCGTTCTTCCGAATTGCGAGCGACTGGGACCTGAGCGCCGAAGAGCAGATTATTCTGCTCGGCTCGCCGGGCCGATCCACGTTCTTCAAGTGGAAGCAGTCCCCGCAAACCGCCCGGCTCGGCCGCGACACACTCGAACGCCTTTCGCTGCTGCTCGGCATCTACAAGGCGCTGCAGATTCTCCTGCCCCAACCCACCTCCGCCGACACCTGGATCAAGCGCCCCAACAGCGCGCCGCCCTTTGGCGGCCGGCGCGCGCTCGACCGCATGCTGGCCGGCAATGTCAGCGACCTCGTGGCGGTGCGCCAGTATCTCGACGCAATGCGAGGCGGCTGGGCGTGACGCAATCGAACTGGCAAGACCGCTGGCGCAGCGCGCAGCTCACCTGGTCACCCGCGTTCAGGGTGATTCCCACCCGTTTTCCCGCCGTGAACCTGTTCGACCGCGTGGCTTCCGCGGACGACTTCGAGGCGCTTTACGCGCTCGAAGCGCTCACCAACGACCGCCTGCGCACCGAAACCGGCGACCTCGACCTCGTGCCGCGCGAGGAGCGCCGCTTCGGCCCTGGCTACGGGCCGATCATGGCGGCATTCACGCATCTGAATCCACAAGGCAGCCGCTTTTCCGACGGCACGTATGGCGTGTTCTACTGCGCCCGCTCGCGCGCGACTGCCGTAGCGGAAACGCGCTATCACTCGGGGCTCTTTCTCGCGGCCACGAACGAGCCGCCCATCCGCCAGCAGATGCGGCTCTACACGGTGAGCGCGCAAGGCGAGGTGATCGATTTGCGCGACGACCCCGCGCTCGACCCGAGCGTGCTCTCGCCCGACGACTACACCTCCGGCCAGGCGCTAGGCCGCGCCGCCCGCGAGGCGCGTGCGCCCGGCATTGCGTATCCGTCGGTGCGCGACGAGGACGGCCAATGCCTCGCCGCGCTCAGCACGACGCTGCTGCGCGCGTGCCATCACGCGGCGTATCTGGAATACAACTGGAATGGGCACA
The DNA here is from genome assembly GCF_021390645.1 of Paraburkholderia flagellata. Classification (GTDB taxonomy): domain Bacteria; phylum Pseudomonadota; class Gammaproteobacteria; order Burkholderiales; family Burkholderiaceae; genus Paraburkholderia; species Paraburkholderia flagellata. The sequence continues at coordinate 1,709,747 of NZ_JAJEJT010000002.1, forward strand.
CGATCGACATGGTGTTCGAGTTGAACCGCATCGTGTAGCGCGAGCCGCCAAAGAGAGACCGCGAGGCGCGAGCCTCAGGGCAGCACAATCGCGGCCGCGCCGTGCGCGAGCGCTTCGACCTGCGAGACCGACCAGATGCGCGACGTGAGCGCCTCCACCATGGTGAGGCGTCCTTCGGTGATGAACGCGCCCGTGTCGATGAACACTTGCGAGCCGATCTGCCGCACTTCACGCACCGGCGTATGTCCGCAGAACGTGAGCGAGAGCGCATGGCGCGCCGGGTCGCCGGTGCCGAGCACGAGATCGCGCCCCCAAAGCATGCGTTCGCGCACTTCGGAATCGAACTGGCCGCTGTCGAGCGCGGCATCGTCGCCGAAAAATTCCGCGTGGATGATGTTGAAGCGCTTTTCGCCCTCGCCTACTACGCGCGCGAGCGGCAATTGGCGCAGCCGTTGCGCGTAGTGCACGAGTTCGGCGTCACGCACGCTCTGCGCCCAGCCGCCGCCGATGCCATACCAGCGATTGCGCGGCATCCGCCCTTCGGCCACGGCGCACAGCGCATCTTCGTGATTGCCGAGCACGGCGTAGAACCACGGTTTATCGAGCAGCGCGAGCGCCTGTTCGCACTGCTCGCGTTCGCCCCGGTCAACGAGATCGCCCACCGAAAACAGGCGGTCACGCGCGGTGTCGAACTCCACTTCGCGCAAAAGATAGCGCAACGCCTCCACGCAACCATGCAAGTCGCCTACAACGAAATCGCGACCTGCAAGGTTGGCGGCATGGTGCTGCACGAGAGCGTCGGGTGTATGCGTCATTACTTCATCATAGCGCTGTGTGAGTGGGCCATATGAGCGCCAAATATCGTATTGACAACGATTGCGAACGGCGCATCACGAAGCAGACTACACGCAAGCGGCGTGCCTGCGCCCACAGCATACGCGTTTGCGGCCGCCGCTGCCGCCACTGCCACCGTGCGCGCGGCGCAAAGTCCCAGCGCCGCCACGGAATCACTGGGGCTGGGCACGCAGCGCCGCGACCTCGTTGGCCGTGAGGGTGGCCTGCGGATTGCCGAACCGCTTCGTCACATAGTTGGAAATGGCCGCCACCTGTTGGTTGCTCAATGCGTCTCCGAATGCCGGCATCAGCACGTCACTGTCCTTCGTTTGGCGCCTCACGCCGTGCAGGATCACCATCGCGAGGTTGTCTGCGCTCGGCGCGCCCGCCACGCTGTTGTGAATGAGCGACGGATACGCACCTGGCGCGCTTGCACCCACGCCCGCGCCCGTCCAGTGGTGGCAGCTCGCGCAGTTCGCCACGAATAGCTGCAGGCCGTTGTCGGTCGTGATGGCCGTGCCGCGCAGCGCGGTGACGTCGTCCACGGCCGGTGTGCCCCACGCATCGCGCGGCCGCGTCACGCCGCCCGAAACCGGCGGCAGCGCACGCAGATACGCCACGATCGAGCGCAGGTCTTCGTGCGTCAGATATTGCGTCGAGTGCTGGACCACATCCGCCATCGGGCCCGCCGCGTACGCGTGGCCCGCGGCGACGCCCGTGGAAAGGTAGGCGATCAGCACGTCGTCGCTCCAGTTGCCAATGCCGCTCGTGCGGTCGGGCGTGATGTTGTAAGCCTGCCAGCCCGCCTGCGTCGCGCCCGAGAAGCGCCCGGTCGTCTTGAGACCCTGCATGAAGTTGCGCGGCGTGTGGCACTCCTCGCAATGCGCGAGGCCTTCGACGAGATAAGCACCGCGGTTGAATTCGGCGCTTTGCTTCGGGTCCGGCACGAAGCGGCCTTCGTTGAAGTTGAAGAGATTCCACACGATCATCAGCCAGCGCTGATTGAACGGAAAGCGCAGTTCGTTCGCGGGCGGCGTGTAATGCACCGGCGCGAGCGTGTTCAGATACGCGCGGATCGCGTGCACGTCCTGCTCGGTCATGCGCGAGAATTCGACGTAAGGAAACGCGGGATAGAACTGCTCGCCGCCTTTGCCGATGCCTTCGTGCAGCGCGCGCACGAAGTCGGTATCGCTCCATTGACCGATGCCGGTGGCGGGGTCCGGCGTGATGTTCGGCGTGTAGATTTTTCCAAACGGCGTGCTGATGGGCAGCCCGCCCGCAAATGGTCTGCCCGGATCGGCGGTATGACACGCGGCGCAATCGCCTACGCGCGTGAGATATTCGCCGCGCTTGATGAGGTCGGGCGTGTCCGCGTTCACATTGGGTGTGGATGTATCGTCGCCGCGCGCCGTGGACATCGGCAGTTCGTCGATGGGACGCGTTTGCGATTCGTGCGACGCGTGCCACGCGATATAGAGCGCAAAGGCACAGAAAAGCGCAGCCGCGATGGCGGCACGCGCGCGTCTCTCTCGCTCGTGATTGGCCGTGGCCGCGGCGGGGGACTTCGTTGTTTTCATCGTCTGGCTCGCATCAAAGCTCGTGGCGCAGCTTGTCGGCCAGCTTCAGCGACAACGCGGCGATCGTCAGCGTGCAGTTCACCGAGGCGGCGGAGGGCATCACCGCGCTGCTGGCAACGAACAGGTTCGAATGATCGTGCGTGCGGCAATCGGCATCGACGACTGAATCGGCGGCGTTCGTGCCCATGATCGTCGTGCCCATGATGTGATTGTTGGGCGCGAAGGTGTCGTCGAACGTGATGTCCGTGCCGCCGAAAAGCTGCGCGATCTGCGCATAGAGTTCATGCGTGTTCGCCGCGCTTTTCTTCACGTAATCGTTGATCGAGTAATAGATCTCGGGCTGTGGAATGCCGAGGCCGTCCTTGTGCTCGCGCGAGGGCAGCACACGGTTCTGCGGCTCGGGCAAGTGCTCGTGAAAGCTGTTGATGGTGAGCGTGCGCGACGTGCGCTCGCGTATCTCGCGGTCCAGCTCTGCGCCGGTCAAGCCGTTCTGGATGAGCGCGGCCGTGACGGCCATGGTAGGCGCCGCATTCGAGAGATGCAGCTTCTTCGACGCGTGCTCGGAGCGGAACGCGCCATCGCGAAAGTTCACGACCGAGGTCATTTCCATGGGCCCGCGCCCCGGCCACAGCGGCTCGTTGGCCATGAACGTGACGCCCGTGCCCGGATGATCCATGAGATTGCGGCCCACCTGGTCGGAGCGGTTGCCGATGCCGTGCGGAAATGCGCCGCTCGTCGACATCAGCATGAGCTTGGGCGTTTCGATGCCGTTCGCGGCGAGCACGAAGAGCTTGCCGGTCACACGCGTGCTTCTGCCGTTCGGGTCCTTGTAGTGGACCGCAGTAACGAGCCCTTTGTTGTCGGCCTCGATGCGATAGACCACGGCCTGCGGCACGAGCTTCGCACCTGCGCGCTCGGCCTTGTCCGCGTGCACCACGCCGTTGTACATCGCGCCGATCGGGCAGATCGGCATGCAGTTGTTGTTGCCGCAGCAGGTGGGGCGCGCATCGAACGGGCGGCTGTTGCGCGCGACCGGCTCGGGCACCACGTGAAAGCCATTCGCATTCAGCACTTGCGAGAAGCGCTGATCCATCCACGAAAGCGGCAGCATGCTCATCGGGTACGGTTTGGAGCGCGGCGAGCCGAGATCGTACGTAGCGTCCGGTCCGGAGACGCCCAACTCCACTTCCGCGAGCTGATACCACGGCTCCAGCGTCTCGTAGGGATAGGGCCAGTCGCGGCCCACGCCGTACTGCGTTTTCAAACGAAAGTCCGAAGGCAGCAAACGCCACGCGGCGGCGGCCCAGTGCCACGTGGTGCCGCCCACGAGGCGCAGATACTGTGAGTTGTACGGATAATCGCCCTTCTGCACGAGATAGTCGTTGGGCGGGGTGTATTCGGGATGCGGCGCGTAGCTCACGGAGGGATACGGTGTGGCGAAATCGGCCTTGGCGGGCGAGTTGCGGAAGTTCTCCACGATCTGCCAGCGCGCGAGGCGGGGCCCCGCTTCGAGCAACAGAACGGATGCGCCGGCCCGGGCGAGCTGGTGCGCCACCAGACTGCCCGCCACGCCGGAACCGACGACGACCACGTCGGCGGAATGTCCTGTCGCCATTGTCGACCTCTTCCTTTGGCTTTCGTTGTGGGGACCTGGCGCGGTCCGTTATGTGCGCGCTCGTTATTCGGTTTGTTGTTCCGCTATCCGCCCGTGGGTTTCTGCTTCCAGTAGAACGGCACGTCGCGGCAATACGAGGGAATCGTGAGCACGTCGTTGACGGGGTCGAACATCAACGCCTTTTCGAAGGCCACCACCTGCACCTTCGGCATCTCGCCCACGAGACCGAGATACCACGCGCGCATGATGTCGCCCACCATCGAGGCGAGTTCAGGCTGATCGGTTTTGAGCGCGGCGGTCACGGTATCGGAGGGCACGCTGCGATGACCTTCAATCCATGTATTGAGCGTCGCGACGTTCACGTCGAACTGGCTGCTTGCGTTGTCGAGCGCGGCATACACGCGCTTGCCGAGCACGGCGTTAAAGCTCGTGCGGCCAGTCAGGTGCTGCGATAACTCGATAAAGGTTTCATAGCCGCTACTGGATGCGGACGCCGGCGTGGCCGTAGCCGCAAACGCGCGGCCCATGCCGAAGGGCGCGCGAGAGCGTCCGGCAGCCGCGAAGGCGAGCAGCGCCGCTGCACACGCTCCCGAAACGAAACGCCTGCGTCCGGGACGGCCGAGGCGGTCGAATGCGGCGGGAAGATCGTGCGGCGCCTGAGACATCCCGTGTTGTGTCACATCTGTCATGAGCACTCCAGATGAGGTCGATCCCCGCCTGGACGGCTGGCCTGGGGGGCGAGACACGCTTGCCGCCGGCGCGGGCGGCGCTTGATGCTCTGCAACGACAACAGACGTTTGCTATCGTCGTTCGACGCGGATCACTGCATATGCACCATCGTTGCGCTGACTTCGAAAGCGCGTTGCCGCGTTGCGCAAGCAATATAGCTCCTTATGGCCCGATAAGACAAACCGAAAGCTTGCATGCCCGGCATAACAGCGCATCACCACGCGCGGCCTCGCACGGTAGAATCGCCGCATTCATCACCCCGCGCCACCCGCCGCACCCCTGGCGCGTCACGCCATACGCCATGAACCTCATTCCACAGGTGCTGCGCAACCGGCCGCACATGATGATCGCCATCGCCGTGGGCGTCGTGCTCGGTGCGCTCGCGCCCGTCTCGATCCACACTTCGGCGCGCGTGCTGCTCGGCTGGGACGCCACGGTGTGGACCTACCTCGTGCTGATGTGGGTGCACATGGTGTTCGCAAACGAAGAGAGCGTGCGCGTGAACGCGCGCCGCGAAGACGAAAACGCGGGCACCGTGCTGTTCCTGATCTGCACCGCAACGGTCGCGAGCATCGTCGCCATCGTCATTGAACTGGGCACGACGAAAGATCTCGGCACGGCCTCGAAGGTGCTGCATTCGCTGCTCACGGGCGCGACGCTCATCGGGGCGTGGTTTCTCATTCCCACCATCTTCACGCTGCACTACGCGCGCCTTTACTACGGCTCCGATCCCAACGAGCCCGCCCTCGCGTTTCCCGACAAAAAACTCACGCCGAATTACTGGGATTTTCTGTACTTCTCGTTCACCATCGCCTGCGCCTCGCAAACCGCCGATATCGGACTGCGCGGGCGCAGCGCGCGGCGCGGTGTGCTCGCGCAATCGATTTTGTCGTTCTATTTCAACGTTTCTGTGCTAGGGCTATGCGTGAACATCGCAGCGAGCATGGTCGGTAGCTAGTCCGTCTTTCCTTTTTCGCCGCTGCAACGGATACCGGCAATCGCCGCCGGTTTCTCTGCCTATTTCGCCTGCCTTTTCGCCCAGGCGTTGTGAACGTGCGCCTGCGCGTGGCGGCGCGCGCCCGTATCGGCCATGGGCATGTGCCTTGCTCCCCTTCCCCGCAAGTCGCCACGCGGCGCAAGCGGTTTGGTTCCGGCCTGCTCTTGCACTACTCTGAACAGGTGCCTGTCCACACGCGCAGCGCGGCACGCTCCGGCAGCCCCCGGGCGGCGCGATCGCATTGCGGCTAACCCCGTCGTGCATCCCCTTCGCCTGACGTACCTGGAATACGACCGATGGAACCTCCCCACGCCTATGCGCCGCGGATCTACTTCGTCCATTCCGTCCTTGCGGGACCACTCGACGCGTGGCCGGCGCACATCGCCCGCGCGGCGTCGCTTGGCTTCGATCACGTCCTGATCGGCGCGCTGTTCGCCTCGGGCGCGTCGGGCGACGACCGCATCGTCGCCGACCATGCGCGCCTGAACGCGGCCTTCGGCTCCCCGCTTTCCGCCGACGACGCCATCCGCGAACTCGCCCTCGTGGCGCAATCGCGCGGCGTCACCCTGCTCGCGGATCTCGTGCTCGACCGCAGCGCCGCCGATGGCGCGCTCTACGCCGCGCATCCCGAGTGGTTCCACCCCTTCGAGCCCGAAGACGCACGCCTCGACCCACGCCACGGCCATCGCGAAGCCAACGTCGCCTATGCCGATTTCGAGCGCGCGAGCGCGCCGCTCATCGCATGGTGGACCGCGCGCGCCATCGCGCTCGTCGAAGCGGGCATCGGCGGCTTTCGGGTGGACTCGCCGCACCGCACGCCGCCGCATGTGCTGCGCGCGATCTTCGATGCCGTACGCGCGCGCTTTCCGCAAGCGCGCTGGCTCGCCGCTTCGCCCGGCCTGCCGCGCGAGGCGCTCGCGCACCTCGAAGGTGCAGGCTTCGACGCCGCCTTTTCGTCGCTGCGCTGGTGGGACTTCTCTTCGAGCTGGATGGTCGAGGAGCACGCCGCGTTGCGCCGCGTGGGCTCACCGATAACGTTTCCAGAAGCGCCCTATGGCGCGCGCTACACGCACGACCTGGAAGGCGCCGCCGATGCGCGCGCCGTCGAACGCGCCTATCGCCGCATGCTGCGCGCGGCTGCTGCGCTCGGCACCGGCTGGCTCATGCCGATGGGCTTCGAATACGGCGTGGACGAAGCGACCGCGCACAGCGGCAACAGCGCGCAGGCGTGGGAAGCCGCGAAAGCGCGCGCACCATTCGATCTAAGCGCCGATGTCGCGCACGCCAACGCGCTGCAACGCGAGACGTGGACACTGCAAACCAACGGCGAGGTGCGCGCGCTTAATGGCCCGGGCGCCAGCGTCGCGGCGCTCGTGCGCGGCGACCGCGCGGATCTGCGTGACGCGGGCGACGCCGTGCTCACCCTCATCAATCCCGCGCTCGCCGCGCCTGTGCGCGTGGATCTTTCGCGCCTGCTCGACGGCGTACCTGGCGGCTTCACGCGCTTCGCGCCGCTCGATGCCGAAACGCTGCGCGGCGCACGCCTGCCCGCGGCGCGCGACGCGAGCGCGATCCCCGACACGTTCACGCTGCCTGCCGGCGCGTGCTGGATCTTCCGCGCGCTCGCAAGCCCGCTCGTGGTGCTCGCGCCACCCGAAGACCGCGGCAAGACGGACACGAGCGGCCACAAGAGCGTGCTCGAGGCGATCGCGGCGCCCCGCATCGCGATCGAGAGCGCGCAGCCTTTGGTCGATCACGGACGCTTCGCCGCGAAGCGTACCGTGGGCGAGCGCTGCGAAGTGCGCGCGGCGATCTTCGCCGAGGGCCACGACCGCATCGACGCCGCCGTGCTCTGGCGCGCCGCCGACGAAACGGCCTGGCACGAGTCGGCCATGGCGCCCTTGCCGCCGGCAGGCACCGACCTGTGGGCGGGCCGCATTCCGCTCGATCGCGTGGGGCGCTACGAGTACGTCGTGATTGCCTGGCGCGACGACTTCGCCTCGCTCGCGGAACATCTGCACAAGAAGCGCGCGGCGAACCAGCCCGTCGATCTGGAGCTGGAGGAAGCGAGCCGCCTGTTCGCGCTCGTGCTCGCGACAGCAGAAACGTCGGGCACGGGTGACGACGACCAGAAGCGCATCAACGAAACGCTCGACGCCATCGTCAAACGCTTCATTGCTGCGGACACCGAAACACGTTGCGCGATCATCGCCGCGCCTTCGACGGCCGCAGCCGTGCGCGCCGCGCGCCATCGTCCGTTCCTTTCGCTCGACACAATCGTGGGTCGTGTGGAGGTAGAGCGCAGCGCCGCGCGCTTCGCGAGCTGGTACGAGATCTTCCCGCGCTCGATGAGCGACGACGAATCGCGCCACGGCACCTTCGACGATGTAATCGCGAAGATGCCGCGCATTCGCGAAATGGGCTTCGACGTCCTGTACTTCCCGCCGATCCACCCCATCGGCCTCGCGAACCGCAAGGGGCGCAACAACACGCTCAATGCGCAGCCGGGCGACGTGGGCAGCCCCTATGCCATCGGCGCGGCCGAGGGCGGCCACACCGCCGTGCATCCACAGCTGGGCACGCTCGAGGACTTCTGCCGCATGCTCGCCGCAGCGCACGAACAAGGCCTCGAAATCGCGCTCGATTTCGCGATTCAATGCTCGCCGGACCACCCGTGGCTCAAGGCGCATCCCACGTGGTTCGCATGGCGGCCCGACGGCACGCTGCGCTACGCCGAAAACCCGCCGAAGAAGTATCAGGACATCGTGAACCCCGAGTTCTACGCGCACGACTCGAAGCCCGCTTTGTGGCTCGCGCTGCGCGACGCGATCCTGTTCTGGGTAGACACGGGCGTGCGCATTTTCCGCGTGGACAACCCGCACACCAAGCCGCTTCCATTCTGGGAATGGATGATCGCCGACGTGCGCGCGCGCCACCCCGACGTGATTTTCCTCTCCGAAGCCTTCACGCGCCCGCGGCTCATGTACCGGCTCGCCAAGCTCGGTTTCTCGCAGTCGTACACCTACTTCACGTGGCGCGAATCGAAGCGCGATTTCACGGAGTACCTCACGGAACTCTCGCAAACCGAGGTGCGCGACTTCTATCGGCCGAACTTTTTCGTCAACACGCCCGACATCAATCCGCGCCATTTGCAGACCGGCGCGCGTTCGAGCTTCCTGATCCGCGCGGCGCTGGCCGCGACGCTTTCCGGGCTGTGGGGCGTGTATTGCGGCTTCGAGCTGTGCGAAGGACGCGCCATGCCCAATTCGGAGGAATATCTGGACTCCGAAAAATATCAGTTGCGCGCCTGGGACTGGCATCGTCCCGGCAACATCGTCGAGGAGATCGCCACGCTCAATCGCATTCGCCGCGCCAACCCGGCGCTGCAGACGCATCTCGGCATCACGTTCCTCGACGCGCGCAACGACTCGCTGCTCTGCTTCGAGAAGGCCACGCCCGCGCGCGACAACGTGATCGTCGTGGCCATCAATCTCGACGCCTTCAACGAACAGGGCGCCGACTTCGAACTTTCGTGGGCGACGTTCCAGCGCTGGCACCTCGACGACCACGCGGCGCTCAACGTAGTCGACGAAATGACGGGCGATCGCTTCGAGTGGCGCGGGCGCTGGCAGCACGTGCGGCTCGACCCGCATGCGCGCCCATTCGCGATCTGGCGCGTCGAGCCCGCAAAGGGCCTGCCGCGCGAAGAACCGCCGCCTGAACACGATGAGCACATCGAGGGCCATCCCGAACTCGACGCCGACTTCCCGCCCGAAGGAGCGACATGAAACGCGACCCCGCTACGCACGAGCCTGTGGCGACGAACGTGCAGACCGTCACGCGAGACTCGACCGCACACGACCCGCACCACGAGGAACGCGGCACGCAACGGCGCGGCAAGACGTCCGTGCTTTCCGACGACCCGCTCTGGTACAAGGACGCGATCATCTACCAGGTGCACGTGAAGTCGTTCTTCGATTCGAACAACGATGGCGTGGGCGATTTCCCTGGCCTGCTCGCGAAGCTCGACTACATCGCGGGCCTGGGCGTGACGGCAATCTGGCTGCTGCCGTTCTATCCCTCGCCGCGCCGCGACGACGGCTACGACATTGCCGACTATCGCAACGTGCACCCCGACTACGGGCAACTCGCCGACGTGCGCCGCTTCATTCAGGAAGCGCACGCGCGCGGCATACGCGTGATCACCGAACTCGTCATCAACCATACGTCTGACCAGCACCCGTGGTTCCAGCGCGCGCGCCGCGCGAAGCCGGGCTCGAATCATCGCAACTACTACGTGTGGTCCGACACCGACCAGAAGTACCAGGGCACGCGCATCATCTTCATCGACACGGAGCCGTCGAACTGGACGCACGACCCCGTCGCGGGCGCGTACTACTGGCACCGCTTCTATTCGCACCAGCCCGACCTGAACTTCGACAATCCGGCCGTGCTGCGCGAAGTGCTGCAAGTCATGCGCTTCTGGCTCGACATGGGCATCGATGGGCTGCGCCTGGACGCCGTGCCTTACCTCGTAGAGCGTGAAGGCACGAACAACGAAAACCTGCCTGAAACGCACGGCATTCTCAAGCGGATTCGCGCGGCCATCGACGAGAACTACCCGAACCGCATGCTGCTGGCCGAAGCGAACCAGTGGCCGGAGGATGTGCAGGAGTACTTCGGCAACGAAGACGAATGCCATATGGCGTTCCACTTCCCGCTCATGCCGCGCCTCTATATGGCGATTGCAAGCGAGGACCGCTTCCCGATCCTCGACATCATGAAGCAGACGCCTGACTTGCTGCCGACCTGCCAGTGGGCGATCTTCCTGCGCAATCACGACGAACTCACGCTCGAAATGGTCACGGACTCCGAGCGCGATTACCTCTGGAACACTTACGCGAGCGACCGGCGCGCGCGCCTGAACCTCGGCATTCGCCGGCGCCTCGCGCCGCTCATGGAGCGCGACCGCCGCCGCATCGAACTCATCAACTCGCTGCTGCTCTCCATGCCTGGCACGCCCGTGATCTATTACGGCGACGAACTAGGCATGGGCGACAACATTCACCTGGGCGACCGCGACGGCGTACGCACGCCGATGCAGTGGTCGTCGGACCGCAACGGCGGCTTCTCGCGCGCCGATCCCGAACAGCTCGTGCTGCCGCCGCTCATGGGCTCGCTCTACGGCTACGACGCCATCAACGTCGAAGCTCAGAGCCGCGATCCGCATTCGCTGCTCAACTGGACGCGCCGCATGCTCGCCACGCGCCGGGCGAAGCAGGCGTTTGGCCGCGGCGCGATCCGCTTTCTGCGTCCTGCAAACCGCAAGATCCTCGCGTATCTGCGCGAAATGCCCGGCGAAGCGCCGATCCTATGCGTGGCGAATCTCTCTCGCGCGCCGCAGGCGGTGGAACTCGACCTTTCCGAATTCGCAGGCATGTCCCCCGTGGAAATGACGGCGGATTCCGTGTTCCCGGCAATTGGTCAGCTCCCCTATCTGTTGACCTTCCCGCCCTACGGCTTCCTGTGGTTCCTCCTGAGTGCCGGCAATCAACGGCCTTCATGGAGTCAGCCGACCTCTGAGCAATTGCCCGAGTTCGTGACAGTCGTGCTGCGCGAAGGACAGGCTGGCGCCACGCCGGAAAACGTGCGGCTGCTCGAATCCGAAGTGCTGCCTTCGTGGCTCTCGCGGCGCCGCTGGTTCGCCGCGAAGGACAAGGCGCTGCGCGCCGTGCGCCTCGCGGCACTGACGACGATCCACGGCGCGGGCTTCGCGTTCACGGAGATCGAGGCCGAACTCGCGGATGGCACGAGCGAGCGCTACGTCCTCCCGATCGCCATCACATGGGGCACCGAGATCACGACGCCGCTGCACATTCAGCTCGCGCTCTCGCGCGTGCGGCGCGGGCGCACCGTGGGCTATCTCACCGATGCGTTTTCGCTGCCGTGGTTCGCCTACGGCGTCCTGCGCAAGTTGCGCGAACGCGCCGCGGTGCCCACCGTGCAGCAGAGCACCATCCGCTTCGAGCCGACAGAACGCCTCGCCGAACTCGACCTCGGCGAGACGCCGGAAGTACGCTGGCTCGCCGCGGAGCAGAGCAACAGTTCGCTCGTGATCGCGGAAACCCTTGTGCTGAAGATCGTGCGCCGGTTGATGGCGGGCGTGCACCCCGAAGCGGAAATGAGCCGCTACCTCACGAAACTCGGCTACGCGAACACCGCGCCGCTCTACGGCGAAGTGGTGCGCGTAGATCCTGCCGGCGTGCCGCACACGCTCATCATCGTGCAGGGTTTCATCGACAACCAGGGCAACGCATGGGACTGGGCGCTCGACTATCTGCGCCGCGCGATCGACGAACTCGCGCTCGCGATGGATGACGACACGAGCGTCGACCAGGCGCACGAGGAAGAAGCCGTGCAAGGCTACTGCGCGGTGATCGGCGCCATTGGCAAGCGCCTGGGCGAACTGCACGCGATGCTCTCGAGACCCAGCGACGACGACGCTTTCTCACCCGTTGCCGCCACGCCCGACGATGTGCGTGCGTGGGTCGCCGACACGAAGACCATGCTCAACGAAGCGCTCGACATCGTCGCGCAGCATACGGGCGAGGACGAACAAACGCTCGATCAGGACGCTCGTGATCTCGCACGCAGTCTGATCGATCGACGCAAGGCGCTCGTCGCAAAGGTCGACGAACTCGTGCCGGACGACACGAAGGCCGCGCGCATTCGCATCCACGGCGATTTCCACCTGGGTCAGGTACTGCTTTCCCAGGGCGACGCGTATCTGATCGACTTCGAAGGCGAGCCCGCGCGGGCGCTCGAATACCGGCGCGCGAAGACCTCGCCGCTGCGCGACGTGGCGGGCCTGCTGCGCTCGCTCTCGTATGCGGGCGCTGCCGCGCAATCGACGCTCGAAAACGCCCCGCAGCAAGTCGTCGACCGCAAGCGCGCCCTCTTCGAGCGCTTCCGCGGCTATGCGGCCGAAGCGTTCCTGAGCCAGTACCGCGCGGCCGTCTCCGAAGGACCGCTCACGCTCGTGAGCGCTTCGCAGGAGCAGGCGCTGCTCGACCTGTTCCTGATCGAGAAGGCGGCATACGAAATCCGCTACGAAGCGGCAAACCGCCCCACCTGGCTCGCACTGCCGATACGCGGCCTCGCAGCGCTGGCGGCGCGCGTGCTCGGGCTCACGCCCACGCAGTCCACGCAATCGCATTCCGGCGGAGGTGGCCATGGTTGATCGCGTGCCCCAAGCCGGCCTGAATCCGCACGACGCCGACGCACTCGCCGGCGCGTACCACGCCGATCCTTTCGCCGTGCTCGGGCTGCACTGGGTGGACGGCGCGCCCTACGTGCGCGCATGGCTGCCGAACGCTTCAGGCGCGAGCGTGGTGGCGCGCGACCGCGCCCACACGCTCGGCGAACTTTCGCTCGTGCATCCGGCAGGGCTCTATGCGGGGCCGCTCGCAGAAGCGGTGCCCTACCGGCTCGTGGTCGACTGGCATGGCGTGAGCCAGGAAATCGAGGACACCTATTCATTCGGCCCACAGCTCTCGCACGAAGCGCTCGTGCGTCTCGCCGACGGCGACCCCTACGCGGTGCTCGAATGTCTCGGCGCGCGGCCCCAGACGTGCGATGGCGTGCCCGGCGTGCGCTTCGCCGTCTGGGCGCCGAATGCGAAGCGCGTTTCCGTGGTGGGCGACTTCAACGCCTGGGACGGGCGGCGTCACCCCATGCGGCTGCGCCACGAAGCGGGCGTATGGGAGCTTTTCATTCCCCGTGTCGCACCCGGCGCGCGCTACAAGTACGAGATCCTTGGCGCGCGCGGCGTGGTTCTCCCGCTCAAGGCCGACCCCTGCGCGCTGCAGACGGAATGCCCGCCGGGCACGGCGTCGATCGTCGCGCCCGTCGAAGCGATCGACCATTACGCGTGGCGCGATCAGGAGTGGCTGCAAACACGCGCGGAACGGCAGAACGCGCGCGCGGCCATGTCCGTCTACGAGGTGCATGCGCCTTCGTGGCTGCCCACGCAAGGCGCCGATGCGCCCGCGCCCGACTGGAGCGCGCTCTCCGAGCGTCTGATCCCCTACGCGCAGGGCATGGGCTTTACACACATCGAGTTGTTGCCTGTGGCGGAGCATCCGTTTGGCGGCTCGTGGGGCTATCAGCCGCTGGCGCAGTTCGCGCCCACCGCGCGCCTTGGCGCGCCGGTGGACTTCGCGGCGTTTGTCGATCGCGCGCACGAAGCGGGGCTCGGCGTGATTCTCGACTGGGTGCCCGCGCACTTTCCGAACGACGCGCACGGTCTCGTCGATTTCGACGGCACGGCGCTCTACGAGCACGCCGACCCGCGCGAGGGCTATCACCCCGACTGGAACACGATGATCTACAACCTGGGGCGCCGCGAGGTGAGCGCGTTCCTGGTCGCGTCGGGCCTTGCGTGGCTCATGCGCTATCACGTGGACGCGCTGCGCGTGGACGCGGTCGCCTCGATGCTCTATCGCGACTATTCGCGCGCGCAAGGCGAATGGGTGCCCAACATCTACGGCGGCCGCGAAAATCTCGAATCGATCGCGTTTCTTAAGCGCCTCAATCACGAAACGCAATACGTTCCGCAACGCCCCGGCGTCATCACCATTGCTGAGGAATCCACAGCATGGCCAGGCGTCACGGCGCGCCCCGAGGATGGCGGCCTCGGCTTCCAGTTCAAGTGGAACATGGGCTGGATGCACGACACCCTGCACTACATGCAGGAAGACCCCGTTTATCGCCGCTATCACCATCACCTGATGACGTTCGCGATGGTCTACGCGTGGTCCGAACGTTTCGTGCTGCCGCTGTCGCACGACGAGGTGGTGCATGGCAAAGGGTCGCTGCTCGGCAAGATGCCCGGCGACCGCTGGCAGAAGTTCGCAAACCTGCGTGCGTATTTCGGCTTCATGTGGGCGCACCCCGGCAAGAAGCTGCTCTTCATGGGCGGCGAGTTCGGGCAGATGGCCGAATTCGATCACGACGGCACGCCCCACTGGAACCTGCTCGACGATCCACTGCACCGCGGCGTGCAAACGCTCGTGCGCGACCTCAACCGCCTCTACGCCGGTGAACCCGCGCTCTACACGCTCGACTCGGAACCCGGCGGCTTCGAATGGCTGGTTGCCGATGACAGCGAAAACAGCGTGCTGGCGTGGCACCGCGTAGACGGCTCGGGCCGAGAGATCGTGGTGATCTGCAACTTCACGCCGGTGCCGCGCCACGGCTACCGTATCGGCATGCCGCAGCCGGGACAGTGGGAAGAAGCGCTCAACACCGACGCCGAGGTGTATGGCGGCTCGAACATGGGCAATGGGGGCCTCGTTGTCACGGAGGGCGTGGCAAGCCACGGCAAGCCGCAGTCGGCCGCGCTCGTCCTGCCGCCGCTCGGCACGCTGATCCTGCGTCTGCGCCGGTAGCGCCGGTGCGGCGTCAGGATTTGAGCAGGAATCCGATGCAAAACGAAAAACAACAGATGGAGCATCGTCATGGCAAACGGTCCGCCTGAGCGCCTGCTGCCCGGCACCCCCTGGCCTCTCGGGGCGACGTGGGACGGCCTCGGCACCAACTTCGCCGTGTTCTCGGCCCACGCCTGGCGCATCGAGTTGTGCCTTTTCGACCCCACCGGCCGCAAGGAGCGCATTCGCTACACCTTGCCCGAATGCACTGACGAGGTATGGCACGGCTATTTGCCCGGAGCGCATCCCGGAACCGTCTATGGCCTGCGCGCGCATGGGCCCTATCAGCCGCATCTGGGGCACCGCTTCAATCCGCACAAGCTGCTGCTGGACCCTTATGCGAAGCAGCTCATCGGCCAGTTTCGATGGTCGGACACACTGTACGGATATCGCGCCCATTCCAACCGCGCGGATCTCTCGATCGACCGGCGCGACTCCGCGCCAGCCATACCCAAGTGCGTGGTGGTGAACGACAACTTCGACTGGTCGCGCGACCGGCGGCCCAATACGCCGTGGGGCGACACCGTGATTTACGAGGCGCATCTGCGCGGGCTTTCGATGCAGCGTCATGATTTGCGCACGAACGTGCGTGGCACGTTTGCCGGTCTTGCCGCGCCGCGCTTCATCGAGCATCTGCACAAACTCGGTGTGACGGCCATCGAGATCCTGCCGGTGCACGCGTTTCTCTCCGAGCGCTTTCTGATCGATCGTGGACTGCGCAACTACTGGGGCTACAACGCAGCCGCGTTCTTTGCCCCCGAGCCCAGCTACCTGGTGGGCTACGAGACCGACGAAATGCGCATTGCCGTGCGCCAGCTTCATGCAGCGGGCATCGAAGTCTTTCTCGACGTGGTCTACAACCACACGTGCGAAGGCGGCGAAATGGGCCCCACCGTTTCGTGGCGCGGCCTCGACAACGCCAGCTATTACCGCTGCGTGCCCGGCGACGAGCGCCACTTCATCAACGACACGGGCTGCGGCAACACACTCGATTTTTCGCATCCACGCGTGCTGCAGATGGTCGCCGACTCGCTGCGCCACTGGTGCACGTCATACGGCATCGACGGCTTTCGCTTCGACCTTGGGGTGACGCTCGGGCGCGAGCCCGCGGGCTTCGACCCGAACGGCGGGTTCTTCGACGTGCTGCGCCAGGACCCCGTGCTTTCACAATGCAAGCTGATTTCCGAGCCGTGGGACGTGGGCCCCGGCGGCTACCAGCTAGGCAACCATCCGCCCGGCTTTTCCGAATGGAACGACCGCTTTCGCGACAGCGTGCGGCGCTACTGGCGCGGCGCGCCGGGCCAGCGCGCCGACCTCGCGGCACGCCTGACCGGCAGCGCGGATCTGTTCGACAAGCGCAAACGCCGGCCTTGGGCGTCGATCAACTTCATCACCTCGCACGACGGCTTCACACTCGCCGACCTCGTTTCGTACGAGCACAAGCACAACGAGGCCAACGGCGAGGAGAACCGCGACGGCCACAATGAAAACTGGAGCGCGAACTGGGGTGTCGAAGGCCCCACCGACGACCCGGCCATCCTCGCCACGCGCGCGCGCGTGGCCCGCTCGATGATGGCCACGCTCTTCATCGCGCTCGGCACACCCATGCTGCTCGCGGGCGACGAGGCCTGCCGCACGCAGCACGGCAACAACAATGCGTACTGCCAGGACAACGATATTTCGTGGTTCGACTGGGCGCTCGCCGATACGCCCCAAGGCAAGGCCATGACGCGTTTCGCCGCACGCTTGATCGCGCTGCGCCGCGAGCATCCGCTGCTGCGCGAAACGCGTTTTCTGTTCGGCGAGCGCGAACTGTCGCCCGGCGTGCACGACATCGACTGGTTCGACGAACGCGGCGAGCCGCTCTCGCCCGAGGCCTGGCACGACCCGGAGGCGAGTGCATTCACGATGCGGCGCGCGGGAGCGGGACTCCACGGCCAAATGGAAGTATTGTTGATGATGCTGAACGCTTCGCAGGGCGCGGTGACGTTCGCCGCGCCCGCGCCGCGCATGGCATGGGAGGTGCTGCTCGATACCGCGCGTCCCGATGCGGCGCCCTACGCGCTGCCCGACACGACGTACGAGCTGGCCGCGCGAGCGCTCGCCGTGCTGCGCGCCCGTCCGGCGCGTGCCGACGTGCACCGGCCGCACGGCACACACGGCACGCGCGACGAAACGCCGACGCCGGACCCGCGCCGCACGCCGGGCGCGCCTGCGCCAGGTTCCCCCGCGGGCCCTGACGAAGCCGCCACAGGATGAGCCAAGGAAGCAACGAGGAAGCAAACCAGGAATCGACCATGTCCCCGCTTTCGCACGATCCGCACGCCCGCCAGTACATGCATTGCCTGCCGTTCGGCGCACAGCTGATCGGGGCGGCGCACGCCCAGCCGCATACGCGCTTTCGCTTCTGGGCGCCGTCGTGCCAAACGGTGCAGGTCGTCTTCGAGAACGCGACGGACGCGCCGCCGCTCGAGATGACGCCAAGCGGCAACGGCTGGTTCGAAGCGCAGGCGCCGTGCGGGCCGGGCACGCTGTACCGCTACTGCATCGACGGCCAGCAACGCGTTCCCGACCCCGCATCGCGCTTCCAGCCGCAGGGCGTGCACGGCCCGAGTGAGGTGCTCGACCCGCGCGCCTACGCCTGGCAGCACGCACATTGGCAAGGACGCCCGTGGGAAGAGACCGTGATCTACGAGCTGCACGTGGGCGCGCTGGGCGGCTATCAAGGTGTCATGAAACGTCTGCCCGCGCTCGCGGCGCTTGGTGTGACGGCCGTCGAACTCATGCCGCTCAACGACTACCCGGGCGAGCGCGGCTGGGGCTACGACGTCGTGCTGCCTTACGCGCCGCACGCGGCCTATGGCAGTCCTGACGAACTGAAAGCGCTCGTCGATGCGGCGCACGGACTGGGGCTGCAGATGTTCATCGACGTCGTGTACAACCACTTCGGCCCCGACGGCAACTGGCTCGGCCACTACGCCAAGCCGTTTTTCCGCGAAGGCGTGAAGACCCCCTGGGGCGATGCACTCGACTTCGACCGTTTCGAAGTACGCGATTTCTACTGCGACAACGCGCTTTACTGGCTCACGGAGTACCGCTTCGACGGGCTGCGTATCGACGCCGCACATGCGATCGGCAACACCGACTGGCTGCGCGAGCTGGCCGACCATGTGAAGGCGCGCGTGGAGCCGGGCAGGCACGTGCACCTCGTGCTCGAAAACGAGCACAACGAAGCGAATCTGCTTGAGTCTCACTTCAGCGCGCAATGGAACGACGACGCTCATCATTGCTTTCACGTGCTCTTGACCGGCGAATCGGAAGGCTACTATCGCGCGTTTGCGCATTCCCCCATCGGCAAACTCGCGCGCGTGCTCGGCGAGGGCTTCGTGTACCAGGGCGATCCGTCGCCCGTGCATGCGGGCAAGCCGCGCGGCGAACCGAGCGCGCACCTGCCGCCTACCGCGTTCGTGATGTTTTTGCAGAACCACGACCAGATCGGCAACCGCGCGTTCGGCGACCGGCTGCGCACGCTGGCCGACGACGACGCCTTGCGCGCGGCCACGGCCATGCTGCTGCTTTCGCCGCAAATTCCGCTGCTTTTCATGGAAGAGGAATACGGCTCGATGCAGCCATTCCAGTTCTTCACCGCCTTCACCGGCCAACTCGCCGATGCGGTGCGCGAAGGGCGCCGCCGCGAATTCAAGGCATTCAGCGCGTTCAACGACGAGGCGAGCCGCGCGCGCATTCCCGATCCGAACGATCTGCAGACCTTCATAAATTCGTCACCGCCGGCCGATGCACCGCTCGACGGCGAACGGCTCGAATGGATGCACTTCTACAAATCGGCGCTCTGCGTGCGTGCGCATTTGCTCATGCCGCGCCTGCGCCACGCGCGCGCGCTCGGTGCGACCGTGCTCGCCGACGACGCCGCGAATGGCCTCGCCGCGCTCGTCGCGCGCTGGCGGCTCGACGATGGCGAAACGCTCACGATCGCGCTCAACCTGGGCCGTGACGGCGTGCTGCTCAGTCCGCGGCCCGAAGGCATGGTGATCTTCGAAACGCCGCCGCGTGCGCGCGACCATGCCGACAATGGCGTGCTGCCCGAGAGCGCGTGCATCGCGTGGCTCACCGGAGACGTACCCGAGTATTCGAGCGAGCACGATGCGCGCCTCGTGCATCGCGAGGAGCCGCACGCATGAGCACGGCGCGCCGCAGCGAAACGCTCGCGACCCTCGCCGCCCGTGCGGGCTTCGAGGTCGAATGGACCGACGCGCACGGCGCCGTGCAGCGCGTGCCGGACAGCACGCTCGCCGCGCTGCTGGAATGCGCGGGCCTGCCTTGCGCCAATGCCGCGCAAATCCGCCAGAGCAGTTCCGCGCTCAACGCCGAGCAGTCGGCGCGACGCCTGCCGCCGCTCATCACAGCCGAATACGACAGCGCCATCGAGCTGCCGCCTTCCGCCGTGCGCGCGGGCAGCCACTATCGCATCGACCTCGAAAGCGGCGAGCATATCGAAGGCCGCTTCACCTCGCCACGCGGCGAGAGCGCGCTGCTCGCGCCGCTTGCGGAGCCGGGCTACCACACGCTCACGGTCAACGATCATCGCTTGACGATCGCGGTCGCGCCGCAGCATTGCCATACGGTTGCCGACGCCTGGCGCGCACGTCATGGCGACAGCGGCGCGGTGCCGCCGTTGTGGGGACTCGCCGCGCAATTGTATGGACTCCGACGTAAAGGCGACGGCGGCATCGGCGACTACACCGCGCTCGCCGCGCTCGCGGCCGAGAGCGCGCGGCGCGGCGCGCAAGCGCTCGCGGTGAGCCCGACCCATGCGATGTTCAGCGCCGAGCCCGGCCACTTCAGCCCTTATTCGCCGTCATCGCGCCTGTGGGTCAATGTCGCGCATATCGACCCCGCCGCGGTATTCGGCGCCGCGGCCGCGCACGACGCGAGCGTGGCCGCGAATGCGGGCGACGCCTGGCGCGAACTCGAAGCCGCGCCGCTCGTGGACTGGCAGCGTGCGTTGCCGCTCAAGCTCAAGGTGCTGCGCGCGCTGTTCGAGCGCTTCGACACGGATGAGCGTGCAAGCGGCTCGCCGCGTGCCGCTGCCTTCGCCGCATTCTGTGCACAAGGCGGCGAAGCACTCGAAGATCACGCGCGTTTCGAGGCGCTGCAAGAGGCCATGCTGCACGGCCCTGGCGGCGAGCGCCACTGGCGCGACTGGCCCGAACCGCTGCGCGACCCGCGCAGCGCCGACGTGGCGACGTTTGTGCAGGAGCATCGGCGCGAAGTCGACTTTCACTGCTTCCTGCAATGGCTCGCTGCGGAAGGGCTTTCGAGCGCGCAACGCAGCGCGAGAGAGGCCGGCATGGCGATCGGCCTCGTCGCCGATCTCGCCGTGGGCTGCGACGGCGCCGGCTCGCACGCGTGGTCGCTGCCGCAGGACATGCTGCAACGCGTCTCCGTAGGCGCGCCGCCCGACATCTTCAACCAGGCCGGACAAAGCTGGGGCCTCACCACGTTCTCACCGCGCGCGATGCACACCAACGGCTTTCGCGCGTTCATCGACATGCTGCGCGCCGCGTTCGCCCATGCGGGCGGCGTGCGCATCGACCATATTCTCGGCCTGCGACGGCTCTGGCTCGTGCCCGAAGGTGAAAGTGCGCGCCACGGCGCATATCTGCGCTATCCGTTCGACGACCTCGTGCGGCTCATCGCGCTCGAATCGTGGCGTCATCGCGCGATCGTGATCGGCGAAGACCTCGGGACCGTGCCGCCGGGGCTGCGCGAGCGGCTCGCCGCGCACGGGCTGTATGGCATTCGCGTGTTGTGGTTCGAGCGCGACGGCAACGGCTTTCTCGCGCCCGGGCGCTGGGACCCGCACGGCGTCGCGACGACCACCACGCACGATCTGCCGACGGTCGCGGGATGGTGGAGCGGCGCGGATATCGACTGGCGCAACCGCATCGGCCAGACGCTCCCGCGCGCCGATGGGCTCGACCCCGTCGCGCTCGATCACGCACGGCGCGCGACAGATCGCGTCGCGCTCTGGCATGCGTTGCAGCAAAGCGGACTCGCGCCGCGCGACACCCATCCGCCGCCAGCCGACGATCCGCCCGTGAATGCTGCGCTCGCCTATGTCGCCGCAACGAGGAGCCCGCTCGTCACGTGCCCGCTCGAAGACCTGCTCGCGTTGTCCGATCAGCCGAATCTGCCCGGCTCGATCGACGAGCATCCGAACTGGCGCCGCCGCATGCCGCTACCCGTCGAGTCGCTGTTCACCGATCCGGCCGTCGCCGCGCGCGTTGAAGCCGTCATACGCGCACGCGAGGCCGTCGCGCGCGCGCAGGCTGACCCGAGCGCAGGCGCGAATGACGCCAACCCAACCGCCAGCGGCGCGCCACACGCGCCCGAAAAGAAGCCGACGCCATGACATACCCTCGCGCAGCGCTGCGCCTGCAGCTCCATCACGGCTTCACCTTCGACGACGCGCTCGCGCAGCTCGACTACTTCGCCGCGCTCGGCGTGAGCCATCTCTATCTTTCGCCGGTCACGACCGCGCAGCCCGGATCGATGCACGGCTACGACACCGTGGACTACAGCACGGTGAGCGCGGAGCTGGGCGGCGAAGGCGCGTTGCGCCGCTTCGCCGCGAAAGTGCACGAGCGCGGCATGGGCATCATCGCCGACTTCGTGCCGAATCACATGGGCGTGGGCGGCGCTCACAACGCCTGGTGGCTCGACATCCTCGAATGGGGGCGTCACAGCGCGTATGCGCGCCACTTCGACGTGGACTGGCACTCGCCCGACCCCGCCCTGCGCGGTAAGGTGCTGATGCCGTTTCTCGGCGCACAGTACGGCGAAGAACTCGCGGCCGGGCGTATCGAACTGAAGTTCGACCCCGACGCCGCGCGTTTTTACGTGCAATACGGGCCGCACGTGTGCCCGATCTGTCCGGCGGATTATGCAACGCTGCTGCAGTCCGCAAA
This sequence comes from Paraburkholderia flagellata, assembly GCF_021390645.1. GTDB lineage: Bacteria > Pseudomonadota > Gammaproteobacteria > Burkholderiales > Burkholderiaceae > Paraburkholderia > Paraburkholderia flagellata. The sequence goes on from NZ_JAJEJT010000002.1 coordinate 1,731,976, forward strand.
CCGCGCCGATCTCAACACGCTCGCTGGGCCGTTCCAGGGCCTCACGACCCAGCCCGACGATCAGGCGCGCGCCGCCGCCGGGCGCGACGCGCTGCGCGCGTTTGTCGAGCGGGCTGGCACGGACCCCATCGATTTCGTTCTGGAATCCTATTCAAGTGACGACCCCGTGCCGCGCGACCGGCTGCACCGCCTGCTGGAGCGCCAGCACTTCCGGCTCGCCTGGTGGCGCACCGCCACCGACGAGATCAACTGGCGGCGCTTCTTCGACATTACGGCGCTCGCTGGCGTGCGTGTGGAACGCCACGACGTGTTCGAGGCCGTCCACAAGCTCGTGTTTCGCCTCTACGCCGACGGCGTGATCGACGGCCTGCGCATCGACCATATCGACGGGCTCGCAGACCCGCGCGAGTACTGCGAACGCCTGCGGCAACGGCTCGCCGCGCTGCGCGCCACGCCGCCCTTCATCGTGGTCGAGAAGATCCTTGCGCAAGGCGAAACGCTGCGCGACGACTGGCCCGTGCAAGGCACCACTGGCTACGATTTCATGAACGACGTGGGTGCGTTTCTGCACGATCCCGCGGGCGCCGCGCCGCTCGCCGAAGCGTGGGCCGCCATTTCCGGCGACGACCGTCCATTCGCGGCCTACGCGCTCGATGCGCGCCGCGAGATGCTGGCCGCCTATCTCCCCGCGGAGCTTGACCATGCGACGCGCGCGCTGCACCGCATCGCGCGCGAACTCCCGGGCACGCGCGACACCACCTATGCGTCGGTGCATCGCGTGGCCGCGCATCTGGCCATGTACTTCCCGATCTATCGGATCTATCCGGTGAACGGCATGCGCACCGCACTCGACAACCGCTATTTCGACGTTGCGCTCGAAGCCGCGCGGCGCTCGCTGCCGCGCGCGAGCTTCACGGCGCTGGATCTCGTCGATGGCTGGCTAGGCGGCCGCGCTCCCGAACCGGCCGCGAACAACGCCAGTGGCGGCAGCGGCAGTAGTGGTGGCGGCGGCGCCAGGACACCACGCGCGGCGCCAGCCAGCACGAGTGCGAACGCGAGTGCGGGCAACAGCCAGGCGAATACGCCGCTCAGCCACGCGCTCATTGCACAACGCACGGCGCTCGCGCTGTTCTCGCAACTCACCGCGCCGCTCGCGGCAAAGGCCACGGAAGACACCGCGCTCTATCGCTACGGACGCCTGCTCTCGCGTAACGAGGTGGGCGCGGACCCCGACGATTTCGCGCGCACGCCACACGACTTCCATGCGGCGAACCGGCTGCGCCAGCGCCGGCCTTATGGGCTGCTCGCCACGGCAACGCACGACCACAAGCGCGGCGAGGACGTGCGCGCACGGCTCGCCGTACTGAGCGAGATCGCGCTCGATTGGAGCAATACGCTGCGCGCCTGGTCGACGCTGAACCAGACGCATCGCCGTAATGATGCGACGGGCGGCGCGGCGTGGTCGCCGGGGCCCACCGCCGAGGCGATGCTCTATCAAACGCTCGTGGGCTGCTGGCCACCCGAACTGGACCCCGGCGACGAAGCGGGCGTGCATGCGCTAGCGGAGCGCGTCTCGAAGTGGCTGCTCAAAGCGTTGCGCGAAGCGAAGCTACGCACGAACTGGCTCTCGCCCGACGAAACCTATGAATCGGAGTGCCAGGCATTTCTCTTCGATATCCTCGCGCCGCAACGGCGCGACGGCTTCTTGCAGGCGCTTGCCGGGTTCGTCGCGCGCGTGGCGCCCGTTGGCGCGCTCAATACGCTGCTGCAAACGGTGCTGCGGCTCACCTCCCCGGGCGTGCCCGATCTTTATCAGGGCACCGAACTATGGGATTTCAGCCTCGTCGATCCGGATAACCGGCGGCCTGTCGATTACGCCGCCCGCGCGGCCGCGCTCGACGATCAAGCGCCCGCCGCGAAGCTGAAGGACTGGCGCAACGCACACGTGAAGCTGGCCACGGTGCACCGCCTGCTCGCGCTGCGAGCGAAAATGCCGGAACTGCTGCGCGAGGGCGAGTATCTGCCGCTCACGGTGAGTGGCGCGCAGGCTTCCCATGTGATCGCATTTGCCCGCCATCATGGCAATGCGTGGGCCGTCGTGATCGGCACGCGCCTCGCAGCGGGGCTGCTGGAGGGCGACACGCCGCTCGTCGCGCCCGCGCGCTGGGAAGATACGACGGTTGAATTACCCAAGGGCTGCGCGCAAGCCACGCTGCACGACTGGCTCAGCGACGCAACGCACACGGTGCGCGAAGGCGGCACGCTCGCCCTGCGCGACATTCTGAGCGCGATGCCAGTGGCCGTGCTCTCGACCCTCACGCGTAGCTAAGCCGCACTCGCGGCACACAGGAGGCACACTCAGCCGCCCTCGTCGTCGAGATCTTTCGGATACACGCGCACGAGCACGATGCGCGGCCCCTTCATTTTCTTCACGACGATGTCGAAGCGGTCGAACTCGACGCGCTGCCCTTCGGTGGGCAGATCGTTGAGCGCATGAATCACAAGACCGCCCACCGATTCCGCGCGCCCTTCGTCGATGTCGATGCCGAGCGCCTGCTCCAGCGACACCACGGGCAGGCTGCCACGGCCCATCAGCGTGCCGTCGTCCATGCGGGTCCAGTCGGTGTCGGCCTGGTGAAACTCGTCGTGAATCTGGCCCACGAGCGCGCCGAGCAGATTGTCGAGCGTGAGAAAGCCTAGCGGGCGCGCGCCCTTGTGCCCCACCAGCGCGAAATGCGGCGCACCTTTGCGAAAGCGGCGAAACAGTGCGAGCGCAGGCGTGTCGGGCCGCACGTACTGCACGGGGCGCACGAACTTGCCGAGATCGCTGAGTGCGTTGCCCGCCTCGCGCGCGAGCAGCAGATCCTTCAGGTGGATGAGGCCCGCCACGCGCTCGCCCGTCGCGTCTTCGAACAGCGGGTAGCGGCTGAAGCGATGGCGCGCCACGATCTGCATGTTCTCGCGCAGCGACAGGTCGCGGCGCAAGCCCACCATTTCGTGCGTGGGCCGCATGAGGTCGGAAATGGTGAGGCGCGAAAAGTCGAGCGAATGGGCCAGCGTGTTCCATTCGTCGGCGTTATAGGCGCTCGCGGCTGGCGCGGGGAGCAGCGGCACCGCGCCCCGCGGCTCCTGCATCGCGTCATGGGCCTCGGCCTGGGCGGCGGCGCGGCGGCTGCGCAGGATCAGCTTGAGTTCGTCGGTCGAATAGTGCGTGTCGTGGCCGTGCTCAGACGCCAGGCCCGCGAGACGCAGCACGGCGTTCGCGCTCGAATTGAGCAGCCAGATGGCGGGATACATGGTCCAGTAGAAGCCGTAGAGCGGCATGGCCGTCCAAAGCGAAATTTTTTCGGCCTGGCGGATAGCCAACGACTTTGGCGCAAGCTCACCCACCACGATGTGCAGGAACGAGATCACCGTGAACGCGAACACCAGCGAAATGGCGTGTACGAGTTGCGCCGATTGCACGCCTAGCAGTTCGAACACCGGCGACAGCAATTGCGCGAATGCCGGCTCGCCGATCCAGCCAAGGCCGAGCGAAGCGAGCGTGATGCCGAGCTGGCACGCGGAAAGATAGGCATCGAGCTGGCCATGAACCTTGCCGAGCAGCCGGCCGCGCAAGCCGTGCTGCTGCGCGAGGCTCTGCACGCGCGTGGCGCGCAGCTTGACGAGGCCGAATTCGGCCGCGACGAAGAAACCGTTGAGGACGACGAGCAGGAACGCCCCGATGAGGGCGAGAAGCTGGATCAAGACAAAAGGCTCCGAAGGACGAAGCGCTCAGTATAAAGGTGCAAGGTGGATGAAAGGTGCCCACGGACGCAATACCGCCCGCGGTTCACGCGCCCTTCAGCGGCACATTCAACACAAGCGCCATGTCCTCGCCCTCGCCCACGAGAGCCGGCGCCTCGAAGCGTCCGCCATGCGCTTCGGCCACGCGCTGGCACAGTGCCAGCACCCAGGCGTAGCGCCCCACTTCCTGCTGCTGGGTCGCCTGGGCGCGCGCGAACGGTTCCAGCACATGCGCAAGCGCTTCGTCGGTGAGCGCCTGCCGGGTAGCGTGCCATTTCACTTCCAGGTGGGCGGCGCCGGCGCTCGCGCTCGCCGCGAGCGTCACACTTGCGCCCTGCGCGCTCGTTTCCGCCGCGAACACCAGCATCAGCCACAGCGCCTGTGCAATGCGTTCGCGGTCGCCGTCGAGCGTCGCCGCGCCTGTCGTGTCCTGCACCACGAACGTCACGCCGCGCGCATCGCCGAGCGCGGTGCGCGCATCATCCACGGCCTCGCCGGTCAGCGCCGCGACGGAGAACGGCGAGCGCTCGATACGCAGCTTGCGCGTTTCGGCGCGCGTGGTATCGACGAGCGTTTCCAGCAGCTGCACCTGCTGCTCCACGCCCGTGCGAATGCCGCCCAGCGCGCGTTGCGCGGCGGCGTCGCTGTTGTCGATCTTGCGCTCGAGCACGTAAGCCCAGCTATGGATTGCATTGAGCGGGCTGCGCAGATCATGCGAGACGCGCGAGAGCACGTGGTCGCGCATGAAAAGCGCTGCTTCGGCGCACAGGCGCGCGGTGCGCTCGGTTCGGTTTTGCGAAGTCGACACTTTCTGATTCCTCGTATTGCGCCTCAAGCCGGGCAAGCGGTCCCTCATTATAGGCAGCGGTTAGCGAGCATCCCGCGTGCCTGACAAGCTGCCGAGCGCCGCGCCATGCAAAGCGCCTACAATAACGGGTTCATCTATCCGATCAGGAGTTTTTCCATGTCTATCGTGACCACCGAATCCGGCCTCAAGTACGAGGACCTGACCGAAGGCACCGGCGCCGAAGCCAAGGCTGGCCAGACCGTCAGCGTGCACTACACCGGCTGGCTGACGGACGGCCAGAAGTTCGATTCGAGCAAAGACCGCAACGAGCCGTTCGCCTTCGTGCTGGGCGGCGGCATGGTCATCAAGGGCTGGGACGAAGGCGTGCAGGGCATGAAGGTGGGCGGCGTGCGCAAGCTGACGATTCCGCCGCAACTGGGCTACGGCGTGCGCGGCGCGGGCGGCGTGATTCCGCCGAACGCGACGCTCGTGTTCGAAGTCGAGCTGCTCGACGTCTGATGCTCGCTTGATGCGCCACGGCGCTCGCCTTTTTTGCAACCGCAACCGGTCATCATGAATCCGCATCATCACGCTCCCGTCACCGCGCCCGGCGTCGAATTGCGCCGCTACGGCGCGATCGAGGAAACCGATCTGCACGATTTTCACCAGATCGTGCTCGGTCTCGACGGCGAGATGGAGATGACCGTGAACGGTCATGGCGAGCGCATCGACAGTTGTTCCGCCTGGCTCATTCCGGCAGGCGCGCGACACGACTACGTGGGCATTGGCGATAACCGCCAGCTCGTGCTCGACCTGCCTGCGGCCACGCTCGCGGTGCCCGAACGGCTTTTCGACACGGCGCGCGCCGTGCGCCTCGACCCCGCGCTCACGCAGCTCGTGAGCCAGATCGCGCAGCGCGCCGCAGCAGCCGCGCCGCCTCGCGACAGCGCCGACCTGCGCGCGCGACGCTTTCACTGGGACGCCTCGGCGCGCCTGTGCGCGGCATTCATCGCCCAAACCGGTGTGGCCGCTGGCGCGCAATTCAGTGCGGCGGGCGGGTTGGACTTTGCCCGTATCGACCGGTGGCTGCGCGCGCACCTTGCCCAGCCGCTGCGCATTGCCGATCTCGCCGCGCATTGCGGCTTCGGCATGCGGCGCTTTCATCAGCTTTTTATCGAAGCGTTCGGCGAAACGCCACATCGCTATTTGCAGCGGCTGCGGCTCGACACCGCGCTCACCCTGCTCGCCGACCCGCGCACCTCGCTCACCGACATCGCGCTCGAAGTGGGCTTCGGCGACCAGAGCGCGTTCACGCACGCGTTCACGCGCCGCTTCGGGCTCGCGCCCGGCCAGTGGCGCGCGCTGCCGTCGCACTGAGCGCGCCAGCGCGGTTCATTCGTCGAAGCGGTATTCCCACTGCGCGCGTGCGCCCACCGCCACGTGCTTGCCCGCTCCCGTCACCACCATCGCGTTCTGGCCGAACGTGAGGCCGCCGTCCACGCGCGGATCGGCGCGGAACACCGCGAGCGTATCGAGCGGTTCCGTGGGCCATTGCGCGTCGCGCTCGCCCGTCAGCTGATCGATCGTCGTGATCGGGCAGCGCGCGCAGGGCTTCACGAAGCGCAGCACGATTTCTTCGCCGCCTGAAGCGGATTCGATGGCGAGCGTGTCGATGAAATCTTCCTCGAATGCGTCGCCGACATCGCCGACGACGATGTTCGGACGAAAGCGCGTCATCGGCACGGGCGGCGCGCCCTTCGCCGCGAGGCGCTCGTTGAGTTCCACGAGCGACGCCTCGCTCGTGACGAGAAGCGGAAAGCCGTCGGCGAATTGGGTGGGCGCATCGTCGCCGTTCGTCCACTTCTGGCTCGCAAGACGCGTCACGTCATGCGCGAAGCGCAGCAGGCGCACCGGCACGCCAATCGCCTGCGTGAACCATTGCGCCGCGTGATCGCCCTCGTCGAGCGCCTCGAAGTCATCGTCCCAGACCGAGGCCGGCACGCGCGCCTCGCCGCCGCGCGGCGCGAACGGCAGATGGAGCGCTTCGCTCATGCCTTCCATGGTGAGACGCACACCATCTTCGACGAACGTGGGCACGATGCGCGCCATCGCCGCGTATTGGCGCTGCGTGACGAGCCGCCCGTTTGCGTCGGCGACCATCCAGTGGCGGTCCCACTCGATGCCCTTCAGGCCGAGCTGCGCGTCGTCGAGCGCGATCGCGCCGCACGACTTCACGGGGTAGACAAACAACGCACGAACAATGGGCATGGCGAACTCACGGAAAAGCAAAAAGAAAATGGGCCGAACAACGCTCGACCCACGATCATACAACCGTTGCTTAAAAGCGCTTACTGCGGCGCATCGAGCCCGCGCGCGAGATCGTGACGCACGTCCCGAGCGTTTTCAAGGCCAACGGCGAGGCGAATCAGCCTTTCGGTAATGCCTGCCGCCGCTCGCGCTTCGGGCGTGATGCGGCCATGCGTCGTCGTCGCCGGGTGCGTGATGGTCGTGCGCGTATCGCCGAGATTGCCGGTGATCGAACAGATCTTCGTGCCGTCGATCACGCGCCAGGCGTTCGCGCGCTGCTGCTCCGGCGTATCGCCTTTCACTTCGAACGAGACGATCGCGCCTCTTGGACCTGATCTCCGACAAAAACATGCGAATCAGCAGTGCGAACGGTCGGGTCAACGTATCGGCGAAAGAAGAACTTCTGCTTAAATATGAAGGTTCGTACATCCGGATCTCGTCAACGGGTCTCGAAGACGGCGCGCGTGGCCACCGCACAATCAGCTCGGCAACTTTCTGCCGGCAGGTGCCAAGCTCGCTCGCGGAGACCGTCAACAACTGGAAGCATGCACCGTTCGACGAAGAATTTCCTTGAAGTGGCCCAACAGTGCGCCGGTGGGTCTTCAAGCATTTTCCATCGTTCGAGACAACGGCAGCGTGATTCAGGGCTTGACTGACGCCGCCGGAAAGACTGGCCTCCATAGGGCAATTTTTGCTGAAGCGTTCAGGCTTCGAATCGATCCGGATGCTGCTGCCTGAGCACTGGCTTGCAGGGTCTTATTGCTCACCCATTGAACAAGGTCGGAGTCTAGGAATACATGGCCACTCCCGAACGAGTCATTCAACCCACAATTGCGGAAGACGGGTCCCGTCATTATCTGTCAGTGACCTCAGCGCCGGACAACAGCACGGCGGTGTGCTACATGCACCCTGACCGGGTGATTCCCGTCATCGTCGTGCCCGGGGTCATGGGCACGAATCTGGCCGATCTCAAGGACAATCCAGTGTGGCTTGTCGACAGTTCGGCGTCACTCGTGGGATGGGCAGTTAAAACGCCCTCAGACAGAAAAAATATACTAAATCCGTCGACCACCCACGTGTTTGGTGGCGGAGAGATTCCCGCCGGAACGGCGCTATCCGAAACGGCATTGCGGAGTCGTGGGTGGGGTACCGTCTCCAAAATGTTCTATGGCGACTTCCTGGTCTGGCTGGAAAACGCCTTGAACGATTGCAATGCAGCCGCTGATTATGGCCGCAATGGCTTGCGTGCTCTATTGACGCGAGAAGTCGTTGCACCGAACCTCGGCAAGCTATCACATGCCGAAGTTTCCCTGTCGTACAAGTATCACCTTCCCGTTCACGCTGTGGGATACAACTGGCTCCAGTCGAATGCCGAGTCGGCAAAATGGCTGGGTAGTCAGATTGACAAAATCATTTCCGATTACAAGGAAATCGGCCGGTGCGAAAACGTCATCCTGGTGACCCATTCGATGGGTGGTCTGGTATCCCGGTATTGTGCCGAGGCCATCGCCGGATATCGGGAGAAGATTCTCGGTATCGTGCATGGCGTGATGCCTGCGACCGGATCGGCTACGGCGTATCGCCGCGTAAAGGCTGGTACCGAACCTGGTGGGAACATTGTCAGCTATGGGACCAGCCTTATTTTGGGAAATATGTCGAGCAAGGTGATGCCCGTGTTCGCGCAATCTCCGGGCCCGCTTCAATTGTTGCCAAGCCCGGAATATGGTCAGGGATGGCTACAGATTAGGGACGGCGAGCGCTTTTTCGCTTTGCCCAAAAGAAGCAATCCATACGATGAAATATACACGCAGCGTAGCGCATGGTGGAGTCTTATAGACGAGAACCTAATAGCCCCAGAAATGAGGTCTGCGTCAGAACAGAATTGGGAAAATTTCAAGCACCTGATTGCCAAAGATGTTCGAGAATTCCATCAAGCGATCAGTGGGAAATACCATCCGCAAACCTACGTTTTCTGGGGGGACGACAAGGAACATAAAACGTGGGGCGATGTCGTGTGGAAACGCACACAAGCCTCCTTTCTTTTGAACAGTGATGCGTACGACGTCCAGAACAAACCGGTCAATACAGACACCCTGATGGGAACAATCGATGTCGTGGCCGGAAACCTTGGTCCGATGGATGTTCACAAGACATTTGAGCTGCAGGCAGCGGGCGAGAATGGCGATGGTACGGTACCTGTCCGGTCAGGTGCGGCGCCATCCCACTACGCGCGTGCCGCTGTCGGCTACACGGGTGTCGATCACGGTGCTGCGTATACCAAACTGCCCCAACAGAAATTTGCATTGTGGGGAGTTGTGAAGATCCTGCAGAACGTCGCGGGTACGACGCTGGAATACAAGGCATGAACCTTCGTCGTCTTGCCCTGATTGCGCTGCTGATGGTGCCTGTTGCCGCCTGCAGCAAACATCCGCCACCGCTGACTGAACAGGAGAAAGGTACCGTGAGCGAAATAACCGCGAATCTGAAAACCCGGTGCGTGGGGCGTTACCTGATCGACGTGCCGGACGGCGCGCTTTCGCAGGGTTACCTCACTATTCAGGGGGTGACTTTCGAGACGAAGCGCATGTCGGTCGACGAGTTTGCCCGGGAAATGAACGCCCATGAGACAAGCCTGAAGGCCAAGAAAAATATGCATGGCTATCAGGTGCTATACGACTATGGACAGGTGCCAAGCGCGCCGCACAGCCGCTATTTCGTCACGTTGAGTGATCTTGACGATACCGCTGACCTCGGCCGCGCCATCGAAGCCTACAAATGGGATGCCGGATACCAGATCAAACTTCGGATTGAAGCAACTGATTCGATTCATTCCGAATTCGAAGTTAGGATGAGAGGTACGCCGTATGAAATGAAAGACTGGAAGGTGAACGACGTTCCCGAAAAAACCCGTCTGGTTCTCAACCTTGCCGCGAGCGTTCGCGGCCGCCCCGATGACGAGATCCCCGGCGAGCCGGGTGTGTGTTTCAAGGATGGCTTCTTGCCACGCAAGGCAGCCACGGGCGAAAAGCTCGATGCTCTCTTCGCATTAAAGGATCGGCCTGATGTGTCGTTTGACCTGACAACAGATACAGATTCGCGAGAATTGGAAAAGAATTCACTTCCGAACCGTCTTCCACAGATAAAAAATGACGTGAAGGATTTGGACGGTCGAATTATCCGGACCGGACCAGTAACGCTCAGTGGCATCAAGGCTGATGAACTGCTGGTTTCCGCCACAACGGCGGCCAGGGTCCCTGGGCACCTTTTCAGGCTCGAGGCAAATATCACGGTCAGCGGTGCAATGACGCCCTACCTTGTGCTTGAGATGAACAACGGGGGCTTCAATAGCTTTACGGCAGACAGCATTGAAAAAGCTTCACTCACGGAAGGCGAAGCAATCGCCCTATGGGATACCGTCTCCCGCACGTTGCGTCCTCGTCCGAACGCGTTCTGAAGGAGGGTAACAGTGATGCGTACGACGTCCAGAACAAACCGGTCAATACAGACACCCTGATGGGAACAATCGATGTCGTGGCCGGAAACCTTGGTCCGAAAATCTTTGGGCATTCTCCAGCCACAAACTGCTCGCACAATTTAGCGCAATGCGTTGATCACTTCGCGCAAATCGCATCGACGACGACGGCCGCGCGATACTGAGTGGGGTAACGCTTCGTCTTCTTTGCCAGCTTTGCATGGCGGTCCTGATGTTCTTTTTTCCAAATCCCCTATTTAAACCACATCAGGGACCATTTATCAAACGGACTCTTACTGCGACCGCTTACTGCGGCGCATCGAGCCCGCGCGCGAGATCGTGACGCACGTCCTGAGCGTTTTCAAGGCCAACGGCGAGGCGAATCAGCCCTTCGGTAATGCCTGCCGCCGCTCGCGCTTCGGGCGTGATCCGGCCATGCGTCGTCGTCGCCGGGTGCGTGATGGTCGTGCGCGTATCGCCGAGATTGCCGGTGATCGAACAGATCTTCGTGCCGTCGATCACGCGCCAGGCGTTCGCGCGCTGCTGCTCCGGCGTGTCGCCCTTCACTTCGAACGAGACGATCGCACCGCCCAGTTTCTGCTGCCGCATGGCGAGCGCATGTTGCGGATGCGACTCGAGGCCTGGATAGAACACGCGCTTGATGGCCGGATGCGTCTCGAGCCAGCGCGCGATCTGGAGCGCATTGTCCGACTGCTTCTCGACGCGCAGCGACAGCGTTTCCATGCCCTTGAGCAGCACCCACGCGTTGAACGCGGAAAGCGTCGGGCCCGCGGTGCGCACGAACGGAAACACCTTCTCCATGATGAACGCCTTCGATCCCACGAGCGCACCGCCCAGCACACGGCCCTGACCGTCGAGGAACTTGGTGGCCGAATGCATCACCACGTCAGCGCCGAACTTGAGCGGCTGCTGCAGCGCGGGGCTGCAAAAGCAGTTGTCGACCACGAAGAGCGCGCCCGCCGCGCGGGCGATCTTGCTGACCGCTTCGATGTCGGCAATTTCGGTGAGCGGATTCGACGGCGTTTCGAGGAAGAACATCTTCGTTTCGGGGCGCACGGCGTTCTTCCACGCGTCGAGATCAGTCGGATCGACGAAGGTGGTCGCAATGCCGAACCTGCTGAAGATCTGCGAGAACATGGCGAGCGTCGAGCCGAAAATGCTCTGCGAGCTGACGATATGGTCGCCCGCCTGGAGCGCGGCCATCACCACCGACATGATCGCGGCCATGCCCGAAGCCGTGGCCATGCACGCCTCGCCGCCTTCGAGCGTGGCGAGACGCTCCTGAAACATGGTGACGGTCGGATTCGAGAAACGTGCGTACGTATAGGCGGTTTCGGAGTTCTTGAAGCGCTCGGCGGCCTCTGCGGCGCTGCCGAAACAGAAACTCGACGTGAGATAAAGCGCTTCCGAATGTTCGTTGAACTCGCTGCGCAGCGTGCCGGAGCGAACGGCCAGCGTGTCGAAGTTGAAGGTGTCGTCCATGTTCGTGTTCTCCTTGTCCTGAACCATCTTGCTTCAATCCTGCACGCACGCGCGCAAAAAAGCCCGCTTTTGCATCGGCAGAAAGCGGGCTTGCGGATTCGGCAAACGCGAGCGTAGCGCTCGCGTTTACCGAGGGGATCACTCCACCGAGAGTTGCAGGTGCAGCTGCGAGCGGGAGCCGCCGTCCATTGCGTCGCTTGCGGCGTCGCGGTCCGACTGCGCCTGAGGTGCAAGGCGCGCGGTCTCGATGTTGTCGAGGTAAGTGCTCGTGATGTCGCCGGTGATGTATTCGCCGTCGAAGCACGAAGCCTCGAACTCCTTCAACTCCGGATTGATGTCGCGCACTGCCTGCTTGAGCGCATCCACGTCCTGATACACGAGGTAATCCGCGCCGATGATGCGCGCCACTTCGTCATCCGTGCGGCCGTGCGCGACGAGTTCGCCGCGCGTGGGCATGTCGATGCCGTAGACGTTCGGGTACTTCACGGGCGGCGCCGCCGAAGCGAAGATCACCTTGGTCGCGCCGGCGTCGCGCGCCATCTGCACGATTTCCTGCGAGGTGGTGCCGCGCACGATCGAGTCGTCGATGATCAGCACGTTCTTGCCCTTGAACTCGATGCCCATGGCATTGAGCTTCTGGCGCACCGACTTCTTGCGCATGGCCTGGCCCGGCATGATGAAGGTGCGGCCCACGTAGCGGTTCTTGAAGAAGCCTTCGCGGTATTCCACGCCGAGCTTGTTCGCGACCTGCATCGCGGCGGGGCGCGACGAATCGGGAATCGGCATGACCACGTCGATCTTCACGTCGGGCAGTTCGCGCTTGATCTTCTCGGCGAGATAGTCGCCCATGCGCAGACGCGCGTTGTACACGGGCACGCCGTCGAGCACCGAGTCCGGACGCGCGAGATACACGAGTTCGAAGATGCAGGGATTGAGCGTCGGCGCCGTGGCGCATTGCTGCGAGTGGAGGTTGCCTTCGAAGTCGATGAACACCGCTTCGCCCGGCTGAACGTCGCGCACGAACTCGAAGCCGATGCCTTCGAGCGCCACGGATTCCGATGCGAGCATCCACTCGGTGCCTTCCGGCGTTTCCATCTTGCCGATGCACAGCGGGCGAATGCCGAACGGATCGCGGAACGCGAGCAGGCCGTAGCCAGCGATCAGCGAGACGATCGCGTACGAGCCGCGCAGGCGGCGATGCACGCCCGAGACCGCCTTGAAGAGCGCCGCAGGGTCGAGTTCGAGCCCGGTGCTGGCCAGCTGCACTTCATGCGCGAGCACGTTGAGCAGCACTTCGGTATCGGAATGGGTGTTGATGTGACGGCGGTCCACACGGAACATCTCTTCCTTCAACTGTTGCCAGTTGGTGAGATTGCCGTTGTGGGCGAGGACGATGCCGAACGGCGCGTTCACGTAGAACGGCTGGGCCTCTTCTTCGCTCGACGCCGAGCCGGCCGTCGGATAGCGCACCTGGCCGATGCCGCTGGTGCCGGGGAGGCTGCGCATGTTGCGCGTGCGGAACACGTCGCGCACCATGCCGTTGGCCTTGTGCATGTGGAACGTGCTGCCGTTCGCGGTGGCAATGCCGGCCGCGTCCTGACCGCGGTGCTGCAGGAGCAGCAGCGCGTCATAGAGGAGCTGGTTGACGGGAGAGCGGGAAACTACGCCTACGATGCCGCACATGGCAGGTCCTTCAAAAAAGCGAAATCGGTAGCGGGTCGCCCAGCTTCCATCACCGGTCGAGCGCCGCAAATGGGCAGTGTTGCCGGAAAGCTTCGCCTCGCACCGCGTCCGATCAGCTTCTGATCAGACGTGAACGTAGGCCGCGAGCGCCTCGGGCAACAACGGTTTCAGTTCGAGCACGCCCTGCACGGCATATGGCCGCAGCAGCGCGTGGCGCCAGAAGTCCTGCTGGGGCAGCTCGGTCAGCCCGCCGAGGACGACGAGGATCAGCACCAGCACGACGCCTCGCACGAGGCCGAACATCATCCCGAGCGAACGGTCCACGCCGGACAATCCGCTCACCTGCACCAGACGGCCGATCAGTGCGTTGCCCACGCCGGCCACGAGCACCACGGCAATGACGATCAGCGCAAACGCGATCAGCCACTGGGTGAGCGCCCCGCCCGGCCAGTTCGCCGGAATCCAGGGCACCACGTGGTCAACGTAGCGGCAGGCCACGAGCAACGCCGCGATCCAGCCAATCAATCCAAAAATCTCGCCGATCAAGCCACGCCACGCGCCGCGCAGCGCCGACAGGCCGATCACCGCCATTACAGCGTAGTCGAATGCGGTCAACATCGACTGCTTATTCCGCGTTGGCGTTCGAGCCCGCCATCAGGCCTGCGCCGCGCACCTTCGCGATCGCCGCCGTGGCCGAGGCGCGGTCCGGGAACGGGCCCGCGCGCAGCAGCGTGCGCGTCGTGCCGTCTGCTTCCTTGCGTTGCTCGGTATATGCGGGTACGCCCGCCGCTTTCAACTTCGTGACCCAATTGTTCGCCGTCGTGCTGTTCGAGAACGCACCGAGTTGCACCGCGAAACGCGCGCCCGGGGGCGCCGCCGGCGCGCCGGATTCGGCTTTCGCGCCATTTCCATCGCTGGTGTCGGCGCCGTCGTTCGCGGCGACGGCCGTGCTGGCCGAAGCCGCAGGCTTGGTGGCGGGCTTTTGCGCCTGAGCGGTTTGGGTCGATTGAGCCGGAGCGGTTGCCGCCTGTGCGGGCTTTTTCGCTGGCGTTGCCGGCGACTGATCCGTGCTTTGGGCGTTCTGCGTGGCCGCGGCGCTTGACGCGGCCGCGAGGCCCGACGCGCCAGGCGTGGCTTCCGCCGCTGCGGGATTATCGGGGGCGACACCGGCTTGCGTGTCTTCCGCGTCGTGCTGGCGCGCGGCGGCCTTGTCGGCCGGGCGGCTCGGAATGTCGATGGCGATGTCGTCGGTGACGGGCTTCGGGTGCGAATCGAGCACCATCGGCAGGATTACGATGGCCGCGAGCACCAGCGCGATTGCGCCGACGAGACGGCGGCGCGCGCGTTGCTTTTCGGGGAGCGTGGGGTCGAGCAGCATTGCCTCGGCGTCGCCCGACCGGTCCGGCCGGCGGCTGCGCCGCTCCACGCGCGTGCTCGGATTGCTGCGCCGGCTGGAGCCGGATTCAGTGCCGCGCCGGCGGGGCGCGTCAGCGTCATCTTTCTTGCCGAACGAGAAAATTCCCATGTATGGCTTGCTGTTGGCCTACCTGGCCTGTCTTACGTGGGCGGCGTGCGGGTGCCGGGCGGTCAGTGTTGCTGTGACTTTCGCCAGGCCATGACCCCGGCAACCGTCAAAAAACTTCCGAAAACAATAATTCTATCATTTTCGGTTGCACGTTTTAGCGCATCTTGGAATGCGGCAGCCGGATTTTCATGGCGTGTGACGCTGCTATCGGCGCCGTCCGTCACGCCCGCGTCGCGCAGCACTTCTTCGAGCTGCTCGGCCGTAGCCGCACGCGGCAGCGGCAGATCGGTCACGCACCAGTGGTCGATCTCGCCCTTCAGGTGCTCGATCACGCCCGCAATGTCCTTGTCGCGCATCGCGCCGAACACGGCGTAGGTGTACGGGAAATAGCCCATGCTGCCGAGATTCTGCGAAAGCACCGCCGCCGCATGCGGGTTGTGGCCGACGTCAAGGATGATCGAAGGCTTGCCCGGCAGCACCTGGAAGCGGCCCGGCAGTTCGACGTTGGCGAGGCCGAGGCGAATGTCCTGCGCGGAAACCGGCAACCGGTCGCGCAGCGCCTCGAGACCCGCGAGCGCTGCCGACGTGTTGATCAGCTGGTTCGCGCCGCGCAGCGCAGGATAGGCGAGCGCCGAACGACGCATCGTCGGGCCCACATAGCTCCATTGCTGGCGCTCGCTGCCCGGCTGCCCTTCGTAGCGGAAATCGCGCCCGAAGAGCCACAGTTCGGCGCCGATCGCCTCAGCATGGTCGATGAGCGACTGCGGCGCCATCGGATCGGCGCAGATCGCGGGCTTGCCCGCACGGAAGATGCCGGCCTTCTCGAACGCAATCTTCTCGCGCGTGTCGCCGAGGTATTCCGTGTGGTCGAGGTCGATGCTCGTGATGATCGCGCAGTCGGTGTCGAGCACATTGACGGCGTCCAGACGGCCACCCAGGCCCACCTCGAAGATCACGGCGTCGAGGCCGCGCGAGGCGAACAGATGCATGATCGCGAGCGTCGTGAATTCGAAGTACGTGAGCGTAACGGGCGTGGCGAGCGAATTGCGCGCGGCTTCCACGGCTTCGAAGTGCGGCAACAGTTCAGCGTCGCTAGCCTGCTGGCCGTCCACACGCGCGCGCTCGTTGAACTCGAGCAGATGCGGCGAGGTGTGGCAGCCCACGTGATAGCCCGCCTTGAGCAGGATCGTTTCGAGAATCGCGCAGGTCGAGCCCTTCCCGTTCGTGCCGCCAACCGTGAAGATCGGGCACGCGAACTCGAGGTCCAGCGCGTCCTTCACTTGACGGATGCGGTCGAGCCCCATGTCGATGCCGACCGGATGCGCAGTTTCAAGGTGCGTGAGCCACGCGTCGAGGGTGGGAAAGGTACTCATCGGGATAGAAATTGCCTGGTGCTGCGCGTGAGACGCCGCCGATGGCGGAGGGTTCACACGAATGATCCGCTTCGAAAGAACGGCATTATCGCGGAAATGACAACGCGCCGCTTGCTTTCGCTCGCGGCGCGTTGGGTAAAACTTTGCGGCTGCGGCGCGTGCGGCACCGCAGATTGCGCAGGACGAGGCTCAGGCCACCGCGTCGGCGGGCTGACGCTGCAGCAGCGCCAGCATTTGCGCGATTTCGTCGCGCAGCTTGCGGCGGTCCAGGATCATGTCGATCGCGCCCTTCTGCAGCAGGAATTCGGCGCGCTGGAAACCTTCCGGCAGCTTTTCGCGCACGGTCTGTTCGATCACGCGCGGGCCGGCAAAACCGATCAGCGCCTTCGGCTCGGCGATCACCACGTCGCCAAGGAACGCGAAGCTCGCCGAAACGCCGCCCATCGTCGGGTCTGTCAGTACGGAAATGAACGGCAGTTTGGCTTCGGCCAGCTTGGTCAGCATGGCCGTGGTCTTGGCCATCTGCATGAGCGAAAGCAGGCTTTCCTGCATGCGCGCGCCGCCCGAAGCCGTGAAGCAGATGAACGGCACTTGCTGTTCGAGCGCGTTTTGCGCGCCACGTGCGAAGCGCTCGCCGACCACCGAGCCCATCGAGCCGCCCATGAACGAGAACTCGAAGCAGGCCACTACCACCGGCAGCGTGCGGATCGCGCCGCCCATCACCACCATGGCGTCGGTTTCGCCGGTTTCGTCCATCGCCTCTTTCAGGCGGTCCGGGTACTTGCGGCTGTCCTTGAACTTGAGCGCGTCGACCGGGACGATTTCCTGGCCGATTTCATAGCGGCCTTCCGGATCGAGCAGGCCGTCCAGACGCTCGCGCGCGCCAATGCGCATGTGGTGATCGCACTTCGGGCAAACGTGGAGATTCGCCTCGACGTCGTTGCGGTACAGGACCGCTTCGCACGACGGGCACTTGATCCACAACCCTTCCGGAATGCTCTTGCGGCTTTTCGGATCGGTTTGCTTGATCTTGGGCGGCAGCAGTTTATCGAGCCAGCTCATTGATGTTCCTTCCTAGACCTTCGTGATGCGCGGGCGCGGCGGATCGTTCCCGTCACCGATCGGTAAAACCGACCGGGTTCCGACCCCGACCGCGCATGGCGAAAAGTGGATTTTACAGCAGTCTCGAATCTAGCCAACAGCGCCAGCCCGCGACACTACCCGGCAGAGACTTCGTCCAGTGCCGCTCGAATGCCTGTGATGAACTGCGTGAGCGTGTCGGCGGCCGTTTCCGGCGCTGCCTGCTCGAGCAGTTGGACAATGCGGCTGCCGATCACCACGGCGTCCGAAACCTGCGCAACGGCAGCGGCCGTTTGCGCGTCGCGAATGCCGAAGCCCACACCCACGGGCAGCGAGACATGCTTCTTGATCGCCGGGATTTTACCCGCGATGCTCGAAACGTCCAGATTCGCCGCGCCCGTCACGCCCTTGAGCGAGACGTAGTAGACATAGCCGCTTGCGGCGCGGCCCACTTCGGCGATGCGCTCATCGGTCGAGGTCGGCGCGAGCAGGAAGATCGGATCGATGTCGGCGGCCTTCATCTTCGCCGCGAACTCGACCGACTCCTCAGGCGGATAGTCCACCACGAGCACGCCGTCCACGCCCGCTTCCTTCGCGGCCTGCGCGAACGCGTCGGCGCCCATGCGCTCGATGGGGTTTGCATAGCCCATCAACACGACGGGGGTCTTGTTGTCGGTTTCGCGAAAGCGCTTCACATCGGCGAGCACGCTCTTGAGCGTCACGCCCTTCTCGAGCGCGCGCTCGGACGACTGCTGGATCACGGGGCCGTCGGCCATCGGATCCGAGAACGGCACGCCGAGTTCGATGACATCGGCGCCGCCAGCGGCCAGCGCGTGCATGAACTCGACGGTGCGCGCGGGATCGGGGTCGCCTGCCGTCATGAACGGGATCAGGCCTTTGCGGCCTTGGGCGGCGAGCGCCTCGAACGTGGTCTTGATACGGGACATTTCAGGGTCCTCAGCTTTTAGGCGTTACTGCGCGTGTGTCCGGCGGCGGCGCATCAGGCGCCGGCCGCAACGGTGCTTGCGGCGGCCGCGCTTACGCGTTCGCGCGCGATCGCGCAGTAACTTTCGTTAATTTCATAGCCGACGAATTCGCGCTGCTGACGCGCGCAAGCCACTGCCGTGGTGCCGCTGCCCATGAACGGGTCCAGCACGCGGCCGCCCGGCGGGCAGCTCGCAAGCACCATGCGCTCGACGATCTCCAAAGGCTTCTGGGTGGGATGATCCACGCGCTCCGCGTGCTGGCGATGCAGCCGCGAGACGGACCAGACGTCCTTGGGGTTGTAGCCGAGCTCCAGCCACTTGCTGCCTTCGAACAACTTGCGCGAACGCGCCTTCTTCGTGACGGCATCGTACGGGATGCGGACGGGATCGAGATCGAAGTAGTAGTCCTTCGAAACCGCGAAGAAACCAATGTTGTCGTGCACCGAAGTAAAACGGCGCGTCGTGCCACCCATGCTGGGTACGCGACGATCCCAGACGATCTCGTTGATCATCGTGAGTTTCGACTTGAGATAGACGAAGATCTCGGGCGCGTACTGCCACGTGCAGAACACGTAGAGCGAGCCCGTGGGCTTGAGCTTCGGAATCGCCAGGTCGAGCCATTCGTACGTCCAGGCGAGGAAGTCCTCGCCCGAACGCATGTCGGAGTCGTTGCCGTAGTCCTTGCCGAGCCCGTAGGGCGGGTCGGCGACGATCAGATCGATCGAGGCGTCGGGCAAGTTGGCTGCATCGGTCAGAAAATCGCGGTTCAGGAGCCGGATGGTTTCCGGTACGACAGGCACCGTGGGCAGCACGGCCGCGTTGGCTACCGCTTCGGCGGCTTCCAGAGCAGCCGCTTCTGCGTTCACCTCGGCGTTCACTTCGCCCACTGGCGCCGGCACTTCCGGCTCGTCGAACTCGTCACGCATCACGTATGTCGCTCCGGGCGCTCAGAACTGGATGCCCGATCGCTCGGCGACCGTGTGCATGTCCTTGTCGCCCCGGCCCGACAGGTTCACCAGCAGGATTTTCTCCTTCGGCAACGTCGGTGCGAGCTTCGCCGCGTAAGCGAGCGCGTGGCTCGATTCGAGCGCGGGAATGATGCCTTCGATACGGCAGCAGTCGTGGAAGCCCTTGAGCGCTTCCTCGTCGTCGATGGTGACGTACTGCGCGCGGCCGCTGTCCTTGAGCCACGCGTGCTCGGGACCCACGCCCGGATAATCGAGGCCCGCCGAAACCGAATGCGTCTCGATGATCTGGCCGTTCTCGTCCTGCAGCAGGTAGGTGCGATTGCCGTGCAGCACGCCAACGGTGCCCGCCGCGAGCGAAGCGGCGTGGCGGCCCGTGTCCATGCCGTCGCCAGCGGGTTCGACGCCGATCAACTGCACCGAAGTGTCGTCGATATACGGGTAAAAGATGCCCATCGCGTTCGAACCGCCGCCCACGCAGGCGATCACGGAGTCCGGCTGGCGCCCCGTCATTTCGGGCATCTGCACGCGGCATTCATCGCCGATCACGCGCTGGAAGTCGCGCACCATCATCGGGTACGGGTGCGGGCCCGCCACCGTGCCGATGATGTAGAACGTGTTTTCGACGTTGGTGACCCAGTCGCGCATCGCTTCGTTGAGCGCGTCCTTGAGCGTGCGCGAACCCGACTCGACCGGAACCACGGTCGCACCCAGCAGCTTCATGCGGTAGACGTTGGCGGCCTGACGGCGCACGTCTTCGGCGCCCATGTAGACCACGCATTCCATGCCGAAGCGTGCCGCGATGGTCGCGGTAGCCACGCCGTGCTGACCCGCGCCGGTCTCGGCGATCACGCGCGGCTTGCCCATGCGCTTGGCGAGCAGCGCCTGGCCGATCACGTTGTTCACCTTGTGCGCGCCGGTGTGGTTCAGGTCTTCGCGCTTGAGATAGATCTGAGCGCCGCCCAGCAGTTCGCTCCAGCGCTGCGCGTGATAAATCGGCGACGGACGGCCGACAAAATGCTTCAACTCGCGCTCATATTCGGCGCGGAAGTCGGGATCGTCCTTGTATTTCGCGTAGGCGTCGCGCAGTTCGTCGATCGCCTGCATGAGGGTTTCAGCAGCGAAAACGCCGCCATAAGGGCCGAAATGGCCACGTTCATCTGGCAAATTGTACATAAGTCACTCGCTCGACCGGACTTGGGAAGGCCCACGTTGCGTGGACCGTGCCGGCCAAAGAATTCATCCCGCGTCCGCTTCGCGCACTGCGCGCACGAACGCCGCCATGCGGGCGTGATCCTTCACGCCCTTTGCGCCCGGAACCTCGATGCCACTGGAGACATCGACGGCAAATGGACGCACCTGGCGAATCG
This sequence comes from Paraburkholderia flagellata, assembly GCF_021390645.1. Taxonomy (GTDB): domain Bacteria; phylum Pseudomonadota; class Gammaproteobacteria; order Burkholderiales; family Burkholderiaceae; genus Paraburkholderia; species Paraburkholderia flagellata. The sequence goes on from NZ_JAJEJT010000002.1 coordinate 1,752,813, forward strand.
CATCACCGACGTTTTGCGCGTTCAAGCCACCACTCAAAACGGCCCGACGCGCGAGCCCTGCGGGAATAAGTGACCAATCGAAGACCTTTCCGCCGCCGCCGTAACCTTCGACATGGGTGTCGAACAAGAGGCCGCTGGCTGATGAATAACGATTAGCCGATTCTATCAAATCGGCTTGCAGAGTATCGGCCGCCACTCGCAGCGCGCGCAACCAGGGCAAACCGGCAACGGAGGCCAGCGACTCGCACTGCTCGGGCGTTTCGTCTCCATGGAACTGAAGCATGGTGAGCGAGACATTGCTTGCCACTTCGCTCATCCACTGCGGCGTGGCATTCACGAAGAGACCCACGACCGACACGAACGGCGGCAGGTCGTGCGTAAGCTCGACCGCCTGCGCCACGCTCACCGAGCGCGGGCTGGGCGGGTAAAACACCAGGCCGACGGCGTCCGCACCCAGGTCAATGGCGTGCGCGACCGCATCGGGCGTCGAAAGTCCGCACAGCTTGATGCGGGTGCGGTGCGCAGGGGCGGGTTGCTCGGCTGACGTCATGATCCTGAATGCGGTGTTGATCTCGATGATTCAAGCGGGCGGCGCTTTAAGCACGGCCTTCGGGCGCGTCGCTCCAGATTGCGCTCCACGGCACACTGGCCGTATGCGGCGCAGGTACTGCGAACTCGTCAGGATAGCCTACCTGTGCGAGATAGAGGCCGTCTGGCATGAAAGTCGGCGCGGCCACGGTGCGGTCGCGCCCAGCCAGCACTTCAGCCATCCACGCGGCCGGATAGCGCCCTCGACCCACGGCCACGAGGCAACCCATCAGGTTGCGGACCATGTGGTGCAGGAACGCGTTGGCGCGAAAGCGGAAGTGGATGAAGTCGCCCTGCGGCCGGATGTCGATCTGGTACAGATGCTTCACCGGCGTCTTCGCCTGGCACTCCGACGAGCGGAACGACGAAAAATCGTGCTCGCCGATGAGATACGCCGCCGCCTCGCGCATCGCATCGACGTCGAGCGGCGTGTGGATCCAGCCCGCGCGGGCCGCCAGCATCGGCGAGCGCACGGGGTTCACGTAGAGCACGTAGTAGTAGGTGCGCTCGAACGCCGCGAAGCGCGCGTGGAACGCCTCGGGCATCGGCTTGGCCCACTGCACGGCCACCGTGGAAGGCAGGAACGCGTTGGTGCCGCGCACCCACGAGAACGGCGTGCGGTCGAGGTCGGTGTCGAAGTGCACCACCTGGCCGAGCCCGTGCACGCCCGTGTCGGTGCGGCCCGCGACGATGGTGGACAGCGGCACGGTGGCGAACTCGCGCAGCGCGCGCTCGAGCGCGTCCTGCACTGTCTTGCCGTGCGGCTGCGACTGCCAGCCGCAGAACGCGGCACCGTCGTACTGGATTCCTAGCGCGATACGCATACGGCTTGCAGCGTCACGAAAGCGGAGCGAGCGTCGACAGCAGCGCCTGCGCGTCGCTGCGCGTGGCGGGATCGTTCGACTCGATCACTTCGTTGATGAGCGAGCGGGCGCCCGACACGTCGCCCAGCGCGATGTATTCGTGCGCGAGATCGAGCTTGTTGCGCGCGATGCGCGCGAGCTGTTCGGGCGTGAAGACCGGCAGCGGCTCGGCCGAATCGGGCGGCAGGTTCAGGTCGAAGTCGAGCGTGAGCGCGCCAAAGCGCGGCGCGCCGAGGCCTGCGAGCGCGCCCGCACCTGCCGTCCCCGCCTCGATGGCCGCGCCCGCCATCGACGGTGGCGGCTCGAAGAACGGCGACGACAGACGCGCCGACGCCTCGGGCGTGGCGGCCGGCTCGGTCGAGAGCGGCTCAGTGGGGATGACCGGTTCACCGATGCGCGGCGGCAGGGGCAGGTCGAGGCCGCCCAGCGCTTCGATTGCATCGTGCGGGAAGGCGATCGGTACTTCGGCGTAGCTCATTTCTTCTGCGGTGACTGCGGGTACTGACGGAATTTCAGGTGCGGTAAGCGGCGCCGGCGGGCGCTCGAAGGCTTCGGTGACGGGCGGCTCGGCCTGCGGTGCTTGCTGCGTTTGCGCGGCTTGCGGGGCGCCATCGCCAAAGTCCAGCGCGATATCGGGTGCAGCAGGCTTTTGGGCGCGCGCCGGCTCTTCCAGCGTGCGCGCCAGCGCCTCGGCGTCTTCGGCTGCGCGCGGCGCACCGATGCTTTCGGGCGGCAGCGCATCCGCGCCCAGCTCCGCCGCGGCGGCGAGGCTTGCGGCTTCAGCCGCGTCCGCCAACGTTTGCGGTTCGCCCGGCTCGACGCCGTGCGGCAGCGCTTGTGCTGCGTGAGCTTCCTGCGCGACGGACGGCTCTTGCGGCGTGCCAGGATGCAGCGTCTCGGTTAGCGTAGGCGGCAGCGCTTCGGCTTCAAGCCCAGTGGTCGTCGTGTTCACGCCCGCTGCACTAGCGGCCTGCGCGGCCGTTTCGTCGTGCTCCAGCGGCGCGGAAGAGACGTCGGGCGTAGGCACAGGCGTGATCGCGACTTCATCCGCCTCGGGCGCAACCGGCGGCGCGAATTCGGCTTGCGCCGCAGGTGCAAGCGCGTGCGCATCCGGTTGATGGCCCGCGTGCGTAATCGGCTCGCGCAACACTGGCGGCTCCTCGGCCACAGGCACGGCGGCAGCAGCGGTTGCGGAGGACGTCGACGGCGTCGGCTCGTGCGCTTCGGGCGAGACTTCGGACGCCTGATCGACGGGCGGCTTCTTGCGCTTGCGCATGAGCAGACGCACAAACAACGCCAGCAGCGCGACGACGACAGCCGTCACGGCCCCCATGGCGACCGGCGAGACTTCCGGTTGGCCGCCAGCCGCGCCGGCGTTCACCACGCCGTTCTGCACAGGTGCGCCGCCTTGCGCGGCAGGCGCACCCGCGGACGCGCCGCTCGTGGTCTGCGCTGGCTTGCCAATGCCGTGCTGCTGCAACGCCATCAGCACGCGGTTCTTCAATGCGAGGAGTTGCTGGAGGCTGGAGACCTTTGCGCCTTGCGCCGACGCGCCTGCCGCGCCGCTGGCCGGAGCCGGGACCGACTGGATCGAACCGCTCCACACGTGCGAGTCGCTGGCCGCTGACGCCGGCGCTGCGGCACTCGCGCCCGTCGCCGCGCCGGAAGCGCCTTGAGTGGACGCTTCGGGGCCGCTCGCTGCGACTGCCGAGGCAGGTGCCGCAGTTGCCGCAGCCGCGCTGGCCGAACTCGCGCCAGCCGTCGCAGCGGCAGCAGCCGACGATGCAGCCGCTACCGCCTCGGCAGCAGCACTCGAAGCCGCGGCGGGTGCGCTGGCTGATGCAGTGGACGCAGCAGGCACAGTCGCCGCAGCGGCGGGCGTACTGGCGGCAGCCGAAGCCCCCGCCGAAGCCGCAGCAGCCCCACCCGAGGCCACCGTCATGCCTGCCGCCGCGCTGGAAACGTCCGGCGTTGCCGGCACGTTCAGCGTCGCACCCACACGCATGCGGCTGGGATCCTGCTTGATGAACGCATTGGGGTTCGCATCGAACAGCGCCTGGCTCATGCGCGCGAGCGTGGCCTTGTCGTGCGACTGCGTGACGTCGACGGCCACGTCGTGCAGCGACTGGCCGGGACGAACGGTATATTGCCCCGCGACGCTCACCGCAGCCGCGGCGGATGAGGCAGCGCTCGCAGTGCCCGGCGCCGCACTCGCACCGCCCTGCGCGGCGGCCAGGCCGCAGAACAGAAAACTCGCCGCCGCCACGGTGGCGCGGATGGCGCGCCGCCCTTGAGCGCGCTTCGCGCGAGGCGCGGCGGAAACAGAATCAAATCGAACGATCATCAGTTGCCCTGGCATACCGCTCTTGCGGCTCTCGATCAAATAGGAGTGTGCTTCGGGGCGATTGCATCGATGCATGCAAGAAAAAGCATGCAATAAAAAAAGCGCCGCGAATGGCGCGGCGCTTTTTTACCCTGTCTACGCGTCATTAGCCGCGTAGTTTAATTCATTCACTTGTCGAGCAGAATGCGCAACATGCGGCGCAGCGGTTCAGCCGCACCCCACAGCAGCTGATCGCCGACCGTGAAGGCCGACAGATACTCGCCGCCCATGGCCAGCTTGCGCAGACGGCCCACCGGCACCGACAGCGTGCCCGTGACCACCGCCGGCGACAGATCGCGCATCGAAGCCTCGCGCTGGTTCGGCACGACCTTAACCCAGTCGTTGGCCGAGGCAAGGATGCCGTCGATCTCGTCGAGCGGCACGTCCTTCTTCAGCTTGATCGTGAGCGCCTGCGAGTGGCAACGCATCGCACCGATACGCACGCACAGGCCGTCGACCGGAATCGAGCCCGGCTGGCCCATGGCCGGCTTGCCGAGAATCTTGTTGGTTTCCGCGCCGCCCTTCCACTCTTCCTTCGACATGCCGTTGCCGAGGTCCTTGTCGATCCAGGGGATCAGCGAGCCCGCGAGCGGCACGCCGAAGTGCTCGGTCGGCATGGCGTCGCTGTTCATCGTGGCGAGCACCTTGCGGTCGATGTCGAGGATCGCCGACGACGGGTTAGCCAGGTCGCTCGCAACCGCTGCGTTGAGCGCGCCCATCTGCGAGAGCAGTTCGCGCATGTTCTGCGCGCCCGCGCCCGAAGCGGCCTGGTACGTCATGGCCGTCATCCAGTCGACGAGGTTCTCGCGGAACAGGCCGCCCAGCGCCATCAGCATGAGGCTGACCGTGCAGTTGCCGCCGACGAAGTCCTTCTGGCCCTTGACCAGCGCGTCCTTGATGACGTCGAGGTTGACCGGGTCGAGGATGATGACCGCATCGTCCTTCATGCGCAGCGCCGAAGCCGCGTCGATCCAGTAGCCGGTCCAGCCTGCCGCGCGCAGCTTCGGATACACCTCGTTGGTGTAATCGCCGCCCTGGCACGTGATGATGATGTCGCACTCCTTGAGCTCGTCGACGCTGTTCGCGTCCTTGAGCTTCGTCTCGTTTTTGGCGAACGACGGAGCCGCGCCGCCTGCGTTGCTGGTGCTGAAAAACACCGGTTCGATCAGGTCGAAATCACGTTCTTCCTGCATGCGCTGCATCAGCACGCTGCCGACCATGCCGCGCCAACCTACGAGACCTACGTTCATGACTTACCCTTGATATGGACACTTCCCCGCTTCGCTCGCCCGGCGTGGCCGCGCGGGGAAGATGAGCGGGCACGACGAGCGATCAACGAATGGTGATCGTTTTCGTAATCGTGGTTTTCGTGGTAATGGCGAGCGAAATCGCGCGGGCCGTGCCGCGGATGTTCGTAACAGTCGTGATCGGGGAGATCTTCGCCATCGAAACAATATACACGAAAACCGTGAATTCGCGCGGGAGAACCCGCATTGTGCGCGATTTACGACGCCTGGCGGCGTACTCCCGCTAACGTCGCTGCTTGCGCATTTCTGAACAAAAAAGGGCGCGCCCAATGGCACGCCCTTGCATGACTTCCTTACAGCGCTGCGATCACCGCATCGCCCATTGCCACCGTGCCGACCTGCTTGCAGTCCGGCGTGATGATGTCGGCGGTGCGATAGCCTTGTTCGAGCACCTTCTTCACCGCGCTCTCGATACGGTCCGCCTGCTCCGGGCGGCCGAGCGAGTAGCGCAGCATCATGGCCGCCGACAGGATCGTGGCGAGCGGGTTGGCAATGCCCTTGCCCGCGATATCCGGCGCGGAACCGTGCGACGGCTCGTACAGACCCTTGTTGTTCTTGTCGAGCGAGGCCGAGGGCAGCATGCCGATCGAGCCCGTGAGCATCGCGGCTTCGTCCGAGAGAATGTCGCCGAACATGTTGCCGGTCACCACCACGTCGAACGCCTTGGGCGCCTTCACGAGCTGCATGGCCGCGTTGTCGACGTACATGTGCGACAGCTCGACGTCCGGATATTCCTTCGAGACATCGATCATGATGTCCTTCCAGAACTGCGACGTTTCAAGCACGTTCGCCTTGTCGACCGACGTCAGCTTCTTCTGGCGCTTTTGCGCGGCCTGGAACGCCACGTGAGCGATGCGGCGCACTTCGGGCTCCGCGTAGCGCATCGTGTCGAAACCTTCGCGCGCACCCTTGAAATTGCCGTCCGGCGCTTCGCGCGTGCCGCGCGGCTGGCCGAAATAGATGTCGCCGTTCAGTTCGCGCACGATCAGGATGTCGAGGCCCGAAACGATTTCAGGCTTCAGTGACGACGCCCCCGTGAGCTGCGGATAGCAGATCGCCGGGCGGAAGTTCGCGAACAGTTCCAGATGCTTGCGCAGGCCGAGAATGGCCTGCTCGGGACGCAGCGCGCGCTCGAGCTTGTCGTACTTCCAGTCGCCCACGGCGCCGAACAGAATCGCGTCGGCGGATTTGGCCAGCGAGAGCGTTGCCTCGGGCAGCGGGTGGCCGCTAGCCTCGTAGCCCGCGCCGCCAACCGGCGCCTCTTCCAGCTCGAACTTTTCGCCAAGTGCGTTGAGCACCTTCACGGCTTCCTTGACGATCTCGGGACCGATGCCGTCGCCCGGCAGCACTGCAATCTTCATCCTGTGATTCCTCGCTCAGTTGTTCGGTGTGCGTTTGTCTGCGCGTATCAAAGCACGCGGTTGTTCAGCCACGGCTGGCGCGCGAGGCGCTCGGCTTCGTACTGGCGGATCTTGTCGGCGTGACGCAGCGTGAGGCCGATGTCGTCGAAGCCGTTCAAGAGACAGTAGCGGCGGAACGCGGCCACTTCGAACGGATACTCCTTCGAGCCGTCGGTCGTGCGCACGACCTGCTTGTCCAGATCGACCGTGAGCTGGAAGCCGTTGAACGCGTACGTTTCGTTGAACAGGTGATCCACGTCCGATTCGGAAAGCACGATCGGCAACAGGCCGTTCTTGAAGCAATTGTTGTAGAAGATGTCCGCGAAACTCGGCGCGATGATCGCGCGGAAACCGTACTGGTCGAGTGCCCACGGCGCATGCTCGCGTGAGCTGCCGCAGCCGAAGTTCTTGCGCGTGAGCAGCACCGACGCGCCCTGATAACGCGGCTGGTTCAGCACGAAATCCGGATTGAGCGGGCGCTTCGAGTTGTCCTGGCCCGGTTCGCCGTGATCGAGGTAACGCCATTCGTCGAAAGCGTTCGGGCCGAAGCCGGTGCGTTTGATCGACTTGAGGAACTGCTTCGGAATGATCGCGTCGGTATCGACATTCTCGCGATCGAGCGGCGCCACGACGCCGGTGTGTACGATGAATTTTTCCATGATCCGTGATCCTGATGGATGCTGATCGGGCAGGGGCGCTTCGATACGTTCAGTCAGTTCGATGCGCCCCGCAACCGTGCAAGGCTAGAAGGCGTGCGTCACAGCTTGCGCTGGACGGCGCGCGCGGAATCGCTGATGTCCTCGCCCACGCCGGCCACCGTGTTGCAGCCCGCCAGCGCGAGAACCCAGCCCGCCATGACGAACAGCGCCACGCGCCGCGTGATCGCATTGACCTTCATACGCTTACCCCAGCTTGCGAATGTCGACGAAATGGCCTTCGATTGCTGCGGCGGCTGCCATGGCCGGGCTCACGAGGTGCGTGCGACCGCCCGCGCCCTGGCGGCCTTCGAAGTTGCGGTTCGAAGTGGATGCGCAACGCTCGCCCGGCTCCAGCCGGTCGGCATTCATCGCGAGGCACATCGAGCAACCCGGCTCGCGCCATTCGAAGCCCGCTTCCGTGAACACCTTGTCGAGGCCTTCGCGCTCGGCTTGCGCCTTCACGAGACCCGAGCCCGGCACGACCATCGCGAGACGGATGTTCGGCGCCACGCGGCGGCCGAGCTTCTTCACGACATAAGCGGCGGAGCGCAGGTCTTCGATACGCGCGTTCGTGCACGAACCGATGAAGATCTTGTCCGGCTTGATCGACTCGATCGGCGTATTGGGTTCGAGCGCCATGTACTGCAGCGCGCGTTCCATCGCGTCGCGCTTGACCGGGTCCTTCTCGCGCTCAGGGTCAGGCACGCGGCTGTCGACTGCCGTGACCATTTCCGGCGACGTGCCCCACGTGACCTGCGGCACGATGTCGGCCGCGCTCAGTTCGACCACGCGGTCGAAGTGCGCGCCTTCGTCGGTGCGGAAGTTCTTCCAGTACTCGACGGCCTGGTCCCACTCCGCGCCTTGCGGCGAGAACGGACGGCCCTTCAAGTAGTCGATCGTGGTGTCGTCCACGGCGACCATGCCCGCGCGCGCGCCGCCTTCGATCGCCATGTTGCAGACGGTCATGCGGCCTTCCATCGTGAGACTGCGGATCATCGAGCCGCCGAACTCCATGGCGTAACCCGTGCCGCCCGCCGTGCCGATCTTGCCGATGATGGCGAGCACGATGTCCTTCGCGGTGCAGCCGCGCGGCAGTTGACCCTCGACCTTCACGAGCATGTTCTTGCTCTTCTTCTGCAAGAGCGTTTGCGTGGCCAGCACGTGCTCGACTTCCGAGGTGCCGATGCCGTGCGCAAGCGCGCCGAACGCGCCGTGCGTGGACGTGTGCGAGTCGCCGCAGACGATCGTCATGCCGGGCAGCGTGGCGCCCTGCTCCGGACCGACGATGTGCACGATGCCCTGACGCTGGTCAGCCATCTTGAACTGCGTGATGCCGAAGGAGTCGCAGTTCGCATCGAGCGTGTCCACCTGCAGCTTCGAGACCGGGTCGGCAATGCCGTGGCTGCGGTCGGTAGTGGGCACGTTGTGGTCGGACACGGCCAGGTTCGCGCTGATGCGCCACACGGGGCGCTCATGCAGCTTCAGGCCTTCGAAAGCCTGAGGACTCGTGACTTCGTGCAACAGATGACGGTCGATGTAGAGAATCGTCGTGCCGTCGTCTTCCGTGTGGACCACATGCGTGTCCCACAATTTGTCGTAGAGCGTCTTTGCCATGATGTGCGGGGAAATGTTTGACTGCGGGGCAATACGGTGTGAATCGATTATGCCACGCGAAACCCGCTCACTACAGGGCCTTTCCTGAAAAAAAGCGATAAAAAACAGTGAGTTGGGTGGTAGTCGCGATACCTGTATCAGCGTTACCCGGCGAGCACGGGTGTCGCGGCGCAGAGGACCATAGGGACGCCACCGCTGGAATGCGCAGACGGATCGACGCAGAAGCGCGCAGATCACGCATGGATCGGACAGGCGCCGACCGCAAGGCTGAAGCGATTCTGGATGCAGAAAAAGAGATGCGCCGGCCCGACCACGACCGGCGCAAGTTGGTTACCGCTGTGAGAACGGTGAAACATGGGCTTCGGAATCCGCGACACAGGGGGAGCCGCATCACCGACGTCCATCACTGTCTAACGGCAATTTGGCGCCAGGGTTTAATCGGGGCCAATGCCGCGCTCTAAAACGGTGCGCAGCCACGCCGTCATCAGTTAGCTTTCCTGATTTTCTGGGCTCTTCATCCACCTCTGGCGGCGGTTTCCGCCGGGGGCGGGACGAGTCGCCAGGCCGGACACCGCGCGCTCAGGCACGAGGTTTGCGAGACGAGCCCGGCCACAAGGAATTCCACTTTGTGATTTCATCACACTCAATAAACGACGCCGCGGTCGACCAGGCAAACCCGGAGGCTTCATGCCACTCGCAATCCGCACTGCGCAACACAGAACAAGCAGAAGAAAACCAGCAGCGCCGCGCCGCTCGCGGGCCACGCAGCGTGCATCTCTCGCCGCTGCGGCATGCGCCCTCGCCGCGCTTGCCCCGCGCGCCATGGCGCAAACCCCCTCGCCGCTTGGCGAATGGCAATATTCCGCGGGCATTCCGCTCGAAAAGATGTTTGAGCCGAACCGTCCCGACTTCGAGGCACGGCTTGGCGTGGGCGCGACCTTCGAGCCGCGCTACGACGGCTCGGACCGCTATCACACATTGGTCGGGCCGAGCATCGACTTGCGCTACAAGGACATCCTGTTCGGCTCGACGGGCGAAGGCTTCGGCGTCAACGTTCTGCAGGGCCCGAACTGGCGCGTGAGCGTCGCCGGGGCCTACGACCTCGGGCGGCGCGGCCAGGACGACCCGACGCGGCTGCATGGGATGGGCAACATCAACCCGGCGCCAGAATTGAAGATCGCCGGCGAGTATGTGATTTCGAAGGACTTTCCGCTCGTGTTCCGCACCGCTTTCACGCGCAGCTTAGGCGGCTCGAATGGCTGGACTGCGGACCTCGGCGCGTATATGCCGCTGCCTGGCAGCAACGAGAACTTCTACTGGTTCGCCGGCCCTTCGGTCACGTTCGCCGATTCCAACTACATGCAGAGCTGGTTTGGCGTGACGCCGCAGCAGGCGGCTGCATCGGGTTACCGTCAGTACGACGCGAGCGCGGGCCTCAAGTCGGCCGGCTTCGGCATCACGATGGTGTACTTCGTCAACAAACATTGGTTCGTGAGCGCGGACGGCGCGCTCAAGCGCCTGCTCGGCAGCGCCTCGCACAGCCCGATCATCCAGACGAAGACGGGCGGTGTTTGCGACGTTTCGATCAATTACCAGTTCTAGCGCTGCTGCCCGCTGCCGGCGCCCCGGATCGTGCCGGCACGCTCGGCGCTTAATGAACGCGAGCCGCAGCGCTCCTCATTCTTCGCTCATTTTGCTCTGCCAGGATGGTTTCCATCGAGGCCGCGTTGCCCTTCACGCAAGACAGCAAGGGCCTCGATGACCTGTCACTCATCACGGAGCGCATCATGAAATGCCCCAATTGCCCTGACGTCACCCTCTCGCTCGCAGAGCGTCAGGGCGTCGAACTCGACTACTGCCCGCAGTGTCGCGGTGTCTGGCTCGATCGCGGCGAACTCGACAAGCTGATCGAACGCAGCGGCAACCGGCACAATCGCAACGAAGGCGATGCACAGGCATTCCGCCAGCACGGTTCGAAGCACGGCGCGCAACACGGTGATTACGCCCCGCGCCGCGCTCACGACAGCTACAGCGGCAATGGTCATCGCCGCAAGTCGTGGCTTCAGGACCTCTTCGACTGAGCCACGGCTACGCCAATCGTTCCATCGACATCACGCTTTAAGAGGATTCCTGAACATGCGTACCTATACCTGCAACAGCCCGCAAGCCGCGGGCCGGATCGTCGCCGTCGCGCTGCTCGCAGACGGCCACCTGAGCAGCGAGGAGCTTGCAGCAGTCCATCGCGCGCGCGTTGCCGACCGGCTCGGCCTCGCGCCCGGCGAATTCGGCGAAATCCTCAAGGGCCTGTGCGAAGACTTGCAGACCACCTCGCACCTGAACTGGAGCGACGCATGCAAGCTCGACTCCGACGTGATGCAGCAAGTCATGCGCGAGCTAGACGATCCCGCGCTGCGCGCCGAAGTGCTGAATCTGTGCCATGTCGCGGTGTATTCGGTCCGGCACGTCGCCGAAAGCGAAGCCGCGCTGCTCGCCTCGCTTAGCCGCGCGTGGCAGAAGGAACCCTGGCAGCGTCTGCTGGCGTAAGTTCGCGCGCGATGCGTGCCTTCCCCCATGCATCGCGCCACGCGGCGAGCCTCGCGCTCGCCGCGGTTTTTACAGCGCGCAGCGCCTTGCACGCTCTTTCATATTCGAGCGTTCCGGCGCTCACGTGCAAACGGCCCAACCCAGCCCGCGCACGTTGCGGATCACCGCAGGGCCGAACTTGCGGCGCACGCTGTAGATCACGGCATCCACCGCGTTGCTTTCGACTTCCTCGCCCCAGCCATAAAGCCGCCCCTCGATTTGCTGACGCGACAGGATCGCGCCCGGCCGCTCGAGCAACGCGAGCATGAGCGCGTACTCGCGCGCGGACAGGTCGTCGGACTGGCCGTCGAACGTGAGACGCCGCGCGTTCATGTCGAGCGTCACGCGGCCGCTGCCCATGGTCGGCGACGCGAAGCCCGACTTGCGCCGCACCACGGCGCGGATGCGCGCGAGCAGTTCCTTGCTTTCGAACGGCTTCACGAGATAGTCGTCGGCACCGAGATCGAGGCCTTCCACGCGCGTGTCCACGTCATCGCGCGCGGTGATGATCAGCACGGGCGTGGCGTCCTGCGACTCGCGCAAGCCGCGCAGCACATCGAGCCCGCTCAGGTCGCCGAGACCCAGGTCGAGCAGGATCGCCGTGTACGAGCCGTCCCGAATGGCGTCGCGGCCGCTCTCGCCCGTGCGCACCCAGTCGACGCTGTATGACGCGTCCTTCAACGCGCGCAGTAGCGCGGGCCCGATCAGCAGATCGTCTTCGATCAGCAGAATGCGCATCGTGTCCGTCCTTTGTTTCGCATGCTTGCCGGCATTTTGCCTTACCGGCTTGCGCTGGATTGGCGCGGCAACTCGATTCGCGCGACGATGCCGCTTTGTCCATCGCGCCGGTTCGCGAGCGTCACGCGCCCGCGGTAACTCTGCGCCACCGCCTGCGCGATGGCGAGGCCAAGGCCGCTTCCGTGCGCATCATGACCGCCCGCGCGGAAAAACCGGTCGAACACGCGCGGCAAGTCGGCCTCGGCAATGCCGGGCCCGTTATCGGTCACCTCGATGACAACGCCTTTGTCCTCGCGGCGCACCGCCACGTCCACGCGCGCACCTTCCTGGCTGTAGCGGATCGCGTTGTCCACGAGATTGCGCACGAGCACGCGCATGTCGGTTTCGGTGGCGCGCACCGTCACGTCGTCGAGACGCTCCACGCCCAGATCGACGCGGCGCGCGTCGGCGAGCGGCAGCAGATCGGCCAGCACGTCGGTGACGACTTGCGGCAGCGGCACCTCCGTCAACACGCGTTGCGCACTGCCGATTTCGGCACGCGCAAGACCGAGCAGCTGCGAGACGAGCGCGCCAGTGCGCACGATGCCGCGCCGCAATTCCTCGAAACGCTCTGGGTACTGTTCGGGCGGCGCATTGCGCAGGTTATCGATCTGCAGCTGCATGGCGGAGATCGGCGAGCGCAGTTCGTGCGCGGCATCGGCGATGAACATGCGCTCGGCGCTCACGAGCACCGAAAGGCGCTCGATCATGCGATTGATCGATTCGACGAAGGGGCGAAGTTCGACGGGCGCCTGTCCGGCTTCGAGCGGTTTGAGGTCGTGCAGATCGACCTTCGCGGCGCGGCGCCCGATGCGCTCGAGCGGCCGCAGCGAAACGCGCACGGTCACGGCGATCGTGAGCGCGAGCAGAGGCAGCAGCGCGAGCACGGGCAGCAGGCTCCAGAACGCCACGCGCAAGGCGTTGCGATTGCGCATGCTGCGCGATTCGGCCACCTGAATGTATTCGTCGCCGGCGGCGAGCGCGAACACGTCCCACGCCTCACCGTCATAGTCGATTGACGAGAAGCCGCCTGGCGCGCGCGGCAGCGCGACGCCCGCGTTGCTCGTGCGGCCTGGCGCGTCGCCATCGCCGGCGGACCAGATCTGCACGACGAAATCGTCGGCGGGCAAGCGTTCGCCGCGCGGCTCCGTCACGCGATGCGGCACGCCCGTCTGCACGTGCGCGGCCGCGTCGCGCAGGGTCGTGTTGAACTCGGCGGCGAGACTGCGCACCACGAGGAACGTGCCAAGCGCGCCCAGCACGCCGACGAGAATCGCGAGCGTGCCGATCGCAATGCTCAGGCGGCGATGCAGGGAATGCGCGGCGAAGAACATGGAGCGTCTCGGGTTGGGAGGCGCGCTCCATCATAAAGGATTCGCGGCATGCGTCCGGCTGCATGGCGGGGTTCAGCGGCGGTTCAGCGATGCCCCCCGCCACCCATGCCGCCCCCGCCGCCATGCCCCATGCCGCTCCAGACGCCGCCGTGCCCGCCATGGAAGCCGCCATGCATGCCTGACACCGGATGCATATGCGGCCCGCCCGGGAAGACATGATCCATGTGATGAAAGTGATGGAAGTGATCGACGAACACGACCGACCCGCCCACGAACACCGGCGGCCACCAGCCGTACCACGGACCGGCGTAGTAAGCCGTCGCGTCGGGCCAGGCCACCGGGTAGACGAGCGTGTCGTCGCTCTGCATGATCTGCCATGTGCCGTCGGGTTGCAGGCACGCGAGGCCGCTGATCTGCTGCGGCGTGCCGTCGATCTCGGCGGTGCCGGTAACGGGCCGGCATGGCGCCGGTGGCGGGTAAGACCCATACGCGGCCTGCTGCGACGCAACCGGCGTCGTGCAGGCGCCCAGCAGGCAGGCCAGCACACTGAAGGCGAGAAGTCTGCTCATGATTTTGCCCCTCGCGATGGACCGGCCTCGTGGCGCGCGGGTTGCGCGCTGGCGCCGTGAAGACTCCATCGGTACGCCTCGCACTCGGCGCGCGAATACATCGGCGCGCCTGCGTGTCATCTGCAAAACGAGGGGCGTGGCGGGACTATTCCTTTGCTGGCGCGCTCTCGTGGCACGTATGGCCCGTGCCCCGATTACGACTTGTTTCGGCGCCGCCGCTGAGGTGCGTCATGAGGTGCGTCATGCCTGCCACCGCGTAACGAACGCGCGAATGTCCTCGTTCACGCGCGCCGCGTGGTTGAAGTACATGCCGTGCGTGCCGCCTTCGTAGACCTTCAGCGTCGCGCGTTCGAGCGCGGCCGCCGTGGGGCGTCCGGTGATCTCGAGCGGAGCCGATGCATCGCAGTCGCCATGCAGCACGAGCGCCGGCACGTCGATCGCGGCAAGTTCGCGGCGGAAGTCGGTGGCCATCTGCACGCGAGGCAGTTGCGCCGCTGCGTATAACGACGCGCCCAGCATCATGTCCGCCGTCCACTGAATTACCGTTCGCGACGTGCCGGGGCTGAAGTAGGCCTCGGCGCGCCGCTCGATCCAGTCGGGAAACGAAGCGAGCATCTCTTCGATCGATGCTTCGAAGAGGCTCGCATCGAGGCCGCCCGGATTGTCAGCAGTCTTGAGCAAATAGGGCGTCGATGCCGGCGAAACCAGCACGATGCCCGCTACGCGGCGTGAGCCGTGACGGCTCAAATAGCGCACGACCTCACCGCTCGCGAACGAATGGCTGACCAGCGTGACCCGCGCCAACCCGCGGGCGTCGAGTACGGCTTCGAGATCGTCGGCGAGTGTGTCGTAGTCGTAGCCGCGGCCGGGGTCGCTTGAGCGCCCGTGCCCGCGGCGGTCGTATGCCACGCAGCGATAGCCCGCGGTTGCGAGCGGCGCGCATTGGTAGTTCCACATGTCGGCGTTGAGCGTCCAGCCGGAGAGGAACACGAGTGGCACACCATCGCCCCAGTCGCGATAGTGCAGTCCGGTGTCGTCGTCGATGCGGATATAGCCAGGTTGGCGGGCATTGAATGTGTCGCGTGCCATAGTCGTCGCTCCT
The DNA here is from genome assembly GCF_021390645.1 of Paraburkholderia flagellata. Taxonomy (GTDB): domain Bacteria; phylum Pseudomonadota; class Gammaproteobacteria; order Burkholderiales; family Burkholderiaceae; genus Paraburkholderia; species Paraburkholderia flagellata. The sequence goes on from NZ_JAJEJT010000002.1 coordinate 1,768,031, forward strand.
TGCGGTTGGGGTGTGCCGATGAGGACCATGGTCGTCGATGCCGTGCGCGCTGACGATTACGTCGGAGGTAATGGCCGTGCGCACGCGGCAAGGACGCGTGACCGGGCTGCGCGCAATCGCACCGCGCCGGTGCTAGATTCGTCACACGTACCGCCCAGGAGACGAGCATGAGCAACACCTCGCCGCGACCGGCCTTCGGGTCGGCCATTTACTATCGCGATCCGTTCGCCGCACTCGACTGGCTCGAAAAGGCGTTCGGCTTCGAGCGCCAGTTTGTAGTCACTTCGGCGGATGGAAAGCTCGGTCACTCGGAAATGCGCTTTGGGGACGGCTACGTGATGATTTGTGGCGGCTGGCCCGGCATGCCCTACACGAGCCCCGCCGAACTGGAGGGCAAGAACACGCAGTCGGTGCACGTGCAGTTGAAAAGCGGTCTCGACGCGCATTGCGAGCGCGCCCGCGCCGCGGGTGCGAGGATCATCCGCGAGCCGGCGGACCAGTTCTACGGCGACCGCGTCTATGTGGCATGCGACCCCGAAGGCCACGTATGGAGCTTCGGCGAGACGGTGCGCGAGGTCACGCGCGAAGAGGCGGAAAAGGCCAGCGGACTGAAGATCGATGGCTGGATTTGAACGCCATAGCTGGCTCAAATAGAAAACGCCCCGACGGGCGATAACCCGTCGGGGCGTTTGCATTTCCGCTTGCGCGCAGTGCGCGCAAAGCGAAACGGCTTAGCGTTGCGCGATCGGCTTCGCTTCGCGCGGCGTTTCGCCGATGAACAGCTGACGCGGACGGCCGATCTTCTGCTCGGGGTCGGCGATCATTTCGTTCCACTGCGCAATCCAGCCCACCGTACGCGCCATCGCGAAGATACACGTGAACATCGAGGTCGGGATGCCCAGTGCGCGCTGCACGATACCCGAGTAGAAGTCGACGTTCGGGTACAGCTTGCGCGACACGAAGTATTCGTCTTCCAGCGCGATCTTTTCGAGCTGCATGGCGAGCTTGAAGAGCGGGTCGTCATGCAGACCGAGTTCGTTCAGCACTTCGTAGCACGTCTCGCGCATGAGCTTCGCACGCGGGTCGTAGTTCTTGTACACGCGGTGACCGAAGCCCATCAGCTTCACGCCCGAGTTCTTGTCCTTCACCTGCTTGATGAACTCAGGAATCTTGTCCGGCGAACCGATTTCTTCCAGCATGTTCAGTGCGGCTTCGTTCGCACCACCGTGCGCCGGGCCCCACAGACAAGCGATACCGGCCGCGATACACGCGAACGGGTTCGCGCCCGAGGAGCCAGCCAGACGCACCGTCGAGGTCGACGCGTTCTGCTCGTGGTCGGCGTGCAGGATGAGGATACGGTCGAGCGCGCGCACGAGCACGTCGTTGACCTTGTACTCTTCGCACGGGTTCGAGAACATCATGCGCATGAAGTTCGCGCTGTACGACAGATTGTTCTGCGGGTACACGAACGGCTGGCCGATCGAGTACTTGTACGCCATGGCGACGAGCGTCGGCAGCTTCGCGATCATGCGGATCGCCGAAACTTCACGATGCTTGGGGTTGTTGATGTCCAGCGAGTCGTGATAGAACGCCGACAGCGCGCCGACTGCGGCGACGAGAATCGCCATCGGGTGCGCGTCGCGGCGGAAGCCGCGGAAGAAGAACTGCATTTGCTCGTGAACCATCGTGTGCTGCGTGACGGTCTTCACGAACTCTTCCTTCTGCGCCGCGTTCGGCAGTTCGCCGCGGTACAGCAGGTAGCAGGTTTCGAGGAAGTCGGCGTTTTGCGCGAGATTGTCGATCGGGTAGCCGCGGTACAGCAGCTCGCCCTTGTCCCCGTCAATGTACGTGATCGCCGAGTTGCACGACGCCGTCGACATGAAGCCCGGGTCATACGTGAACTTGCCGGTCTGACCGTACAGTTTGCGGATGTCGATCACATCCGGGCCCATCGTGCCCTTGTAGATCGGCAGTTCGACGCTCGGCGAATTGTCGCTGAACGATAGCGTGGCTTTTACATCAGACGGGGTCATAGCACATCCTCAATCGAAGGATAAACACGGGATTCGATAGTTTTGTACGTCCGGCGCGGCGACAGCTCAACGAGCTGCGTGCCGCCACGCTCAGACGTTCCGAAGCAGCTCCAGCACCCGCTTCACGTCCGGGTCGGCAAGGTCGCCTTCTGGTTCCTTGCGCGCGAGCAGCAAGTCCATCAGGTCGTTATCGCTCAGCTCGAGCAGGCGCGTGAGAGCGCCCACGTCGGCGTCGCTGAGTTCATGCTCATAGCGCTCGAAAAACCGCTCAAAAATCAGATCATTTTCGAGCAGGCCGCGCCGCGCGCGCCAGCGGAGGCGCGCGCGGCGATGGGGGTCAGACTGGTGCGATTCCATTTCAGAACAGCAACATCAAACCGCGCGGCGGAACATCAGTTCCTTGATCTTGCCGATCGCCTTCGTCGGGTTCAGGCCCTTCGGGCAAACGTCGACGCAGTTCATGATCGTGTGGCAACGGAACAGACGGTACGGGTCCTCGAGGTTGTCGAGGCGCTCGCCGGTCGCTTCGTCGCGGCTGTCCGCGATGAAGCGGTAAGCCTGCAGCAGACCTGCCGGGCCGACGAACTTGTCCGGGTTCCACCAGAAGCTCGGGCACGAGGTCGAGCAGCTTGCGCACAGAATACACTCGTACAGGCCATCGAGTTCGTCACGCTGCTCAGGCGACTGCAGACGCTCCTTCTCGGGCGGCGGCGTGTCGTTGATCAGGTACGGCTTGATCGAGTGGTACTGGTTGAAGAACTGCGTGAAGTCGCAGATCAGGTCGCGCACGACGGGCAGGCCCGGCAGCGGACGCAGCACGATCTTCGCCGGCAGGTCGTTCAGGTTCGTCAAGCAGGCAAGACCGTTCTTGCCGTTGATGTTCATGGCGTCCGAACCGCACACGCCTTCACGGCACGAACGGCGGAACGACAGCGTTTCGTCCACTTCCTTGAGCTTGACCAGCGCGTCGAGCAGCATGCGCTCGTGCGTGATGTCCAGCTCGTACGTCTGCATGCGCGGCGCCGCGTCCTTGTCCGGATCGTAGCGATAGACTTCAAAAATGCGTTTGGCCATTTCCAATTCCTTTTGACTGGCGTGTGCCTTAGAACGTACGCGCCTTCGGCGGCACGGACTCGACGGTCAGCGGTTTCATGTGGACCGGCTTGTAATCGAGTCGGTCACCTTCGCTGAACCAGAGCGTATGGCGCAGCCAGTTTTCGTCGTCGCGGTGTTCGTAGTCGCTCTGTGCGTGCGCACCACGGCTTTCCTTACGGGCTTCAGCCGAAACCATCGTTGCGCGCGCAACTTCGACCAGGTTCGCCACTTCGAGCGCTTCCACGCGCGCCGTGTTGAACACCTTCGACTTGTCCTTCAGGTGGATGTGCTTCGCGCGCTCAGCGATCTGCGCGATGTCCTTCACACCGTCTGCCAGCAGCTTCGAGGTGCGGAACACGCCTGCGTGCTTCTGCATCGAGCCGCGGATGTCGTTCGCGACGCTCTGCGCGTACTCGCCCGAGGTCGACTTGTCGAGCTCGGCGAGGCGCGAGAGCGCGAAGTCGGCGGCGTCGGCCGGCAACGGCTTGTGATCGCGCAGCTCCTTGACGTGCTTGACGATGTGGTTGCCAGCCGCACGGCCGAACACCACGAGGTCGAGCAGCGAGTTCGTGCCGAGGCGGTTCGCGCCGTGCACCGAGACGCACGAGCATTCGCCCACGGCGTAGAAGCCGTTGACGACTTCTTCGTGACCCTTCGGCGTGCCAACGACCTGGCCGTTGATGTTCGTCGGGATGCCGCCCATCTGGTAGTGGATGGTCGGCACGACCGGGATCGGCTCCTTGATACAGTCCACGTTCGCGAACTTGAGCGCGATTTCGCGGATCGACGGCAGACGCTTCATGATCGTCTCGGCGCCGATGTGCGACAGGTCGAGCAGCACGTGGTCCTTGTGCGGACCCACGCCACGACCTTCCTTGATTTCCTGGTCCATCGAACGCGAAACGAAGTCACGCGGTGCGAGGTCCTTCAGCGTCGGAGCGTAACGCTCCATGAAGCGCTCGCCGTTCGAGTTACGCAGAATGCCGCCTTCGCCGCGCACGCCTTCCGTGATCAGCACGCCCGCGCCGGCCACGCCGGTCGGGTGGAACTGCCAGAACTCCATGTCCTGCAGCGCGATGCCCGAACGGGCCGCCATGCCAAGGCCGTCACCGGTGTTGATGAACGCGTTGGTCGATGCCGCGAAGATCCGGCCCGCGCCGCCCGTGGCGAACAGCGTGGTCTTGCCTTCGAGGATGTAGACGTCGCCCGTTTCCATTTCGAGCGCGGTCACGCCGAGCACGTCGCCATCGGCGTCGCGGATCAGGTCGAGCGCCATCCATTCGACGAAGAACGTGGTCTTCGCCGCGACGTTCTGCTGATACAGCGTGTGCAGCAGCGCGTGGCCGGTACGGTCAGCAGCAGCACAGGCGCGCTGAACCGGCTTCTCGCCGTAGTTGGCCGTGTGGCCGCCAAACGGGCGCTGGTAGATCGTGCCGTCGGCGTTACGGTCGAACGGCATGCCCATGTGTTCGAGTTCGTACACGGCGTTCGGTGCTTCACGGCACATGAACTCGATCGCGTCCTGGTCGCCGAGCCAGTCGGAACCCTTGATCGTGTCGTAGAAGTGATAGTGCCAATTGTCTTCGCTCATGTTGCCGAGCGAGGCGCCGATGCCGCCCTGCGCCGCCACCGTGTGCGAACGCGTGGGGAACACCTTCGAGAGCACGCAAACCGACAGGCCAGCGCGCGCGAGTTGCAGCGAAGCGCGCATCCCCGAGCCGCCAGCACCGACGATGACCACGTCGAACTTGCGACGCGGCAGTGAATTCTTGATTGCAGCCATTCTTTTACACTCTCCAGAGAATCTGAGCGGCGTAGCCGAGGCTGCCCAGCAGCCATGCGATCGTGAGGACGTCCAGCGTGATGCGCAGGCCGACCGGCTTGATGTAGTCCATCCAGATGTCACGCACGCCAACCCACGCGTGCAGGAACAACGCGACCAGGGTGACGAACGTGGCGAGCTTCATCCACTCAGCGGAGAAGATCGACGCCCAGCCGTCATACGAGAAGTCGTGCGCGCCGAAGAACAGGACGAGCAGCACGACGGTGTAGATCGCCATGATCACGGCGGTGGCGCGTTGCGCGATCCAGTCGCGAATGCCGTAGTGAGCGCCGACGACGTGACGCTTCGGACCGATACCGTTTTTAGCCGACATTTTTTAGAACGCTCCGAAGAGTTTTGCCGCAAAGGCGATCGTGAGGACCGTGGAGATGATCACGACGACGAGGGAGGTCGTCTTGCCTTTTTCCTTGCTCACGAGGTCATGGCTGAAGTCCATGCACAGGTGGCGCACGCCAGCGCAGAAGTGGAACAGGAACGCCCACCCGAGGACCAGCACGATGAGCTTGACGATGATGTTCGAGAGGAAGCCCTTGAATACCTCGAAGCTCAGCTCCGAAGTGAGGCTCTGGTCCAACAGGAACAAGATGAAAGGCAGGAACAGGAACAACAGCACACCGCTGATGCGGTGGCCGATCGACACACGACCGGCCAGAGGCAGGCGGTATGCGAACAATATCTGCCCAAGCCCGATGTTCCGGTATTCCGGCCTCGGTTTTTTTGCGGCTTCTGCCATGCTAGACCCCTACTATGTGTTAACACTAATTCGCAATTTTAGCGCCTTTTCATATCGCGCTGCAGCGAAATCCACGTCGGGTACGGCTGGTGGTGCGCGCAAGCAAAGGCACTCTGGGGAAGGCTCCGCGCCTTTCGCGCGGCCGCCCGTCAACTCAAATCATTCTGATAGTAATACCCGGTTGTGACATACCATCCGCGGCGCACCTCGACCGGCCGGTCTCCATAGGTATAGGACACTCGCTCGACCGAAAGCAAAGGAAAACCTGCCGGCACCTTGAGCAGATCGGCCACTGTAGGCTCCGCGGCCACGGCGCGGATCTTCTCGGTCGCGCGAATCATGCGCGTGCCGAACTCCGCCTCGAACATGGCGTAGAGCGGGCCTTTGTACTCGGCGAGGCGCTCGCTCGTGAGTCCGCGGAACACGCCGCCGGGCAGCCAGATCTCGTCGAGCACGGTGCTTTCGCCGTCGAACTGCAGGAGACGCCGGATCAGCACCACCGGGTCCGAGGGCTTGAGCTCGAGCTGGCGAGCGATCTCGGCCGAAGCGCGCAGGCGCCGGCAGTCGAGCAGCTTGCTCACGTGCGGGTGCTCCGCGCCGTCGTCGGCGAGCAACCGGAGGAAGCGGAACTGGGCGCGCTCTTCGTTGTGCGTTGCAACAAACGTACCCTTGCCCTGGCGGCGCACCAGCAGGTTGTCGGCAGCCAACTCGTCGATCGCCTTGCGCACGGTCCCCTGGCTCACCTTGTAACGGGCGGCCAGTTCGACTTCGCTGGGGATGATTTCGCCGGGCTTCCATTCGCCGGACTCGAGGCTCTGTGTAATGAGCCCCTTGATCTGCTGATACAGCGGACTGAACGTCGGGGATGGCGGAACCGCGGGCGCAGACGCTGGAGCCCCGCTCTCGGGAGCGGTGGAATTCGCGTTGCTGGCCGGGTTTGCACTCATGGCGCGCATTTCAACATAAACCCCCCTACGCATCAAGCATTTTGCCTGCAATAGTTATGTCTTATATAAGACATAAGATACTGTTGACTTTGACCCTGCTGACTCCTACACTCCCGATCGAGCAAGGGTTTGCGGGCAGGCTGCATGCTAATTTCAGGACATGAAACCGGCATGACGCAGAGGAGCCGCCGGCTGCATCCACATCGTGGCGAATGCGCCACGAGCCGCCTTGCACGATGCTGTTCCCTCACGCAGTAAACGCAGTAGAGGTTTCGATCCGCCCAGCCGGCACGCCTGAGTCATTGCGCGCCGCGCGCTTCGTGGAAGAGCCCGAGCGAGCTGTTGCAGGAGTCGGCACACGCGAAGCGGCCAGCGTCTGGCGTCCCTCTGAGGGCGCCCCGTTCACCTCTTGCCATGTTGCACAGGTTACCGGCACGGCGGTCCGCGCCGGCGCCGCACGCGTCACGGCTTGTCAGTCATTGTTGTTCCAGTGAAGCGCGCACGCCAGCGAGAAAGACCGCCTGTTTCACCTACGCTTCGTGTATCGCGCATATAGAATGGCGTTTTACCCTGGCGTCTAACGCATCTTCCTGGAGATTTTCAATGGCTAAGCCCGCAAAGCGCGTTGCCGTCACCGGCGCCGCAGGTCAGATCGCTTACTCCCTGCTGTTCCGCATTGCGAATGGCGACCTGCTCGGCAAGGATCAGCCCGTCATCCTGCAACTGCTCGACCTTCCGCAAGCGCAAGCCGCCGTCAAGGGCGTCGTGATGGAACTGGACGACTGCGCATTCCCGCTGCTCGCGGGCGTGGTCATCACCGACGACCCGAAGGTCGCGTTCAAGGACGCCGACGTCGCCCTGCTGGTTGGCGCACGCCCCCGCTCGAAGGGCATGGAGCGTAAGGATCTGCTCTCGGCAAACGCTGAAATCTTCACGGTTCAGGGCAAGGCGCTGAACGACGTCGCCAGCCGCGACGTGAAGGTGCTGGTCGTCGGCAACCCGGCCAACACGAACGCCTACATCGCCATGAAGTCGGCACCGGATCTGCCGAAGAAGAACTTCACCGCCATGCTGCGTCTGGACCACAACCGCGCGCTCTCGCAACTGGCCGCCAAGTCGGGCAAGCCGGTCGCTTCGATCGAGAAGCTCGCCGTGTGGGGTAACCATTCGCCGACGATGTACCCCGACTTCCGTGTCGCCACGGCCGAAGGCCAGTCGCTGACCAAGCTGATCAACGACGACGAATGGAACCGCAACGTGTTCATCCCGACGGTCGGCAAGCGCGGCGCGGCGATCATCGAAGCGCGCGGCCTCTCGTCGGCAGCTTCGGCGGCCAACGCAGCGATCGACCACGTGCGTGACTGGGTTCTCGGCACGAACGGCAAGTGGGTCACGATGGGTATCCCGTCGGACGGCTCGTACGGCATTCCCGAAGACATCATCTACGGCGTGCCGGTGACGTGCGAAAACGGCGAATACAAGCGCGTGGAAGGCCTGGAAATCGACGCGTTCTCGCGCGAAAAGATGGACGGCACGCTCAACGAGCTGCTCGAAGAGCGCGAAGGCGTGGCTCACCTGCTCGGCAAGTAAGCCAGCTGTACGAACGGAACGCGCGATTTACGCCCGTTCCGTTCTGCTTTATGGGCCCGACGGGTCGCCCTGTGCGGGCCACCCTACGCGGGCCGCCCTATGCGGGCCACCCGATCCGCATGCGCCTTGCTGGCAGGACGCATCCGAATCCGGTATCTCCTACAAAACTCAACTCCCGACGCCGAAGATGCGCGCCATGCTCCCAGCCGAAGTGCTGTTTGACGGCGAAGCGCCGCCTGCCATCCTGCCCGCATGCGACCACTACGCGGGCAGTGAGAAGCTGATGCTCAAATCGCTCGCGCTGCAGCAGCAGTTGGGCCCGGTATTCGACATCACGCTCGACTGCGAAGACGGTGCGCAGGTAGGCCGCGAAGCCGAACACGCCGATCTCGTCGCGTCGCTCATCGGCGGCGAGCACGACCGCTTTGGCCGCGTTGGCGTGCGCATCCACGATTTCCATCACCCGCATTGGCGCGACGACGTGCGCATGATCCTGCGCGCCGCGAAACGCGCGCCGGCCTTCATCACGCTGCCGAAGATCCGCGCTGTGGGCGACGCCGCCGAAATGACCGCGTTCATCGAGGCCACGCGCGTCGAGATGGGCATCGACAAGCCCATTCCCGTTCAATTGCTCGTCGAAACGCATGGCGCGCTCGCGCGCGTGTTCGACCTCGCTGCGCTGCGCGGCGTCGAGTCCCTGAGCTTCGGCCTGATGGACTTCGTCTCCGCGCACGATGGCGCGATTCCCGATACGGCAATGCGCTCGCCCGGCCAGTTCGACCACCCGCTCGTGCGCCGCGCGAAGCTCGAAATCGCGGCCGCGTGCCACGCTTTCGGCCGCGTACCCTCGCACAACGTGAGCACGGAAGTGCGCGACATGGAAGTGGTGGCGAACGACGCGCGACGCGCGCGAAACGAGTTCGGCTATACGCGTATGTGGAGCATTCACCCGGCGCAGATTCCCGCAATCGTGGCCGCTTTCGCGCCGCGCGACGAAGAAATCGCCCTGGCCGCCGAAATCCTGCTGGCGGCGCAACACGCGCAATGGGGTCCGACACGCCACGGCGACACGCTGCACGACCGCGCGAGCTATCGCTATTACTGGTCCGTGCTGCGCCGCGCGCGCGCCACGGGCCGCGCCGTACCGGCCGAAGCGGCGCCGCTGTTCGCGCGGGGCGAACTGACTGGGGAGTCGGCCTGAAGCGTGCCACGATCGGTCGCAGAAAACGTTTTCAACGTACTCAGCGATGGCAACAATGCGGATCTCGTGGCGCATAGCGCAGCAACGGCAGTCACGGACAGTTACAGGCAGTTACTAGCGAACCAAGGCGCAAACAACACCGGGCCGGAGAAATTGAAGTTCACGGCAATAAATAGGTGAAAATAGCGTCCGCTGCGCGCTTTCGGGGCGCGCGCAGTGCAAACGGCGGTTGCCTGTTCAACCGCGCACTGATCAACCGCTTTTAGATAGATAAAGGTTTGACTCCCATGAAGAAACTGCTGATCGCCGCTGTTATCGGCACGCTGTCCTCGACGCTGATGCTGGCGGCCACCGACGCCGCCGCACAAGGCACCACGTCGACCACGACTGCCAAGAAGCCTGCTCCGAAGCATCGCATCATCAAGCGCAAGGCCAATCCGGCCAAGGAAGCGAAGGTCGATGCGATCCCGGAAGGTTCGGAGCACTGGACCTGCGCTGAAGGCGCGCAATTCGACCTGAAGGGCGACATGGCACGTGACCAGATCGTCACCGTTCACTGGGCGAACAAGAACTACAACCTGCCCCGTCAGGTCACGACCACGGGCGCCGACCGCTTCCACGACGCCGCAACCGGCCTCGACCTCGTCGTGATCCCGACGAAGGCCATGCTGTTCTCGGACAAGGACAGCTCGCGCCTGGCCGACGAGTGCAAGACTGTTGCCATGCAACAAGGCGCCATGGCGCCGACGCAGGCTCAAGCGCTGAACCCGGCTAACCGCGCTCCGGCGGCCGCCAGCGGCGCCGCGGGTCAGTAAGAACCGCAGGAACGCCTCGATGTCCGCCCTGATCTCCAACGTCAGGCCGCAGCCGGACCAGGTACTGGTCGATATCGTCGACTACGTGCTGGGCTTCCGGGTAGACAGCGCGCTCGCGCTGACGACGGCCCGGCATTGCCTGATCGATACCCTCGGCTGCGGACTCGAGGCGCTCTCCTACCCCGCCTGCACCAAGTTGCTAGGACCGATCGTGCCGGGCACGGTCGTCCCGCACGGCGCGAAGGTGCCCGGCACGTCATTCCAGCTCGACCCGGTTCAGGCCGCGTTCAGCATCGGCGCGATGATCCGCTGGCTCGACTTCAACGACACGTGGCTTGCCGCCGAATGGGGCCATCCGTCGGACAACCTGGGCGGCATTCTCGCGACCGCCGACTGGCTCTCGCGCACCGCCATCGCTCAGGGGAAATCGCCGCTCACCATGCAGCACGTGCTCGAAGGCATGGTGAAGGCGCACGAGATCCAGGGCTGCATTGCGCTGGAGAACTCGTTCAACAAGATCGGTCTCGACCATGTGCTGCTCGTGAAGCTCGCCTCGACCGCCGTGGTCGGACAAATGCTCGGGCTCACGCGCGACGAACTGATCAACGCCGTCTCCCTCGCGATGGTCGACGGCCAGTCGCTGCGCACCTACCGCCACGCGCCCAATACGGGCTCGCGCAAGTCGTGGGCCGCAGGCGACGCCACCTCGCGCGCCGTGCGCCTCGCGCTCATGGCAAAAACGGGCGAGATGGGTTATCCCTCGGCGCTCACGGCGAAAACCTGGGGCTTCTACGACGTCTCGTTCAAGGGGCAGCCGTTCAAGTTTCAGCGCCCCTACGGCACGTACGTGATGGAAAACGTGCTGTTCAAGATTTCGTTCCCCGCTGAATTCCACGCGCAGACCGCCGCCGAAGCCGCGATGACGCTGTACGGCGTGCTCGCGCAACACGGCAGGACGGTTGGGGACATCAAGCGCATCACCATCCGCACGCATGAAGCGGCGATCCGCATCATCGACAAGAGTGGCCCGCTTGCAAACCCGGCCGACCGCGACCACTGTATCCAGTACATGATCGCCGTGCCGCTGATCTTCGGGCGTCTAACCGCCGCCGACTACGAAGACGAAGTCGCGAGCGACCCGCGCATCGACGCCCTGCGCGCGAAAATGGTATGCGTGGAAGACCCGCAGTTCACGAAGGATTATCACGATCCGGACAAGCGTTCGATCGCGAATGCGCTCACCATAGAGCTAATCGAAGGCACGACGCTCGACGAGGTCGTAGTGGAGTACCCGATCGGCCACAAGCGGCGGCGCGAAGAAGGCATCCCGCTTTTGATCGAGAAGTTTCGAATCAACCTCGCGCGCCGCTTCCCCGCGAAGCAGCAGCAGGCGATTCTCGATGTCTCGCTGGACGAAGCGCGGCTTTGCGCCCTGCCCGTCAACGAGTACGTCGACATGTTTGTGATCTGAGCAATCAGGCAGATATCAGTGACAGCAGCAAACGAGCAGTAAGCGTTATTTCCGCGATTAAACGAAGGAAAACACTATGGCCCACAATCTCCACAAAACGCTAAAAGAATTCGACAGCGGTTCCGGCAAAGGCAAGTTCTACTCGCTGCCGCAACTCGGCAAGCAGCTTGGCGTGAAGATCAATCGTCTGCCGGTCTCGATCCGTCTGGTGCTCGAGTCTGTGCTGCGTAACTACGACGGCAAGAAGATCGCGGAAGAGCACATCGAGCAACTCGCGAACTGGAAGCCGAACGCCTCGCGCGTCGACGAAATCCCGTTTGTCGTCGCCCGCGTCGTGCTGCAGGACTTCACGGGCGTGCCGCTGCTCGCCGACATCGCCGCCATGCGCGGCGTGGCCAAGCAGGTTGGCAAGGACCCCAAGGTCATCGAACCGCTCGTGCCGGTGGACCTCGTCGTCGACCACTCGGTGCAGATCGACTACTTCCGCCAGAAGGACGCGCTCGACCTGAACATGAAGCTGGAATTCCAGCGCAACAACGAGCGCTACCAGTTCATGAAGTGGGGCATGCAGGCGTTCGACACGTTCAAGGTCGTGCCGCCGGGCATCGGCATCGTCCACCAGGTCAACCTGGAATACCTCGCGCGCGGCGTGCACAAGAAGGCTGAAGGCGCGGATACCGTCTACTACCCGGACACGCTCGTCGGCACCGACTCGCACACCACGATGATCAACGGCATCGGCGTGGTGGGCTGGGGCGTGGGCGGCATCGAAGCCGAAGCCGGCATGCTCGGCCAGCCGGTGTACTTCCTCACGCCGGACGTCGTCGGCGTCGAGTTGAAGGGCAAGCTGCGCGAAGGCTGCACGGCAACGGACCTCGTGCTGACCATTACCGAAATGCTGCGCAAGGAAAAGGTCGTCGGCAAGTTCGTCGAGTTCTTCGGCGAAGGCACGGCGTCGATCGGCGTGCCCGACCGCGCGACCATCGGCAACATGGCGCCCGAGTACGGCGCAACGATGGGCTTCTTCCCGGTCGACGAGAAGACGATCGACTACTTCAAGGGCACGGGCCGCACGGAAGCTGAAATCTCCGCGTTCGAGAACTACTTCAAGGCCCAGGATCTCTTCGGCGTGCCGAAGGCCGGCGACATCGACTACACGAAGACGCTCGTCCTCGACCTCGGCACGGTCGCGCCCTCGCTGGCCGGTCCGAAGCGCCCGCAAGACCGTATCGAAATCGGCCACGTGAAGTCGACCTTCACCGACCTGTTCTCGAAGCCGGTCGCGGAAAACGGCTTCAACAAGAAGGCCGCCGACCTCTCCGCCGAATACGCGGCGGGCGACAAGGTCAAGCTGCACAACGGCGACGTGCTGATCGCCGCGATCACGTCGTGCACGAACACGTCGAACCCGAGCGTGCTGCTGGCCGCCGGTCTGCTCGCGAAGAAGGCCGTGGAAGCGGGCCTGACGGTCGCGCCGCACATCAAGACGTCGCTCGCTCCGGGATCGCGCATCGTCACGGAATACCTGACGAAGACGGGCCTGCTGCCCTACCTCTCGAAGCTCGGCTTCGAGCTCGCGGCTTACGGCTGCACGACCTGTATCGGCAACGCCGGCGACCTGACGGCCGAGCTGAACGAGTCGATCGTCAAGAACGACGTCGTCGCGGCAGCGGTGCTCTCGGGCAACCGCAACTTCGAAGCGCGTATCCACCCGAACATCCGCGCGAACTTCCTGGCCTCGCCGCCGCTGGTCGTCGCTTACGCGATCGCGGGCAACATCACGCGCGACCTGATGACGGAACCGGTCGGCAAGGGCAAGGGCGGCCGCGACATCTACCTCGGCGACATCTGGCCGACGAGCGACGAAGTCAACGCGCTGCTCAAGTTCGCGCTCGACCCGGACGCGTTCCAGAAGAACTACAGCCAGCTCACGAAGAAGGGCGACCTGTGGAGCAAGATCGAAGGCGAAGAAGGTCAGGTCTACGACTGGCCGAAGTCGACCTACATCGCCGAGCCGCCGTTCTTCGGCAGCGATTTTTCGATGACGCCGTCGTCGGAAGTGGCCGAGATCAAGGGCGCGCGCGCACTGGGCATCTTCGGTGACTCGGTCACGACCGACCACATCAGCCCGGCTGGCTCGATCAAGGAAGACTCGCCCGCCGGCAAGTGGCTGAAGGAAAACGGCGTGCAGAAGGCCGACTTCAACAGCTACGGCTCGCGCCGCGGCAACCACGACGTGATGATGCGCGGCACCTTCGCGAACGTGCGTATCAAGAATCTGATGATCCCGGCGAAGGCCGACGGCACGCGCGTGGAAGGCGGCCTGACGCTTCACCAGCCGAGCGGCGAACAGCTGTCGATTTACGACGCCGCCATGAAGTACATCGACGCCGGCACGCCGACCATGGTGTTTGCAGGCGAAGAGTACGGCACGGGTTCGTCGCGTGACTGGGCAGCCAAGGGCACGCAGCTGCTGGGCGTGAAGGCCGTGGTCGCACGCAGCTTCGAGCGTATCCACCGCTCGAACCTGGTCGGCATGGGCGTTCTGCCGCTGCAGTTCAAGGGCTCGGACAGCGTGCAATCGCTCGGCCTGACTGGCGAAGAAACGTTCGACATCGAAGGCCTGACGGACGACTTCAAGCCGCAACAGGACCTGACGCTCGTGATCCACCACAAGGACGGCAAGGATCAGCGCGTGCAGGTGCTGCTGCGTATCGACACGCCGATCGAAGTCGACTACTACAAGCACGGCGGTATTCTGCCGTTCGTGCTGCGCTCGCTGCTCGCAGCGTAAGCAAGCCACTTTTTTGCAGGTGCCGCGCCCGGTAACGGGTGCGGTCACACTTGGAGCCCGACGTAAGTCGGGCTTTTTTTTCGGCTGTGCTTCGGGTTGAGCTATTCGATCAGCTTGTTCAAGGTGGCAAACTCGATCAACGCCGCAAGCGACGACACGCCAAGCTTGTCCAGCACGCGAGTTTTATAGGTGCTGACGGTCTTGTCTGAAAGCCCAAGCCGTGCCGCAATGCCCTTGTTGCTCATGCCGCGCGCGAGATGCTGCAACACTTCGACTTCGCGAGGCGACAGCCCATTGAGCGCCACGTCGCGGCCGCCGCCGCAGCTGCCCGCCGGGAAGCAGTCGTAGCCGAGCAGCACCGCCTTGACCACACCGCACAGCTCCTCCACGCCGCGATTCTTGTTGACATAGCCGTTCGCACCCGCCACGCGCGTGTGATTAGCCATGACCAACTCGGGCTTCGCAGAGAGCACGAGAATGCGCGCGCCGGGCTGCTTCACACGAATGCCGCGGATGACTGAAAGGCCGTCGAGCTTCGGCAACTCGAGGTCGAGGATCACCAGATCGGGATGCAATTGCTGAACGAGGCGAAGGCCCTCTTCGCCGTCGCTGCACTCTGCCACCAGTTCGTATTCCGTATTCAGCACGTTGGCGAGCATCTTCAGCACGATCGGATGGTCGTCGATTACAACGATGCGTTTCATTTTTTGTTCCATGGCGGAGTGATTTATTTGACCCTTCAGCGGGAATCTCACAGCCTGAACGACACGTCTTCGTTTTTGTATAGGAAAGTTCTGAAACGACGCTCAAGGTACTGGCCCAGGGTTAACCCATTGCGCGCGTAATTTGAATTTAACTAACGCGTGAATTAAAGTGAAACGATGATCACGCGCACCCGCACCGCCGCCGCTGCGCCCCGCCCGCGAGGCCGGCGCCGCGCCGCCGCCGACCTCGACATGCGCGAGCGGCTGCTCGCCAGCGCCACGCAACTGTTCGGCGAGCAGGGCATTGCGGCCACCACCATGGCGCAGATCGCCGAGGCCGCGGGTGTGACGTCCGCCATGGTTCACTACTACTTCACGAACCGCGAAAAGCTGCTCGACGCCGTGGTCGACGAGCGCATCGCGCGCTCCATTGCGTTCGTGTGGGAGAGTGTGGAGGGCGAGGTCGCGCAAGACCCTCACGCCCTCGTGGAGGAACTGCTCGCGAGGCTCTTTGAAGTCACCTCGCGCATGCCCTGGCTGCCGCCGCTGTGGCTGCGCGAAATCGTCAACGAAGGTGGCCTGCTGCGCGAGCGCATGCTCAAGCGGCTACCTACCGAGCAGTTGCAACGCTTTGCCGCGCGCATTGGCGAAGCGCAGCGCGACGGCAGCGTCAATGCTGAACTTGAAGCGCCGCTACTCTTCATCTCGATTCTCGCGCTCGTCATGCTGCCGCTCGCCACGTCGAAGATCTGGCAAAGCACGCGTGGCTTTCCGAAGATCGAGCGCGAGGCGCTGCATCGGCATGTAAGCGCGCTGTTGCGTGCGGCCTTGCGCCCAGCGCCGCAGGACAAGCGCGTGCGCCGCGCCGCGGGCCGCAAGGGAGACTCGCCATGAACCGCAGCATTGCCTGCCTATGCGTCATGGCGTTCGTGCTCGCCGCGTGTTCCAGGCAAGGAGCGCCCGGCTGGCAGGGCTATGCAGAAGGCGAGTATGTCTATCTCGCGTCGTCGCAGTCGGGAACGCTCACGCACCTCGAAGTGCAACGCGGGCAAACAGTGGCCGCCAATGCGCCCGCCTTCGCCCTCGACTCCGTCGAGGAAGCGGCCGCGCGCGACGAGGCACAACATCGGCTCACTGCCTCGCAGAAGCAGCTCGCCGACCTCCAAACCGGCAAGCGCCCGCCCGAAGTGCGTGTGACCGAGGCGCAGCTCGCGCAGGCCGAGGCGAACGCGCACAAGGCCGCGCTGCAACTCACGCGCGACGAGGCGCAACTGCGCGCAGGCGGCATTGCACAGGCGCAACTCGACGACTCGCGCGCGCAGGCCGCCTCCACGGCCGCCCAGGTGCGCGAACTGCAAAACCAGGTGCGCGTCGCGAATCTGCCGGGGCGTACCGCGCAAATCGCCGCCCAGGCCGCCGATGTCGAGGCCGCGCGCGCCTCGCTCGCGCAGGCACAGTGGCGGCTCGACCAGAAGCGCGTGAGCGTGCCCAGCGGCGGCCTCGTGTATGACACGCTATTTCGAGTGGGCGAGTGGGTGCAGGCGGGCAACCCTGTCGTGCAGATGTTGCCGCCGCAGAACGTGAAGGTGCGCTTCTTCGTACCCGAAACGATAGTCGGATCGCTCGCGCCCGGCCGCAAAGTCAACGTGCGTTGCGACGGTTGCGCCGCCGCGGTTCCCGCCACCATCACGTGGATTTCGAACGCCGCCGAATATACGCCGCCCGTCATCTACAGCAACGAGAACCGCGCGAAGCTCGTTTTCATGATCGAGGCGCGGCCTTCCGCACAGGACGCCGTCAAGCTGCATCCGGGCCAGCCGGTCGAGGTGACGCTGCAATGAGCACACCTGATCAATCCGCCGGTGACTACGCCATCGACGTACGCAATCTCAACAAGCATTTCGGCAGCAAGCATGTCGTGAACGACGTGTCGCTGCGTGTGGGGCGCGGCGAGATCTTCGGCTTTCTCGGCCCCAATGGCAGCGGCAAGACCACGTCGATTCGACTCATGTGCGGGCTGCTCACCCCCGACTCCGGTTCAGGCACGTGCCTGGGCTACGACATCCTGCGCGAGAGCGCGCAGATCAAGCGTCACGTGGGCTACATGACGCAGCGCTTTTCGTACTGGGAAGACCTGACGATCCGCGAGAACCTCGACTTCGTCGCACGCATCTACCAGATGCCGAACCGCCGCGAAGCCGTCGACCGCGCGCTCGAATCGCTCGGGCTCGCGAGCCGCGCGAGCCAGCTCACGGGCGCGCTTTCGGGCGGCTGGAAGCAGCGGCTCGCACTCGCGGCCTGCATGCTGCACGAGCCCGAACTGCTGCTGCTCGACGAACCGACTGCGGGCGTTGATCCTACCGCGCGCCGCGATTTTTGGGAGGAGTTGCACCGGCTCGCCGCGCGGGGCATTTCGGTGCTCGTGAGCACGCATTACATGGACGAAGCCGAGCGCTGCCACAAGCTCGCCTATATTGCCTACGGCAAGCTGCTCACGCAGGGCACCGCTGCTGAAGTGATCGCAGAACAGAACCTCGAAACATGGGCAATTCACGGCGAGCGGCTCAGCACGCTGGCCGCGCAGTTGCGCAACGCGCCGGGCATCGAGCAAACCGTGGTGTTCGGCTCCGCGCTGCATGCCAGCGGACGCGATCATGCGGCGCTCGCCACCGCGGTCGCGCGCGCCGTGGAAGGCCAGCCGTTGCGCGCGGAACGCATCGACACCGGCCTCGAAGATGTCTTCATCTACCTGATGAGCCATGCTCAGGATAACTACGGAGTGACGTCGTGAGCGCGTCGTTCTCGTTTTCCGTGGCGCGCTGGTGGAGCATCGTGCTCAAGGAGTTCTTGCAGCTCAAGCGCGACCGCATCACGTTCGCGATGATCGTTGGCCTGCCGATCATCCAGCTCACGCTGTTTGGCTACGCGATCAACACCGACCCCAAGCATCTGCCCACGGCCATTGTCGTGGGCGAGGACAGCGTGTTCGCACGCAGCTTCGTCGCGGGTATGCGAAATTCCGCCTATTTCGACGTAATCGAAACGCTGCCCGACGAAGCCTCGGCGCGCCAAGCGCTCGCGCGCGGCACGATTCAGTTCGTGCTTAGCATTCCTGTTGATTTCTCGCGACGCCTGCTACGCGGCGAAAGACCCTCGCTGCTCGTCGAAGCCGATGCGAGTGACCCCACCGCCATCACCACCGCGCTCGCCGCGCTGCCGGGGCTCGTCGCGCCCGTCGTCGCGAAGGACCTCACCGGCCCGCTCGCACACCTGAACGGCACGCCGGCCGCGTTCGACGTGCAGGTGCACCGGCTCTATAACCCCGAGGGCATTACGCAATACAACGTGGTACCGGGCCTCATGGGCGTGATCCTCACGATGACGATGGTGATGATGACGGGCCTTGCCATCACGCGCGAGCGCGAGCGCGGCACGATGGAGAATCTGCTCGCTACGCCCGTGCTGCCCATCGAGGTGATGACGGGCAAGATCATTCCGTACGTGGCGATTGGGCTGATCCAGGCGACCATCATCGTGCTCGCCGCGCGCTACGTGTTTCATGTGCCGTTCGCGGGCGGTCTCGTCACGCTCTATCTTTCAGCGCTGCTCTTCATCGCCGCGAATCTCACGGTGGGCATCACGCTCTCGTCGCTCGCGCAAAACCAGTTGCAGGCCATGCAGCTGACGATGTTCTATTTCCTGCCAAGCCTGCTGCTCTCCGGTTTCATGTTCCCGTTCGGCGGCATGCCGCGCTGGGCGCAGTGGCTCGGCAATCTGCTGCCGCTCACGTATTTCAACCGGCTCGTGCGCGGCATCCTGCTCAAGGGCAACGGCTGGACCGACTTGTGGCCTGCGGTCTGGCCGCTCGCCGTCTTCACAGTCGCGGTCATGGCGATCGCCGTACGCTTTTACCGGCGCACGCTCGATTAGCGCGAGGCACATCACCATGACGCGCGACGCCGCCTTTGCCCTCCTGTTTGTGCTCACGCTCTCGGGCTGCACCGTGGGCCCCGATTTCCACACGCCCGCCGCGCCCGATGCCACAGGATGGACGCGCGAGCCCGTGCCCGCGACGACCGCCAGTGCAACAGGCCCCGGCGGCGGGGCGCAGACCTTCGCCACAGCGGAACACGCGCCGAACGCGTGGTGGACACAATTCGGCAGTGCGCCGTTGAACGCACTCGTCGATCAGGCCTTGCGCGCGAGCCCTACGCTCGACTCGGCACGCGCCAAGCTCGTGCAAGCGCGCGAAAACTACAACGCGCAGGCGGGCGCGACGAACTTTCCGTCCGTCGATCTGAAACTGTCTGGCACGCGGCAGAAGGTCGATCTCGCTGCATTCGGCATTACGCAAGTGCCAAATCCGCCGCCATTTACGCTTTACAACGCTTCGGTCAGCGTCTCGTACGTATTCGACGTGTTCGGCGCCAACCGTCGCGCGCTTGAAGCCATGCTCGCCCAGGTCGATTATCAGGCATACGAAATGGAGGCTGCGCGACTTTCGGTGGCCGGCAACGTGGTCGCTGCCGCCATACGTCGCGCGTCGCTGCAACGCCAGATCGACCTCACGACGGAACTTGCGCAAACGCAGGCACGCCAGCTCGCGATCATGCAAGCGCGCTATGTTGCCGGCGGCGTAGCGGAAATCGACGTGCGAAGCCAGCGCACCCTGCTCGCCCAAACACGCGCCTCGCTGCCGCCGCTCGAAACGCAGCGCGATGCGGCGGAGCATCAGCTCGCAACGCTGCTGGGCGTAGCGCCTTCGCAATTCGCCGCGCCGCTCGACGCACTTTCTCTCGATACACTGAATCTGCCCGATACCGTCTCGCTCACTGTGCCTTCCACGCTGGCCCGCGAGCGTCCCGACATACGCGCCGTCGAGGCACTGCTGCACCAGGCCAGCGCGAACGTCGGCGTGGCAACCGCCAATCTCTTTCCACAGATCTCGCTCTCTGCGGGAATTGGATCGGAGCGCACGCACATCGAGGACGTCGTCAACGGACTCAATATCTGGAACGTGGGTCTCGGCCTCACACAACCGCTGTTCCATGGCGGCGAATTGCGCGCGAAGAAGCGTGCATCAGAAGCCGCCTATGAAGCCGCCTTCGCCGACTATCGTCAGACTGTCCTGCAAGCGTTGCAGCAGGTCGCCGACTCACTGCAGGCGCTCCAGAACGATGCGATCGAACTGCAAGCGCGCGACGACGCCGCCCGCGAGGCACAGGCCAACGCGGCGATCACACAAACACGCTACAGCGCAGGCGGCGTGAGCGAGTTTTCGCTGATCGATGCGCAACGCCAGGCACTCCAGACGATGCTCGACCGCACGCGCGTTCATGCGGATCGGCTAACTGACACCGCAGCGCTCTATCAAGCCTTGGGTGGCGCCACGCTCCCAGCCACAGAGGTCCCTGCGGCGGTCAACGATACATCGGCGCCCGCCGCGCCCGTTCGCTAATCCAGCGGCCGCACGCGGCAACCATCCAGCCATAACGGCAACCATTCGTTTCCTTCCGCTTGCGCAGCGGCTGCGCGACAATGATCCTCCCCCTGCTCCATCCGCAAACGAGAGACACGTATGAACCAGGCACAGCCGTCCCCCGCAAAACTGTCCCCCAACGATCTCGTCGCAGCCGACGCGCTCCAGCTTTCGGAATGGATACGCCTGCGCAAGGTGTCCTGCCGCGAAGTGATGACGGCGTTTCTCGACCATATCGAGCGTGTGAATACGCCGGCCAACGCCATCGTTTCACTGCGCGAGCGCGCCACGCTGCTCGCCGAGGCCGGCGAACGCGACGCCCAGCTCGCGCGAGGCGAGTACCTTGGCTGGATGCACGGTATGCCGCAAGCGCCGAAGGACCTCACGCCTACGGCCGGCATTCCGTACACGCAAGGCTCGCCGCTGTTCCGCAACGAAGTGCCCGCAACCGACTCCCTGATGGCCGCGCGTATGCGCGCACAGGGTGCGATTTTCATCGGCAAGACGAACACGCCGGAATTCGGCCTTGGCTCGAACACCTACAACACGGTCTTCGGCACCACGCTCAACGCTTACGACCCCACGCGCAGCGCGGGCGGCAGCAGCGGTGGCACGGCCGTGGCGCTCGCGCTGCGCATGCTGCCGGTAGCCGACGGCAGCGACATGATGGGCTCGCTGCGCAATCCTGCCGGCTGGAACAACGTGTTCGGGTTCCGTCCGTCGCAAGGGCGCGTGCCCTCCGTGCCTGCGCACGACCTGTTCTTCCACCAGCTCGGTTACGCGGGACCGATGGCCCGCAACGTGCCCGACCTCGCGATGCTGCTCTCCACCCAGGCGGGCTACGACGCGCGCGCACCGCTTTCCATCGCGGAAGATTCCGCACAGTTCGCGGGCCCGCTCGAACGTGATTTTGGTTGCGCGCGCATCGGTTGGCTGGGCGATTACGAGGGCTATCTGCCGATGGAAGACGGCGTGCTCGCACTGTGCGAAACGGCGCTCAAGGACTTCGAATCGATCGGCTGCAAGGTCGAGGCCGCGCGCCCCGACTTCGCCATGGAGCGCCTGTGGCAAACCTGGATCACGCTGCGCCACTTCTCGTGCGCGGGCACGCTGGGCGCGCTCTATCGCGACCCGGAAAAGCGCGCGCTGCTCAAGCCTGAAGCGCAATGGGAAGTGGAAGGCGGCTTGAGGCTCTCGGGCCAAGACGTGTGGAACGCCTCGGTCACGCGCAGCCAGTGGTACAACGCCCTGCTCGCCCTCTTCGATCGTTACGACTACCTCGTGCTGCCAAGCGCTCAACTCTTCCCGTTCGACGCGAGCGAGCATTGGCCGAAGTCGATCGCGGGCCGCGCGATGGACACCTATCACCGCTGGATGGAAGTGGTGATTGGCGGCAGTCTCGCCGGGCTGCCCGTAATCAGCGTACCTGCGGGCTTCAATGCGCAAGGCCTGCCGATGGGGTTGCAGGTGCTTGGCAAGCCGCAGGCGGATCTTTCGGTGCTGCAACTCGCTCACGCGTACGATCGAGCCACGCAGTGGATCAAGCGGCGCGTTCCAGCGCTGCTTCAGGCGTAACGCGCAGAAGCAAAAAGGCAGCGCCGCGGCGCTGCCTTTTTGCTCCATCGACATCTCACACCATTACGCCTTCACCGCGCGCGCTGCATTCCTGCCGCGCAACCATTCGAGCGCGAGCAGCAAACACGTGGAAAACACGATCAGGATCGTTGCGAGCGCAGCGATCGTCGGGCTGATGTTTTCGCGGATGCCCGTGAACATCTGGCGCGGCAACGTGGTCTGGTCGGCGCCCGCGAGGAAGAGCGTCACGACCACCTCATCGAACGAAGTCGCGAACGCAAAGAGCGCGCCCGAAATGACACCCGGCGCGATAACGGGCAGTGTGATGCGGAAGAACGTCGTGACCGGATTCGCCCCGAGCGAAAGGCTCGCACGCACGAGATTGTGATTGAAGCCCTGCAGCGTGGCCGCGACTGTCGTCACGACGAACGGCACGCCGAGCGACGCGTGCGCGAGGATCAGCCCGAGATACGTATTGGCGAGACCGAGCGGCGCGAAGAACAGATACATGCCTACGCCCACCACGACCACCGGCACGATCATCGGCGAGATCAGCACGGCCATGAGCACCGACTTGCCGCGGAAATCGGCCTTGGTGATACCGATGGCCGCGAGCGTGCCGAGCACGGTCGCCACGAGCGTTGCCGCCGGGCCCACGATGAAGCTGTTCTTCGCGGCCATACGCCATTCGTCCGACATCACGAGGTTCTCATACCAGCGCAGCGACCAGCCCGGAATCGGATAAACGAGGAACGTGCTCGACGAAAACGACAGCGGCACGATCGCGAGCACGGGAAGGATCAGATACAGCAGCGTGAGCACGACGAGCGCGCGCAGCGCGAAGTACCACACGCGTTCGACAGCCGACATATGCGGCGCAAAAAGCGGTTTGGCGAATTTCATGATTGCGCCTTCCTCAGCCGAGGCTCAGTTGCGTGCGCGTGAAGCGCCCGTAGACGAAATAGAGCACCGTGGTCGCCGCGAGCAGCAGCGCGCCGAGCGCGCAGGCCATCCCCCAGTTGATCGACACGTTGGTGAAGTACGCCACGTAGTAGCTGACCATCTGGTCGCCGGGGCCGCCGAGCAGCGCCGGCGTGATGTAGTAGCCAATCGAGAGAATGAACACGAGCAGCACGCCCGCACCCACGCCAGGATAGGTCTGCGGCACGTACACGCGCCAGAAGGCCGCGAACGGATGGCTGCCGAGCGACACGGCAGCGCGTTGGTACGTGGGCGGAATCGACTTCATCACGCTGTAGAGCGGCAGCACCATGAACGGCAGCAGGATGTGCGTCATCGAAATATAGACGCCCGTGCGATTGAATAGCAGCGTCAATGGATGCGAGATGAGGCCCGTGCCCAGCAGCGCCTTGTTGACGAGGCCCTCGCCCTGAAGAATCACGATCCACGCGGCCACGCGCACGAGAATCGACGTCCAGAACGGAATCAGCACGAGGATCATCACGAGATTCGCGCGGCGCTCGGAGAGCGTCGAGATCCAGTAGGCGAGCGGGTAGCCGAGCAGCAGCGCGAACACGGTCACGAACACGCTGATGACGAAGGTGCGGCCGAACACGTCGAGATAGATCTGCTGCTCAGGGTCGGCGGCCACGATACGGCCGAACGCGTCCTGCCGGTGATCGAGCGAGGCGAGCAGATAGAACGGTGAATAGCGCGAACTGTTCTTGGCGATGGCCTGCCAGTAAGCGACGTCGCTCCAGCGGTCGTCGAGTTCGACGATTTTGGCGCGCGTTTGCGCGGGGGTGAGCGTGAGCGGTTTGCCGTTGTCGTCTGCGAGCGGCATGGCGCGCGCCGTCTTCGCGACCAGCGAGCGAAAGCCCGCGATTTCCACGTTCAGGCGGCGCGCCAGTGCGCCCATCGCGTCGCCTTCCCGCACAACGGTCAGGTCTTGCGCTAGCGCCGCGTAGGCCGTGTCGGGCGGCGCGCTCTTGCGGTCCCAGTCGCGCAGCGCCGTAATGGTATGCGGCAGCGCCGCCGCCACTTCGGGATTCTGCACCGCGCGTGTGAGCAGCGCGGCGATCGGCACCACGAAAATCAGCAGCAAAAAGATCGCGAGCGGCGCGATCAGCATGAGCGCCATCGTGCGCTTCTTCGCTTGCGCCACGCGCAGTTCGCGCTTCAGGCGCGCGGTCTCTTCGCGTGCCGTGCCGGCACCGTTGGTCACGGTCGTCATTGTGGTCACTTACTGTCTCCAGCCTCTGGGCCGCACGAAGCAGCCAAACGCTCCGGTGCTTACGCACCGGAGCGTCACTCCATCACACTTACTTCGCGGCCCACGAGGCGAAGCGCTGCTCCAGCTCGTCGCCGTGATCGGTCCAGAACGTGAGGTTTTCCTGAATGGCGTTCTTGCCGTTGGCCGGCGAATTCGGCAGGTTGGCGAGCGTCTTCGCATCAAGCGCCTTGATCGCATTCGCGTTCACCGGGCCGTACGCGATGTGCTGCGCGTACGCCTGCTGCGGCTTCGTCGAAAGCGTGTAGGCGATGTACTGCTCGGCCAGCGCCTTGTTCGGCGCGCCCTTCGGGATCGCCCAGTAGTCGAGGTCGTAAATGCTGCCGGTCCACACCACCTTGAGGTTCTTGCCCTCACGCTGCGCGGCGTCGATACGGCCGTTGTACGCCGTGGACATCACCACGTCGCCCGCCACGAGGAACTGAGGCGGCTGCGCGCCGGCTTCCCACCACTGGATGTTCGGCTTCAGTTCATCGAGCTTCTTGAAAGCGCGGTCCTGACCGGCCTTCGTCGAGAGCACCTTGTAGACGTCCTGCGGCGCAACGCCGTCGGCCATCAGTGCGAATTCCATGTTGTAGCGGGCGCCCTTGCGCATGCCGCGCTTGCCCGGGAATTTCTTCACGTCCCAGAAGTCGGCCCAGTTCGCAGGTGCGGTCTTGAGCTTGTCGGCGTTGTAGGCGAGCGCCGTCGACCACACGAAAAAGCCTGCTCCGCAGGGCTGTTGCGCCTCTTTCATGAAGTCGCCCTTGTTGCCGAGCTTGGCCCAGTCGAGCTTCTCGTAGAGACCTTCGTCGCAGCCGCGCGCGATGTCGCCGGTTTCGACTTCCACCACGTCCCAGTCCACGTGCTTCGCGTCGACCATGGCCTTCACCTTGGCCTGCTCGCCGTTGTACTCGACAGCGGTGATCTTGTTGCCCGTCTGCGCCTGGAACGGCTCGTTGAACGCCGCCTTCTGCGCATTGCCATTGGCGCCGCCAAAGTTCACGACGGTCAGCTCCGCGGCATTCGCCACGCCGAACGAGAGTGCGAGCGCGGCCGCGACCGCTGCAACGCGCATGTTGCCGATCTGCTTCATGGTTGAGTCCCTTCTCCTTGGTGGTTTGTCTTGCCGGGCCATTCGATGCGAGAAACGTGGCCCGATCGTCGAGACGCTTGCTTTGCGAAGCGACGGCGCGCGAGATTGCGCGCCGCGCCCGCACGCCTCACGCGAACACGCGCAGATGCTCAGGCGCGAATTCGAGTGCGACCGGCTGGCCGGGCGCGAAGCCGTGGAGCGCCTCGGTGCCGAGCGGCACCTTCACGAAGCACTCGTCCTGCTGGGGCAGGCCACAGCGCATGCGCACGTGGTCGCCGAAATAGATGAGGCCACGCGCTTCACCCGCCAGCGCGTTCGTGCCATTGCCCTTCGAACCATTCGCGAGCTTCATGCGCTCGGGGCGAATGCAGGCGACAGCCGCGGCACCGGCCTGCGCACCCGCCACGTTGCGGCCCTTGAGACGCGTACCGTCGGCGAGATGCATTTCGCAGTACTCGCCATCCACGGCGGCGATGGTGCCGCGCAGCCGGTTGCTGTCGCCGATGAAGTTCGCCACGAATTCGTTGCACGGCGACTCGTAGAGCCGGTCCACGCTGTCGAGCTGCTGCACGATGCCCTTGTCGAACACGGCCACGCGGTCCGACATCGTGAGCGCTTCGCCCTGATCGTGCGTGACATATACGAAGGTGACGCCGAGCTTTTCGTGCAGCGATTTCAGTTCGTACTGCATATGTTCGCGCAATTGCTTGTCGAGCGCGCCGAGCGGCTCGTCCATCAGCACGAGCTTGGGCTGGAACACAAGCGCGCGGGCGAGCGCGATGCGCTGCTGCTGGCCGCCCGAGAGCTGCGCGGGATAGCGCTTCGCGAAGCCTTCCATGCGGACCATCTTGAGCGCGTCGTTCACGCGCTGCGCGCGCTCGGCAGTGGGCACCTTGCGCACGCCCAGAGGGTAAGCGACGTTCTGCTCGACCGTGAGATGCGGAAAGAGCGCGTAGTTCTGAAACACCATGCCGATGTCGCGCTTGTGCGGCGGCACATTGTTGAGCAGCTTGCCTTCGAGGCGGATCTCGCCGCCGGTGGGAAACTCGAAGCCGGCGAGCATCATCAGGCAGGTGGTTTTGCCCGATCCGGAAGGCCCGAGCAGCGTCAGAAACTCTCCTTGGTAAATATCAAGGTCAAGTTGTTTGACGACCAGTGTCTCGCCGTCGTACGTCTTGCGTACGCCGCGAAAGCTGACGATCACATCCGAGGTCTTCATTCGCCCTGTCTCCATTGCTTGCTCTTTCTCCCGGCCCGCCTATTCTGACGCGATTAAATAAATCCTGTCGCAGGCATTAACCGAAACTGACGTGCGAATTACTATAGATGCTCCCGGCTCTATACCATGGAGCCATTTCATTATTATCGATGGAACCACTTGGCCATGGTCATCCTGTCCGAATGGCTCGCGGCGCAGCTCGACAAGGAAAGCGCCGAGCCCGCCTACCGCCAGCTGCTGCAGCTCATGCAGCAGGCCATCCTGACGGGCCGGCTCGCGCCCGGCACCAAGCTGCCCAGCTCGCGCACGCTGGCCGGCGACCTCGGCGTGGCGCGCAACACCGTGCTGCACGTGTACGACCAGCTGAGCGCCGAGGGCTACGTGATCTCGACCACGGGCAGCGGCACCTATGTCGCCGACACACGCCCCGACTCGGCCGCCGTGAGCACGGCAGCGCCGCCCGCCGCCTCAGCCGACGAGGATGACGACGCGCGCGGCGCCTCCCCACGCGGCGACATGTCGTCGCGGGGCCAACGGCTCATCGATGAGGCGGGCGTGTCCGCCAAGCAGTGGGGCGCCTTCATGCCGGGCGTGCCCGACGTGGCCGAATTTCCCGCGCGCACGTGGAGCCGCCTGCAGGCGCGGCTGTGGAAATCGGCGAATCATGGTTTGCTAACCTACGCGCCCGGCGGCGGCTACCGGCCGCTGCGGCGTGCGCTTTCGGACTATCTGCGCGTGGCGCGCTCGGTGCGCTGCACGCCGGACCAGATCATCATCACGACCGGCATTCACCAGTCCATCGATCTCGCCGTGCGTCTGCTCGCCGACGTAGGCGACCGCGCATGGGTGGAAGAACCGTGCTATTGGGGCGCGCGCAGTGTGTTGCAGTCCTCAGGATTGACGCTCGCGCCCATTCCCGTCGACGAGGAAGGGCTCAATCCGCGCGAACAGGACCTGCGCGACCCGCCGCGCATCGCGCTCGTCACGCCTTCGCATCAATACCCGCTCGGCATGGTGATGAGCCTCGCGCGCCGCCGCACGCTGCTCGAATACGCGCGCCAGCACAAGGTATGGATCATTGAGGACGACTACGACAGCGAGTTCCGCTACGGCAGCCGCCCGCTTGCCTCACTGCAAGGTCTCGACGAGTCGGACCGCGTGATCTACGTCGGCAGTCTCGGCAAGCTGCTGTTTCCGGGCCTGCGCATCGGCTACATGGTCGTGCCCGAGCGGCTCGCGGCCACGTTCCGCACGGGCGTGGCGGAGCTGTATCGCGAAGGCCAGCTCATGCAGCAAGCGGTGCTCGCCGAATTCATCATGGACGGCTATCTCACCTCGCACGTGCGCCGCATGCGCACGCTCTATGGCGAGCGGCGCCAGTTGCTGATCGACGCGGTCACGCGCCATTTCGGCGACGCGCTGCCGGTCATGGGCGAGGAAGCGGGCCTGCACTTCGTGCTCGGCCTGCCCGACCACGCCGACGATCGCGCCGTCGCTACGGCCGCCTACGATGCGGGCGTGATCGTACGCCCGCTTGCGGCCTACTACAGTAGGCGCCAAGATCGCAAAGGATTGCTAACGGGTTACGCGTGCGTGCCTCACGAGGAAATCGCGCCGGCCTTTGCGACGCTCGCGCAGGTGATCGAGGAACACGCGTTTGCGAGGCCGAAAAAGCTGCGGCGCGCCGGCTGAACCTGAACCGAAGCGCGCCGCCGCATTGAATCGCTCCGCTTATTTCAACCCGAAGTCCACACGGGTAGTCGCGCCCTTGTCGTCGATGCCCTTCGCATCCAGCTTCGGCGCCACGATGAACACGCGGCTCGGATCGACCTTGCCTTCGAAGTATTGCTGCACCGCTTGCGCGCGCTGCTGAGCGAGATTGCGCAAGGCTGCATCGTCGACAGGCGCGTGGTCGGCCAGCGCCTGCTTCATGTCGTCCACGGGCAGCGTCTTCGTGAAACCGACCATGTTGCGCGGCTTCTTGAAGTCGGCATCCTTATAGGCCTTGGTGAGGTACTTTTCGTATTCCTTGTCGTCCACCTTGACCTGCGAGGTATCCACGCTCTCGCCGTTGCCCACCGTGTCCTTCACCTTTTGAAGCCGCACGAGGCGATCGACGTATCGCTCGCGCAGAGCAGGCGTGTCCACGGCCGGATCGACGCGGCCGATCAGGTCGATCTTGATCGAGGGTTTGTCGTCGAGCGCCTTCACGATCGTGTCGAGCTTCTTCTGGTCGGCGTCGGTCAGCGTTGCCGTGCCCGCGGCGAATTCGACATAGCCAAGATCTTCGCCGCCGCCGCCAAATGCGTTGGCGAGCAGCGTGAACGGCGCGGTCACCGCCTTCGCGATCAGGTTGAGCACCGCCTTCCAGATCAGACCGCCCAGGCTGAACTCGGGGTTCGAGAGTGAGCCCGACACCGGAATGTTCACGTCGATCTCACCCTTGCGATTCTTCAGCAGCGAGATCGCGAGACGCACCGGCAGCTTGGTCGCCGTGTCGTTGTCGATGTGATCGCCGAACGTGAGCTGGTCGATGAAGATATGGTTGT
The DNA here is from genome assembly GCF_021390645.1 of Paraburkholderia flagellata. Taxonomy (GTDB): domain Bacteria; phylum Pseudomonadota; class Gammaproteobacteria; order Burkholderiales; family Burkholderiaceae; genus Paraburkholderia; species Paraburkholderia flagellata. The sequence continues at coordinate 1,797,405 of NZ_JAJEJT010000002.1, forward strand.
TCGCCGAGAGCTGGTCGTTCTCGAGCTGATAGTGCAGGTCGACGTTGAGCTTGCCCTTCGTGATCGGGTAGCCCGCGTACTTCGCCGAGTACGGCGTGAGATTCGTGAGTTCGATATCGTGCGCGCTCGCCGTGAGGTCGAGCGAGGGCTTCTCGATGAGCGGGTTTATCGTGCCCTTGATCGAGAGCGGCCCATTCGCCTTGAGCTTCGCTGAAACGTCCACAGGTGCGGGCGTCGTCGATTCCGTGCCGAACGCGCCCACCGTGCCGTGGATCTGCACGAGATCGGCGGTGTAGTTCGGCTTGATGAAGTTGTCGGTGTAGTTCACGCGGCCGTCTTGCAGCACGAGCTCGCCGAAGTGCATGCGCACGGGGTTTTTCGGCGCCTGCGCGGCCACGACCGTTGCAGGCGCCGAAGCCGGCGCGGGTGCGGAAGCGGTCTGAACGGGTGCGCTCGCCGCTTGCGGCGTGAGCGGCACGGGTTCGCGCGCGCCGGGTTTGCCGCTCGTGTCCTGCGTGAGCGACTGCGCCGCGCCGGTTTGATGCGCGACCACGTCCTTGAGATTGAGCTTGCCCTGCGCATCGAGCAGCACGCGGCCGTAGAAGCCGGAGAAGGTCACGCGGCTCGCGTCGACGTCGGTGCCGCGCGCGTCGTCGTAATCCGCCTTCAGGTTCGTGAGCGCGAGCGAGCGCCAGCCCGCGAACGGGCCGGACGTGGCCTTGTCGAGCATGCGCACGTCCACGAGCGCCGCGTCGCCGCGATAGTTGGCCTTGAGCGCCTTGCCCTGCTCCACGGAAAGCTGCCCGTTCATGTTGAGCAGCGCACTCGCGATCACCGCATTGAGCTGATTGCCGAAGTAAGGTTCGAACGCGGCAGCGTCGAGCCGGTTCGCGTCGATCTTGAGTTGCGCCGTGAGCGGCGTGGGGTTGATCTTGCCGCTCAGCGCCAGTGTGCCCTTCCGGTTGACGGTCGCCTTCAGGTCGATCGGCAGCGGGTGCCGCAGGTCGTCGCTGATCTGCTGGATCTTCAGGTCGAACGGCGTGATGGCGAGCTTCGCCGGGCGCTGCGTCGAGCTGTCCGTGAAGTTGATCGTGCCGTTGTTCAGCGTGAGGGCATCGATCGTGTAGCGCCAGGCCGGACCTTCCTGCACCGACTTCTGGGCCGCGTGAATCGCCGTGCGCTCGGGCGCCGCCTGATGCGCGGAGGCAAGCTGCGCCAGGTCGATCTTGCCGTCCTTCTGGCGCTCGGCGTTCACCACGAGGCCGGTCAAGTCCACCGAGGCGATCTGCGCCTTGCGTGCGTTGAGGTCGATGCCGCTCACCTGCACCGTGCCCTGAGCGAGCGTAATCGCCGGCGCGTTCGCTCCGCGTGCGGCGACCTTCAGCGACTCGAGCCCGAGCGTGCTCTGGCCGACCTGCACGACGGCGGGCTGCTGCGCCCAGTTGGCAGTGAGCTGTGACGTGAGGTTCAGCTTGCCGCCGATGATCTGCGCAGCGGTCACGTTGTCGATATAGGGCTGTGAGAGTGGCAGCGCCACCTGCTGAAGCTCGATCTTCGCATCGGCCGTTTTCGCGGCGAGGCTGAGCGCGCCCGCGACCTTCGCCGAGCCGCCTTCGCGCAGGTTCATCGCGAAGGTGTAGGGCGTGCCCGCTTTCGCCGTCGTCGAGAAGTTCGTAAGCGTGGTCGTGACGTCAGTGAGGTCGAATTCCGTGGGCCGCGATGGCACCTCGTCATGCACGTGCACGGTGCCGCTCGTGAGAGCGAACTGGCGGATCGACAGATCGAGCGGCGGGGGCTTCGTTTCAGCGGGGGCCGCTTGCGTTGCCGCAGCACCCGATGCGCCCGAAGCCGGCGCGGCGTTGGCGGCCTGCTCCTTTTGCGCCGCCGGCGTGCCCATCAGCTTTTCGACGCTCAGCACACCTTGCTTGTCGCGTGCGAGCCAGACGGTCGGTGCATCGAGCCGGATATCGTCGAAGCGATAGACGTTGCTGAACGGTTCGAGCGAGGCCGCCGCCACGTGCAGGCTGCGCGCGCCGAAAAACGGCGCGTTGGCGTTGTCGGTCGAGTCGAAGTCGTTCAGGTCGGTCGTGCCCGTCACGCGTAGCGTGGGCTGCTCGCCCGCCATCACGAAGTCGAGCTTGAGGTTGGTCGAGAGCTTGCCGCTTTTTACCGTGACGGGCAGCTTCGTGGGCGCGTAGCTGAGGAGCTTCGGCACGTCGAGGTCGGTCAGGCGCAGTTCCACTTCCGACTCGCGCGACGCGGAGAACGGCTTGGTCTTGCCGTCGATGGCGAGCGTGCTCGCGCCGTCGATGCGCGCGCGCAGCATCGGCTGGACGAAGATGTCGGTCTTGGAAGGCAGCGTGGCGATGAACGGAATGCCAAGCGACCAGCGGTCGATCACGTGCTTTTCGTTGAGCAGGCGATCGTCGAAGGTGATCTGGCCGTTCTCGACGCGGATGTTTGAAACCGAAAACGGCGTGGGCTTGCTGTTCGGTTTCGAGGGCGTCGAGAACTTCTCGATGAGGTCCGAGAAGTTGAAATGCTGCGCGTCGAGCCGCACGATCGTCGCGCGCGGCGAGTCGAGCCGCAGTTCGTC